>CBDAFL010000085.1:0-149377 GCA_965195225.1 uncultured Thermoguttaceae bacterium
GCCCGTGCTCGGGTGCCGGGCCTCGCTGGGTATCGCCACGGCCGCCATGCTCCACTTGGCCGCTGCCACGCCCGCCTTCTCGACGGGCAACGAAATCGCCCCCCGCCAACTCCGCGATACCGTGCTGGCCGATTCACTGGAAATCGTCGAAGGCATGATATCCGTACCCGAGTCGCCCGGCTTGGGTGTCGAGGTGGACCGGGCGAAACTCGAACGGCGTCAACCGCCGATGTAGTCTTTCAGCAGTCGGTTTTCGAGCACCAGCCGGTCGTGCTGGGCCTTGACTACGTCGCCGATCGAGATCATGCCCGCCAAACGACCCTCGGCCAGCACGGGCAAATGCCGGATGCGCCGGGTGGTCATCAGTCCCATGGCGTGTTCCAGGTCGTCGTCCAGTGCGCCGGTGACCGGTTTGGCCGTCATCGCCTCGGCCACCTTCACCTCGGCCAGCGGTCGCTTGCCCGCGGCGCAGGCGTGAAGGATGTCGCGCTCGGTGATGATTCCCAGCAATTCAACCGTTCCTTCGGAGTCGCCCCGGTGGACGATCAGCGATCCGATGCGATATTCGACCAGACTATCGACCGCGTCTTGCAGCGTGGCGTCGGGTGGGACCGAGTGGACCGTACTCCCCTTAACGTCGAGAATGTCACGGAGTTTCATGGCTTCCTCCCCGCGTGAAAATATGATCGAAAAAGCGTCGGGGCGAGCGAGAACGAAGGCCCCGGCCACCCAATCCTACGTCTTGCAAGGCCGGCGGTCCAGCAGGGCCGGGGACTGGTCCATTTTTCGGCGAAAAAACGCTTTTTGCCGACGAACCGTTGGCCGAAAACATGGACCTGCCCCCTTCCCGCGGTGCCGGGGGGACAGTCCCATTTTCGCGGCGGTCAAGTCAATTCGCCCGGCAACGTCCCTCACGCCGCGAAAATTGGGACAGTCCCCTGTGAACGGTTACGGGAATTCAAGCATATAGAAGACGGCCCTTGGGCTGAGGGATCGGTCGCCCGAGTTCCTTGGCCGTTTCGATCCACTCTTGAATGATCCGTTCCGTGTTGGCCAACGCCTCCTGATACGTCTGACCATCGGCCATGCAGCCGGGAAGTTCGGGCACCTCGGCAATGTAGGCGCTGTCCTCTTCACTCCAGTAGATAATGATCTCGTACTTGCTATTCATCGGTTGACTTTCCTAAACGGAGTCTGTAACGCAAAATAATTTCCCTGACTTGTTTCACCTGGTATGGTTTTGCCTTTCCACGTTTTGGTTGCAAATTCAATATCTCTTCCACGCCCGTTCTGGAAAAAACGTGATGGTCGCCTTTAATACGCTCTACGAACCCGAGACGTTTAACCAGCGAACACAGTCCTTCAAAAGAAACGTTTGCGTCTGATCGACGCATCAGGATGTATTCGTACAGTTTTTCGTGTTTATCCATGTCAGTATATTGTACCACTTAAACGCCCCGATTCAATTCTGGGTCGTCAACGGTGTTTACTGCCTCGCCAGTGCCCGCTCGATCCGCCGCAAACACCGCTCGCGGCCGAGGATCGCCAGGGTGTCGAATAGGCCGAAGCCGATCGACTTGCCGGTCACCGCCACGCGCAAGGGGTGAATGATCTGGCCGATCTTTATCCCCTCGGCATCGACGAAATCGCGCAACTGCGCCTCGAGCGCGGCGGACTCGAACGGCTCGGCCGTCGCCAGCCGGTCGCGGAACTTAGCCAGCAACTCGGCGGCGCCCGGCTTGCCGAGGTTTTTGGCGAACGCCTTCTCGTCGTATTCGAGCCGGTCGTCGGGCTGGAAGAAATCGGCGAACTCCAAAACGTCTCCGGCCACTTTTATCCGGTCGCCGGCCGCCGCGACGATTTCGGCGATCGATTGCCGCTGCTGATCGCTCGGCGGCGACTGGATCAGCCCGGCCTTTTCCAGAAACGGAACGACCAACTCCACTTTCCGCTCGGAGGGAAGCGACTGAAAGTGCCGCTCCTCGAAGGCCATCAGCTTCCTCGGATCGAAGCTGGCCGGGGCCTTATTCACCCGATCCAAAGAAAAGCTCTCGATCAATTCTTTACGGGAAAAATGCTCGGTTTTGTCGTCCAGCGCCCAGCCCAACAGCGCCAGATAATTGACGATCGCCTCGGGCAGAAAACCGACCGTCCGGTAGAAATCGACGATCACCGGATTGAAGGCGTCTGCCTCGACCGGGTGGCCGATCGACGCGGCGATTTTCCGGCCGTGTTCGAGCAGCTCGGCGAAATCGCGGTTCTTCAGATACTTGTCCAGCTTCCGCTTGCTGAGCTTAGTATGGCTGCCCGGCTCGGCCACCAACGGCAGATGGGCGTAGGCCGGCCGCGGGTAGCCGAGCGCTTCGATGATGAACACCTGCCGAGTGGTGTTCGAGAGGTGTTCCTCGGCGCGGATTACGTGCGTGATCTGAAAATCGTGATCGTCCACGACGTTCGCCAGATGGTAGAGGCAGGTGCCGTCGGCGCGTTGGACGACGTGGTCCTGCTCGTTTACCCAATCGAACTCTACCCGCCCTCGGACCGCGTCGTCGATCGTCAGTTTTCCCTCGGCGGGTATTTTCAGCCGGACCACTGCCTGGCGGCCCTCGGCCTCGAACCTTGCCCGATCGGCGGGGGTCTCGGCCATGAATCGACGGCTGTAGCGGAACATCCGCTTCTCTCGCTCGGCCTCGGTGCGCTCCGCCTGGATTTCCTCGGTGGTGGCGTAGTCGTAATAGGCATGACCGCCGGCCAAAAGTTTTTCGACCGCGTTGCGGTAACGATCCAAGCGTTGCGACTGATAGTACGGCCCTAGCGGCCCGCCCACTTCCGGCCCCTCGTCCCAGTCGATACCCAGCCAGCGCAGCCCATCGAGGATCGGCCGCAACGCCTCCTCGACGTTCCGCTGCCTGTCGGTGTCGTCGATCCGCAGAATGAATTGGCCGCCGTGTTGCCGGGCAAAGAGCCAGTTGTAAAGCGCGGTTCGGACGCCGCCGATGTGCAGGTATCCGGTCGGACTGGGGGCGAAACGGGTGCGGATCATAGTTGGTAGTTGGTAGTGGGTAGTGGGTAGTGGGTAGTGGGTAGTGGGTAGTGGGCAGTGGTCGGTGGTCGGTGGTCGGTGGTCAGTGGTCAGTGGAGAGTGGTCAGTTAGTAGAATAAGAATATCACATCTTGCTGGTTCCACAATGATCCGAGACGAGAATGTCCCCCCGCCGACCGCAGTCGGCGGGCGTTGTTTTCACTGGCCACTGGCCACTGACCACTATCCACTATCCACTATCCACTACCCACACTTCCGCTCTCGTTCCATCCGCTGTTGGAGCAGACGTTTTTTCATCGCCTTCCGTTCGGCCTTGGTCAGCTTGCGAGCGACCGACGATGGGGCGGCGGCGGTAGCGGGCAACGATGTAGGCGAGGTCGTTGCCGGACGCTGATGCGTCGGCCGTGGGGCGACGTGCGGCGGGTCGATCTTTCGCCATCGTCCGGGGCCGGTGGAGCGGAATTGGTCATCTTCGCACTGCCGATCTTCTGGCTCGTTCCGCCGACGACGCGGCAGAAGACCCTCGGCGTCGAGCACGACGTGCCGGGCGAAAGAGCCAAACGCGGCCAACAGCAGCAGGTTGCCGGCCATCTCGCTCCCGGCTAGATACATGACTTTGTTGACGCCGCCGTCGAAAACCATCAAGCCAAACCGCTGGGCAACAGTCAGGCCGTGGGCAACCGCGGCGCCGGACAAGGCACAAACCGAAAGCGGACAGAACCGCACGTCCATCAGTAGCCGCGAACCGATCGCCCCGAAAATTATCGCATAAGCCACGACCCACCACGGATCGCCATTGCCCAACAGCGGAGTTCCGGTCAGGGAGATCATCATCTCGCGGAACGCCTCGCGTAGGCCCACGGACTGATCGGTGGCCAGCAGAAAGCATCCGCCCGCGGCCCAAATCCAGACGCGGTATCGTCCTTGGTAGTCGTCGATGCGATGACGGCGGACCGAGTAGATCAACAGCGCGGCGGCGGCCGCCGTCAGCAACATCAGCGAGGAGAACCAACAGGCCAGGCTCCCTTTAGCGGCCACGTCCAGCGTGGTCAGGGTTGTTCCACCGGCTGCCGCCCGACCAACCATCCAGGCGTGGGCAAACTCCAACCCGACAACCACCGCTGCGGCGACCGACAACAGAACCGCCAACACGATCAACCGTCGCGGAACCAGATCGAGCAACCGCAACTGTTGTTGCAGAAACTTGGCGTCCCCATAGTTTTCCGACTTCCGCGACGCCGGCTCGTCCTCCGTCCAAACTCGGCAACCCGGTCGGTCCCCCTGATCGTACAGATCATCGGTCAGCAGCCGGCGGCGACGCTCGTCGCGCTGGCCGTATCGGCGGAACGAACTGGAGGCGGCAATGGTCACGGACGTGGAGGTGGATTGGGGTCGGAGAACACACGGTACCTCTGTATGTGCTTCGGCATGTCTCCGTCGGCAACTCCATTACGGCGGCAATAACTATCCTAAGCTGCCGGGCTTGCGTATATTACCGCTTTTTGAGCCTCGGAATTGCCATGCCGCAACTGTAGTATCAAGCAGCCGACGGCACGTCAGCCCCATCAGCCCGTTGAAAAAGGGTGCCCAAGCGAGATTGTTGGGGTGGCAGTACAACTGCCACCCCAACATGTGGCTTTTTCAACGGGCTGCTATCCAGCCAGCCACACGTACAGACGGGGGAATTGTGCCGAATATGCGTTCTCGGCCGCGCCGCGGTGAATCAAATCGGCCACATCGTTGCCGTCGGTCAACATTCCGGCCATCGCGGGCTACGGGCGGGACGTGTTATACCAATCGCACCACCACCCGTGCCGCGGCTTTCAGTTTTGCCCCAACTCCATACGTGACCTAGGGTTTCATTGACAGATACAACTACCGAGAGCCACACACCAATGAGCACTGCCCCAGAACCACTGTCTCAGTCCGCCGCCGTCCCAAGCACGGCAGTTCCGCCGGTGTCCGCGCCGACTTCGGCCGAGCGCTGGATGACCGAACTCAACTCCCTGTTGCTGGAGTTGGAGGCGGTCACCATCGCCGGACATACGCTGCCGCCGGTGTTCAGCCGCTCCGCCGACGACCAACTCGTACAGGTTCGGCTGGGAGTGGCCGCCGGCCTGTTCGCCGCGTTGCAGTGCAAGAATGCGGCGGTTGCCGGACACGCGTTGCGGGTTGCCTTGAGCAGTTCGGCCTGGGCGACGAAAATGGAGCTTTCGGCAACCGACCGCGAGGCGATCGAATTGGCCGCGCTGCTGCACGACGTGGGCGTGATCGGCGCGCCGGACCACGTGCTGCTGAAGCCCGCGGAGCTCGACCGCGACGAATCGGCCGTGATGGACCGTGCCAGAAAGATGAGCCTGGAAATCTTGCGACGCGGTTGCGCGTCGGAAAAGGTGCTTGAGATCGTCGAGCACGTCTCGGCTTGGTACGACGGCAGCCGGACGGATTTTTCCTTGCGCGGCCGTCAGATACCCTTGGGCGCGAGGATGATCGCCATCGTCGAGGCCTTCGACGCGATGACGACCGACCACGTTTACCGGCCGGCCCGTTCGCGGGAGCGGGCAATGGCGGAATTGTGCGAGTGTTCGGGTATGCAATTCGACCCGGAGTTGGCCCATCGGTTCGCGGAGTTTTGCCTGGAAGACCAGACGGCGGCGCGTTGGGAGGCGGCCCATCGTTGGCTGCGGACGCTGGACCCGGCGGCGGTCGATTCATACTGGGAAACTAATTTCGCGCCCTTGCCGTCCGCCGAGCCTAACATCGGATCGTTGTTCCAAGGCCAGCTCTTGGACAACATGTACGATGCGGTGGTGTTTGTCGATACCGTGGGCCGCGTCGTGCTATGGAACCGCGGAGCGGAACGGCTGACCGGCATCGACGGAACCAGCGTTCGCGGACAAACGTGGCGGCCGACGTTGCTCGAACTTGCCGACGAGAAGGGAGGCTCGATCAACGAGTCGGACTGCCCCGTGAATACCGCGATCCGCTGCGGAGTGCAATCGTTGCGACGGCTGAGAATCCTCGGCCGGGGACGGCGGATGGTGGCCGTAGACGCACACGCCATACCGGTGATCGATCGCAAAGGCGTTGCCCAGGGAGCGGTGCTGCTGTTCCACGACGCCTCCTCGGAAATATCCCTGGAGAGACGCTGCCAGAACTTGCACGAAAAATCGACCAAGGATCCGCTGACCCAGACGGCCAATCGGGCGGAATTCGACCGCGTACACACGATGTTCATCGCCGCACACAGACAGCAACAGGTCTCGTGCAGCCTGATTATGTGCGATCTGGACAGATTCAAGCAGGTCAACGACACCTACGGCCATCAGGCGGGCGACGAGGTCATTTTGAGTCTGGTCTCGTTGCTGAAGAGTTCCTGTCGCCCCGGCGACTTGGTGGCCCGTTACGGCGGCGAGGAGTTCGTAATCCTCTGCGCCGACTGCGACAACGACACGGCCGCACGGCGATCCGAGCAAATTCGCAAGTCGCTCAGCCAGCTCGCGCAGACGAAGATGGAAGGGCGGGCGGCGACGGTCAGTTTCGGTGTGACGGAAATCCAGCCGGGCGACACGCCGGAAACAATGCTCCGCCGCGCCGACCGCGCGTTGTTGATGGCCAAGGCCAACGGGCGCAACACGGTTGTGCAACTTGGCGGCGGCATCGGCGGCGAGCCGGTCGAAGGGAAATCGGCTCCGTGGCAGTCGAAGTCCGCCCGGCCCAAGCAGTTGTTCGAGCAAGACCTGATCACACCGGTGCCGGTACGGATCGCCATAGAGAAGTTGCGCGGTTTCGTGGCCGACCATCGGGCGCGGATCGTGTCGATCGATGGCAACCGGGTCTGTCTGGAGATCGACGATCAGCCCGTCGGCCGCGTACGCCGCCTGACGGACCGCTCGACCGCCCTGCTCGTTGAGTTGTTGTTCGAGGAGGAGCGTTTGCAGAACGACGACGACCCGGAGACGCGGAGTCCGAGTAGCGAGACGACGCGGACAAAGATTCAAATCGTCGTTGGTCCGCGGACCGACCGCGACCGGCGGAGTCAAGACGTGCAGGCCCAGGCGCGGGAATTACTGATCAGTTTTCGCTCATACCTGATGGCCTCCGAGGAGTGGACGTTGCCGTCGGCCGGCAGGTGGAAGCGGATCAAGCGGATAATCGCCCCCTGGCTGGCACGGAAGTGATGATCGCGGGGGGTTGGGGATTGGGTGGCAACCGTTCACGGGTTGGGAAAACATCGTCATTCTGAGCGCAGCAAAGAATCTTTCCCGCGCCGCAATCTCATACAAGATTCTTCGCTACGCTCAGAATGACGGGTACCCCGTGAACAGTTACGGGGGGGTGACTTGTGGCCGCGGGACCATATAATACTTACACTTGGGTATGGACGGCCCCCGATGCGTTCAGGCGTGCGGCGGGCTAGGTGCCGTGGGTGCCTTCGACGGACGCCTGAGACGGTTTCGGTCGCCATTTTGCTATGGGTGCTCTCGTACAACGTCTCTTTGTATCTCTGTAAAAGGAGGGATGACAATGGCTGTTACAGTCAAGAAGATTACCCTGTGGCGAAGCGAAGTTGAAAACAAGCCTGGAGTGCTTGACAAAGCGCTCGGTCCACTTGCCGATGCCGGTGCGGACTTGCAGGTGGTGATGGGCTATCGCTATCACGGCCACCGAAACAAAGCCGCCATCGAGGTGTGTCCCGTGTCCGGGAAGCGAGCGACTACTGCCGCACGAAGAGCCGGGCTCAAAAAGTCGTCCATTCCGACGCTGCTTGTCGAGGGCAACAACAAGCCAGGCTTGGGGCACGCCATTGCCCAAGCAATTGCCGAGGCCGAGGTCAACGTTGGGTTTCTGGTGGCGCAAGTGATCGGGGCAAGGTTCTCCGCGGTGATCGGCTTCGACGACGAAGCAGCGTCTCGCAAAGCGGCGAGACTGATTAAGAAGGCGACCCGGTAGATTGAGAAACAGAAAAGTAGGGTGGCACGTCCCTGAGCGAAGCGAAGGGCGTGTCCAACGGCCAGCCACGCCCTTCGCTGCGCTCAGGGACGTGCCACCCAGACATTTTTGCGCTAACTTTTCAGCAAAACGGCTCGGGCGGGGTTTTTGCGCGTTCGGACTCATTTGGGGCCAATTCAACCCCGCGCATCCAGGTTGATTAACCTGGTATACCAGGTTGATCAACCTGGGGTTAATCTGCACTTGCGTCTAAAGCGCAGTTGCAAAAGCGAAATGAATAGCCCTTGTTTTAAGCGGTCTGAACGCATCGTCGGACCTTGGCGAATCGACGTAAGAATTACATGGCGAAATCGGGAATTTTTTCCAGTTAATTCAAACCGGAAAATCGACCGTAACCTGAACAACAACACGGGCTTGCGGCGACGATGCGCAAAACTTTTCGCAGCCCCTGCCGATGGGGTGTTGCGACGAGGTCATTCTACCAGCCGAAAACGCCTAAAAAAAGGCTGTTTTCTGGCCGCCGAGATCGAGGGTTTTTTTGCGCGCCCCTGGGGCGGGTGCAAAAACCGCTTTTCACGCCAGAAATCAGTGGCCAGTGGCCAGTGGTCAGAGGGCAGAGAACAGAGGTCAGTGGTCAGGCAAGTGTGTGGGCATCTGGCCAGAATCCCCGAGCGGTGAAAAGGAGCCGTGCGCTAGTCGGGGAAGTCTTGCTCGACGCTCTCGGCGCGGTAGATGGGCATGTGGCGGTAGTAGACCTCGAGGATCATCGTGGCCATCGCCGTGCAGTAGAGCCGGCCGCCGGTCGGCGCGCCAAGATCGCCGCTGCCGGTGAACCAACTCCCTCCTTCGTGGCCCTGCTTGGCCTGACTGTGGACCAACTGGTCGCGCATCTGGCGGTTCCAGTTTTCCCACGGCTCGCCCTCCCAGTGGCGCATTACCTGGGTGGCGTAGTAGTTGTAGTACATGTTGCTGGGCGAAGGTCCGCGCTTGCTGAGCATCCGCACGCCGCGCTCCATCGCGGGATTGTCCCGCTTCCAGCCGAGATACATGCGGCACAGCAGGCCGATGGCGCTGGTCGCCTCGCCCTGGCCGGGGTTGGTATAGCCGTAGGCGGCGCCGCCGTTTTGCTGAACGCCGTCGAGGAACAGAGAGGTTCGCTCGACCACCAGCAGCGGAATGTCGAAGCCGGCCATGTAGCCGCTCTTTAGCGCCATCAGTTGCCAGCCGACGACCGAGGTGTCGCCCTTCTGTCGCGGGCGATAACGCCAGCCTCCGCCGATCGGGTCCTGGGCGTAACAGATGTAGCCCAGCACCGCGCGGGTTGGGGGCAAGAGGTCTGGATCCTTCGACATGGCGTAGGCCTCGCAGATTGCGATGGCGGCGATGCCGTGCGAATACATGGTTCCGCCCGACTCGCTCAGCGCGCCGCCGTGGCTGCCGACGCGCATGCGGTCTACCAGGTATCGCAGACCCCTGTTGATGGTGGACTTGTACTTTCTGCTGGCCTTGTGCGTGTCTCCGGTACCCAGGAACGGCAGCAGCGCCAAGCCCGTGGCGGCGTTGCGGGCGCTGGCCAGTTTGCCGGAGTTTCGGCATTGACCGTTGCAGGTTGGGCAGCGTTTGAGGTCGAAGCTCCAACCGCCGTCGGGAAGTTGGTGGTTGGCCAGCCATTTCAGCGCTTTGGAGACGGCCTGCTCGCTGGACTTGGACCCTCCCTCCCGCTCGACTTCCTTAATGTTCCTCGCCATGGCGCGTCCGGAGAACGGACTCTTGCCGGAACCGCCTACAAATTTGATCATATCGCCCGGCGCCACGGGATGTATGCCGGACTCAGGGGTTTCCGCCGTCGCCGGCGCCGCTTCCTGCTCGCTGTTCGGATCGACGAACTTCTCTGCCTGCTCGACCTTCGAGTCCAAGTCCACCGTTTCGACCACCGCGTTGTCGTCCAACGTCGTGGGCGATTTGTCGTCGACGTCCACGATTTCTTCGACCTTCTTCTCGGCAGGCGTGACGACAAGGTGTTGCGGCCTGTATATGACCGGTTCGGAAACGGTGACCATCGCCATCGCCACCAAGGTGACCATGTGGACGACCATGCTCACCATCCAGGCCGGCGCTTCTTGAACGAGCAACTGCGCGAGACAGGAAACCGAAACCAACAGACCGCGTTTTCCCACCCAAATGCCGAGCGGCAAGGCGTCCTCGACGTGCGGCAGGAGCGGGAGCGATTCGTTCTGCCGTGGAGTCTGGGCGTGGTTGTTGGCGCGGGGCGCGGAATCGGCGCCGGCTGAGGACGTAGCCCGAGCATATGGCCACTCTCCCGGGGCGAGCGGCGCGGCCACTTTCAAATTTTTTCCGGCCAGAGGCACATCCGACATGGCCTGGCACTCCCGAAAAGAGCCCGATATGTTAGCGTATTCAGCGTAACGTAATCTGCGCGGATTGCAACAAATAGCGAGGCAAAACACCCTCTAACCCAGCGGCAACGACACCGGGCCTACAATGATCAACCTGAAAAGGACAATACAAGAGTTTTGCCCATACGCCGGGTACCCAAACCGACATCCCCATTAACTATTCTAACCTGAGTGAGTCAACCACGCTACCCTTCGGATTTGGGGAGAGTACGGGACTTGTGTGTTCCAGCACGAGTACGGGGCAACCGGCCGGCTTCCAAACCCCAATCCGGCCGTGCCGCGCCCCCTGCGCCGATCAAACCCAGCCCCCGTTTCGTTATAGCTATCCTCCCACCCTGGGGGGTGCGGTAGCTTTCCGTCTGCACTGTTTTTTCTGCCTGGCGGACGATGTATTCGACCGAAGACGTACAGGATCACCATCCGGGAAAAAAGGCCATTCCCAGCCTCGCAAAATGTTAGTACAATACGCGTTTCGGTCCCGCTCCGGGGCCGTATCGTCCGGTCGGTTCGGAGAGTCTTTCAATGGCGAAAAGCAAGAAAAAGGCCGAGCCCGTATTCCTGGTCTGCAAGGAAACGGGTGACTACAACTACACCCTGCGGCGGAAACCGGGCGGGGAAAAGTTGACGCTGAAAAAATACTGCCCCCGGCTGCGGAAGCATACGGAACACACCGAAAAGAAGAAGTAATCGGTTGTCAGTTTACAGTTGTCAGTTTTTTCTGATGAGATAACTGAATACTGATAACTGGCAACTGAAAACTGCCTTTTATGTCCAAGCGCTGGCGCATCCATTCCCACGATCTTGCCCGCATCGAGGCCCTGCGGCGCGCCGCGGATATCCCGGCGGTGGTGGCGGAGTTGCTCGTCTGCCGCGGCGTAACCGACCCGGTCGCCGCAAAAAGTTTCCTTGCCCCAAAGCTCACCGCGCTGCACGATCCCGACCTGTTGCCGGGCTGCGGTCTGGCCGCCCAGAGGATTTCCGACGCCATAGCGTCCAAACGCCGGATCACCGTCTATGGAGATTACGACGTCGACGGCATCAGCGGCACGGCCGTCCTCTGGTTGTGTTTGAAATTGCTGGGGGCCGAAGTCGGATACTACGTCCCCCATCGCGCGGATGAAGGATACGGACTAAACGGCGAGGCCATCCGAACACTGGCCGCCGAGCGGACCGAACTGCTGATTACCGTCGATTGCGGCATCGCCAGCGTCGAGGAGGCGGCGCTTGCCCGAGAGTTGGGCGTCGAACTGATCGTCACCGACCACCACGAGCCTGGCCCGCGTCTACCCGAGGTCGCGGCCATCGTCCATCCGAGATTACCCGTCGGAGAGTATCCGTTTGGCGATTTGAGCGGCTCGGGCGTGGCGCTGAAACTGGCCTGGGCGCTCTGCCAGCAGGCCAGCGGGGCAAAACGGGTCGCGCCGCGAATGAAGGACTTTCTCGTCCAAGCCGTTGGGCTGGCCGCGCTGGGAACCATTGCCGACGTCGTGCCGCTGGTCGACGAAAATCGGGTGCTGGTCCGACACGGGACGGAGAGTCTGGCAAACGCGCCGACGCCGGGATTGACCGCGCTGATGAACGTCGCCAAAATCGCCCCGCGAAAACATTCCGACGGCAAGATGCGGCTCGACGCCGAGGACGTGGCCTTTCAACTCGCCCCGCGGATCAACGCCGCCGGACGGCTTGGGCAGCCGCAACTGGCCGTCGAGCTGTTGGTCACAGACCGGCCGGAGCGCGCCGAGGAGCTTGCCAGATACATCGACGGGCTGAACGCCACGCGGCGGACGATCGAACGGAGCATCCAGCTTGCCGCGACGAAACAAGCCAAGGAGTCGTTCGATCCGGCCGAGGACGCCGCGCTGGTGCTGGCCGACCACGGCTGGCATCCGGGCGTGATCGGCATCGTGGCCGGGCGATTGGCCGAGAAGTATCATCGCCCGGTGGTCCTGATCTCTTGGGACAAGGCTGGAGTCCGGCCGGGGACCGGCTCCGCCCGAAGCATACCGGGCTTCAATCTGCACACTGCCTTGGCCGACTGCGGTGAATACCTGTTGGCCCACGGCGGCCACGCCGCGGCGGCCGGCTTGAAGATCGAAGAGCACCAACTGGCCGGCTTCCGCGCCGCGTTCTGCGAATTGGCCGACGCCCGGATATCGCACGATCAGCGCGTGGCGGAGATTTTCATCGACGTCGAGGCGCCGCTGAGCGCGTTCACGTTGGAAGCGGCCCGTCACGTCGAGCGGCTGGCCCCGTTCGGCCACGGCAACTCGCGGCCTCTGCTCTGCACCACCGGCGTGACGCTCGCCGGCCCGCCGAAACCGTTGGGTAGCGGCGGACATCATCTGGCGATGACCCTTTCGCAGCACGACGTCGCTTTGCGCGCGGTGGCCTTCGGCGGCGGCGAGTGGGCGGACGAATTGGCCGCCGTAGACGGCCCGTTGGACGTGGCCTTCCGGCCGGTTATCAACCACTTCCGCGGCCGACAGAGCGTCGAACTGCATCTGGTCGATTGGCGTCCGAGCGGGACGGCCGGCTCCGCCGATTGACTCTCTCAAATGTAATGACGCCGGGAACATCTGGCCAGACAATGCGATTCGCCGTAGAATGAGCAGCGGCTATCGGGATGGAGAATAGTATCAGATGTCGCTTTCACCACGCCGGTTGATATATCCCGGCTTAGTGGCCTTCGTCCTTTGCGGACTGATTTGGCCGGCCTATGTTCGAGCGTTGGATCGGGACACGGCAGTGAATGTCTGCCGCCGATACCTGGCGAGCCGCGACGAAGCCCAGCGCGGGCGATTGGCCGATCGGTTGGACGAATACCAGGGCGAGATCGAGCCCGTGTTGCAAAAACTGAGCAAGCGGACCTATCCACCGACGAAGACCGGCTACCTGCCCGAGAGACATTTCATTACCGGCAAGCTCCGCAAAAAGCATCCCGACGACTTGCTCTATTTCGTCGTGCCGAAAAGCTACCGGCCGAAAAGGCCGACCGGGTTGATTGTCTTTTTGCACGGCGGCGGCAAGACTACCTCTCGACGCGCGCCGCGGGCGACTTTGCGTTTTCCCACCGACGAGACTTCACGCTACAGCCAACGATCGGGCGACATGCTGGCCGCGACTGAGATGATAACCGTGGGCCCTTCCGCGCCCTGGAACAAGCGTTCCTACTACCGGTGGTGTTTGCCCGAGTCGGACGAATATCTGGCCGACGTTATCCTCGAGTGCAAGACCCGGTTCAACATCGACCCGGATCGGGTCTTTCTGCTGGGACACTCGATGGGCGGATTCGGCGCGTTTCATCACGTGCAGCGCCAACCTGACCGTTTTGCCGCGGTGATTGCCAACTCCGGCTCCTGGAGGCTGGGCTATTGGCCGACGATTCGCGGAACCCCGCTGTGCATCGTGCAAGGCGTTCGCGACGCTCGGCCGGACGCTCGCTGGCACTACACCGACGTCGAATACGGCAGATCGACCGACAAAATCCTTTCCGGCAAAAAGATCGAACACGTTTATCTGGAACATAACGGCAAACACGGCTTCGGGCATGGCCGAAACAAGGTGGCCGGATTCTTCGATTCGACGCGCAACATGCGCCGCGATCCGTATTATCCACACGTGGCGTTGGCCTCGCCCGTGGGATTTCGGGAATCATTTCGTTACACCGTCGTCCACAATCGTTGGCTGACGTTGAACGAAGCCGTCGAGGGAAACCTGGAGTACGATGCACTTCGCTCGAACGGCAATGGGGATTTCGACAGTTGGCGATTGATGCATCGGAAGGTCAAGTATCCAGGGGCGGCGATCGAGGCGGTCAATCGCGGCGACAACACCGTCGAGATCAGCACTGAAAACGTTGCCCGTTTCACGGTCTGGCTGCATCCCAAGATGGTGGACACTACGAAACCGGTCAAAATCGTGGTCGATGGAAATACGCTGTTCGAGGGGACCGTGAAACCTTCGCTGGTAACGGCCTTGGAGTCGTTCGAGCGGCGAATGGATTGGGGGCTGATCTATCCGATCAAGATCGAGTTGTAGATTCCTTGAAAGCCGGTATGCAAGGCGGCGGAAAAATCACGAGATCGACGGCAACGGTTTACCGCAAAAAGCCATGCCGTTTCGTAGCATTATGGATGGTTAGCCGGTGGAACGCGGGGAAATCGCCACCGAAACAGCCCACCTGGGGGGTGCAAGAGCGATGAGAAATTCGTTATTTTATAGGTACAAGCAAGCTCGAATCCTCTTCGTCCTGGTGGAGAAACCATGTGTACGATGGCTATCCTGTACCGCGTTGCCCGCGGTACGCCTATCCTGATCGCCGCGAATCGTGAGGAACGTTACGATCGCCCGACGCAATATCCCAAGATTCAGTCGGGATCGCCGCGGGTGGTGTGCGGAATCGACCGACGTGCGGGGGGGACTTGGCTGGGGGTGAACCAACATGGGCTGTTCTGCGCGGTCAGCAACCGGCGGAAGAATGACCTGCCCGTCGAGCCGCGTTCACGCGGACTGCTATGCCGCGAACTACTCGAGCTGTGCACCGCCAAGGAGGCATCCGCCTATGCCGCCAAGGAGCTTTCCAGGGGCATCTACGCGGGGGCCAACTACGTCTGCGCCGATGGCCGCTACGCCGCTGTGGTACACGGCGGGAATACCGTCGAAGTGGTCGAGCTGACGCCGGGCCTGCACGTGCTGAGCGACGGGAACGTCGACGACCCACGCGACCCGCGCCACGAGTTCGTTCGCCGCATGTTGACCTTGCACACCCTGGATTCCGCCGTAACGTTCCTTGCCGTTGCCAGCCGCGTGTTTGGGCGAAAGGTGGACGACGAGGGCCGCCGCGGCGTGGTCCTCTCCGGCGCGGAGTCGGGCACGGTCTCGTCCACGTTGCTCTCACTACCGCGGAAGATTCAGCACGCGGTATATCAGTACGCCCCCGGTCCACCCTGCGACTGTGCCTTCGACGATCTTTCCGCTTTGTTGCGTCAGGTTCTTTCGGCCGAGCGGATGCGCAAGGCCCGCGAGGGCAACGGCAAGTCCGCCAAGTCCACCAAGCCCTCACACTCACGCAAGGCGAAGGTTAAGGCGAAAGTCAAGGCGAAGGTCGGCGGCAAGAGGCAGACCGTCAAGAAGCGCTGATAGCCGTACGACGGGTCGGAAAGCCTCCGACGGAGATACTACTCGGTTATTACGCTTGGCTCCATCTTCCGGCAAGCCGTTCAGTGGATGCGATTTTTTCGTCCTCCGTGAAGGTTCGTCAATGGCTGGCCATCGCCGTAATTGTACGGTACTATTGATTTATAGGAAGGAAGCCAGTGTTGGTTGGCGGAAGAAAAGGACGCGGAGAGAACCCGAGTTGTGAGCATCATCACCCTAACCACCGATTTTGGCCCCGGCAGCGCCTATGTGGCGGCCGTCAAGGGTGTGATCCTTTCGATCCACCCGTCTGCCACGATCGTCGACCTGAGCCACGACGTGCCGCCGCAAGACATCCACCGCGCGGCCCTGCTGCTTGACGACACGGCCGATTGTTACCCGCCCGAGACGATCCATCTGGCGGTGGTCGATCCGGGCGTAGGAACCGACCGGGCCATCGTCTACGCGGAGATCGGTTCGCAGCGGTTCATCGCCCCGGACAATGGTCTGCTGAGCCGGCTGGCGGCGCGGACACGGCCGTCGAAAATCATCCGACTCACCGAGCCGGAGTATTGGCGGCAGCCCGTCTCGGCCACTTTCCACGGTCGCGACATCATGGCCCCGGTGGCGGCGCGGCTGGCGCTGGGACTCGATCCCGACCGGCTCGGTCCGCCACTGGAGAAGCTCACGCCGCTCGATTGGCCTCAGGTCCGCTCGGCCCCCTCGCGCATCGACGGAGCGGTGATCGAAATCGATTCCTTCGGCAACCTCATCACCAACATCGAAGCCGAGTCGTTGGCCGGCCGACCGACCGACCGCCGCGCCTGCGTCGTGTGCAATATCTACGAGACCTGGGGCATCTATCGCACTTATTCCGACCAACCCGGCGGGACGCTGATCGCGCTGATCGGCTCCAACGGCCGGCTCGAACTGGCGCTGGTCGGCGGCAACGCCGCCCGGCAACTGGGTATCGAACTCGGTGTGCCGGTAACATTAGCCTGGGACTGAGGGGTGGGCGGTTTGCCACCCAATAATCATCAAGTTATTCTGACGTAACACCTAATCTGTTGTTGATCGTACGTTTTTCCGGCGGAATCGTTGTCCCCCCCCGAGTATCAACCATGCAAACTCGCATCTCACTATCGGTTTTATTGTTTGTTCTGGTCGGATTCTCAGCCTCTGCCGCGTCGGCCCATGCGGCCGGGACGGTCCGCTTGGAACTGGTCGGCGATAGCCACAGCTCGGCATTGGCCTTTCAGGAATGGTCGCAAGCGTTGGGCCGGGCCGGCATACGCAACGTGCGGATCCGCTCCGTCAAAGAGGCCGGCAAACCGGCGATCGACACTCGGGGCACCGTCGAGAACCCGGAGTACGTGGTGACCGGGATCGTGCTCTCCCGCAATGAAATCAAGCTGCCTGGCCGACGTTTTCGACGCAGCGAAATCGGCCTGCTTGCCCAATGGTTGAAGGACTTGGCCGAAAACGGCCCCCCTTCGTCCAGGGCGAAGAAGGGCGCGTTCGGTCTGACCGCCGCACAGTTCGACCGAGTCAACAAGAACCTCGCCGCGCCGGTCGGCTTCGACACTCAAGGCATGGCCCGGCGTCGGGCGATCGAGAAAATCGCCGCTCGATTGAACCCGCCGCTGAGGATCGACGCTCGTCTGGCCGGAGCGCTGGGCGACGACAAAGTTGATGAGGAATTGAACGGACTCGCCCGCGGGACGGTTTTGGCCTATTTGCTTCGCTCGTCGGGCTTGTGCTTCGCGCCGCGAACCTCCGGCGGAAAGTCAACCTACGAATTGGCCGCGGCGCGGTCGGGCGTCGAGTGTTGGCCGGTCGGCGCGGAGGCCGACGATTCCGCCCGCGACGTATTGCCCGCCTTGTTCGAGTTCCACAACGTCAACGTGCAAAACGTATCGGCCGCCACGGCCTTGAAGGCGATCGGCAAACGCCTCGGCGCGCCGGTGCTGATCGACCATAACGCGCTAAAACATCACGGTATCGACCCCGAGAAGGTCATTGTCTCGCTCCCCCGGAGCCGGACGACCTACAGCCTGGCGCTGCGGAAGCTGTTGTTTCAGGCGCGGTTGAAGTTCGAGGTCCGCCGCGACGAGGCCGGCAAACCTCTGCTGTGGGTAAGCACCATCAAACCGCTATTATAGCAGTCCGTTGAAAAAGCCACATGTTGGGGTGGCAGTATAACTGCCACCCCAACGAAACCTACCAAATCAGCTTTGACGGACCCATAGGCCCGCTCGGGAATGCGAAAATCACGCATAACCATGAATGGCGCCGTCGAGTGACCTATGTATTTTCAGGTGGGGAAGTATCCGAGGTCGAATCGTATCGCCGGCCGGCTTCTCCCGCCGAGTTCAACCATTCGAGGAGGTGGATTGTGAAGACTGTTGTTATCTCCCTGTTGGCGTTGACGCTTGCGTTGTGTTCGTTCTGTACGGCCGCCGATTATCCGGCCAAGGCGTACAAGGCGGACAAGTCGTCGCAAGAGGTCCAGATGAATGTTTCGCAAGACGGTTTTGCCGCGATGCAGGCGGTTCGCGCCGCGCGCGTCGCCATCTTCAACGGCGAACCGAACGTGACGACCCAGATGCTGAACAAGGCGAAAAACGGCTTGTATGCAGCCACGAAGAACGCGTCGCCGTTCACGCCGTTCTCGAAAACCATCGGCGGCGGACAGCCCGTCACGGGCAAGACTCAAACCGCGCATACGGTTTGGATTCCCATCGACGGCAGCGTCGCCTTGGCCGAGACTTACGTCCCTTCGCCCGAAAAAGCGGGGCACATCAACAAGGCGAACAAGTTTTTCAAGAACGGTCAAAGCAAGGAAGCGATCAACGAGCTTTGGCTCGGCGAGATCGACGTGACGTACACTTGCGTTTTGATGCCCTTGGAGGCGACGATAAAATGCGTCACCGAGGCCACCAAGCTTGCCAACGAGCACAAATACTACGAGGCAAACTTGGCGCTGAAGGCGGCCGAGGATGGGCTGATCGTTGACTCCACGAGTTTGATTGGAATGCCAAACATGGATAGCGAGAAACAGCTCAAGCAATCGAAATGGTAAACCGCTTGCAGCCGCGAACGCAAAGGCGTTAAGCGAAAGGGAGTTCCGGAGGAGTTCCGAGGACGGCAGGCGCAATTCACGATAATTGCAAATGCTGTTCTCGGAACTTCGCTTACTGTAGGTATACCTTGTTTCAGTAGATTTTGCCATTGTGCAACAAGGTAGTAGTTTTCGTTGCTGAAAGCCATTGGAACGGGGGGGGCGGATTTTCTTTTCCAACCCATTTGACAGCTTCGCGGCGTTCTGCTAGATTCATCTCCGTTACGATGTGCGTTGGTGGTCGGTCTTTCCCGTGGGACAAGGCCGACAAACAGGGAACACCGGTGCGAATCCGGGGCGGCCCCGCCGCTGTAACCGAGTGAGACGTAGGACAGGTTGCCAACTTGTCCCACAAAATGGGCGGTCCGATCTGATTGGCCATTGCCGCGCGGTGGGCGTGCGGCGAGAAGGCTGGACCGGCCCGAACTCGGGAGCCAGAAGACCTACCAACGCGTTGGCTGCGGCCCGTTGCGAGGGACAGAGGCCGCAATAATTGTTGACGTCTTGCTGTTCCGGTTTTCCGATGGCACGTTTAGCCCGTGGGCTTTCCCGCCGCGCATGTAGCGCTGGTTTCTCGTTGATCGAGTTACTGGTGGTCATTACGATCATCGGCGTCTTGATCGCGATGTTGTTGCCGGCGGTTCAGGCTGCCCGCGAGGCCGCCCGGCGCGTTTCCTGCTTCAACAACCTTCACCAGATCGGCCTGGGACTGCACGGCTATCACGAGGTCCACGGATGTTTTCCGCCGGGCTGCTGCGAACCGGGCGGCAAGTTGATCGCCTGGTCGGTCTTCTTGCTGCCGTACATCGAACAGCAGAACATCCATGAACAATTTCATTTCGACAAAAGCTATAAAGCCCCGGAGAACAGCTTCGCCACGCACCAGATCATTTCCACGTATCTGTGTCCGAGCACGAGCCGCTTCGGCTTCGGACGGCTCGGCGGCGTGACGGTCGACAACCTGGAAACGAGGAGCGACCGCGACGGCATGGGATGCATCGATTACGGCGGCATGTACGGCTGGTCCGTCGATACCATGACGAGGGGCACGGGCGTTATGGTTTACGACAATTCAATCACTCTTTCGGACGTCCGCGACGGGGCGTCGCACACGATCATCGTCGCGGAAGACACCGGCCGCGGCTGGCCGTGCAACGGCGAATGGTCGAACGGCCAAAACATCTTCGATCAAACCGGTCCCATCAACGTCTCGCAAAACAACGAGATGTGGAGCGATCATCCGGGCGGAGTGTGTGCCGCGTTTTGCGACGGGTCCGCGCGTTTTTTGAGCGAATTGTTGAGCGTGGACGTCGTCAAAGCCCTTTGCACCCGCGACGGTGAGGAAGTCGTCGCCATCGGTGCGGCGGAATGACAGGAAGCAGGACGGAAATGATTTCGTTCTACGGAAATTGGAGTTGTTGTTTTTGTGCCGCGAGGCAACGTTTTATTGTTTTTACAAAGGAGAAGCAGCAATGAGTGCGTCAACGCATCCACGCGCGGCGTCTTTCGTCGTCGGAACGGTTTTTGTTTTTGGGACGGCGTTTTTCGTCCTGATTGGCGCGGCCCGTGCTTCCACGATCGACGACATCAATGTCGTAGACTGGTACGGCGAGGGCGCGAACCGAACGGCGCTCGTAATCGACTTTTCCACGGGAAACGGCGCAAGCGACAGCTTTGCCTTCGGTTTGAACTATGACGCCGCGGGCGGAACAATTTCGGTGTATGACGTGATGTATCAACTTCACACGGAAACCGACAGCACATTTGATTTCTTTGAATGCTATTGGAACGAAACCTTGGGCTACGAAATTCTCTCCATGTCCTACACGATAAGTTCGGAGCTTTCCTACAGCGAGGCGACCGACTGGCCCAACTTGTATTTGTATCTCTGGACGAGCGGCGACGCCGGCGACACCTGGAGTTACTCTTGGTGGGGCGCCAGCAACCAAACGCTCGAAGACGGCGATATTGCCGGATGGGTGTTTGCCGTGCCCGATACTTCCGGAACTTGGGACACGAATCCTGATTTTGGAAGCAACTATACAGAGCCGGTCATGCCCGTGCCCGAGCCGTCAACCCTAGTCTTACTAATCGTCGGGATTCTTGCGACACTCGCCTGGCGGCGGTGGCGACGGGGATAGGGGATTGAGGAGGTAGGACGTAGGATGTAGGATGGCGGTTGAATAATCCTACACCCGAACTCCTACGTCCAATGCCCGATCCCGCGTGGATGAATAGCCTTTTGATGCGGGCCGTCCGGCGCGAGCCTGTCCGACGGACGCCCGTCTGGCTGATGCGTCAGGCCGGCCGCTATATGCCCGACTACAGGGAACTGCGGCGGAAGACCTCCTTCCTCGATCTGTGTAAGAACCCCGAGCTGGCGGCCGAGGTCATGATTGCGACCGTCGAGCGGATCGGCGTCGATGCGGCGATAATCTTCTCCGACCTGCTGTTGATCCTCGAGCCGATGGGTATGCGGCTGGAGTTCGCCGGCGGCGGGGGGCCGGTGCTGGACAATCCGATCCGTACCGCCGCCGATGTAGACCGATTGCTGGAACTGGAAACCGTCGAGCCGTTGGAGTTCGTCATGGAGGTGGTCCGCAAGACGCGGGCGGGCCTCGATCCGGCGCTGCCGCTGATCGGTTTCGCCGGCGCCCCGTTCACGCTGGCCGCGTATGCGATCGAGGGCGGATCAAGCCGCGACTATCGGCTTGTCAAAACACTGATGTACACCGACACCGGCGCGTGGGACGCGCTGATGGGTCGGCTGGCCCGGGCGGTCACCCTTTACCTGAACGCCCAGATCGACGCCGGGGCGCAGTTGGTGCAGCTTTTCGACAGTTGGGCGGGCTGCCTGGGGCCGGACGACTATCGCCGCTACGTGTTGCCGCACAGCCGCTCGGTAATCGAGGGGCTTCGGCCCGGCGTGCCCGTGATCCACTTCGCCACCGGCAATTCCGCGCTGCTGCCGCTGTTGGGCGAGGCCTTCGGCGAGACGAAACGCCCGGCCGTGGTGGGCGTCGATTGGCGCATTAGACTCGACGACGCCTGGCGGGCGATCGGCCACGATCGGGCGATTCAGGGGAATCTCGACCCCGTGGTTTTATTGACCGATCCGTCGGAAATCCGCCGCCGGGCGAAGGAAATCCTCCTCCAAGCCGCCGGCCGGCCCGGCCATATTTTCAACCTTGGCCACGGAGTGCTGCCGCAGACGCCGCCGGAAAACGTCGTCGCATTGGTCGAGGCGGTGCATGAGCTAAGCGGCCGGTAGTCGGTAGGCCGGGTTGCAACCCGGCGTCCAATGGTAATCATCATCCAACGTCATCCAACCTTGCCGGGGCTTGATCCGGCCTATGGTACTTCAAGGCGTCTTTCCGCTCGCAATATAACGCGCCGATCGTGTAAAATGGAACCAATCGGGTTTGAGAAGCGTAGGAAACTGTGATGGCAAAGAAGAGGAAATTGCAGATGAACGCAGACGAAATCCGGCGTCGATGCCGACTACCCTCACCCCCGGCCCCTCTCCCAAAGGGAGAGGGGAGAAAAAGGTTGTCCGCGCTTGGCCGTGGTTTCTTTCTTTGTCTGTTTTCCGCGGCTGCGTCGTTGAGCGCTTTCGGGGCGGAACGCTACGGCAACCATTCTGCCGCCGAGTTCGAGCGGCACGTCAGGGAACTGAAGAAGAAGCTGCCCGACGATGGGTTCACCGTCGTGGTCGTGCCGCCGTTTGTGGTCGTCGGCGACGAGAAGCCGGAAAAGGTCCGACGCCGGGCGAAACATACCGTCGAGTGGGCAGTCAAGAAACTCAAGGCCGCCTACTTCGAGAAGGATCCCAAAGAGATACTCGACATCTGGCTCTTCAAGGACAAGGAGAGCTACCAACGGAACGCGAAGAAACTCTTCCGCACCAAGCCGGACACGCCCTTCGGCTACTACTCGGCCGCCGACCGGGCACTGGTGATGAACATTTCCACGGGCGGCGGCACCCTGGTCCACGAGATCGTGCATCCCTTCGTGGCGGCCAATTTTCCCAAGTGCCCGGCCTGGTTCAACGAGGGCCTAGCCTCGCTCTACGAGCAATCCGGCGAAGAGAACGGCCAAATCCGCGGCCGTACCAACTGGCGTCTGCCGGGGCTGCAACGGGCGATCCGGAAAAATCGGGTTCCCTCCTTCAAGACGCTCTGTTCGACGACCACCAACGAGTTCTACATGATGGACAAGGGGACGAACTACGCCCAGGCCAGATACCTCTGCTACTATCTCCAACAGCAAGGACTGTTGCGGAAGTTCTACCATCGTTTCCGCGCCAACTGCCGCCAAGACCCGACCGGCTACGAAACCCTCAAAAAAATCCTCGGCCGCGAGGACATAGATAAGTTTCAGCGAGAATGGGAGGAGTACGTGTTGAAGCTGCGGTTCCGTTGAGTTTTCGGGGTGCGGAAATCGGACTGCTGTCCTGGGTGTATTCACCCGGGTTAAATAGCTGTTTTACGGACTAAACTCCGAATTACCCGCTCTTCTTGCTTCCGGCAATTCTCAGATAGCCATATACCCCGCCCAACAACGCCAGCCAGACGGCCCACCCGACGCCGGCGAACCAAAGACGCCCCGCAACCTTTGTCCGTCGGAGTTGGTCGAGGACGCGGTCCTTTGCCTTGCGGTCGAACTCGAGCAGAATGTGCCGTGTGGTCATCGGTCCAAACGAATGTTGCCGCACTTCCTCCCATTGGTCTTTGACGAGTTGGCGTAGGTAATCGTCGGGCAGGACGATCCGCCGCCGGATCTCTCCGCCAAGACACGCCTCGACGTAGCTGTCGAGGGCTTTCTGGAGGGTCGCGGGCAATTGGGCGTCGCATTCCGCCCGAGTCGTGTAAGGCCCGACGACGATGCTTATTTGATAAGCGTCGCCGACCGATCGCGGCGCGGCGTTGACCCAGTCGGGCGCCTGGGAAGTTTTAGAGCCTATCCCAACATTCTCTTGTGGCGCAGCCGCCTCCGGCTGTCCAAGGAGATTCCGCACAGCCGGGGGCGGCTGCGCTCCAGTTTGGGCCTCGATGTTTTCCGCCGGCATCAAGGATGCGGCGAGCTCCGGACTTACAGCTTCTCTCTTAATCAACGATGAGAGCAAGAGGACAAACATTACGAGAATCAGTCCTCCTGCCAGCAACGAGAATACCACCGGTCTTGTCTTGGAAAACAATATCAACACGATAAATATCGGCATCCCGATAATTAGAAGAAGTACAAAGACCAATACGAGCAGCAATAAAACTGGCATCAATAGTTCTCCAAGTGAATCTTTCTTTTCCTCGAATTCACCCAGGGGCTGGCTAATTGAATCGACACGGAGATCGTGCCTGCGATCATCGGCAGCTTCGGTTGAGGAAACTGCCACAGATGGGCCACCAGCCCTGCCACGGCGACGCTCAGGAACACCGTCCACAGACTGATCCGCGTCGGCCGCAATGGATCGGCCTGGCGCCACCAACGCATCACCAGGAACAGGGTGCCGAAGCAGGCGACGTGCGCCATCAACAACGGCCGACCGTTGACGGCGTCGTAGAAACTCGGCGGCAGTTTGTAGCCGGGCGGGTCGGGGTATCCGGCCGCGGGGGGCAGACCGACCATCAACGCCTCGGACAGCCCGAAGGCGATCGCGCCGACGCACATCCCGAGCACCATCATCAGGAAGCGGCGAAGGACGGGTTCGCCGCGAAAGCCCTCCCAAAACTTCGCCGGAACCAGCACCACGCACATACCCACCGTGCCGACCAGCAGCAGCCAGGCAAACTGCTCCGCCTTTGGGGCGACGGAAGAGAGAAAAAAGCCTTCGATCAGCACCGCGACCACGCATATAACGGCCGCCGTCAGCGTGCCGACCAGGAGCGAACCGGCAAGCTCGGTGAAGCGTTGGTGCGTCGATTTAACCAGCACCGCCGGCACGGGTTTTTCGTGCCAGCGAAGCCGGCCGTGCCGCTGGCGGTTTGCCATAAAGCCGCGACCGTCGGTCGCGCCCCGCTCTGGTGCGTCGGGCCGCGCTGTCGTATTCCCCGGCGCGACCGACGGTTGCGGCTTTATGTGGGTATTCCCTTGCGGCGGCAGGGCCGCGGCCATTTCCGCCGCCGAGCGAAACCGCAACTCAGGGTCTTTTTCCAGGGCCTTGGCTACCACGTCTCGGAAGGGTCGCGGTAGCATCGAGACGTCGGGCTTCGCGGTCAGGTGTTTCATCAACACCTCGCCGACGCTTTCGCCCTCGAAGGGAACCCGGCCGGTAAGCAACTCATAAAGGATCACGCCCAGGGCGTAGACGTCGATCTCCTTGCCGTATCGTCCGTTTGCCACCTCGGGCGCCATGTAGTGGACGGTGCCGATGCTTTCGGTCTGCCCGCTGTGGCTGCACGAGATGAACTTCGACAGTCCGTAGTCGCCGATTTTCACGATCCCTTCGTCGCGGAAGATGTTGCCCGGCTTCAGATCGCGATGGACGATGCCGCGCTGGTGCAAATAGGCGACTCCGGCGGCGATGCCGCGAATCCAAGCCAACGCCTCATCCGGCGGCAGTCCGTTGGGGTGATCGTCCAGCACGTTCTCCAGCACACGGTCGGCCACGTACTCCATCACCACCCAGGTGTCGCCTTGATCATCTTGGCGGATGTCGTGGATGTCCAACAGGTTGGGGTGTTTCAGGTTGAGGCATTGTCGGATGCCGCGTAGTTCGACGTCGAGGTTGCGGCGGATCAGCTTCAGGGCGACTTCCTTGCCGGCGTCGCTGGTGGCGAAATAGATTTCGCCGAATCCACCCTGGCCGACGCATCGCTTGATGGTGTATCCGGCCAAGGGACGCGCGCCGGCGGCGTAGAGGAAGTGCCCGGCCGGTTGCCTTGCGGCGGCCGATTGATCGGCGGATCGCGGATCGGCTTCTCGGGCGTTCGGTTTCAAGGTTGGCGCCTGTTGTTGGACCACGGTTACACTTCCGTATTGTACCGGCCGTGCGGGGGAAAATCTACTTGGGTAGCGGTCAGTGGTGGAAGCATGGCGATTGTCACACGCAAGCCAGGAATTCGCTATCCACTACCCACTACCCACTACCCACTACCCACTACCCACTACTGCTTCGCCACCTCGATAGCCAACGGCGTCTTGGGCGCGAAGTGTTCGGCCACTTGCTCGACGATGTCCTCGGGTGTCGCCTGATCGAGCGGGATTTCGTCGTGGTAGTAGACCTCGGCGTTGACCAGTTTTTCGGCCACTTCGAGCCGGCTGCGCAGATTTGTCACCAGTTCCTTGACGCGCCCCAGCCGGCTATCGTCGAATTGATACTCGCTGGTCGCCCTGGCGGCGGCAATCATCTGCAAGCGGGCTTCAAGGTTCTCGACCTCGACCTGCAACTGACGCTTCGAGGCCAACATGCCTTCGAGTTTCTGCCGGGCGGCCTTCAGACTCTTCTCCCGGGCGTTGCGAATCTCGCTGAAACTGGCCAAGGTGGCCTCGCCGGTCTTGTAGCGATTGAACCTGCCGGCCAGATCGGCGCGGACCTCGTCCACCGTGTAGCTCCGCGAGGCGTAGACGAAGGTATCCTTGCCCGAAGCCAGATCGGTATTCAACCGCAGGAGCTGTTCCTTTTCCTTTTCGAGCCGCGAGCGGCACTCGGCGATCTGCTCCTCGAGCCGCGCGACCTCGACCTCTTCCTTGGCGATGACGTGCATGTTCTTTCGGACCTCTGGCACGAGGTCTTGAATCATGCCCCGCGCGCGATCGACCTGGAACTCGATGGGCACGGACTCGCTCGCCGCGTCGGTCACGTAGCCGACCGAGGTGCGGAGATAGCTGCAGGCGTCGCGCCCGACCAGCAGCACGCCGAGCAGCACCACGCCGCCGCCGATTACCAATACTTTCTTAACCATGACCGGGACCTCCTAATTTGGGGTACAATTGTCCTGTGGCACAGTTCTTTTGTAGCTGTGCTACATTTCCAAGACAGGTTCTAATGGTAATTCGCCGCCGAGGAGCGGATATTGGAAACCGCCAAAGAATAATGCTTCCCCCAGGACGGAGGGGTGCCGCCGCCGAGTTGCCGACGACTCTTTTCCGTCGGGCATAGGACGCATAAACTACCTTGCATATAATGTCTTTTTCTCCCAACCAACTTGTCCAGCTAATACACGATTCGCCGTGGCGGATCGTATTGGCGGCGACCGGCGGGGGGAGCCGGGCAATCGTCGATCTGCTGGAAGTCCCCGGCGGCTCGAAAACGCTTCTCGAAGCCGTCGTCCCCTACTCGGCCCCGGCGATGGTCGAGTGGCTGGGTGGAGCGCCGGACGAGTTCTGCTCGGCCGCGACCGCCCGGGCAATGGCGATGGTCGCCTTCCAGCGGGCGCGTCGATACGAAGAACCCGAGAGCACCGTGGCGGGAGTGGCCTGTACGGCCAGCTTGGCGTCCGATCGGCCGAAGCGTGGCCCGCACCGCATCCACGTTGCCGTGCAAACCATCGGCGAGACCACCGTCTGGCATCTGCAATTGCTCAAAGAACGCCGCAGCCGTGTGGAAGAAGAGCGGTTGGCCGGGCGGCTGCTGCTCAGCGCCGTCGCCGCGGCCTGCGACGTTCCCGATCGGCTCGAACTCGAACTGCTCGAAGGCGAGCGGGTTGAGAAGTCGGGCACCCGTGCGTCGGCGGAATGGCAAAACCTGCTGCTGGGCAATGTCGAGAGCGTCCGCGTCGGCCCGGAGGGCGAACCGCCGCGGCTCGTTTTTCCCGGCGCCTTCAATCCATTGCACGCCGGCCATCGCCGCATGGCCCAGATTGCTCGGGATATGACGCAGCAGCCCGCGGTCGTGGAAATCTCCATCGTCAACGTGGACAAGCCGCCGTTGGATTACATGGAGATCGAGCGCCGTCTGGGCCAATTTTTGCAGGAGTGGACGATCTATCTCACCCGCGCGGCGAGGTTCGAGGAGAAATCGCGGCTGTTCGCCGGGGCGACGTTCATCGTCGGGGCCGACACGTTGCGTCGGATCGCCTCGCCGCAATACCACGGCGACGACGCGGCGGCCTGCCGGGAATCGCTCGAGCGGATCGCCGCCAATGGATGCCGGTTCCTGGTATTCAACCGTTGCGAGGACGGCGGCGGGTTCGTCAGCCTCGCCGATCTGGATTTGCCCGACGTGCTTCGTTCAATATGCGAAGAAGTACCGCCGGAGGTTTTTCGCGACGACGTTTCCTCGACCGCGTTGCGGAAGTCAGGAGCGGGGTGATAAAGGTCGCTCGGCTATTAGACGGCGCATCTCGGCGGCGATGAAGAACGAGCCGGTGACGCAAATCAGATCGTCCGGCTGGGCTAGGCGACCGACCGCGTCCCAGGCGTCGGCCGGCGTGGGAGCGATCTCGATGTTTGCAGCCCTCACCCCCGGCCCCTCTCCCAAAGGGAGAGGGGAGACTTCGGTTGGTGCGGCAGTTGAACTGCCGCACCAATAGGTCGCCAACTTCTGTAACTCCTCGGGCGGGACGCCGCGAGGATTGTTCGTGTAGCGGGTCAATATCACGTGGTCGAAGCGGCCAAGCAAAACTTGAAACATGCCGCCGATGTCCTTGTCTTGGGTCGCGGCGAAGACGAGCACTCGTCGGGCAGCGGGAAAACTCTCATCGAGCACATCGACCAGCGCCTCGATGGAAGCGCCGTTATGGGCGGCGTCGAGTACCACGGCTGGCCGCCGCGAGAGAACTTCCACCCGCGCCGGCCAGACGACCTCGGCCAGACCGCGGCGGATTGCGGCCTCGGGTATCGTCCAACCGCTTCGGCGGAGTTCCTCGATGGCCGCCAGCGCGACGGCCGCGTTGGCGGCCTGGTGCCGGCCGAGCATGGCGAGTATAAAGCCGCGACCGTCGGTCGCGCTGGAGGGCGCGACCGACGGTCGCGGCTTTATGAAGTCGAATCGAGCGGGCGACGGGGCCTTTTCCAGATGACGCGGCGGGTGGTACTCGAAGTCGAAATCGACGCCCAACTGCACCAGCCGGCAGCCAGCGGCCGCGGCGGCGCGACCGATCACTTCTCGCGGCCGTTCGGCGCGTACGCCGCTGATGACCGTCGTGCCGGGCTTGATTATGCCTGCCTTTTCCGCCGCGATGGACTCGAGCGTTTCGCCCAACTGTCGGGTGTGGTCGATGCTGATGCTGGTGATGATCGACAGGCAGGGCGAGCAGACGTTGGTTGAATCGAGCCGGCCGCCAAGCCCCACTTCCAAAACGGCTGCTTCAACTTTTCGGATTGCAAAATGCTTCAGCGCCGTCGCGGTGATGATCTCAAAATAGGTTGGACCATGTTCGGGCGGATCGCAACGCGCCGCCGCGCGGTCCATCGCCTCGACCTCCGGGCGGACCAAATCGACCAGCTCGGCATACTCCTCCGGCGGACAAGGCCGGGCATCGATCGCCATCCGCTCCTCGACCCGGTCGAGATGCGGCGAGGTGAACAGTCCGGCGCGATAGCCCGTCGCCGTGAAAATCGCGGCGATCATTGCCGCGGTCGAGCCTTTTCCCTTGGTGCCCGCGATATGGACGATGGGCATCGACTCTTGCGGGTTGTCGAGCCGCCGGAGCAGTTCCCGCATCCGGTCGAGTTTCAGCGCCTCCTCGGAGTTCGGCATCGACTGGGTTCGCTCGTAGTCGATCCGCCCGGCGAGGAAGCGCAAAGCGGCTTCCCGCCGTGGCGGGGGACGGTCGGTGGTAATGCGAGGTGACATGGAGGAGTTCAATTCTCAGTAGATATGTGCAAACTACATTCTACTCTAATCGTGCCCGCGTGTCGGCGCAGCATGGACGTTTGTGAATCGTCGCGCTAGTGGTCCACCAAGTGGAAACTGATAGGTTGGCTCGTTGGGTGCCACTGGCTTTGCCAGTGTTGCATCGAGGCAAGCACTGGCAGAGCCAGTGGCACCCAACCTGTCAAACCCAACTTGGCGGACCGCTAGCTTTCCGAGGGATCGTTGGAAAAGACGTAATCGTCCGGCAGGAGATTTTCGAGTTCGATGAGTTGCCGGTCGATGTGTTCGGTCTCCATGTCCAAATGGCACGCCATACGCCGCAACCACTCGTACTCTCCAATCAACCGATCTCTGTCCGCAATCAACCTTTTCTTGTCTTTGTCGGCCATTGTGCCCTCCCGTGCAAGACAAAGGGTTGCCTTGTCTCCTCGGCACCGGCGCAACAAACAGGGGGCGCCGAACCGGGGCCGCTTCCGAAACCCCCACGAAGGGGCACCACAGGACAGCACCCGGCCGACGCCCCCACAGCGGGGGCGCGGTCCAAGCACTGCTCCTGGGTTCATGGGTCCGAAGACCCAAGTTCGTGGTTTTTCGGAAAGCAGTAACTTGACGCTCGCGCGTCAAAATCAAATTGTCGGCAGCATCCTACCACCCACAAGCAGAGGCCGCAAGGGGCCGCTTGTAACATCGGCAAGGGTATTTTATAGTAATGGCTTCGCGCCGGACAATATTAGGGTGTGAACACCTAGTTTGCCGGGAACGTATTGGACGATACGTCATATTACGTCCCGCCGCGGCCCCGCGAGGTTCCACATGCAGTCGGAAATCATCATCGAAACCCGAAATCTCACCAAGGTTTACCGCGATTTCTGGGGGCGTCAAAAAGTAAGGGCACTGAAGGCACTCGACCTGGAAGTCCGCCGCGGCGAGATTTTCGGGCTTCTTGGGCCTAACGGCTCGGGCAAGACCACCACCATCAAATTGCTGCTCGGCCTGCTGTTCCCCACCACCGGCCAGGCCCTGGTCTTCGACCGAGACGCAAGGGAAGTGACCAAAAACGAGCGGATCGGCTACCTCCCCGAGGAATCGTACCTCTATCGCTTCCTCAACGCCGAGGAGACGCTCGATTTTTACGGGCGGCTGTTCAACATGCCGCGAGCGGTCCGCCGCCAGCGGGTCGCCGACCTGATCGAGATGGTCGGCTTGGACTGGGCCAAGCGGCGGCAGTTGAAGGAATACAGCAAGGGCATGACCCGGCGCATCGGTCTGGCACAGGCGCTGATCAACGACCCGGAACTGATCGTGCTGGACGAACCGACCACGGGCCTCGACCCGATCGGCACCCGCGAGATGAAGGATCTGATCATCAAGCTCCGCGACGAGGGCAAAACGGTCCTCTTGTGCAGCCACCTGCTGGCCGACGTACAAGACGTTTGCGACCGTATCGCCATCTTGTATCAGGGAGAATTGAAGGAGATTGGCCGGGTGGACAGCCTGCTGAAGGTCCAAGACGTGACCGAAATCCGCGTTACGGGGCTTAGCGCCATCGCCCAAGAAGAGGTCAAACGGGCGATCGAACACAACAACGGACACGTGCTCAACATCGGCAACCCGACCGCGACGCTCGAGGATCTGTTCCTGAAGATCATCCGCGAAAGCGAGGAGCATCCTGGCCGCAGAGTTCGGGGAGTCGCGGAGGATAATTAAGGGTCTGGGGAAAAATTAGTTGTAGAATTTGGGTGGCACGTCCCTGAGCGTAGCGAAGGGCGTGGGACACGACCAAACCACGCCCTTCGCTACGCTCAGGGACGTGCCACCCTCATCGGAATTTCGCCAAGTTATATTTCTTCCCAGGTTCTAAGGAACGCAGACGGGAACGAGGAAGCCCCTACGATGGTCATCGACATTACCGACGTAACGCCGCTGTTCATCTGGCTGTTTGGGCCGGAGTGGACCGAAGGACGTTTGTTCCATCCGTTGCCGCTGACGGTGTTTCTTCTTTTGCTGATCGCCGGACTATCTTGGCTGGTTGCCCGCCTACGAAAGGGGCATGGCTCGACCGACCGCGGCGCCGCGAAGGCCATCGGCAGCGGATCGGCCGCGGCAATTGTTCTCATCGTGCTGGGAATTATCGCCTGGAAACTGCTCCTGCTGGGAAAGGCGAAGGAAATCGCCTGGACCTTGACGTTGGCTGATTTCGCGGAGGGATTGCGGAACTCTTGCTCTGGAGGGCTGCAATGGCTCCTGGGGAGCGGTTGGCATCAGGGTGCCTTGTATTGGTGGTTCCTGGTGATTATTTCAGCGGCGGCCGCGGTGTTTGTCGTCGGCTGGTTGGCGGTGGCGCTCAGACGCGGTCCGATCAAGGCCTTGGAGATATCGGGCCAGGCAATCGGAGACTGTGCGTTGGACGTAATCCGCATCTCGCCGCGGCGCGTCGGCGCGCTGGCCTGGCTGGGGATCAAGGAGTCGATCCGCCGCCGGGTGATGGTGGTCTTCGCCGTGTTCATTTTGATCCTGCTGTTCGCCGGCTGGTTCCTCGATCCGGGAAGCATTGCCCCCGCGCGGTTGTATCTGAACTTCGTGCTAACCACCACCGGTTACCTGGTGATCCTATTGTTGTTGTTCCTCAGTTCGCTGAGTCTGCCGGCCGACATCAAAAGCTGCACCCTGCACACGATCGTCACCAAGCCGGTGCGCTCCAGCGAGGTGGTGCTGGGGCGGATCGCGGGCTTCACCGCGGTGGCGACCTGCCTGCTGCTGATTATGGGGGTAATCAGCTACTTTTTCGTCGAGCGCGGGTTGGCCCATACGCATGTAATAGACGCCGACAGCCTAAAAACCGTTGAATACGCCGGCCGGCCGACCGGACGCCAGGGTGTCACTACCCGTGTATACGAACATCGACACAAGGTGGGCGTCGATCCCTCGGGCAACGGGCGGGTGGAAACGGAACAAGGACACTGGCACGAATTGGATGAGGACTGGAAAGAGTTGCTCTCGAAGGAGTCGGCCGGAAAGAAGTATCAACTCGGCCAGCCGGAAGGGATGCTGCTGGCCCGCGTGCCCGTCTACGGAAAGCTCGCGTTTCGGAACCGCGAGGGTAAATCGACCGACAAGGGCATCAACGTGGGCGATGAATGGACCTACCGCAGTTATATCGAGGGGGGATCGCTGGCCGCGGCCGTCTGGACCTTCCAGGGGATTACCGAGGAGCGGTTCCCAGCCGGCTTGCCCGTGGACATGACCCTCGGCATCTTCCGCACGCACAAGGGGAACATCGAGAAAGGGGTGACGGGCAGTCTGCTGCTGAGAAACCCCCGCGCCGGGCCTGACGTCAAGCCAACGGAAGTGGAGATATTCCAGTCGAAGGAGTTCCAGATAGACAACCGGCTCATTCCCCGCGAGGTGCGGACTCCCGACGGGAAGAAGGTCGATCTGTTCAAGGAATTCGTCTCCGACGGTGAAGTGGAAATCTGGCTGCGTTGCGTCGACATGGCGCAGTATTTCGGCGTTGCACAGGCCGACATGTACCTCCGCGCCCACAACGCCTCGTTCGCGTGGAACTTCGCCAAGGGCTACTTCGGCATCTGGCTGCTGGGGCTGTTGGTGATCTCGTTGGGCGTGTTGTTCAGCACGTTCCTCAGCGGTCCGGTGGCCATTTTGGCCACCTTCGGAGCGTTGCTGGGCGGGCTGTTCCACGACTTCATGTTCCGCCTGGCGACCCACCAGACCTACGGCGGCGGACCGTTCGAGTCGATCGTCCGCATCCTCACTCAGGACAACGTTACTTCGGAAATGGAGCCGGGCCTGCGGACAACCGTGGTTCAGACCCTCGACCAGCCGGCGGCGTTTGGTCTCTGGCTGCTGGCCGCCGTGTTGCCCGACCTCTCCCGCTTCAACGTATTTTCCAAATGCGTCGCTTATGGGTTCAACATCCCCGGCGATACCATTTTGACGTATACCTGCCGGACGTTTGCGTTCGTATTGCCGTTGTTCGTGGCGGCGTATTTGTGCCTGAAGAACCGAGAGGTGGCACGATAAGAGGGATTGGGAACTAATTAAGAGGGCTGGCCGGTTTACCGGCCAGTAATACCGCTTGCGGTTTCGCAACACGAGGTGGCCTATGAGTTCGCTTAGCACTTTTCAACGCAAAATTATCTACGCGTTGGCGATCTTCTTTTTGCTGATCCCTTTGCTCTGGCTGAGCCGGCCGGCCACCATCGCCACCAAGGGATCTCCGGGTTCTCCCGGCGGAAAGCTTTCCCGGCTCCGCGACGATTACGAGTTGAGCCAGGCGCAGATCGGCGATATCGACCCAACCAGCGTCACCGTCAAACTGGCCACGCTGGGGTTGCGGGGCGTGGCGGCCAATATCCTCTGGGAAAAAGCCGCCGGCTACAAAATGAAAAAGGACTGGACCAATTTCGGCGCCACGTTGAACCAGATCACCAAGGTCCAACCCAATTTCATCAACGTCTGGAGCAATCAGGCCTGGAACCTCTCCTACAACATCTCGGTCGAGTTCGACGACTTCCGCGAACGCTACCGTTGGGTCATGAAGGGGATCGATTTCCTCGAAGAGGGCACCAAATACAACAAGCGCGAGCCGCGGCTGCTGTGGGACATGGGCTGGATGACCTCGCAAAAGATCGGCAAAGCCGATGAGAAAAAGCAATTCCGCAAATTGTTCAAGGAAGACGACGACTACCACGACCGCTTTAATCGGCCGACCGTCCTGCGCGACAACTGGCTGGTGGGCAAGTGGTGGTATGAGAAGGCGATCGAGATGGTGAACAATCTCGGCGTGAGCATGATGGGCAAAAGCCCGTTGATCTACCGCTCCAGCGCCCCGATGTGTCAGATGAGCTACGCCGAGGGCCTGGAAACGGACGGCACCTTCGGCGAGAAGGCCAAGGCGGCGTGGAACGAGGCCGCCAAATATTGGCAACGCTACGCCTCGGAGGACATACCCACCTCTTACCGGCGCGAGGACAGCCTCAACGAACCCGTGATAATCCGCCTGGACGATAAGGAGTTGGAGGAGAAAACCGCCCGCGATCTGTTGGCCCAACTCGACGCGCTTCAGCCGGGGCTACGCGAAAAAATCGTCGCCGAGAAGAGGGCCGCACTGACCGATAGCCAGCGCGAAGCCCTCGATACCCCGCCTGAAAAGCGGACCGGCAAGCAATTTGAGCTCGCCTCGGAAGCGGAGGGCGCCATTGCGGTCACGCACAACGAGGTCGCACGCCGGATCACCGACCCAAAACAAAAAAAAGCCCTCGAACTGGCCAAGAAGATCGCCAAACACGAACAACTCGCCACCTACATCAGCCGATACCGCAACATCGTGAACTTCGATTACTGGAAGAAGCGGGCCGAGATCGAGCAAAACTCCGAGATGCTAGACGCCCGGAAATTCATCTTCCAAGGCGATCGGGCCTTCTCCGAGGGGTCGCTGATCGCTGCCCGCGACGCCTACCGCGAGGGCATGGCGGAGTGGCGCAAGGTACTCGACGCCAACCCGGAACTCGTCTCCGACCAAACGCTCGGCGAGTACTTGCTGGAAGTAATCAAGCGCTACCGTCGCATCCTCAGCCAACTTGACGATCCCTTCCCCAAGAAGTTTATTCTTCAGGACGTGATCGACGTCCAACGGGAGCAGTACGGCGCGTCTCCGCAGACCGAGCAAAAGCAAGAGAAAAAGTGATTGAGCGGTGGTATGCCTGCTTAGTCTTGGCAATCAGCGTTCTTACGGCCGAGTGGCGGAATGGCAGACGCTCGGGATTTAAAATCCCGTGGGCTTAACGCTCGTGCGGGTTCGAATCCCGCCTCGGCCACATACCGGCAACAAACCTCCGGCTTAACCCCAACACCATGTCCCCAGACGTTCCCCGATACCTCGTTCCGTTCCATACCAAACACGTGCCGCATTTTTTTGCCGACGTGCTGATCGTCGGTAGCGGTCTGGCGGGTTTGCGGGCGGCGCTGGCCGTCGATCCGGGGCTGTCGGTGGTGGTGGTCGCCAAACAGGGTGTGGAACATTCCAACAGCAGCCTCGCCCAGGGGGGTATCGCCGCCACGCTCGACGCGGAAGACAGTTTCGAGGAGCACGGCGCCGACACGTTACGGGCCGGGGTCTCGCTCTGCGATCCGGCGGTGGTCGAGCAAGTGGTCCGAGAGGCTCCCGCTCATATCGAGGAATTGATCCGCTGGGGCGTGCGGTTCGATCGGGAAGGGGATCGACTGGCGCTGGCACGCGAGGGAGGACATGGGAAACAACGCATTGTCCACGCCCTGGGCGACGCGTCGGGTAAGGAGATCATGCGGGCGATGATCTGCCGCGCGCGGGAAACAGCCAACATCGAAATCTGGGAAAACACCTTCACGCTCGATCTGTTGACGCTCGACGGCGTCTGCCGCGGCACGCTGGTTTGGAACGAGCGGCACGGAAAAACCATGGTCTGGGCCAAACAGACGGTTTTGGCCACCGGCGGGGCCGGGCAACTATATCGAGAGACCACCAATCCCGCGGTGGCCACCGCCGACGGAATGGCACTGGCATACCGCGCGGGGGCCGAGCTGCGAGACGTCGAGTTCATGCAGTTCCATCCGACTGTGCTTTACATCGCCGGGGGTAGCCGCAGCCTGATCAGCGAGGCGGTCCGGGGCGAAGGGGCCTGGCTGGTCGATCGTCACGGCCGCCGATTCATGCCCGACTACGATCCCCGTGGAGAACTGGCCCCACGCGACGTGGTTAGCCTGGCGATCGTCGATCAGATGGAGAAGACGCGGCATCCGAACGTATTCCTCGATCTGAACCACCTCGATCCGGCGAAGGTCCGCGAGCGTTTTCCGAGCATCGCCGCCGTCTGCGCCGAGTTCAATCTGGATATCAGCCGCGATCGGATTCCGGTCCGGCCGGGGGCGCATTACATTATGGGCGGCATCTCGGTGGACATCGAAGGTCGCACGACGATGCCCCGGCTTTGGGCGGCGGGAGAAGTCGCCGCCAGCGGATTTCATGGGGCCAACCGGCTGGCCTCGAACAGCCTGCTCGAAGCGGTGTTTTTCGGCGCTCATGCCGGCGGAGGGGCATCGAGGGAAGCCGCCGAATTGCACGACGACTTCACCGCCTCGGTCATCGAAAACCCACGCTCCGACGCGCCGGCCGAGCCGCTGAATCTGGCCGACATCCGCAACTCGCTGCAAAGCCTGATGTGGCGCAACGTGGGCGTCCGACGCAACGCCGAGGATTTGGAAGAGGCCCAGGACACGATCGACCATTGGTCGCGTTACGTGCTGCCACGTCAGTTGTCCGATCCGGCGGGCTGGGAGTTGCAGAACATGCTCTCCGCGGCGCGGCTGATGATCCGTGCGGCGTTGGAGCGGGAAGAGTCCCGTGGGGTGCATTTTCGCGGCGACTTTCCCCGGATCGACGACGCCCGCTGGCGCCGCCACATCGCCTTCCGCCGCTAACAACGTGTTTTGAAATGTCTCCCCTCTCCCTTTGGGAGAGGGGGCCGGGGGTGAGGGCAGTGCGGATATCACTGTAATTCCACTGGTTTTCCGGCGGATGGCCCTCACCCTAACAGCCCGTTGGAAAAAGTCGGTTTTCGAGAGTTCGGGCGCCACTGCTGGCTTGTCCAGCAGTGTTTCCCGGGGGTTTCTTCCCGCACTGCTGGGCAAGCCAGCAGTGGCGCCCTTTTTCAACGGGCTGCTAAATTGCGTTTTCTTCTAGCCCATTCCCCGGACACCGTCAATTTAACCACGCAGCGCCATCCAGAGAACCACACTGCCCACTACCAGCCGATACCAGGCGAACGGGACGAGTGTGTGGCGGCCGAGAAAATGAATGAAGGACTTCACCGCCACCCAGGCGGAAATGAACGAGACGATGAATCCGATCGCCAATATCTGAAATTGCGCGGCCTCCAGGATCGTGTAGCTCTTGTAAAACTCGTAGAGCGTCGCGGCGACCATGATCGGCACGGCGGCGAAGAAGGAGTATTCGGTGGCCGCTTTCCGATCGACGCCCACTATCATGCCGCCGAGAATGGTAGAGGCCGACCGCGACATGCCCGGCCATAGAGAGAAACATTGGAACATACCGATCGCCAAGGCTTCTTTCCAAGTGAGTGCATCGACGCTTTCGACCCGGGGTTGCGGACGAAAACGCTCGACCGCCAAAATCCATAGGGCGCCGACGATCAACGCGATGGAGACGGTCGTGTTGTTGAACAAGTGCTTTTGAATGGATTCGCGTGCGAACAGCGCGACGATCGAGGCGGGGATGGAGGTAATCGCCAGCAGCCCGAGGCCGCGGAGGCCGGTCAGTCCGCGGTTGTCTCTGAAGCGGAGCAGGCCGGTGAAGCGATTGGGGTAAGCGGCCACCACCGCCAGGATCGCTCCGAGTTGGATGACCACTTTGAAGGCGTCGGCCGCGTCCTTTGGCATCATGCTATCGAAGCCGGAGAACTGGCCGGCAATGATCAGATGTCCGGTGGACGAGATGGGCAGGAACTCGGTCAGCCCCTCCACTATGCCCATCAATGCCGCTAAAAGTTCTTCTTTCATCGGTAGTAGGCACCCACCTCTTCCGCAACAGAAACTACTTATCACGAAAATCGCCGCCAACCTAAAATATCAATCATACCAATCAAGCCGCCGAACAACCAGTGCGACGGCCGCTGGTGCGGATGTCGGTCGGGCCTATTGGTCCAGGCGGCGGCGCGGTATGATCGGAAGGGTAATCCCCTTGTTTTCAACGACATAGAAGTCCGTTGGAAAAGCCAAATGTTGGAGTGGCAGTTGTACTGCCGCCCAAACAAGCTTGCCCCGGGTGTATTCACCCGGGGCTAAATACGGATATTTCAATTTCAAACCACGCCCTTCGCTGCGCTCAGGGACGTGTTACCCTCTGCGTGGGAACCAGTATCCGAAACAACATGCTGCAAACATCAGTTCTCCTGGCGTTGTCGATCCTTGGAGCGGGAGCGGGGTATTCGGCCGAGTCGAAGGCGCCGAACGACACCTTGTTTAGCTGGAGCCGCTTGCCCGACCTGCCGGACGCGATCGGCGTGGCCGGCCCTTACGCGGGCATCTCCGGCGGCTCGCTGATCGTCGCCGGCGGCGCGAATTTCCCTCGAGGCATGCCCTGGGAGGGAGGCAAAAAGGTCTGGCACGATCGCATCTACGTGCTGGATCGGCCCGACGGCAAGTGGATAACCTGCGACGCCCGGCTGCCGCGACCGCTTGGCTACGGCGTGTCGCTGTCGCTTGGCGACGGCGTTTTCTGCATCGGCGGTGGCGACGCGGAAAGACACTACACCGAATCTTTTCTGCTCCGCCGGATCGACGGCAAGATTACGTTTGCCGATTTGCCCCCCCTGCCCCGGCCCGCGGCCTTTGCCTGCGGCGCGATTCTGGAGCAGACGATCTACGTGGCCGGTGGTCTGGAGCAACCGGACGCGGTCGAGACCTTGAAGACGTTTTGGAAACTCGATGTTGACCGGCCGCGGGAACAATGGAAGTGGGAAGAGTTGGAGCCGTGGCCCGGCCGGGGGCGAATGTTGGCCGTGGCTGGAGTGCAGGACGGGGCGTTCTTTCTGATCGGTGGCGTGGACTTGGCGCCCGATCCGAGCGGCGGAAAGCCGCGTCGCGTCCCCTTGGAAAACGCTTACCGATACACACCGGGGAAAGGTTGGCGGGAGATCGCTCCGCCGCCGCAGTTCGTGTCGGCCTCGCCCTCGCCGGCGATCCCCTTGGGCCAATCGCACCTGGCCGTCCTCGGCGGCGACGACGGTTCGCACTGGCATCTGACGGCCGGTCCTTCCCATCCGGGCTTCTGCCGCGAGGTGTTGGTTTACGGGACGATCACCGACGCATGGGCATCGATGGGACGGATATCCAATCCGCGGGTTACCGCGCCGACGGTGGCGTGGGACGGAGGCTTCGTCGTCCCCAGCGGCGAAGTACGCCCGGGAGTGCGTTCGCCCCGGGTCGATCTCCTTCGGCCCGTAACCCACCACACCCCGTTCGGTTGGCTCAACTACCTGGCCTTGATCGGCTATCTGGCCTGCGTGGTGGTGGTCGGCTGCTGGTTTTCGCGGAGGAATAAGAACACCAACGATTTCTTTCGCGGCGGCCAGCGCGTCCCCTGGTGGGCGGCCGGCATGAGCATCTACGCCACAATGCTCAGTTCCATAACGTACATGGCCGTGCCCGCCAAGGTCTACGCCACCGATTGGGCCTACTACTTCAACGCCTTGGCCATCTTGCTGGCGGCCCCGGTGGTGATAATCTTTTATTTGCCGTTTTTCCGCGGGCTGGACGTCACTTCGGCCTACGAGTATTTGGAGAAGCGGTTCAATTTGGCGGTGCGCTGGTTCGGCAGCGTTTCGTTCATCGTCCTTCAGCTTGGCCGGGGGGCCATCGTTCTCTACCTGCCGGCCCTGGCGCTGGCCACGGTCAGCTCGTTGGACATCTATGTCTGCATCCTGCTGATGAGCGTGTTGTGCATTTTGTACACCGTGTTCGGCGGGATCGAGGCGGTGATCTGGACCGACGTGATCCAAACCATCGTATTGCTTATCGGTGCCCTGTTGACGCTGATCGTCATCGTGGCTCAAACTGACGGCGGACTGTCGGGGCTGATCGACGTGGCGCACGCAAACGGAAAATTCTTTGAAGACGTAGACTGGGGCTGGGACACCACGGCCGCCACGGTGTGGGTCATTCTGCTGGGTAGCATTATTGCAAACATCGCCAGTTACACGGCCAGCCAGGACGTGGTGCAACGGTACCTGACCACCAAGGACACCAGACGCGCAGCGCGGGCGATATGGACGAACGGCCTGATGGCGCTCCCCTCCTGCGCGCTGTTTTTTGCCGTCGGCACGGCGTTGTTCGTCTATTTCAAAGCACACCCGCGGCAGATCGACCCGAACATGGCGACCGACGCCGTGTTTCCGCTGTTCATCATCAAACAAATGCCGGCGGGAGTCGCGGGGCTGGTCATAGCCGGCATCTTCGCCGCCACTCAATCAACCCTGTCGAGCAGTCTGAACAGCGTGGCCACGTGCGTGGTGACCGATTTCTATCGCCGGATGAAACCGGCCGCTTCCGATCTTTCCAGCCTGCGGTTGGCCCGGGCGATCATCGTGGCGGTCGGTGCGGTCGTTACCTGCGTGGCCTGCGCGATGGCCAGCGCCGATATCCTTTCGCTGTGGGACAACTTCCTGGCGGTTCTGGGGCTAACCGTCGGGGTGTTGGGGGGGTTGTTCGCCCTGGGTATCTTCACCACGCGGGCCAATGCCCACGGAGCACTGTTCGGGGCCGTCGTCGGCGTGATCGTGCTTTGCCTCGTACAGCAACACACGGAGGTCAGCTTCTTCCTTTACGCCGGCATCGGAATGATTACGTGCTTCGTTGTCGGATGGATCGCCAGTTGGTGTTTCGGCGCCAAACCCACCAATCTGGCAGGTTTGACCCGGGCAACAAGAGATTCGTAGTAGGCCGGATCACTCCTCGACACATTAGTGCTTTCCAACGCCCCTGTGGGAAGGTATAATAACTGTTGACCGGTCCGTTGTTTGACCGCTTGGGGGCGAACTGGATTCGACCGGGCGATGGAAGTGTAGGTGGCGTGCCGTGGTTGGTCAGCAGGCCACGTAAAAAGCCGACCAAAAAACTTAATTGCCGAGTCTAATCTCGCAATGGCCGCCTAGAGATAGGTTGCCCCGGCTGAGGGCCTTCGCCGGAGAGGTCCGACTGCCGGCCACAATTCCGGATCGTCCTGGGTCACTGTTGGGCACGCCTGGGATTAAATTAGTTCCCGACTAGCTGCTCATTCACCCCGTCGGTTGGGGGTTTTTGCGGCGAAGGCGTAAATCATCCGACTACGCACGTAGAAGCATGCACGGAAACGTCGCGGGACGCGGGTTCGATTCCCGCCGCCTCCACATGTACCGTTGTACACTTACGCATACCCTCGCATTTTTCGGTAAATGCGGGGGTTTTTCTTTTCGCACCACTCGGGGGCAATCGACAACAGTGTGTCAGGTGGGGCAGACAAGAATGTCTGCCCCACTATGGTGAGAAATGCGGCCTAGTCTTTGTTCACTTCAAATATCCCGACCAACCCGTGCGCACACCCGAGTCCTTGCTGGAGCTTCATTTCCAGATAGCGCAGAGCGTATCCCAATTGCGGTTCGATGATATTCTCGCGAGGCAGACCGAGACCGAGCCAACCGACTCCTTCGACAACCAGTTTCATTCGCTCCATCATTTCCCGCAGGGCCGGCGGGTATGAAGCCGGGACCGGCGGCTGTTCGGAAGAAAAGGCTCTCTTCTGGACGTCGTAGTTCTGCATCAGTTCATCGACGTACAAGACCAGTGCGTTCCAACACATCTGAAGATGCTCGAAATAGTCGTTGATAAACTCGAATCCCGCCTTCGGCGTATAGTCCACCAGCAGAGAACTAGGGTCGGTACGCACGTTGGCTTCGTGCAAGGAATTGACGGCCAAGCGGATCGGCTGGGCATGGGGGTTGTAATCCCCAGTGTCCATGTGGCGGCCGGTGAAGACCGAACGGTCGAAATAATCAAGCGGCTTGATTTCCACTTCCGCGCGCTTGCTCGCCTCGGCGACAATCCCCTCCGCTTCCCGCCGGCTGACCAGTCGGAGAAGGAGGTGCTGCAATTCGTCGCGTCGTCGTTCCCGCTCTTCCTTTTCATAGATGTAGGAAACGACGTAGTCCATATTGCGGTTTTCCGAGAGGTCGTTTGTCCAAAGCGACTGCCACGCGTAGGAATACCGGCCCAGCCAGTCGCAGACAATCAAACAGTGCTTTTCCACGCGGGAGGCAATGTCCGCTAAAAGTCGAATGAGCGTTTCATCCTCGTTGTGGTGGGAACACGTGCCATACGAGGCAAAGTACAGATCGTAGGGTTTCTCGTTTTCGGCCAGTGGAAGCCCCTGGGTGAAGTCGGCTTGTTCAAAGACGAGCTTGGAATCATGGCCGTAGATACCCTGTGCCTGAGTGATAAGCTCTTCATTCAGGTCAACGCCCTTATAGACGCTCAGTATGTTCGGGGGCAACAGGGCGACCTCGAAGTCTTGCAAGTCCGCATTGCGGTTCCGCACGCCGGCGAGCAGTTCATAGCCGTCGGCACTGCCGCATCCCAAGTCCATGATCCGGACGCGTTGCATGCGGGATTGCTTTTGCTCGATCAATCGCTTGAGGTGGGGGTGCAGGAAATGCCGTGTGATCTCGTCCTCCCACAGGCGGCGAACGTTGTCGTACTTCCCCACCAGCCCGGACTGCTTGGCGTACAGACCGCTGGTGACGGCTTCTGTGTATGCCTCCATTTGATCGTTGTCGTTGTCTGTTTCTTGAGTATTCATGTTGCTTTCTCTTTATTCAGCTAATGTTTCCGGCAAGATGCCGGGAACACTCTGTACTATTTCCTTTCGGAGTTCGGCGGGCATCTGGTTGCGCGGCCGTTCCAGGATTTCACGGTATCGTCGATGGGCGGCAGCCAGGGCGCCGGCGTCCTCGTCTTCAAGCGGATAGCGGGCATAGACCGGGTCGCGGCTGGGTAACGGAAGGTGGTACATATAGGTCTTGTGAGTGGACTCCATTACTTCCCGCACCAACGACAACACGTCCTCCCGACGCTGCTCGTCGACCGGAGGGTCTTGCAGTGTTCGCTTGACCAAATCGATTTGGGCGTCGTCCAAAATGGCCTGTTCCGGACAGAATACATTGGTTCGCTCGAGCAGACCGAACGCGTAGTGAATGTATTGTGCTCCCGACGCCGGGACGGACAGCAGCGTGAGCATTTTCTCGGCGGTGGCCTGGATACCCGGCACGGACGTATCGCCCACGCCGGCGGTCGAGTAGCACGGCAGCCCGTAGAATCGGGCCATCTGAGCGCAATCAAGATTGTAGTGGACGAATTCCGGCGCCGCGTACATATCGTTCAGGTTGTCCAACCGCGATCGGACGGGTACTGCTCCGTACAACACCGGCGCGCCGGGCGCGACCAGTTGATTCAGCGCCACGCCCGCCAGCAATTCGGCATTGATTTGGGCCACCATGCCGAACTCGTCAAACGGTCCGGTTGCCCCTCCCATCGGGCAGCTTGAAATCACAACCGGAACCCGTCGCTTGGAAATCTCGATCAACTTCGTCGTCGTATCATCCACCATTTGCAAAGGGCTTTTGATGACGCAGGTGATAAACGAGAGAACGGGATTCTCCTGGAAAGCATCTCGTCCGCCCGCAACGATCCGCCCCATTCGCATCACGTCATCCAGGGCTTCCAGGCTTGTCAGTCCCGCCTGGACGTGCTTGCCGATGTTGTTCAAGCTGGTGAAGAACTGGTTGACGTCCTTGTTCGTTTCCGTGATCCCCTCGTCCCGGATGTTCACGTTGCGGATAAAAAAGTCCAAGTTCTCCAGATTTCCGCAAAGATGGGCCGATTTGCGCAGCCGTTCGATGGAACCGGGTAGACGCGAATACTTCGGCGCCGTGCCCTCGAACTTTACGTCCAGCCAGATGTTTGTTTCCGAACCGCTGCCGAACCGCACGCGGGGTTCGTGGGCGTCGAGGATCAAACGGTTCGACGGATCGCGGGCGCCAAGCACAATCTTCGACGGCGCGGAATCCAGAGCCTTGTCGATGATCGAAGACGGGAGGCGGACGCGAACGCAACTTGCCTCGCTCTCGATCTTCGCGCCGGCGGAACGATAGATATCGGCCGCCGCGGCGTTGTGGCACAACAAGCCGGGGTTCTCCAGCAGATCGCGCGACACTCCGTCAATCAGCTTGACTTGTGTTTGAGACAATCGGCAGTGCGGTCTAACCACCACGCCTTCTCGCTGCAATTCAGACACGACACTCTTCTTTCTCTTGACTTCCCACGCGACAAGTATTTTCCGCCAATTGAATTTCCGGGAACGATTGTAGAATTCTCTCTCGCAAATCCGCGGGCAGCAGGCTGTCCGGCGGAGATGACTTGATCTCCTCGACAATCGCCTTGGCGCGGGACAGCGAATTGTCGCCGGGCGACGTCGAATCTCGTTTCCGGCGGTTGGCCAACTCCGGAACATAAAACTCTCCACGCATGTGCCGCAGCGTGTGCTCTTCCGTCATGAAGTCCTTGCCGGGGCCTTTCTCGATCATCAGCTCGGTGGCCAGAGTATCATCGTTGACTTCGATACCGCGAAGCACTCGCTGGCACATACCCAGGATTTCGTTGTCCACCACCAGTTTCTCGTAGGAAACCGTGAGGTCCGACTCCATCAATCCCGCGATATCGTGGATGTAATTCGCGCCGGACATGGCCACCAACAAGCTCGACATGGCACTCTCGTAGGCGGCTTGAACATCCACTTCCTTCGAGTCGGTGGTCCCGCCGGTGGAGTACAAGGGTATCTGGAAATATTGGGCCATTTGCGACACGGCGGCGTTTATCATGGCCCGCTCGATCGGTCCACCCAAATGATCCATCGTCTGTAGGTTTGTGATCGACCCCACTCCCCCGCAGATACCCGGCGCTCCCTTGTTGACGCACTGGACCAGGGCAATCCCGCCAAGCGTCTCGGCAACGTGAGTCAATACGTTTCCGGCCAAGGTGATCGGCGAAGTCGTGCCGCAGATCGGCTCGGTCGGCACGACGACCGGCAGCTTCTCCTTTGCCAGGTAGCAAGTTATCTCGCCGTAGTCCTTGTCGATCTTAAACGGACTGATTATCAGCGTGATGAACGATACAAACGGTTTCTCTCGCAGCGCCTCCGCGCTTCCGGCGATCATCTGTGCCATGCGGACCACGTCCCGACATCCCTTCATGGAGTAAATGCCGCCCATCACGTGCTTGGCCGTATTGTCAAAAGAATGAAAGAAGCGGTTGGCGTCGATGTGATCCTTTTGCTTGATCTCGTTGGGAAAAACGTTGATCGTAAACGCGTGGATGTGTTCCAGAGCCTCGACCATTCGGGCGTTGAGGATTACGTCTTTCACGGTCGAAGGCCGCCGCTGGCCGGTGTCTGGATCAAGCACGTAGATGGCCGTGCCGCCGGTGGAGTAATGAACGCGATTTCTTTCCAAAACGGCGTCATTCTCGCCATCGCGGGAAAAGAGCGTGATAGACGAGGGGTTGGAGTCGATGGCGTCTTCGACCAGCGCGCGGGGGAACCGGACGATGCGCTTTTCCGTATCGACCTGGGCGCCGGCCGCCCGAAGCGCCTCGAATGCCGTCGGCGAGTACACGGCCATTCCCGACTTGGCCAGAATCTCCAACGCCGCCTCGGCAATCTGCTGTACGGCGCTGCTATTTAAGGGCGCATAGGGCGCGGTAAGCGTTCGGTGCAACTCGCTGGTATATTTTTTCAACAAAATATCTTCCTCTGTGGTCATGTTCTGTCAAACCAAATCGGTGTATCCAAAGCCTCGTGATTGAATCTAAAGGCTCACCCACTGACCGACCGTTTCCACGGCCCGATCCGCTCCGAAATGCTCGGTGAAAATGCGGAAATAATAGAACTCTTCCTTGCTGCGGATCAGCGGGTGTTTTTCGCGGGCTTCGGCATATTGCTGGTCGTCAATGGCGTCCTCGAAGTAACCGGGGAGTACGTCGGCCGACCCCGAGCCTTGCGAAAACTCCTGCTTTCCTCGCCAGACAATGGACCCGGGCAAGACGGACTCGTAGGCCTTTCTGAATATCCACTTTTCGATCTTTCCTTCTCCATCGGGCTTCTGCTTATACCGCGGAGGAATCCGCAACGCATAGTCGAGCAACTCCCCGGAAATCAAAGGGGCCACCACACGCACCGAATTGCACTGGTTCATTCGGTCCAAACGCAAAGAGGCATTGCTGTGCAAGTAGCCCAGGCATTCGATCTGCTTGGCGGTCAACTGTTCCGGCGGAAAATCCTTGAGATACGTGTAGCCGCAGAATATCTCGTCGCCGCCTTCGCCGGAAAGCAAAACTTCAATACCCTCTTCAGCGGCGAATTTTGAGATCAAGTAGTTTGAAACCGAGCTTCTCACCAACGATGGATCAAAGGACTCGAGGCAATAGACCACCTCCGGCAGAGCGTCGAGAATCTCTCGCAGGTCGACGATCAACTCTTGATGATCCGAGCTGATGTGCTCGGCCATCACGCGAGCGTGGTGGATATCGTCGCTTTCGCCCACGCCCATCGCAAACGTTTTCAATCTGGCGTCCGCGCCGAACTTCTCCTTGTATAGTTTGCTCGACAAGTAGGAAATCACACTGCTGTCCATGCCGCCGCTGAGCAATGCAGCCGTCGGGCGAACAAAATCGACGCGGTTGCGGATACTTCGTTCGACGATGTCCAGCACGTCTTCGGCGATTTGCGGAATCCCGGCATCCGTGACCTCGGACGGCTCCGATAATTTTGCGAATCGGGTGGGCTTTCCATCCGCATCCATAAAGTGCCCTTCCGGGAATTCGCGGATGTCATCGGTTACTGCCCGAAGGCTCTTCAATTCCGAGGCCAGATACAGTGTGCCGTTCTCCCGGCCGTAGAAGAGCGTCTTAATCCCCAGCAGATCCCTGGCCGCGAAAAGCTTTTCCCCGTCGGAAATGACAAAGGCGAAAATCGCGTCGCCCAAATACCGGAGCATGTCGCTGCCGTACTTGCGATACAGTTCAAGCAGCAGGCGTTCTTCTCGGAATGGCCCGTCGGCGACATCATGCTCGGCAGCCAGCTTTTCCCAGTTGCCCATCTGTCCGTCGTAACAGATACTTACGCCTTCATCGTGCGAACAAACGACGGGGACTTCCGCGCCTTCTCCGTCGGGGGCAAGGTCGCCCCAGGCATAGTTCTGTGCCATGATCGCCCGCCGCCGTTGGTAGAGCCCGGAAAGGGCGGGACCGCGATGTCCGATTTTCTCGAACATCGCCGCCACGTCTTCACGATTTGGCTGACCATAGCCGACTACCAGACCGCTCATATCAACCTCCTAAATGTTGCTGAATTACCTGCCACGGAGCCGCTCGGTGTTGCAATCGTAAGCCACCAAACAGCACAGCCAAAACACATCAAGAGAGGGGGTGAAACCCCGGTGTTTCATGCTGTATATAAGGCACTGGTTCGGCGAAAATCACCCTGGTCATCACAAATTACTTTGCGACGGAACAATTCCCCTTTGAACGCGGGGCTTCAGCCGAAACTCTAAGTCTAGCAAAATATCCTGAAACAACAAGTGCGGTGGGTATCCCCGATTAGCTCATTATCTCGCGGCCGATGTTGCTCGGAAATATATCTTATGTAGTTTCTGTTGCGGAAAAGCCATTTCCGTCACCCTGAACGCAACGAAGGGTCTCGAAACGCCGAAGATTCTTCGCTCGCTCAGAATGACAAGAGGGCGGTGGGGGCAGTTGTCGGCTGCTTGGATCGTCGCTAAAATTACGGATTCGCCCGTGAATGGAAAAAAGACGATGCCGCTGCACGGAGTTCCGGGCAGCCTTGCAAAAAAAACGAAAAAATCTGAAAAGGAGAAATGCCGTGGCAATTCGAGTTGGAATCAACGGGTTTGGTCGTATCGGACGGTTGGTGTTCCGCGCCTTATGCGACCGAGGGCTGCTGGGTAAGGAAATCGAAGTGGTCGCCGTCAACGACCTCGTGCCGGCCGACGCGCTGGCCTACCTGCTGAAATACGACTCCACCCAAGGCAGGTTTCCCGGCTCGGTCGCCGGCGGAAAGTCCAGCCCCGGTTTGGCGGAAGACGACATGCTGGTGGTCAACGGCCATAAGGTCAAGTGTCTCGGCATCAAGGACAGCCCGGCGGCGCTCCCCTGGAAGGAACTCGGCGTGGATCTGGTCGTCGAGTCGACCGGCTTGTTCACCGACGCCACCAAGGCCAAGGGGCACATCGAGGCCGGCGCAAAGAAGGTCATTATCTCCGCCCCGGCGAAGAACGAAGACGTCACCATTGTGCTGGGTGTGAACGAGGAGAAGTACGACCCCGCCAAGCACAACATCATCTCCAACGCAAGCTGCACGACCAATTGCCTGGCGCCGGTGGTCCACGTGCTGCTGAAGGAAGGTTTCGGCGTCGAGGAAGCTCTGATGACGACCGTCCACAGCTACACCGCGACCCAGAAGACGGTCGATGGCCCCTCGCATAAGGATTGGAAGGGTGGCCGATCCGCGGCGATCAACATCATCCCCTCGACCACCGGCGCGGCCAAGGCCGTCGGCTTGGTGATCCCCGAGGTTAAGGGCAAGCTGACCGGCATGTCTTTGCGCGTGCCCACCCCGACGGTAAGCGTCGTCGATCTGGCCGTCCGCACAGTGAAGGAGACCAGCTACAAGGACATCTGTGCGGCGATGAAGCGGGCCAGCGAAACGTATCTGAAGGGCATTCTCGAATACTGCGATGAAAAAGTCGTCTCTACCGACTTCATCCACGATTCCAATTCGAGCATCTTCGACGCCGACAGCGGTATCGAGTTGAACAGCCGGTTCTTCAAGCTGATCGCCTGGTACGACAACGAATGGGGTTACTCCTGCCGCACGGTCGATTTGATCCGCTTGGTGGGCGAAAGCATGTAGTTGACCGTATTTAGCCCCCGGTGAATACACCGGGGGCACGGTGTGAAGTTCCAAAACGCATTCAATCCGAATCCCCCCGGAGTTTTCAGCGTGCAAAGAACGTTGGCGGTCCTGCTGACGATGACCACTTACGGCACGTGGTTGCGGGGCGATCGTCGCGGCTGGGTCGATCGGGGATTGGTCCTTCCGCCCAACCCGGACTTCGAGGCCGCCGACCGGCGGCGCATGAAGCACCCACTGTTTCTCTTCGAGCGGGGACAACTCTCAAAGGTTGGAACATTCATCGGGAAATCGCTCCGTGACCGATTGCAGTTGCGGATTTTCGCGCTGACGGTCCAGACTTGGCACGTCCACGTGCTGGTCGCCGCCACGGAACATTCGGTGGAAGGCATCGCGAAATATGCGAAGGACGCGGTTCGCTGGGGCTTGCGTCCCGGACGGCCTATCTGGAGTGATGGATACGACAAACGATTCTGTTTTGATGAAGAATCGGTACATGGCCGGATCGAATACGTCGAGCGGCACAATCCGCGGATCGGTCTTTCGGAAAAGCCGTGGGATTTCATCGAATCGTTGTAGATCAATGCGCTGTTTGGGTGGGGCGTTGTTGCGGATGGGACGTTGGTTAGTTGCGTCGCGCGTGTCCCCCCGTGTATTCACGGGGGGCTAAATGAATGGGGGTTAAATGGCGGTGAACTGCATCATTTAGCCCCCGGTGAATACACCGGGGGCAATCCCCGAACGCGTGTCGCGAGTGTCCCCCCCGTGTATTCACGGGGGGCTAAATGAACCGGGGGCACGGTTGCCGGCGTCGCCCAACTCGCGGCATACACGCACGATCCGCCGGACCGCCTCGTCGATCTCCGCTTCCGTGTTGGTCGCGCCGAAGCTGAAACGTAGCGAAGAGGCCACGAGTTCCTTTGGCAGGTCCATCGCCCGGAGCGTCGGCGATAGCTCCGTCGCGCCGCTGGAACAGGCCGCGCCGATCGAGCAGGCCACGCCGGCAACGTCCAGAGCCATCAGCAGCGTTTCGCCGTCGAGGCCGGGGAAGGCCACGCTGCTGGTCTGGGGGAGCCGCTCGGCGCGGAGGCCGTGAAAAACGACATCCGGCAATCCGGCCTGCAACTGCCGCTCGAAATGATCGCGCAACGCGGTCAAACGTCGGGCGTATCGCTGCTGCTCCTTGTGCCAAAGCTCCAGTGCCTTGGCCATGCCGACGGCCAGCGGGACCGGCTCGGTGCCCGGCCGCAGCCCCGATTGGTGATGTCCGCCGAACATCAGCGGCGCGATCCGTACGTCTTGCCGAACGATCAGTGCCCCAACGCCCGGCGGTCCCCGGAACTTATGGGCGGCAATGCTCATTGCGGCCACGCCGAGCGAGTGGAAGTTTACCGGCACCTTGCCCACCGCCTGGACGGCGTCGGTGTGCATGGGGACTCCGGCGCGATTGCAGATTGCCGCCAGTTGTTCGACCGGCTGGATCACGCCGGTCTCGTGGTTGCCCAGCAGGACGCTGACCAGTCTGGTATCCGCGGCAAGCAATGGGGGCAACTGCTCTACGCAGACTATGCCCTGGGGCGTTAGGCCCAGAGTGTCCATCCGCCATCCTTGCTCCAGAAGGTGTTCGGCCGACTCGATGACGCTCTGATGTTCTGCGGCCGAAATGACGATCCGGCCGGGCAGAGACGCCCCTGCCCCCTGCCCCTCTCCCGCGAGAGGAGGGGACATGTTGCTTAGTGCGATGCCAAGCACTGCCAGATTGTTGGCCTCGGTGCCGCCGCTGGTCAATATCAGCCGGTCGCGGCGCGGCGGGGACAGATCGGCGCCGAGGATTTCCGCGATTTTCTCCCGGGCGTCGTCCAATGCCCGCCTTGCTTGCTGGCCGGGCCGATGCCGGCTGGCCGGGTTGGCATAGTGTCTGGCATGGCATCGGGCCATGGCTTCCACCACTTCCGAGCGGGTTGGAGTGGTGGCGTTGTGGTCGAGATAGATCGGCTCCATGCGGAAATTGTACACGAGGTCGAAGAAAGATGTTAGCTATCGGACGGCCGCCGAATTGCCGTTGCCCCAGACCCCCAGAAATCGTTATCATTTGGCCTTCTGACAGGGTGAGTCCGAGGACGATTTTTTCATGGATTAGGAGGCGTTGCCAGCAATGCGATCATCGGCAACCACGGCATTTCGGGCGTTTACGATGTTGGTGTGCGTGGTGGGAATCACGGCGGTGGCAATGTCTGGAACGTCGTGGTCCGAAATACTCGATAAGTTTCGGAACCTCGATTGGCCGCTCATGTTGACATCGGCGTCGACCTCCACGCAGGGGGTAAACGGCGAGACAGGCCGATCCGCGCCGCCTTGTCCGAGCGTCGAACTTCGGATGGCCGGCCCACCCGGAACCGGGCCCCGCAAGGACGCGGCCGCCCTCGACGAACCGGTGGAAACGGTATCGGCCGTGCCGGATGTCCCAATGGGATTCGACGATATTCAGATTCGGCTCCGGGAACTGGGAGCGTCATATTACTTGCTCGAGTCGTGGGGCAGTCAACGCCAGCTTTACCGTTTTTCGTGCAAGATGGCCGTGGGCGGCAACACGGATTTCACCCGCTATTTCGAGGCCACCGATGCCGATCCGCTTCAGGCCATGTTGCAGGTGCTGAGGCAAGTGGAACGGAGAGAGGGAGAGGGGGAGACAAGGAGAGGAGGAGACAAGGAGGCAGGGAGGCAAGGAAAAGCCGGCCGGCGATAAATCTCCCTCTCTCCCTCTCTCCTTGTCTCCATATCCCCTTGTCTCCTTGTCTCCTTGTCTCCTTGTCTTCATATCCCCCCTCCGCCCTGTTATTGGGCTTGCCAAAAGCCCCTGGGCGGGATTAGTTTGGTTTGCATGAAACCGAATCTTTCGACCATCGCGCTGCGGCTGGGGAGCGTGGCGACGCGCTACCGACACCCGATAGCGGTCGGGGCGGTTTTTTCCTGGGGTAAAAATGGCGTCCGAAAAGGCTTGCCGGCCGGCGCACCCCGCCATGATGGGGGTGGCGTGGCGGTCGAAAACCACCTTTCACGGTTGGAAGCGATTCTTTTTCTTTCGCGGCAGCCCCAAACCAGCCGAAAACTAGCCCAGTTGGCCGGCTTGGCGGACGGCACGAAAGCGCGTACATTTATTCGGACCTTGAACCGAAGATATGATACGGAAGAGAGAGCGTTTCGCGTGGAGGAGGTGGCGGGCGGTTTCCAGTTGATGACCCGCCCGAAGTTTGCACCCTGGCTGCGGCGGCTGTATTCCGTGCCTGTGGAAATCCGTCTTTCCGCCTCCCTCATGGAAACCTTGGCGGTCGTGGCGTATCGGCAGCCGGTCCTAAGGGTGGAAATAGAGGCCATTCGAGGGGTACAATCGGGCGAAGTCCTGCGACAACTCGTCGAACGTGATTTTGTGCGAATTGCGGGGCGATCCAGCGAACTCGGCCGGCCGTTCCTTTACGGTACAACCAAACAATTTATGCGAATTTTCGGTCTGCGACACCTTGACGAACTGCCCAGAGCCGAGATACTACGAAACCACGGGCCGACACCGGCCGACCAAGATAGTCCGTCCGATTCCAATCCCAATATCTCGAACCAATCCATTCAATCCCCAGTAGCGGAGGAGGAAGAGAAAGTGAAAACCCTCATCGCCATGACAACTCGACCAGCCCTTGCCGGAGAACGCAACGCCTCCGTCATGGAACCCCAAGACGATGATCGGCACGGCAATCAAACCATCCTCGACCAACTCGAAGACGAGGACGAAGACGAGGACGAAGACGAGAACGACGATGAGGACGACGATGAGGACGACCTCGACGGCGAAGATTACGACGAAGATTTCGACGATGAAGAAGACGATGAAGAAGACGATGACGAGGACGAAGACCTCGACGATGAACCGTGGGAGGAAGTCAAGGACGAAGACAAGGACGAAGACAAGGACGAAGACGAGGACGAAGATTGGGACGATGACGATGACGACGACGATGACGATGACTGGGACGATGATGACTGGGATGAAGACGAAGAAGAGGAAAAAGCCTAGCGTGGAGGTTGTCCGGCTTCACTGTGTGCCACTGCCGGAAACGCCAAGCCGCGCGGCCGGCGGAGGATGTAGAACCATAACGCGATGGCACAGAGCAGCAACAGCAAGCTGACGTTCTGCGAGATGCTCAAGCCGGTGCCGAAAACCGCCGACTCATCGGTGCGGATGATCTCCATGATGAATCGCGTGATCGGGTAAACCGAGAGCAGCAGCGCCAACAACTCGCCGTCGCGACGGCGCCACGGCGACCAGGCCAACAGCAGCAAACAGGTCAACAAGGCGTTGATGGAGCTGTAAAGTTGGGTCGGATGCACCGGCAGGCTGCGCGGCGGAGGCTCGACCGCCGGCACTTCGATCTCCGGCCGGCCTTCGACCCGGATGTGCAGCGGTTTCCGCCCGTAAAAAGCATCGGCCAGTGCCCAGTGGACCTGTTTGGTAGTCGAAATCTTGGAATCATCGATCTTTTCCAGGCGGTCTCCCGCCCTCAGCCCGGCACGGTCGGCCGGAGAGCCGGGATCGACGCCCAACACCCGCGGCGCCGAGTGGGGATCGTCGCCGAGTGTCATTCCGTACATTCGGCCGCGTTCGACCTGTGCGATGTACGGCGGTGCGTTGGGCGGAAACGTGACCGCCCAGGCGCGATCGCACTCGCCGCCGAAACAGCAGCCGTTCAACAGGCAGCCGATCCGCCCGACGGCCAAGCCAAGCATCATGCTCGGCGCAATCAGGTCGCAGACGGCCAGCAGCGGCAGTTGATGTTTGCGGACGAACAGCAATAGTCCGGTCAGTCCGCCGAACAGTGAGCCGTAGACCACCAGCCCGCCTTGGGCGATGTTTATTACTCCACCCAGAAAAGCGCCGAGTCCGCCGCCCGGTTCGGTGAATGCCCTGGCATACACGGGCCAATACTCGATAACGTAGAACGCTCGGGCACCGATGATGCCCGGCGCCAACATCCAAAAGACAAGCGAATAGACCATTTCCGGCTCGATACCGACTCGTTTTCCCCTCCAGACGGCCAAGGCCGCGGCCGACGTCACGGCCAGAAGCATCATCACGCCGTATCCACGGATGGGCAACCCCTGCTCGCTGCGCAGCACCGGCAACACCCAGGCGATGATCGCGCCGATCAGCAACAGGATGGGCACGTATCCCCAAGTATCGGCGTTGAACCCCTGCCGCCACGCCAGATAGGCCAACAGGCCGATGCTTGCCACCGCCCACAAGGCAAACAACAGACCGAACCCAAACACCGGCCAGCCGGCAATCTCGGCGGGAATGTTAAATAGGGTTTGGAGCATTTTAGGGGAGAGTGGATAGTGGATAGTGGATAGTGGATAGTGGAGAGAAAAAAAGCGATCGCGCCTACTCTCTACTCTCCACTCTCCACTCTCCACTTTTCAAAATACAGTTGTCGATCAGCCGCGTGTTTTCAATCTTCACCGCCAGCGCCGCCAGCGTGGGGCCGGCGATGGTCTCGACCGGCAGCAACGTCTCGGGATCGACCAGCGCGACATAGTCGATCCGGGCGTCCTCGGCGGTCTCGATCACCCCGCGCATCCGGGCGGCGATCGTTCTTGCGTCTCGCTCACCCTGCCCGACCAACTCGCCGGCCAATTGCAAGCTCTTCCACAACACCATTGCCTTCTGTCGCGCGGCGGGGGTAAGGTAGCGATTTCGGGAACTCATGGCAAGCCCGTCCGGCTCGCGCACTATCGGACAGACGCGAATCTTCGTCGGCAGGTCCAGGTCGGCCGCCATCCGCCGAATCACCAACGCCTGCTGATAATCCTTTTGCCCAAAATAAGCCGCGTCGGGTTGGACCATGTTCAGCAGTTTCAGGACGACGGTGGCCACGCCGCGGAAATGTCCCGGCCGGCATTGACCATCCAGCGGCTCGGCCGCCGCGCCGAGGTCGACCCAGGTGTCGTGCCCCGGCCGATACACTTCCTCGCCGGCCGGAACGAACGCCAAATCCACGCCGCAACCGGCAAGCAGATCGAGGTCCGCTTCCAGTGTGCGTGGATATTTGGAAAAATCCTCGCCGGGACTGAACTGGCTGGGGTTGACGAATATCGAAACCACGGTGTAGTCGCATTCGTTCCGAGCGGCGCGGACCAGACTGAGGTGTCCTTCGTGCAGCGCGCCCATCGTCGGCACGAACCCGATTGTCCGTCCCTCGCGGCGCGCGGCGCCGACTTCTTCCCGCAACCGGGCAACCGTATCGACGAGTTTTGGCGTGTCTTGGCGTTGCATGACGCAATCCTACTCCGTTCCTCTTGCGGAAAGCCGTTGGAACGGGTGTCATGGGTAAGCGAAGCTTACCCGTGGGCTGGAAATAGCGGGAACCCCACACGGGTAAGCTTCGCTTACCCATGGCACCCACCTATCCGCAACAGATACTACACTGTTCCTCGCGCCGCCGCCAGCACTTCGTCGAAAATCGCTTCCTGGTCGTCGCTCCGAAAGCGAAGCACCGGCCCCAGTTCCGGCCGGGCGGCTTGCTCGGCCACCTCGCGGCGAATCCGTTCCAATTGATCGACCGTCAATCGCCGCTCGCAACTTCGTCCTCTGCTCCGCATACGAGCCAGCAGTTTCTCAGCCGGGACGTCCAACAACACGATCAGCCTCGGCCGCGCGACGGTCGGCCGCAATCGCTCGAACCGTTCCATGTAGTCGCCGATCCGGTCGGTCGGCAACCAGGCCCGCGCGAAGGCTGCCGATTGGTCGAACCAGAAATCGCTCACCGACCAACGATCCCTCGCCCATTCCGCCGCGTCCGAACGGAGCAGCCCAGCGCGTTGGTCGAGAAACTCCAACTCCGTTTCCCAGCCTTGGCCGGCCGGATCGACATAAAACGATTCCAGCCGCGTCCAGTCGGGCCGCTCTTTGATCGGTCGGGCGGGCAGCGCCGTCGCCAACCGCTCGGCCAGATGCGATTTGCCGGAGGCGATTCCACCCGTGACGGCCACGTATGGCGGAGACGTATCCAGATGTTCGAGCAGCCGGGCAATACTCCAGCGAATCGTCGGATGGACCATCTCTCCGGCAACTTCGGCCGCCGGTTCGAGCACGAACCGCCGCCAGGCCATTCGCGGATGCGGCAGCGTCAACAAGGGAGTATCAAGCACCTGCTCATCGTACAACAGCAAGTCGAGGTCGATGGTCCTCGGTCCCCAACGTTCCTCGCGCCGCCGGCCGAGTTGGATTTCGATTTGCCGCAAGCACTCGAACAATTCGCGCGGCGTGAGCGAGGTTTCCAACTTTAGCGCGCCGTTGAGGAACCGCGGCTGTTCCGCCGGCCCGCCGATCGCGGAGGTTTCGTGCCACGTGCTTTGGGCGAGCAGTTCGATCCGCGGATGTTCGGCCAGACGCGAGACCGCCGCCGCAAGATTCTCCAGTCGGTTTCCTTGGTTTGATCCCAGGCCGATCAAGCAGGCGGGCATTGTTGTTCCGAGAAAGGATGGTTGGAAAAGACGAAAGCTTTGGGGGGGCCGTCCCGGCCACGACCGTTCGCCGTCGACTGTCGTTCCCTGCGTTTGCGCTCCCCAAAGCCTTCGACATCGGCCATTCTCCGGCAGACGACGGATTTGTCAAGATACCCTTGGAAGTTGCGCCGGGTGGCGCCGGAATATTTCCATTTAGCCCGCCGTGAATACACGGCGGGGAGAAATGATGCGCGTACCCACACTGTGCCCCGGGTATTCACCCGGAGCTAAATTGCACTGCGACAAACACGCCGCGCGGACGCCGATTGTGGGATTATGCGATGTCAGGCTGACATTTTCCCGTCGATATCGTACAATTGACTCTGGGACGGAAGCGCGATCGCTCGGGTGCCCAACACTCAACTGGCGGAACCGTGGAAAAGGCAATTTTCTCCATCACCTGTACGACCTGCCGCGCGCGGCTGGCGGTCCGCTCGGAGGTGGCTATCGGCACGATTTTGGAGTGCCCTAAGTGCGAGAGCATGGTCCACATCGTGCCGCCCGAGGGGTGGAGGCCCGCCCAGTCGTCGGGACAAGAACCGCTGCCGACCGATTCGGCGGCGCCGCCCCCGCTGAACCACGTGTCCGAAACGCCCTTGACGTTGGAACTCGATCCGGCGGCAAACTCGTTGCTCGACAGGCTGTTTCAACATTTATGGATACTCGGAGGCTCGGCCTTCGTGGCCGTCGCCGTGGTCGTCTGGGGGTTGTGGTCGCTGCCGGCGCCTTCCGGGCCACCGCCGGAATCCGCCGCCTTGACGTCCGAACGTCCTGCGACCGCGGTCGCGGGGAACAACATCGAACAACCTTCGTCTCCACCCGAACCTCAGTCCAGGGACGTTCACAGTCCCGACAATATAGCCGACGACGCGGCCGCGGACGAAAATACCAGCGGGCCGCCGTCCCTCGAACCACCTACTTCGACGACTGCCCCCCCTTCAGTTCCATCGTCGCCATCCGCGACGAAACCATCGACGAAGTCGGCGCCTCTGTTCCCGCCCGCGGCGGAAAACGCTGCCGAAGAGGATTTGCCGCCGATCGAGATTAAGAAGTTGCCGCCGGCGCCGGTTGACGTCGCCGCGCGGCTGGCCGATCCGCTTGTGGAAATCGAATTGAACAACGTACCGTTGATCGGCGTGATGGACCTGCTGTCGTCGATGAGCACGGTCCCTATAACTCTCGACGCCGACGTGCTGGCGCAACTCGGCGTCGCGCCGCGCGACCGGGTCGCGCTGCGGCTCGGTTCGACCACCATCGGCGATGCGTTGCGGACGGCCGCCGCCGAACGCGGCCTGAGTGTGGCGATCGACGGCGGAGGGCTGATCGTCACCGCACCGGCCGATTACCGCGAAACGCCGCGGAAAATCCGCTACACCGTCTCGGACCTTGCCGGCGAAGATCAGGCCGCCTTGGAAAAACTGGCGACCATGATTCGCAATCTGGTCGCGCCGCAGACGTGGCGCGGCAACGGTGGAGAAGGATCGATCGAGCCGGAAGGCAACGCGCTGTTGGTTGTGCAAACCGGAGACGTTCACCGGCGGATATTGATATTCTGCGAGAAGTTGCGCAATGCCAGGGGACTGCCGCTGCGCAGCCGCGAAGACCCTCGGCTGTTCGCGCTGACTACCCGCGCGGATCGGGCGCGCAAAACGCTCGATCGGCCGGCGACGGTCAATTTTCACGAGCCGGCCCCGTTGGCGAGGATACTCGCCTATCTGAGCCAGGCGACCGGCGTCGACATCCTCGTCGATCGCGCCTCGCTGGCGCTGGCCGACACTTCGGATCAAGTGGAAGCGACTCTAACGGCTCGGAAGCAGAGGCTTGGCGAGGCATTGACCGCGTTGCTTCGTCCGTTGGGGTTGACCTACCGGATCGTGGGCGATGAGCTGATTCAGGTGACCACGGAAGAGGCCGCCGAAGAGCGGCTGGAATTGGAGTTCCATCCGATCAGCCCTTGGCTGGACCGGGGAATCCAGGCCGAGCGGTTGGCCGAGCAGTTGAAGGCCCGGGTAGCACCAGTTTCCTGGAGCGACGTGGGCGGACTGGCCGACATCTATTTTGACGCCCCCTCCAGTTGCCTGATTGTGTTGCAGTCGCAACCGGCTCAGGAGGCTATCCAGAGGTTGTTGGCGACGCCTCCCGACGGGTAAGTAGGACAGGTTGCCAATCCGTCCTAAAACCACAAAGTCAAAATGCCTTCCGCTGTCCGGCGGGGTTGACCTGCATTCGGGGGCCTGTTACCTTTCGTGGTTTCGGATGGTCTAGTTAATCTACGATGGTTCCTGGAGCCGGTAACCGTGGCTTACGACAGCGTTGTATGCGTAAAACAAGTTCCCGATACGGCCAACGTCACCACCGAGGCCATGAGGGATGATGGGACCGTAAATCGGGGGGCCTTGCCGACCGTTTTCAACCCGGAGGATCTCCATGCACTGGAATCCGCCCTGGCGGTCCGCGACGAATACGGGGGAACAGTCACGGTTATCAGTATGGGACCGCCCAAGGCGGCCGACGTACTCCGCGACAGTCTCTTCCGTGGCGCCGATCGGGCGATCCTCTTGACCGACCGTCGCGCGGCGGCCAGCGACACGCTGGCCACGAGCTACATCCTCAGCCAGGCCATCAAGACGATCGACCGTTACGATTTCGTCTTTTGCGGCCGGCAGGCGATCGACGGCGACACCGCCCAGGTCGGTCCCCAATGTGCCGAAAAGCTCGGCATTCCGCAGATTACCTATTTGCACGAGATGGTCTCCATCCAGGACCACGTTGCCCGCGTGCGTCGGAGCATCGGCCACGGCTGGGAGATCGTCGAGGCCAAGCTGCCCGTGCTGATCACCGTGATCGAGTCGGCCAACCGGTCGCGTCCGCCGTCCGTTCGGCGGGTCATGCGGATGAAGCGGGCAAGAGTGCCCGCCGAGGTGGCAATGGAGGTGAAGGCCGAGATGCCCGAGGGGGCCGAGGAGCAGCTTGCCGCCGAAACCGAACGCCGCGTCCAGGAGTTGCGCGAAAAAGGCCTGCTGATCGAACAGTGGGATCTCGACCATATCCAAGCCGATCTTTCCCGTTGCGGGTTGGCCGGCTCGCCCACCAAGGTCCATCGCATCCAAGCGATCGTGTTGACCAAGGAGGGCTACACCGAAGTGCAGCCTTCCGAAACCGGCATCAAAGAATTGATTCACGAATTGGTAGTTGACCGAACTTGGGGATGAGGAAAGAGGGGGTTCGGGATTCGGGGCTCGGGGCTCGGGAGAACAAAGACAACCCGATCCCCGAGTCCCGAATCCCCAAACCCCGAACCCCTAATCCCCAATCCCTAATCCCTAATCCCTCCATATGACCGAACCAAACCGCCAAGGCGAAGTCTGGGTATTTGCCGAACAAGAAGATGGCTCGCTGCACGACGTTGCTTTGGAACTCTGCGGCAAGGCGCGCGAGCTGGCCGACCGATTAGGTGTCTCCGCCGGAGCGGTCCTGCTCGGGGCCGACGTAGGCGAAATGGCCAAAAAGCTCTTCGCCCACGGCATCGACAACGTCTATCTGGTCGATCATCCGCGGCTATCCCATTATCAGACGCTCCCTTACGCCCGCGCGCTCGAGACATTGATCGAAAAGCACCGGCCGCAGATCGTCATCGTCGGCGCCACGGCCATCGGCCGCGATCTGGCCCCGCGCGTGGCATCGACTTTGCGGGCCGGACTTACCGCCGACTGCACCGCCCTGGACATCAGCGACGTAACCGATCCGAAAACCAACGTCGAACACAAGAGCCTCCTGCTGCAAATCCGTCCGGCCTTCGGCGGAAACATCATCGCCACGATCGTCAACTTCGACCAATGGCCGCAGATGGCAACCGTTCGCGAGGGCGTTATGCCCCTGAAACCGCCGACGAACAATCGGGCAGGCAAGATCGTCGAGGAAAAAGTCGAAATCGACGATACCGCCATGGCTCTGAAACTGATCCAACGGCACGTCGAGCAACGAAAGGTGAACCTCAAGGGTGCCCGGGTGATCGTCGCCGGCGGCGGAGGCATCGGCAGCAGGGACAATTTCAAGCTGATATACGATCTGGCCGGGGCCATCGGCGGAGCGGTCGGCGCCAGCCGAGCGGCCATCGACGGAGGGCTGATCGACAAGGACCATCAAGTGGGCCAGACCGGCACGACCGTCCGGCCGGCCCTGTATATCGCCGTGGGTATCAGCGGCGCGATCCAGCATCGCGCCGGAATGGAGGAGTCGGCCAAGATCATCGCCATCAACACCGACCGCGACGCGCCGATCTTCTCCGTGGCACACTACGGAATCGTCGGCGACTACAAACAGGTTATCCCGATGATGATTAAGGCGATCAAGGAGAAGTAGTGGGTAGTGGATAGTGGATAGTGGATAGTGAAAAACGCCCCGCGACTGCGGTCGCGGGGGATTGCCGCTTGCGGTTTCGCAATAATCCCACTGGTGGCTTCGCCATTACAGAAGCATGGGACCAGGAATCAAAGGGGGAGGAATACGGCATGAGCAAGAACCAATTAAAGGTGGTTGGAATTCTATGCTTGGTTGTTTGTGTTACATGCCTTTTTACTGCTATAGAACGGTACGCGACGAACGCCAGTAATGTGGAAGCAGTAAATTCGAGCCGAGGATTTCTTTCTATCCCAGGATTGCCGGGACTTGAAATAAACCCAATTATTCAGGGAGCTTCTCGCCTGAAACCTGGGATTCCCGTGGTCACGCTTTACGCGGGATTCTTGGCGTTGCTTTCAGGGATTGGCGGCGGTGTGCTGTTGTTGAAAAGTCGGGAAACAAAAAATATCTAGCCCCGACACTTGTGTCCGAAGATTATCCCCGAGGAGTTTCTCCGTGGCGAATTTCTTTCTCGACAACGACGACATTCAATTCCTCTTCCGGCATATCGATCTGGCCGAGTTGGCGCGGATTCAGGAGGACGATTTCGCCCATAACGGCGACGACACTTCCGGCTATGCCCCGCGCGACGCGGCCGACGCGATGGACAACTACCAACGCGTGCTGGAGATCGTCGGCGAGCTGGCGGCCGAAGTTGTCGCCCCCAGCGCCGAGCAGATCGACCGCGAAGGGAACACCCTGAACGAGGACGGCACGGTCACGCTGCACCCGCTGGTGCGGGAGAACCTCAAGCGTCTCAGTCAGGCCGACATGATGGGGTTCATCTTGCCCCGCCGCTACGGAGGTTTGAACTGCCCCCACCTCGTCTACACCATGGCCACCGAGATCATCAGCCGGGCCGACGCCTCGCTGATGAATCTCTTTGGGCTGCAAGGCATCGCCGTGACCGTCTACGCCTTCGCCAACGACGAGATCAAGGACGATGTTCTGCCCCGTTTCGCCAGCGGCGAAATCACCGCCGCAATGGTCCTTACCGAACCCGACGCCGGAAGCGATTTGCAGGCCGTCCGTCTGCGGGCTTTTCAGGACGATCAGGGCAACTGGTATCTCAACGGCGTTAAGCGGTTCATCACCAACGGCTGCGGCGAAATCCTGCTGGTGCTGGCCCGTAGCGAGCCGGAAATCGCCGACGGACGCGGCCTCAGCCTGCTCATCGCCGAGCGGGACGAGCGGGTAAAGGTCCGCCACCTGGAGGATAAGCTGGGTATCCACGGCTCGCCCACCTGCGAGTTGGTCTTCGACAACATGCCTTGCCGGCTGATCGGCGAGCGGCAGCGGGGATTGATTACTTACGTCATGGCGATGATGAACGGCGCGAGGGTAGGTATCGCCGCCCAATCGCTGGGTATCGCCGAAGCGGCCTATCGCATGGCGCGGACCTACGCCCACACCCGCCAGCAGTTTGGCGGACCGATCGAGCGGTTGCCCGCCGTGGCCGAAATGGTCACCGACATGAAGGTCGATATCGAGGCGGCCCGGGCCTTGGCCTACGAGACCGCGCGGGTCTGCGATCACGATCAAAACAATCTCCGCGTCTTGGAAATGGGGCCGGAGTTGGACAAGGACGAGAAAAAACGCCGCAAGCAGTTGTCCCGGGCGCTGAAGCGAATGAACGGCATGTTGACGCCCATGAGCAAGTATCACTGCTCCGAGATGTGCATCCGCGTGGCCCACAACGCCATCCAGGTGCTCGGCGGCTCCGGCTTCATCAAGGACTACGCCGCCGAACGTCACGCCCGCGACGCCCGGATCACCACCATCTACGAAGGGACCAGCCAGTTGCAGGTCGTGGCGGCGGTGCGCGGGGTCACCTCCGGCTCGTTGGACACCTGGTCCGAGGAGCACGAAAAACGCACTTACGACGACCCCATGCTCGAAGAGTTGAAGCAGAAGCTCATCGAAGCGCGGCAGCTTATCGCCGAGGCCATAACGCTTGTCAAATCGAAGAGCACGTCGTATCTCGATCTCTCCGGCCGTCGTTTGGTCGATTCGGCCCTCACGGTCATTTGCGGCCATCTGCTGCTTGCTCAAGGCGTCGCGGACGAGCGAAAGAAGCGAGTTGCCCGACGTTTCATCGAGCGTGGATTGTCCGTGTTGCGGATGAACTGCGACCAGATTCACGCCGGCGACATGTCTCCGCTGGAGGAATACTCCGTTCTGGCCGGCCCGGTTCCGGCGACGGTGTAAGCGGGTGTTTTGAAATTGCCGCATTTAGCCCCGGGTGAATACACCCGGGGCAAGCGTTTTTTTGCGGTCAACATCGCCCGCTACACTCTTTCACACCCACCCACTTCGTCCAGGGGGATTGACGGTCCACGCTGCGGACCAATAGACTTATTGTTAGGTGGATACTTATCGATCCGGACTTCTTCACCAATCCCGCACACGAACCTAAATCGGAGGGGTTTTGGACACTATCACGACGAACGTCGAACTCTCCAACCCACGGCAACCGCAACTACACCCCCTGGAGGTTTCCGCATTGGTCGATACCGGCGCGATGACCATCTGCATACCCGAACACGTTGCCCTCCAGTTGCAACTGCCGGAGATTGAGAAACGCGAAGTGACGACGGCCGACGAGCGTTCCCATCTGGTGCCTTACGTTGGTCCGATCCAAATCCGCTTTCAGAACCGCACCTGTTTCACCGGCGCTCTCGTGCTGGGCGACACGGTGCTGCTGGGCGCCGTTCCGATGGAAGACATGGACCTGGTCATCTCCCCGTCCCGTCAAACCATCGTGGTGAACCCGAAGAGTCCCAACATTCCGTCGGCAGTGGTGAAGTAGACTGGCGACGAACTGTGGAGGTACACGAATATGAAGCCGCTGTTCACATTACATGCTGGTGAGTACCTGGTAGGCTCGCACATTGAACGTTGTTACCGACAATGGAACGTCTGGGTTCCATCGAAGGATACGGGAATTGATCTGCTTGTAACCGATTCCCAAAACCGCAAAGCGGTCTCTCTTCAAGTGAAGTTCTCAAAGGATTTCAGTCCCACGACCCGCCGCAAGTCTTCGATCAAGGACCATCTTATGGCCAGAGGCTGGTGGACCCTCAATGAGAAGAAGATACGGGAGTCCAAAGCTGACTTCTGGGTGTTCGTTTTGCGGTCGTTTCTCGAACATCGGACAAGTTTCATCATCATTCCGCAGAAGGAGCTTTTGCCGCGACTGCGAGGTATCCACGATTCTGGCGGCAAAAGGATATTCTCATACCTTTGCGTCACGAAGTCGAAACGATGCTGGGAGACCAGGCTACTGAAGAATGATGATCTGAAAGAAATTGTCAAGGATCGCTTCTCCGATGAACGGCGGGACTTCAGTATCTTCCTTAATGCTTGGGGTCAGATCGAGAAAAACCTTAAATGAGCATTGAACGCAGCATTGTTCCGATGGCATGCTATGAGGAACGAAGGGCGTGGGCGGGGCTCGCGCCACGCCCATCGCTTCGCTCTGGGTCGTGCCACCCAGTATCGCCCGACGAACTTTTTGGAAACGAGCCATGAAAGACCCCATCGTGGCCGAGGTGCGAAAACACCGCATGGAACACGCCAAGCGGTTCAATTTCGATCTCGCTCTGATCTGCGAGGATCTGCGCAAACACGAAGCCGGACTCGGCGACCGCCTGGTCCGTCCTCACCCCAAACGTACCCATCGCGGGAAGAGATCGGGATGAAATGTAGGATATAGGATTGATAATTCGCGGCAGGCCCCCTATTATTCTATATCTCGCGTACAACATCCTGTATTCCACATTCTCATGGGCATGTTTTCCGACAAGATCGGGCTGGCGATGGGCGTGGCCAACGAGCGGAGCATCGCTTGGGCCATCGGCCGGGCACTGCTGGCCGAAGGGGCCGAACTGGCCTTTACACACCTCCCAGGCCCCTCCAGCCAGCGCCGCGTTGCGGAACTCGTCGCGCCGCACGAGCCGAAAATCGTGCTCCCCTGCGACGTGCGAAAGGACGCCGACATTGCCCGGGTGTTCGACGAGATACGCGAGGTTTACGGCCGGCTCGATCTGCTGGTCCACTCGATCGCCTTCGCCCCGCCCCAGGAGCTAGGCGAACCCTACGTCGAAATGAGCCGCGAGGGCTGGCACCTGGCGATGGACATCAGCGTCTACAGTCTGGTGGCCGCGTGCAGGGCGGCGGCGCCGCTGATGGCCGACGGAGGCACGATCCTGACTATTAGCTACTTTGGCGGCGAGAAGGTCGTGCCCGGCTACAACGTGATGGGCGTCTGCAAGGCGGCCCTAGAACACAGCGTACGCTATCTGGCCTGGGATCTCGGCCGGCGGAACATCCGCGTCAATTGCCTCAGCGCCGGCCCGCTGCGCACACTCAGTTCCGCGAGCATAGCGGGTTTTGACCAGTTGCGCGAACACGCCGCTGAAAAATCGCCGTTGGGCCGCAACGTCGAAGCGGACGAAGTCGCCACGACGGCCCTCTATCTGCTCGGCGAGCAGTCCCGCGGAGTGACCGGCGAGACGATCCACGTCGATTGCGGTTACAACATCGTCGGACTGTGAGGGGCGATGTGGCGGTCGCGTCGTTCTTTCCATCAACTTAAACGATACGATGACGGACAATATCCAAGATTTACTTTCCTGGGACCGCACGCTGGTTTGGCACGCCTTTACGCAAATGGCCGAATACGAGCCGTTTGTGATCGAACGGGCCGAAGGGTGCGTGCTGGTCGATATCGACGGCAACGAATACATCGACGGCGTGAGCAGCCTGTGGTGCAACATCCACGGCCACCGCCATCCGAGGATCGACGCCGCCGTGCGCGAGCAGCTCGACAAAGTGGCCCACGTTACGAACCTCGGCGCGTCTAATCCCACGACGATACGGCTCGCCAAGCGGTTGGTCGATATCGCCCCGCCCGGATTGAATCACGTATTTTTCTCCGACGACGGGGCCACGGCCGTCGAGGTGGCGGTGAAAATGGCCTTTCAGTATTGGCGGCAGCGGGGCGATCCGCCCTCACCCCCGGCCCCTCTCCCAAAGGGAGAGGGGAGTTGTTGTGGGACGACCGCCGGGGATAAAGATTGTTTCGTGGCGCTCGGCGAGGCATATCACGGCGATACGATCGGCAGCGTGAGCGTCGGCGGTGTCGAGCGGTTCCACGCCATGTTCCGGCCGCTGCTGTTCGATACACTGCGCGTGCCCGCCCCGGATAGCTACCGTCGGCCGCCAAATGTGGCGCCGGACGAGCTTTGCCAATACCACTTGGCGAAGCTGGAGCAAGTGCTGGCCGAGCATCATCGGCGGATCGCCGCGCTGGTGATCGAGCCGTTGGTGCAGGGTGCGGCGGGCATGATTATGCACCCGCCCGGTTATCTGCGCGGGGTTCGCGAGCTGACACGCAAGTACGACGTGCTGTTGATTGCCGACGAAGTGGCCGTCGGGTTCGGCCGGACCGGCAAGATGTTTGCCTGCGAGCACGAAGAGGTCGTGCCCGACCTGCTCTGTCTGGCGAAGGGACTTACGGGCGGATACCTGCCGATGGCCGCCACGCTGGCGACCGACGAAATCTGGAACGCCTTCCTGGGCGATTACTCCGAGGGCAAGGCCTTCTTCCACGGCCACACATACGGCGGCAACCCGCTGGGCGCGGCCGCGGCATTGGCCACGCTGGATGTGTTCGAGCAGGAGCGGACGTTGGAAAAGCTACCGGCCAAGATCGCCCGATTGGAGGAGCATCTTGCCCGGATCGCCCGGCTGCCGCACGTGGGCGACGTGCGCAGGCGGGGTCTGATCGCCGCGGTCGAGTTGGTCCAAGACGCCGCCACGAAGGAGTCGTATCCCTGGACGGAGAAACGCGGACAGCGGGTCTGCGATTTCGCCCTGACCCAAGGCGTTTGGATCCGCCCGTTGGGCAACGTAATCGTCATCATGCCCCCGCTGGCTATAACATTGGAGCAGTTGGACAAGATCATGGAAGCGGTGGAACAAGGAATACCGACGGCGACCGCGTAGCCCATTGCGGAACGGATCATAGGCCCAATTGCCGCTTGAGCGCCTGCTCCACCTGCTGGAGGTCGGAATCGGACAAACGACCGGCCAGGTTGCTCAACCGGGTCTTGCTCACGGTGGCAATCTGATCGGCAAGCGCCTTGTTCTGCCGATCGCCCAACATAACGTAAGCCTCGCTTGGATAGAGCCGATCCACCTTGGTCGTCAACGGCACGACCTGGACTCGGTTCAGATGCCGGTTCGAGACGTCGTTGCTGATGATCACAGCGGGGCGTTGTTTGCGAATTTCACCGCCGATGGACGGATCGAAATTGACCCACCAGACTTCACCGCGCTGCATCGTAGGCGTCCTCCAACGTGGCTTCCGACCATTCGTGAGCTTCCGCTTCCCGCTCCTCGTCGAGTGCCATCCGGCGGTAGCCGTCCTCCATGTCGGAATCCATGATCTGCGGACGCACCAGAGTTTCGATGAACTGGCTAATGTTTCCTCGCCCCACGGTCTTGTGCAAGCCGTCGTAAACTTGCTCGTCGATTGTGATTGTGAGTTTCTTATGCATAGGAAACCTCCCGGCCCGAGAACACGTATCCTATACGTATAATACCATTCTTGCCGGTAGACTGCAAGGCAGCCCTCTGAGGATCAATATCACGCAAAAGCAACAACGAGGGCGTTGGGTTATCGGCATGGCATTCACCCCGGATGATCGTCTGCCAACACACATGCCATGTCGGAACCTCTTGCAGCACACCATCGGTCATGGTGATTGCCGGCCCACACGAAAAGGTCTATGATTAGCTTGATGGTGTTCGGGAATCGGCTCGGAAAAACATCTATTTAGCCCCGGGTGAATACACCCGGGGCACGGTCCGGTGCGTCCAACCACCGCTGCCCGCTATCCTCGACGAAAACCAGGTGGTCGGGAGGCTGCTAATCATGAAACGATCCTTCAGCTACCGACGTGTTGCAGTTGCCGCGATCGTGGCATTTGCCGTGGCGTTTTCCGTCCTTTGGTATCACGGCATCCTTGCGACGAGTCCGTCATACAGGCCGGCCAACTCGATCATGGTCATCGCGCCCTACCGTTACAGCGGGACTTGGGCGTTCGACGACCCCAGCGCGGGTCTTATCCGCGAACCGTTCGTCGGCGGCATTCCCGAGATGATCGACATTTTGGTGGCCGATATCCCCAATGCGGACAAGGGTTTTCGGCTTACGTTTTCCGCCCGCGAGTTTCCGGGCTATCAAAGGAAACTGACGTGGCTGCGCGGCGACGAGCAAGGAAATTGGTATCGGCTGGACGGCACGTCCGATGAAGGCTGGATCTGCCCCGTCTTGTTCAAGTACTATCGCGAGGCGCCGAAAGAGCTGTACGTTAAGGCCGACCCGAAGGAATAACCGGCCCTGTCTTCATGAATGTAGCCGGGCGGAGCGGCTCCGACAAAAGGGGCTGAGGTCGCGTGCCACCCAGCCGTCTCGCCGTGAAAGCCGGAGATATAAAAACATGAAAACCACGTTTCTATTTGTCGCAATTCTTGTCTCGCAACTACAACCTGCTTGGCTGTCAGCGAACGACGGTGTTGACCGATCGCAGTTCGCAGCAAAGCTAAGCCAAGTACATATTGGCGACTCGGAGTTATCCGTGGCTCGCCTATTGGGCAAGCCTGACGACATTGTGGACCGCACTGATTCAGCAAAACTGTCCAACTATACTCCGCTCGCTTGGTGTTATGGGACAAGCGGACACCTGACGTTTGCCACTCTTGGATGTGTTTGCTTTGATGCAAACAATCATGTTCGGTTCGTATACGGCAACGAAGGAACTCCCCCCTCTCGGGATCTGATCGATGAGCGGACGCTTCGTGAATTGCTTACTACTGTCGATAAGATTGGCGGTGTGAGGGGGAATCTTTACAACCCCCTAAATATGATTCGGTGTGTTAATAGACTCCGTAGCGAGAGCAAAGAGCGTGTTCTAGCAGTGATCGAAGAACATGCCAGGGTAGCTTCTTTTTTTTCTCACACGTATCCTGACGGGTTACTTCTGCTGCTTCGGACGATATTTGAGGTGTCAGAGGAATGGGGCTATATGCCTCTGATGGGGATCGGTCGAATGAATCCGCATTTGCCGAATTCAAAGGAAATGTACAAACTTTTTCCGAGATATCCTATTTTCGTGGTCAACGACGTTCCGGTTCTGCTGATATCGGATTACACATGTTTTGGATCAGGAGGCCATGAATCCCTCAAGCTACACATGGAGTATTTCCGCAATAACGGTGTGCTCCGCAAAACCCCCTTGCACCCGCCTGACAATCCTCTGCGAGTCTTTGATATTCTTAGGTCATCGAAAGTATGGGAGGCTTACATAAAACTGAAGCGCAGTGACGAAGAAATGGTTGCCGGTCAACTTCTTCGCATGCTTTCTGCTGTGCCGAATGCTGAGCACATCTACTCAGCAAAGCTCAACGGCAAAAATGCCTTTGAAGACAGATGGAATAAGTTGACACAAGATGCGTCATCGCTGAATCTTCGGTGGGATTCGCGAGTCAACAATTATCGACGAAACCACCGTGGCAGATAGAAATGCCGGTGCGTCGTGGACGCACCCTACAACACTCTCCCTTTGGGAGAGGGGAGACAATTACAGCCCGCTGAGCTTTGCGAAGTTGATCGTCGCGTCCAGGGGAAAGACGCCGTAGATGCCGCGGGTGAAGACCAGGTCGATAAAATCGTCGGCCACCAGGATCGGGCTTTTCGGCACGATGATTATGTCGGAGTCGTCGATCCAGATTTCGCCCCTGGGACACGGCTGGTTGCCGAGCAGCGCGGCTTGCAGATCGATCATCGTGGCCAGCAGCCGCCAGTCGTCGCCGCGGCGGAAGACGACTATCTGCCGCAGGTTGGCCCCCACTCGCCAACTGCCGGCCATGCTGATCGCTTGAATGGCGGTGGTCGGGCCGGTCAGCTCGAACCGGCCGGGGTTGTGTACCTCGCCCAACACGAAGACGTAGCGAGGCGCCCGCTCCGCGAGTATCGGGATCACCTGCATCCCCTCGACGATCTGCCGGTAACACTCGTTCAACTCGGCTTGAAACTCGGGCAGGGTCAGTCCTTGGGCTTGGACCGATCCGATCGCCGCCAGGGAGATGGTCCCCTCTGGCGTGACGCGGACGAATTGGCTCTGCCCGCCGATACCCGCCCGGCGGTCGACCGTCGCCCGAAGGTCTTTCAGCTTCGTGTTCACCTTCAACGGAGTGACCGTGATGGCGGGAATCTTGTAGTATTTTTTATACTTCTCTTCGAGCGAATCGCGGAGTTGGGTTACGGTCAGATTGGTGGCGTGGACTTGGCCCAGCAGCCGCAGGGTGATGGTGCCGTCCGGTTGGAGCAACAGGCTGCGGTTGATCTCCGGATCGGTGAACGATTCCACCTGTATCTCGTCGCCCACGTTCAGCCGGTATGGCGTCGGGGTCTCTTCCCGCGTCAGGCGATAGACCACGTCGAGTTGGTCGTCTACGCGGAGGCGGTACTCTTGCACGTGTGCCAGCCGCGCGTGTCCGACGTACTCGCCTTGGGCGTAGGCCTGCCATTGGATCGCGCGGCACGCCTCCCAGCCGCGCCGGCTACAGCGGCAGGTGGAGCAATCCACGCCGTGGATGTCGCACGGCGCAGCGGGTCCAAGCGCCTGACAAAGGAGAATCTCATGTCGCTCCTCCGGGGGTTTGGAGGCAATGCGCGCCGAGTCGATATCGGCATGGCGAAGCCTCGCCGGAGCGGCCACGCCCATTGGAGCGATTCTTTCCTCTGATTTCCAAGTCGTCGGCCAGCAGACCATCGCCAATACGGCGGCCGCCGCCAGAAAATAACACCGTGTACTGTTCCGGCTCATGGCAACCGAAGGCAATCGAAAATCGTTTTGGCGGATTTTTTGTCTCATGGCCGTATGATAACTGCTTATTTCCGATAGGCCGGCGTTCCCGTTGCCGGCCGGTTCACGGTCCTGATATCCCCTTCCACCGGTGGCAGGCGGCTTGGCTCGCCCTGTCGCCCGGCCGCTTGCGCCGGCGGTTGAGCGAGGCCGGGCGCGCCGTTCGACATCCGCGACAGCGTCCGTGGATCGACCCAGCGGACCGGCGCGTTGCCCGCCATGGACGACGCTCTCCGCCGCGCGATTTCGGCTTGCTCGATCATCGCCGCCTCTTGTTCCGCCCGTTCGGCCAGCGCCGTCTGGCCCAATTGGCGATAGACCACGACCAGATTTCGCCACGTGGTCGATTGTCGGCATAAGGAGAGGCTGTACTCGAACATGTCTCGGGCGGACGAATAATTTCCCGACCGCGCCAGCAGCACGCCCAGGTCGTTGGCCGCCATGAAGTTCTCGGGAAACACCAGCAGCGCGGCCTGATAGAAGACCATCGCCTTCGGCGCGGAGGTCGTCCCGGAGATGCCCTTCTTTCCGGCCAGGGTGTCGTGCAGTTTGCCCAAGGCGCGCAGGGCCATCGCCCCGGCCACCTCGCGCCCCGCCGCCACCGCGAACTGCTCCTGGGCAAACGTGAAATAGCACTTCATCGCCGTCATCGAGGTCACGTTTTCCGCGTCGGTTTTCAGCGCCGGCGTGGCGTGGGCGGCGATGATCCGCGGCAGGTCCAATTCGGCCTCCAGCCGCGACCCGCTGGGCAAAAAGTCGTCTGCCTCCTTCATCGCGGTCAAGGCGGCGGCCAACGCACGGCCGTGAACGCCCGTCTTTTGCTCGGTGTCCAGACCTCCGGCAATCAACCGCAGCGCGCCGAGGAACTCCGCACGCGCCGCGAAGAACGCACCTCGTCCGGCCAACTCCAGTCCATGTCGGGTCTGCCGATCGGCCTGTCGGGCGATAAGTTCCAGTTGTCTGGAACGTTTCCGAGCCGGGTCGGCCGTCTTCAGCGGCGAGGCAACCGATGTGGGAAGCTCGCGCGGCGGCCAGGGCGATTCTTCCGCGAGCGCTTCGGACGATTGCCGAACGGCTTGCAACGGATCGGTCAGTTCCGGTCCCGCCGCGGCGGCCGGATCGGACGCCAGACCGAAAACCGCCACCGTCAGCACAACCAAAATATCCCGCACTATCCGATTCATCGTTCTTCCGTGACAATATCCCTTAATCGCTACGCACAGCCAGACAGTCCGTGACGGCTGCTCCTACTCTGGCAGATCGGCCGGTTATTCCGACGGCGCTAAGCAAAAACAGGCGCCCGTCGCGGCGACGGCTGAAAACGGCCCGAACAGTCGTCACAAGCGTCGCCGTCGGCATGGCCTTAACCCACTTGACCACTCGACGCCTCCCCCGTTACGCTGGCGAAATGCTGCTGTTTAAGAAGAAATTTCTGCCGGCCATTCGCTCGGGCGAGAAGACACAAACCATCCGCCTGTGGAAACACCGCCGCATGCGCGCCGGACAGCGGAGCTATATACCCGGCGTCGGCCACATTTGCGTTACGACCGTCGAGCCGGTGAAACTCGACCGGCTGACCGACGCCGACGCACGGCCCGACGGTTTCCAAAGCGCCCGGCAATTGCGAGAGGAGATCGCCCGGCTCTATCCCGAGCAATTGGCCTCAGGTTATCAGGCATATCGGGTTGTCTTCGAGCTGGAAGAAGCCGGATAACCTGCCACCCCAACATGGGAAATCAATGAATACGCCGGGTCTATTGCCGTTGCCGGCCGTTGTAGGCCCCGGAGCGGGCCGCGTTCAAGACCTGATTGGCGTAGGCTTCGGGCTTCTTGGCGAATTTCGCCAGCGATTCCTCGCTGGAAAACAGATAGATTCTATTGCCGAAAAACACGCCGTGCTTGCGCATGCCGGGGACGGCCCGCCCCTGTTCGGCGGCCAGCACAACGTCGTTACCCGATCCGACCGGGGCAAAACGGTCGGGGTCGGTGAAGAAGCGACGTTGCTCCTCCGGCCCAGTGAACAGATACGTCCGCCCGCGGTGAATGGCGCCCCAGCGGCGGTCGCCCGGCAACCACTGCTGCTTCTCGTATAGCGACACCGGGCAGTAACCATCCAGGCACAGCGGCGTATTGACGGCCGGAGCGGGTGTGGGGCTAATGGTCGGTTGAGAAAGTCGGTTTTCGCGAGTTCGGGTGCCACTGCTGGCTTGTCCAGCAGTATTTTCCCAGGTGTTTCTCCCCGCACTGCTGGGCAAGCCAGCAGTGGCACCCTTTTTCGACGGGCTGTTAACCGTCGGTTGCGCGGCCATGGCCGGCGGCGGCGTCTGAGAGCCGTAGACCGGTCCCGCTGTCGCCTGGGACGGCGATTGCCCAATCGTCGATGGCGGATTGGCGTAACGGGGCGGTTGGACGTTGGCCGGTGCTCTATTTGCCGGTGGATACGTCCGCGAAGGCGTCGTGGCCGATGTCGGCGCGGATGGCGGCGGAGCGTAGCTTTGCGGTGGAGAATGGCTTTGCGGCGGAGTGTAGCTGGCCGGCGGGGCATATCTTGACGGCTGAGCGTTCGACCGCCCCGGCAGATTCGGAGTCGATTCAGCGGCCGGCGAGGATGATGCGATCTGATTTGATTGGACCGAATCGGTGCGTGGGGCTTCGGAAGGCGCCGCAACGTTGACCGGCTGCCTCGCCGCCATCGCCCCGCCGGCGGATGCCTGGGCGTTTATCGCTGCCTTACGCTGTTCCGCGTCGGCAGCAATGCGGCTTATCCGCTCGATGTACGAGGCCGTGTCGAGGCGGCCTCGAAGCGTGTCCACCAGTTGACCGTCGGGGGTCGTTATTACCGTCGTGGGCAAAGCGGTTATTCCGTACCGACGTGCCGTGGCAGGGAAATTGTCGGCGTTGACCTTCACCGGCACATACCTCTCGTTGAGCACCGACACCACTGCCGGCTGACTCAGCACCTCCATTTCCATTTGCCTACAGACGACACACCAGGGGGCCCAAAACTGGATCAGGACGAGTCGGTTTGTTTGGCCGGCAAGGTGTTGGGCGCTTTCGAGCGTCGGTTTCCAGTGGATCGGTTGCTGCGACATACCCACCGATGGTGGTAGTGAAATGGCTAACAAAAGGCAAAGAACGCCTGCTTTTTTATTCATTCTGCCTATCCTCGCGAGGAAAATGCCAAACGGATACCCGATTTCCTCGTCTAATTATCGGAACGGATGGGGGCGGAAGTGATGTTAAATCGTTTGGTTATACCGAAATTGCCGATTGTCTCCCACAATTCCGTCTGAGAAGAATTGGACGGCTTGCCTGAACAAAGGCGATAAGATACAATACAGCAGTCGGGTTTCTTGTAAGAAACTTCGATGTATCGCTTGACACGAGCCTACGTGCGGTTAAGATAGCCGTTGTTTGAGTTCTGCCTGGCAGGTAGGCGTTCCCGCCCCTGGATATGGAATCGTGGGGTTGCTTCGCAAAAGGATTATGATTCCGCGAAGGATCGAAGGCGCCTCTCGACCCAAGCTTTCTGCCGTTTACCGATAGAAAATTCTCGGTCTTCCGTTTGAAAGCAATCTGCTCAGAAGCAGGGCGTAGTATATTCGCCGCACGGGAAATGACTTCTTGACGTTTGATGCCCGGTTATCCAGACCGGCGTCGAACTTGGTGAATTGGGAGCTATTGGATAGCCAACCTCGTGTTAACGAGTCGTAGCGGCGGTTGTGTCGCCGCAACGCGCGGGCTGTCTCCGCGAGGGCTATGCAACCGCATCCCGGCAACGATACTGGCATCGAAATTCTGGTTGGTATGGGAGCTTTTTCTAGTCGCGCCTCTGCCCAAAGCGGGCCGTCGCGCCAAGGAGAATGTTACTAGGTGCAATGAAAATGGGCAAAAGGAAGAAGAGTCGTCCGCGAGGAAGAACCACATCCGGTTCTAATCCCCGCAGCGGGTATCGTCAGCAATCCAACCGGTCGTATCGTCCGCCGGCCAACAACGGCGAAAACCGCAACGCCGAACAAGCCGACGATGGCGAGCCGGGGCCGGTCGAACCCGGCAGTGGCGTCCTCGAGCTGCACCCCAACGGATACGGCTTCCTCCGCGGTCCGGACAGCAACTACAAGCGGGAGATGACCGACCCCTTCGTGCCCGGAAGCATGATCGAGAAGTTCGGACTCCGCGAGGGGGTGCTGATTAAAGGCATGGTCCAGCCCGGCAGACGCCAGCAGGGGCCTCGCCTCCGCGAGGTCACGGATGTCGATGGAATGCCCCCCGATGACTATAAAAACGTCAAAACCTTCGACGAACTGACCCCCATCAACCCCGAAAACTGGCTCAAACTCGAGGTCGGCCCCGAGCCGCTGACTACCCGCGTGATGGACCTGCTGACGCCGTTGGGCAAAGGTCAGCGGGCTTTGATCGTCTCCCCGCCACGCGCCGGCAAGACGATTCTCCTGCAACATATCAGCACGGGGATATCGACGAATCACCCCGATGTTAAGCTGATCGTGCTGCTGGTCGACGAACGGCCCGAGGAAGTGACCGACATGAAGCGGGCGGTTAAAGGAGAGGTGGTCGCCAGCAGTCTCGACTGCGATATCGAAAGCCACGTCCGCCTCTCACAACTCGTCGTCCAACGCTGCAAGCGGCTGGCCGAGATGGGCCAGGACGTCGTCCTCCTGATGGACTCGATTACCCGGCTTGCCCGCGCCTTCAACAAATGGGTCGGCAACACCGGCCGGACGATGAGCGGCGGGGTGGACATCAAGGCGATGGACATCCCCAAAAAGCTCTTCGCCACCGCCAGGTTGTTCGAGGAGGGCGGCTCGCTGACCGTGGTGGGCACCGCCCTGATCGACACCGGAAGCCGAATGGACGAACTGATCTTCCAGGAGTTCAAGGGGACCGGCAACATGGAGTTGGTGCTCGACCGCAAGTTGGCCGACCGCCGCGTCTGGCCGGCGATCGACATCAGCCAGTCTGGCACCCGTCGCGAGGAAAAGCTGCTTTCGCCCGAGACCCTTCGCGCGGTCACCATGCTCCGCCGCACGCTGTCTTCCATGCACCCGGTCGACGCGATGGAGCAATTGACGTCCAAGCTGGCGAAGTTCAAGTCGAATCAGGAGTTCATCGACCTGATCAGCGGCGTCAAGGTGGCGGAGTATTAGCCCGCTGTTCACACCGATGTTTATTGAGGATCAGTTGTAGGTTGTGCTTTAGCATAATCTACGCGTTGACACTCAATAGCCCCGCATGAATGCGTCGTCCCCTACTCCATCGGGGGAGGGGAGACTTTCGAGAGAGCGCCTAAACCAATTCCGTCTCTACGGGACTTTTGAAATGGGGCGGACGTACCGGCAACCTGGCAGTACACTGCTGGGCTATTGTCGGCGCGATGCCTTCGACCCGCGTGGCCTCGGCCTGCCCGGCGGCGGAGTTGGTTTCAAAGAACGTGGGCGGCTCGTACGTCCAACCGTTCTGCAATCGCCGCTCCTCGCGGCAGAGTGTACGGTAGAGGTAGCGGCCGACGATCGGCGCGGCCAGACGAGCTTTCCAACCGAACTCGGCATATAGCTCATCGAGAACCTGGGTGATTAGCTGCTTGCGATGGGGATCGCGCCGGAATCGACGTCGCGCGGCCCAAAGAGCGCCCGCGTATTTGATCGGCAGGTTGGCGGCCTGATGTGAGAAGCGGGCGCGAATGCGCGCATTCGGGTGGTTTTTGTAACGTCTCCAGCCTTGGAGCAACGTGCGGATGATTCGGACAACGCTCGGGCCGTTGACCTCGAAATCGCGGTGGAAGGCCCGCAGGAGGAACTCGCCTTCCTCGCCGTCCTTTATGTTGGGGTGCCGGAAATTGAACCTCAATTGTCCGTGAATATCCGCCAGATGGTACTCGGCAATTCCAAGGAGCGTACCTTTCGCCTCCAATTCGGCGTACAGGGGCGTGCCGGCGATGGGCGTGTAGAGCATGAACTGATGGAAGTCCGTGTTGTGTCGGACGGCATAATCGATGACTTCGTCGATGTTTTCCGGCGAATGCTCCTCGATGCCGATAATGCTCGAACCGAGCACGCGGATTCCGTGCGATTGCAGCGAGTGGACCAGCGCCATCGTATCCGTTCCCGCCAGCTTGCCGTACCGCGAATCTTTGCCCTCCAGCCCAAGCCACACCCATTCGACTCCCAGAGCGACCAGTTGTTCCATCGTGTAGAGTCGCAGCGCGTTGACGGAGCTGAATACTTTCAGGCTCCACGACTTGCCGTGCTTTTCCATCAAGTTCAGTAGCTGGAGAGCCCGCTTCTGGTTTAGCAGGAAGTTCTCGTCCATGACGAAGAAGCTCTTGGCGTGCAAGTCCGACTCCAACGCACACATGATGTCAAATATCTCTTCACCGGTACGGTAGAACTCGATGCACTTTCCCTTGCCGCCGAACATGGCGGAAGTGGAGCAGAAGTTGCAGCCCATGGGACATCCCACGGACGGAATCAAAGTTGCATCTTCGATGCCGGGGTGGTTGCGGAGAGGCACACCCATGATGCGGGGAGAAATGTTGGAAGTGATTCGCGGGTGTCGGATCGGCTGATTCTCGTCTTCTCCCAAAAACCTGCGCATCCATCGAACGCCTTCCCCTTTGACGATGTGGTCGGTATCGACCCACTTCTTCAAGTCGGGGGCGTTGGCGATATGTCCGCCAACGACGATGATCGCCTGGGGCTGATACTTTCGGATCAGCCGACACATTCTTCGCACCTTGAAAAGATTGGAAATGATGGAGCTGATCCCAATCACGTCGTATTGTCCGGTCTTGATCTCCTCGACGAACCTTTCCTCCGAGGGAAAGTCCAAGAGCGTGCAAGGGGCCTTCAGGTTCACCTGAATGAGCATGAGTCCCCAGGATCGGTTGAAAGAGCGATACGAGAAGGCGTGCTGCACCCGCGTCACTTGGTTGTGATACAGTTCCATCGGGTTGATCAGACGGCTGCCGTACTGATCGTCCTGTGCGTATGGACCGAATACGCTGAGCAGCAGCACTCTCGCTCGCGAGCGGAGCGGGTGCGTTGGGTAATCTTGGGCGTCCGCAGCCATGAACCTGCCTCCTGCGTGAACGGCCGCACAATCCGACGAGTCCCTCTCTTGTGGTACCAGCGACCACGCCGCCTATTCTACCCACATAAGCTGCTACGGCAAGCCCGATTTCCGGCTCGTTGATTTCTAAGATGGAAAGATTGGAGTCCTCTGGCGGGAAATTCGGCCGCAACATGAGGTAAAATTGGACGACTGCCAAAATGGGACGATTATTGACGCGTGGCGGCAACTCGCTAAAGTGAGGGGGCGATATGCAGATCGCCTTGGGAGATCGGGTAAGAGAGTTAGAGCGTCCCGGCTGTTAGCCGCCCGTTGAAAAAGCCACCCCAACAATCTCGCTTGGGCGGTTAGAGGCATCCGCTGCCAACAGGAAATCAAGGGAAAGCATTATGTCCGAGTTGAAGATTCTGCCAATGCGGTCGTTGGGATATGGATTCATTCCGCCGGAGTATTTGCCGGCAAACAAGGACGAGTACTACCTCCGCAACGAGCAGGTAGGCAGGCCCGCCGATCACTGGCGCAACCTTCGGGCTAATGAGTTGGAGGAATTGGTCAGGAACGGCAACACCAGCGAGAACTGGGACAACGTCTTGGTGGCCGAAGGGTTCGATCCCCGTCACGTGCGAAGCTGTCAGTTTTCCGGCTTGGTGCGGATTGGCCGGATTAGCGACGCGAGTTTATCGATGCACGATCTTATCGTGCCGGCGGGGTTGCTGAACAGTCATATTGTGGCCTGCGACATCGGCGACGACGTGGGAATCCGAAACGTCCGATACATCGCGAGATACATTGTTGGCGACCACTCGATGCTGCTGAACATTGACGAGATGCAGACGACCAGTCACGCCAAATTCGGCAACGGGATCGTCAAGGACGGCGAGGAAGAGAAGGACCGGATATGGTTGGACCTCATTAACGAAGCCGGCGGACGCGCGATGCTGCCCTTTGATGGGATGATCCCGGCGGATGCGTACTTATGGGCGAAGTATCGCCAGGACACCGCGCTGCTGGAGCGTTTCAAAGCCATCACCGAGGCGCAGTTCGACTCCCGCCGCGGGTTTTACGGGACCATCGGCAAAGAATGCGTGATCAAGAATTGCAGCATCATCAAGGACATGAAGGTCGGCGATTGCGTTTACATCAAGGGGGCCAATAAACTCAAAAACCTGACGATCAACTCCAGCAAGGACGAACCCAGTCAGGTCGGAGAGGGCGTGGAACTGATCAACGGCATCATCGGCCTGAACTGTCACGTCTTCTACGGATGCAAGGCGGTTCGCTTCATCATGGGCAACAATACAAACCTGAAATACGGCGCCCGGTTGATCCACTCGTTTTTGGGCGACAATTCCACGGTCTCGTGTTGCGAGATGCTAAACAGCCTTATCTTCCCGGCTCACGAACAACATCACAACAACTCCTTTCTGACCGCGGCGTTGCTAAAGGGACAGAGCAACCTCGCTGCCGGGGCCACGGTTGGCTCGAACCACAATAGCCGCTCAAACGACGGCGAGATCGAGGCCGGACGGGGATTCTGGCCGGGGTTATGCACGACGCTGAAACACTCCTCCCGCTTTGCGTCGTTCACACTGCTGGCCAAGGGCGACTACCCGGCGGAGTTGAACATTCCTTTGCCGTTCTGCTTGCTGAACGACGATCGCACCAACGACTGTCTGGCCGTGATGCCGGCGTATTGGTGGATGTACAACATGTACGCCTTGGCCCGGAACACCTGGAAGTTCCAAACACGCGATAAGCGAAAAACGCGCACACAGAAGATCGAGCTGGACTCGCTGGCCCCCGACACTGCCGAAGAGATATTCCAGGCCCTGCGCCTGCTGGAGCTTTGGACTGCCAAGGCTCGCCTTCTCGCCGATGGCCAAAGCCCTGAAAACCGCGGCGACGACGAACTGGCGGAACTGGGGCGAGAGCTGCTGATGGGCGAGGAAGATCGCACCGCCGACCTGGAGGTGCTGGGGGAAAACATGGAGTGTTCTCGCCGGAAGGTCGTGATTCTCAAGGCCCGTCAAGCCTATCACGCCTACCGGGAAATGTTGCACTACTACGCTGTTAAGAACCTGCTAGACCACCTGGAGGCCAACCCCCAGGCCAACCTCTCGGCGATGGCCAAGGTTTTGTCGGGACCGCGCCAGCAGCAGTGGGTCAACGTCGGCGGCCAGTTGATCTCCGCCCCGGACGTTGAGAAACTTCTGGATCGCATCAAGTCCGGCAAGTTGAACAGTTGGGAAACAATCCACGCGGCGTACGATGAACTCTGGGAGGCCTACCAACCGGCCAGACAGCAGCATGCCTTCGCCACGTTGCTGGATCTGCTGGCAGCCAAAGAACTCACGCCGGCGCTCTGGGAAAGCGCGCTAACCGAGACCGCTCGCATTGCCGAGTACATCTGCGAGCAGGTCTACGTTAGCCGCAACAAGGACTTCGAGAACCCGTTTCGTCAGGCCACATTCGCCAACGCCGAAGAGATGCGGGCGGTCATCGGTACGATCGAAGACAACGGCTTCGTCAAGCAGACGCGCGCGGATACCAAGGTCTTTCAGAAGCGCATCCAAGCCGCAAAGAAGCGAAACTGACCCGCATAGTCTCCCCTCTCCCGGAGGGAGAGGGGACAATTTTCACACTTTTCGGATAGCCTCTTGCTCATTTGCCGACGGCTATTGGATCAGTTCGTTGCCCACCTTGCGGGCGCGCGTGGGCTTGTCCAGATCAATCTGGAGAGCCAACCCGATCTCCACCAACAGGTTCCACCCGGCTGCCAAATAGACCGCGGGCGTCATCTCCTTGGCCGAAGGCACCTTGATCGTCGGGAAGGGGGTGTCGCGGTCTGCCAGGGCCACCACGGTCAACCCTACGCCCTTGACGAGCACCTCCTGAAACTTCTCGATCTCCTCCTCGATCGGATCAATCACGAAGACGATGTCGTTCGGGTCCATGACTTCCTCGATACCGTGGACGGCGTATGTGCCTTCGAGGAAATCGGATTTGTTGCGGGTGATCTCGTTGGTCTTGAGCGTCAGTTCTTCAGCGACTCCGTCGTTGTACCCGGCGAAGTAGATGGTCGGCGCGGCGGCCGCCTTGCGGACAATCTCCGCGTCGATCGGCATTGTTAGGGCCAGTTGGATACTCTCGTCGAGCTTGTCCAACTCCATTTTCTTGCCCGCTATGTGGCAAATAATGGACTGATAGAACATCGCCTGCTCGACGACGCTTTTGGTGGCGGCGACGGCCTGCTCCCACCCGCAACTAAGAACGAACTCGCGAGTTGTGGCTTGAGCCAGAAGCGTTTCTGAATTGGCCGATAAGCAATAGCGCCGATGATTTCCCTGAGCGGCGAGGTTCTGGGCCAGCAAAACCACTTCCTTCGTACGTCCGGAATTGGATGCACAGAACACGGCGAACTTCGATAAGTCGTACTGAGCCGCCTGGCGCGAACACTCCGTGCAAATCTGCAAGTCAAGTCCCCAGGCCAGCGCCTTGCGGATGGCGTTTTTGGCCGGAAAGATCCGACTGGATCCCTCGCCGGTCATCAGCAAACGACCCGCCTCCGCGATTTCCTTGGCCACCTCGGCGCTTTGGGCTGGGTCGAAGTTCTTGACAACCGAGACGGTGTCCAGCATCTCCTTTACAAGTGCATATTTGGCGTAGCGTGGTTCGCTAAGGTTCATGTGATCTTCCTTCTTACTGACTTGACGGAATGGTCGCGGTGAATACCGACAAACCCCGATTGTATGCCAAGACCCCCGCCGGGGCCACCCGCGTTGATTTTTGAGATGGAAAGATAGGAGTTCGCGGACCCGCTAATTTGAGGGAAACGATGGTTTCGGGCGTTCCTGGAAACGAAGATGCGAATCAGCCGTTGGACATGCGACTCGCTTCCGAGCGCGATCGGCCGTCTTGGAGAGTTTCTTGACATATAACCTCATCTATGGTAATCATGCATGCTGAGGTAAAGGGCGTGTGGAGACGAAGTTGCTATCTTTGGCGATGGCAAATACATCCGCACGAGCGAGGGAAACGGAGGCCCGCGGCCTTTCATCTCCGTTTGCTGACAGAAAGGGCTTCTCATCGCCGCAGCACGTGTGGCCAAGGTCTATTGTGCATATACCACCGGAGAGAAAACGATGACCAAACACACACATCTGACAATCCGCGCCATACTTGCCATGGCGTTTGTCTTCTGCCCCGCCCTGGCCTCGGCCGATTACGTCGCGTCCTGGGGCAGAAACGATACCGGCCAATGCAATAGCCCCGCCGGCAGCGACTACATAGATATAGTGGGCCTGTACGATAGGGGCTTGGCCCTGAAGTCCGACGGCTCGATAGTCAATTGGGGCAGACAGCCTTCAATCACCACGCACGTGGCCGAACCGGCAGGCACGTTCACCGAAATCGACGGCTTCTACGACCACGTCGTCGCCATCCAGACAAACGGTTCGCTGGCTGATTGGGGATACGACTACTTCGGCCAGTGCTCAGGCACGCCGACCGGCAACAACTTCGTCGACGTCGCGGCAGGCGGCTATTTCAATCTGGCCCTGAAGTCCGACGGTTCCGTCGTTGGCTGGGGCGACAACAGCTACGGCCAATGCACCATCCCCGGACACCTGCCGCCGAACGGCTTTGCCGCGGTCGCGGCGGGCGGAGAATGGGCCCTTGCCTTGATGCTGGACGGTTCGCTCGCAGCGTGGGGCTATGACGGCAAAGGCCAGGTCTCCAACCTGCCCGGCGGCACAAATTTCATGGCGATCTCGGCGGGCTGGGACCACGGCCTGGCGCTAAAGGCCGACGGCTCGGTCGTCGCCTGGGGAGAAAACGCCGACGGACAGGTCTCGCAAACGCCTGCCGGCACTGACTTCGCTGCAATCGTGGCCGGGTGTGATTACAACCTCACACTAAAGACAGACGGTACGTTGGCCGCATGGGGCCTGAACGCCTATGGCCAGTGCAACGTCCCCGCCGGCAACACATACACAGCCGTCGAGGCTGGCTCCGACCAAGGCATGGCGTTGAATACCGTGCCCGAACCAACAACGCTGACGTTGCTGAGTCTGGCCTGCTTGGCCTTGCTCCGCCGTCGCCGGTACTTTAGTACCACAACGCCAGATTGATCGGCCCTTGCCGCGGGGCGAGTTGTGCCGTATCATCAGCCGATGGCACTTGTTACGCTGCGCGATGTTAGTCTGAGCTTTCGTGTCCCGTTGGTGTTGGATGGGGTCAACCTCAAGGTTGAACCTGGGGAGCGGGTCTGTCTTCTGGGCCGCAACGGGACGGGAAAAACCACGCTCTTGCGGCTGATCCACGGGGAGATTGAGCCGGACCACGGAGAAATCGCGCGGCAGCAAGGGCTTGTCACGGCAATGCTCCCACAGGAGGTGCCCCGGAAATTCAGCGGCACCGTTTTCGACGAGATTACCCGGGGATTGGGGCCGCGGGTCGAGCTGCTGGCCGAGTACCACCACGTCTCCGGCCGTCTGGCCGTCGAGGGAGGCGACGCACTGCGGGAACGCCTGGACCGCATCCATCGCAAGTTGGAGATCGAAGGCGGCTGGCACATACACCAGGAAGTCGAGGCGACCATCTCGCGCATGGCGCTGCAAGGCGACGCCGACGTGGCCACCCTCTCCGCCGGCATGAAGCGTCGAGTGCTGCTGGCCAAGGCACTGGTCGGCGCGCCCTCGATCCTGCTTCTGGACGAGCCGACAAACCACCTCGACATCGACGCCATACGCTGGCTCGAAGAATTCCTCCTGCGGTCCAGCGCGGCACTCTTGTTTGTCACGCACGACCGGGCTTTACTACGCCGGCTTGCTACCCGTATCTTCGAGCTAGACCGCGGCCGACTGACGAGTTGGTCCTGCGACTACGATACTTATGTGAAACGCAAAGACGCGGCCCTAGAGGCCGAGACCCGGCAGAGGGCCGAATTCGACAAGAAGCTGGCCAGGGAAGAGGTTTGGATCCGCACGGGAATCAAGGCCCGGCGCACACGGAATGAAGGTCGCGTAAGGGCTTTGCAAAAGCTACGCGAAACCCGTCGCGCCCGCCGCGAGCAACCGGGCGAGGTACGCATGGAGATTCAGGAGGCGGAGCGGTCGGGCCGGCTGGTCATCGAGGCGAAGCACGTCGGTTTCGGCTATACGGAGACGCCGGTCGTCCGCGACCTCTCCACGATGATTATGCGGGGCGATCGGGTCGGGCTGATCGGTCCGAACGGCTCCGGCAAAACGACCCTCCTGCGTCTTCTACTCGGCGAGTTGCAGCCCCGGGCCGGGACGATACGCCTCGGGACGAATCTCGAAGTGGCTTACTTCGACCAGCTCCACGCCCAGTTGGACGACACGAAATCGGTGCGGAACAACGTCTGTGACGGATCGGATTGGGTCGAAATCTGCGGCCGCAAACGGCATATTATCGGCTACCTCGATGATTTTCTCTTCGCGCGCGAGCAGGCGGACGGTCCGGTGGCGCGGCTTTCGGGCGGAGAGCGGAATCGATTGGTGCTGGCCCGGCTTTTCACCAAACCGTCGAACGTGCTGGTGATGGACGAGCCGACCAATGACTTGGATATTGAAACGCTCGAATTGCTGGAAGACATGCTGCTGGAGTATCCCGGCACGTTGTTGTTGGTCAGTCACGATCGGGAGTTTCTCAACAACGTGGTGACCAGCACTCTGGCTTTGGAGGGCGAAGGCCGGGTCAAGGAATACGCGGGCGGCTACGACGACTGGCTCCGGCAGCGTCAGCCCGACTTGCCGACCGCGGCTGAGCCTGCCCTCGTGAAGCCCACCTCGACACGACCTTCCAAGCAGCGTCGTCGTCGGCCGACGTACAAGGAGCAGCGCGAGTTGGAAGCCCTGCCGGAACGGATCGCGGCGATTGAAGCTGAGTTGAGCCAGTGTCACGAGACGATGGCCGATCCGGCGTTCTATCGTCAGGAGCCGGCCGAACTCGTGAAAGCCAAGACCCAACTGCAATCACTTGAAAAAGACGTTGCCAAGGCGTACAAGCGATGGGAAGAGCTGGAGACGCTGCGCGAGCAAGGTGATTGATCCGGGTGCATTCCGCACTTTGCAGGGCCGTTCACGGCCCTTGTCTGCCGTAGGCGGAAATACCCGTAAACGGGCATGAGAATATTCCATCACTTGTCAAATCGACGGGGCATACATTGCAAAGTGCGGAATGCACCCCTTCGCCCGGCGGCGGGTCGGCCAGATTATTCCCAACCCCTTGGCACTATTTTCTCATGAAAAATCGCGTTCCGTGACAGCCTGGGCTGCTTGTTGCCCTGTGATGGAAGGGGTAAGATGTTCGGCGCGGGTGTCAGCCGTGGACACAAAGGTAAAGAGTCAAGGGGGCGGGAGCAATCCTGTTCGGCACGACGATTGCTTGCATTCAACAGTATCCGAGGGCGGAACCTGGGAAAGGCGTTTCCAGCAATGCCAGTGAACTGTTTCCACCAAGAAGGCGAGACTGGGTAATGTGGAAAAGATGAGCCGCCACTACTTGCGATTAGCGGTCGAATACCCGTTGGCTGGAAGGAACTAAACTACTACCGGCTATAAGCCGGTAGGTTTTGAGGGTGTTTCGTGAGCTTCGGACTGAAGTCCTCAGCCCACGATTTAGAAACATGAAAATCTTCGCCACCATCGCTGGGTTCGTTTTCTTCCTGCTGGCGAATGTACTCCGCAATCACTTCATCCGTCACATTGCCGCTGGACGGTTAGCATAACATGCAAACGAGGAACCTAAAGGTTTCGCCTGAAGGCGAGGGATTTAGACCCATCGCAAGGACATTAATATGGCAAAAGAAATAATCGCAGAAACATATCTGGAACCCCTGCTTACAGATCCTTCAAAGATCCTCAAAGAAGCTGTGCGCCGCCGCAAGCTCTTTAACGAAAAGTCTGTCGCCGGCGATGCTATTCAAGAGCATGTGGCACAGGGCTGGCAGTTCTATCGCAAATTAAAGCGAGTTACGAAAGTCAGGAAGGAGATAGAAATTGACGAGCGCCTGGAGAACCGATTCTGGATGCTCCTCTGCAAACTGGGCTACCCCGAAGTCAGTGATGGCCGCAATTTCACGATCCTAATCAAACGAAAAGGTGCCGAGCCACTACGAAAGCAAGTTGATGTCTTCGGGAAAGATGATGAAACGGTAATAGTTGCGGAGTGCAAAGCATCTCAGAAGCTGACGAAACGAAGCCTTCAGAAGGACATCGAGGAGTTCGCTAACCTAAAGCGCCCAATTGCAAATGCAATCCGAAAACACTATGGTGCAGAACTGAAACTGAAAATCATTTGGCTCTTCGTTACAGAGAACATCATCTGGTCCTCGCCCGACAAGCAGAGAGCCTTGGGGGAGAACATACGGGTTATTACAGAGAGAGAGTTGAGGTACTACGCGCAGATCGCCGAGCACCTCGGCAAAGCCGCTCGTTACCAGTTCTTGGCAGAGTTTTTGAAAGACCAGAAAATTCCAGAGCTTTCCAACATGATGGTTGCGGCAATCAAGGGGCGGCTCGGCGGGAGGCACTTTTTCTGCTTTGTGACAACGCCTCGGCATCTCCTCAAGATTTCATTTGTTAACCATCGGTCGTTGAATGACCCCGAAGGAGTGCCTACATACCAACGACTCGTCAGTCGTTCGCGGATGCGTGACATAGGCAAATTCATACGGGCAGAAGGATACTTCCCAAATAATCTGATCGTCAATTTCACTCATAAAGTTCGCTTTGAGAAGATAGCGGGACACGAAAACACGAGTGTTGTGTTTGGGAATCTGTACCTACCGGACAGATATCGGTCTGCGTGGATAATCGACGGGCAGCACCGCCTCTACGGGTTCTCACGCATTGAGGATAAGTACCTTGATCAGAATATTGTTGTGGTGGCATTTGAAACTCTGCCAAAGGCCGAAGAAGCCAATTTGTTTGTCACGATCAATCATGAACAAAAGTCTGTTCCCAAACATCTTCTCGATGATCTTGAGGGAGAACTCAAGTGGGGCTCTTCTGTACCCAGCGAGCGCATCGGGGCGATTGCTGCACGTTTAATTAATTGTCTGAACACCGATGTTGGCGAACCCTTTTACAATCGGATTACCCAGCAGGGCATACCATCAACGAGCAAGACATGCCTCACAATACCCGCGATCAAAGAAGCACTGCGAAAATCCGGACTGCTTGGCCGCACGCTTCATAACAACACGACGTATGACTTAGGCGCTCTCTGTGGACGAAATGACAGTGAGACACTTGATCGCGCCAGGTCAGCGCTGAATCAGTACTTCGGTCAGTTGCGAAATGCAAACTTAACGGAATGGGAAAATGGCCGGGACGGCATCCTCTGCACGAATGTTGCGGCTCAGGCATACATCATGTTGCTGGGCGCTCTAGTGAAGTACTGGGAGGCAAACACCGCTGCAGATGCTCGCGAGATGACTGTGGAAGATACGATGCTGGAGACTGAGGAGTATCTGAAGCCGGTACTCGACTTCCTCGAAAGCAGCAATGCAGCGCAGCTGAAAACAGCGTTTCAGGTGCCATTTGGTTCTGGAGGGCCGCCCGAGTACTACTACCGGTTATGCAAAATGATAAAGGACAAGTACTCCGACTTCCGACCAGAAGGAATGGAGGAGTGGGAGGAAGAACAATCAGAAGAACGAGTACAGGACGCCGACACAAAGCTCAAGGCCATCGTATCGGAAATCCGAAACTACATTTTTAATGTGTTTCGAGAGACCTACGGAGAGAAGAAGGATGCCTATTGGGATAAGGGGGTTTCCGACAAAACGATGAAAGCGGAGGCCTACAAACGTTCTCTTGACTATGAAGTTGATGAACGTTTGCCGCTAGAGACGTATCTCGAAGTTGTTGAAATGAAGAAGATCGTCGAGAATAAGCAAAATTGGCTACGGTTCAAGAAAGTATTCAACATCCCCGAGCCTGGAGAAAAGGGGATGTCGAAGAACCTGAAGTGGATGGATCGAATCAACGAACTGCGCCGAATACCTGCACATCCGGCCAGAGAGCGACGCTACAAACTTGAGGATTTTCAGTACATCGACTTCGTCAATAATGAGTTGATAACCCGACTGAAGGAAGCGCGGGAACATCCCGAGCGCGAGGATGGCAATGACTGAGCCATTCCTTAAGTGGCCCGGAGGCAAGAGGTGGCTCGTTCAACGATACGCTACGCTCTTTCCGACAACATATCGCCGCTATTTCGAGCCGTTCCTCGGCGGTGGAGCGGTATTTTTTTACCTCTCGCCCCCTCGTACCGTACTATCGGATTCCAATCCTGATCTGATTAACGCCTATAAATGTATCCGCGATTATCCAGATATCATCGACAGACGCCTCCGCAGCCTGCATGCGCATCACGATAGCAGGCTCTACTATCGAATGCGTGCAATGAAGCCGAGAAGCGATATCGGAAGAGCGAGTCGCTTCATCTATCTGAATCGCACGTGCTTTAACGGAATATACAGGGTGAATCGACAAGGCGAGTTCAATGTGCCTATGGGTTCGAAGGATCTTGTCAAGTATCCTGATGGTTATTTGTCATTGATCTCAGAGCGCCTCGGGAGCGCTTCGATCAAGGTGGGCGACTTTGAAGATACAATAGACTCTTCAGGCAAAGGTGACTTTGTGTTTGTTGACCCGCCATATACGGTAATGCACAACAACAACAATTTCATTAAGTACAATTCCAAATTGTTCTCTTGGACTGATCAGATTCGATTAGCATCAGCATTGAGGCGTGCCGTTTCTCGGGGTGCCAAAATCATGCTTTCGAACGCGGATCACATTAGCGTTAGAACCCTTTACTGCAAATTTGGCTACCATCACAAGGTTGATCGTTCGAGCGTTCTCGCGGCTGAGTCGGCCAGACGCTTGAGGACATCTGAACTCTTGATAACGACATACAAGACACCTAGGGAGAAAGTGACAAAAGTCGAAACGGAGACGAAAAGTCGGAAGTCGAAACGAGAACGCAGCTAGTTGTCGCATCCTCACTTGCCAATACTAGGCTTTGTCGGAAAACCTCGACGGTCATCCCGAGCGAGGCGGAGTATCTCGCCGATTCGGACGGGGGGCACTGACGAAAGGGGCTGAGGTTGGGCGCCACTGGCTTTGCCAGTGCTTTGGGCTTGTTTGACGTTCCCACGTGTTTTGGTGGAAGTGGGGGGATGGCGCAGTGAGAGGCAGTAGGCTGGAGGCTGTAGGACTGGAGACAGTGCCGCGATGGGATAGCCCGAAGGGCTTGTGGTAGGACAGCCCGGGGTTGCCGCTTGAGCGGCTACCCCGGGTGAACGGGTTTGCCGTAACATCTTACTCCGAAGGGGTTGCGGAATGGCGTCGTCGCTCCGCAACCCTTTCAGGGTTGAACAAATCATTGCCCCCGCACCCCAGGGTAGCCGCTCAAGCGTCAACCCTGGGCTATCATATCGAAGCCCTTCGGGCTAAAGCTGGAGGCTGGAGGGACGTGCAACGGGTTGCCCTCGCTTGCTACCAGTTGACTGTAGCCAATCCACCCGATAGAATGACGGGTTCGCAGTGGAGCAGCCTGAACATGGTGTTTCGGGTAACGCTGCAGGACACTCTTTTTGAGGAATTGGACAAATGGCAGAAGGCACGATAAAGCGACTCACGGACAAGGGCTTTGGATTTATCGACACCGGGAGCGAAACGGACATGTTTTTTCACTCGTCAAACCTCGAAGGAGTGAGCTACGAAGAACTCCAAGAAGGACAACGAGTGTCATACACCGAAGGACGTGGACCGAAAGGGCCAAGAGCCGAAAACGTCAAGCCGGTCTGACGGAGCTGAGAGGAATAGTCGTTTTCAATAAAGATGAACGATACGTTTGGGATTGAATCGGACGCGGCTCAATTCGCAACCCCTGCGGGGCTAAGATATGGTGGGTGCCGAATTCTTACCCAGGGTAGCCGCTTGAGCGGCTACCCTGGGCTATCATATCGAAGCCCTTCGGGCTAAACGTGACAAACGGCACCCCGAAACTTCAATGAGGGCTTCCCCTTCTTTCACACCGACGGGTGGCACTGACAAAAGTGGCTGTGATTAGGTGCCACTGTCTTTGCCAGTGCTTCGGGCTAGTGCTGAACACTCCGTGCCCAATTTCCCCCGTGTGGCGAGATATGCGGGCTAGACTCGGGGTTGTCGCGGGGATTCACTCTATCAGTAGCCAACGTCATGGACTAGAATTGAAGCTGTGAGCGAAGCACCGGGACATTTCCCACAAGAACCATACGTATGAAACATATTCGGAACTTTTGCATTATCGCCCATATTGACCATGGCAAGTCGACTCTGGCCGATCGACTGATCCAGGCCTGTGGCGGCGTTGCGCAACGCGATTTTCGCAATCAACTGCTCGACGCGATGGATATCGAGCGTGAACGGGGTATTACGATTAAGAGTAATTCGATCACGCTCTCCTACCGTGCCCCGGACGGTCAAGACTATCTGCTGAATCTCATCGACACCCCTGGCCATGTCGATTTTTCGCACGAAGTACGGCGTTCACTCATGGCTTGCGAAGGCGCCTTGATTGTTATAGACGCTTCTCAGGGGGTCGAGGCGCAGACGGTCGCCAACCTCTATCTGGCCCTGGATAATAATCTGGAGCTTCTGCCGGTGATCAATAAGATCGATCTGTCGGCCGCGGACGTCGAGCGTGTGCGCGAGGAGATTGATGCGGATTTGGGGCTGGATCCGTTCGAGGCGATACCCGTTTCCGCAAAGACCGGCCTCGGCGTTGAAGACGTGCTCGCGGGAATCGTCGAGAAGTTGCCTTGTCCAAAGGGCGACCCGGACGCGCCGCTGAAAGCCTTGGTCTTCGACGCTCATTTCGATCAGTATCGAGGGGTGATTCTCCAGTGTCGCATCATGGAAGGCACGCTGAAACCACGCGACACAATCCATTTCATGCACATGGGCTGCGATTATACGGTGGAGGAGTTGGGCTTCAATCAGTTGAGGCTCAATCCAAAAGAGCAGCTCGGCGCCGGGGAGGTGGGGTATATCGTCGCCGGAATCAAGAGCGTACGGGAGATCGAGATCGGCGATACGATCACTCACCTCGATCGCCAAGCGGCGGAACCGGTCCCAGGCTATCAGGAAGCGAAACAGGTCGTCTTTTCCTCGATCTATCCGATGAACACCAATCAGTACAAGGACCTCAGCAAGGCTCTGGACAAACTGGCAATCAACGATGCGGCGCTCACCTATGAAAAAGATAGTTCGGCGGCCCTTGGTTTCGGATTTCGTTGCGGGTTTCTCGGCCTTCTTCACCTGGACGTGGTTCAGGAGCGTTTGCAGCGGGAATTCGACATCGGACTGGTCATCTCGGCCCCATCGGTAAAGTACAAGGTGACCTTGAAGGGCGGCAAGACGATAGATGTAGACAACCCCAGCTACTGGCCCGATCCGATGAAGATCGACTCGGTCACCGAGCCATACATTAAGACCTCTATTCTTACCCCCGAAGTGTACGTCGGTCCCGTCATGGAGCTATGCCGCGAACATCGCTCGGAGAGTCAGACGATAAATTATCTCTCCGTGGGCCGGGTCGAAGTGATTAGCGAGATGCCGCTCGGAGAGGTGCTCTTCGATTTCTACGGCAAGCTCAAGACGATCACACGAGGCTACGGATCGTTTGACTATGATCCGATCGAATATCGAGACACCGACGTTGTGAAGGTCGATATCCTGGTCAACAAGGAGCCGGTCGATACGCTTTCCTATCTGGTCCATCGCGACAAGGCGCGAAAACGGGCGCTTCACTACTGCGAACAACTTGCCGAAGCGATTCCCCGCCACCAGTTCAAGATTCCGGTCCAGGGCGTCATCGGCGGCACGATCATCGCCCGATCGACGATCCAGCCTTACCGCAAGGACGTAACCGCAAAGTGCTATGGCGGCGACGTTACACGTAAGAACAAGCTCCTCGACAAACAGAAGAAGGGCAAGGCGAAAATGAAGCAGGTCGGCCAGGTCCAGATACCCCAAAAAGCCTTCGTCTCGGTCCTTTGCGCCGACAGGGATTAGATGAGTAGGACAGGATGGTATCCTGTCCCCCTCATCCACTCGCGCGTGGCGGTGGATTTGGCACTGGCAGAGCCAGTGGCACACTTCAACCTTCAACAGTGCCACCCAGCCGGACCGGATACTTGCCGTCCTCATCGCCGATGCCAAGGTCGGTGCGGCGGCGGAGCGTTTTGATCTTCTCAACGTCCGTCACCTCGCCCATCACACGATCTCTCTGATCTCCTGAGCCACGACCAGGGCTTGGTTCGCCGCCTTAACGCTGCCAACGACCTTGAGAAAAGCCAGAGCCGCTTTGACCTCGGGGATGCCGATGCCTCCCTTGGCGACAACTTTCCTCACCGCCTGCCGCCGCTTGTTGTGGGTGGTCTTGATGTTGCTGACGTAGTTATTGCTGATCTTGATGCCCTTCTTCGCCAGTGCAGCGACCACTTCCACGTTCTTCGCCTTCGGGTGCGCCTTGAGATACTCCTTCACGGCATGGGTCTTGTTCACTTGTTTCTTCTTGGCCATGATTGTGGCTCCTTGTAGTTGGGATGGTTGAAACCGCAGGATTAGTCTACCAGTTGAGTCAAAGTGCGTGAATCCCCTCGCCACCGATAGCCACCGATAAAGGGATCGTACAAACAAAGTGCCCGACCCCGTAAATCTCCCGCCCTCGCCCCCGGCCCCTCTCCCTTTGGGGGAGGGGAGATTTTTATAACACGTTCTCACACTGCCTGTCTGCGGCGAACCTTGGGGCCGCGTCGTTGGCCGTAGAAACGTTTTCCACTCGCCGGGCGCGATGAATACGAGGGCTTGCCCGGTCCTTTTTTATGACCGGAACGCACCTCTTTCACAGGCTCGGCGGTCGTCATGCCCTCGGGACCTTGCTCGACGGAGAGCGTTTGGCGGGTGAGACGTTGGATGGCCTGCAAACTCGACCGCTCGCCGTGATCGCAGAACGAGACGGCCACGCCGTCCGCGCCCGCCCGGCCCGTGCGGCCGATGCGATGGATGTAGTTGTCGGCATCGCCCGGCAAATCGTAGTTCACCACGTGCGAGACATCGTTGATGTCCAGCCCGCGGGCGGCAATGTCGGTGGCCACCAGAACCAGCGGCTGCGGCGCCTTGAAGCGAAGCAATACGCGCTGCCGCGCCGATTGGCTCTTGTTGCTGTGAAAGGCGTCGGCCTGAATGCCGGCCTTCACCAGCGATTTGACTATCTTGTCCGCGCCATACTTGGTGCGTGTAAACACCAGCGTCCGCGTCCAGGGCGTCTCTTGCAGCCAATGGGTGAGCAGCTTCAGTTTCTGCTTCTGGTCGACAAAAAACACCGATTGCCGAATCGTTTCCAACGTGACCGAGGCGGGCGCGACATGCACGTCCACCGGATCGGTCAACCATTGGCTGGCCAGCGTGCGGATGGTCGAGGGCAGCGTGGCGGAAAACAGCAGCGTTTGCCGCCGGCGCGGAACCTTTTCCACAATCCGCCGCAGATCGTGGATAAAGCCCATGTCGAGCATCCGATCGGCCTCGTCGAGGATCAACACCTCGACGTGCGACAGGTCCACGTGGCCTTGCTGCATCAGGTCCAGCAATCGTCCCGGGGTGGCGATCAAGACGTCCACGCCCTTGTTCAACGCATGCACTTGCGGCGATTGGCCCACGCCGCCGTAAATCGCGACTTGTCGCACGGTGGTATAGCGGCCGTAAGTCTGAAAGCTTTGGCCGATTTGCAGCGCCAGTTCGCGTGTAGGCGCAAGCACCAGCGTGCGGATCTTCCGCCCGCGCCCATTGACGCGGCACTCTTTGCGGCTGAGTCGCTGCAAGGTGGGCAAAGCGAACGCGGCTGTTTTGCCGGTTCCGGTCTGCGCGCAGCCCAGCACGTCGCGTCCTTCGAGGACTGGGGGAATGGCGGCGGCCTGAATTTTGGTGGTGGTGGGGTAGCCCTGCGCACGAACGGCGCGCAAGAGCGGCTCGGCGAGGCCGAGATCTTCGAACTTCATCAACGCTTCCTTCACTAACGGCTTTCCAAGACGAACGCAAGCCACGACAGCCAACCGGGCATACAGGGTGCGGCACCCGACCCCAATATTGATGAGGTCCTCGCAATCGAGACTTCGGCACAAAGGCACGGCCTGGGGCCGAGGGTGCAAGAAAGATCAAAGGCAGCCGTAGGCATGAAACCTCGCCAGACCGCTGGGTCGGGCAAAGTGGCTGCTACAGAAGAAGCATATGAACGCACGACGCCAGCCGAAACCCGCGCCGCTCTCGCACGTCACGAACAACTCAATATAGCACCCCCTCCGGCAGTGTCAAGTGGTCTTTCGCCCCAAAATCCAATCGGGCTGTCCAGCGGGAGCCCATCGTGCTATAATCCTCACTTTGGGGAATGGATCGAAGCCCCCTCAGCTTCCCTCCGGATATTTCGCTCCGAGTCGCATGTTGGCGGCCTGCCGCGGATGTCTCTTGGATTGCGGCTGATTCGCTTGCTTTGTCGGCGCGGCAGTTGTTCTGTCGCTTGCCCCGGACCTGGGGTGGCGGTACGACTGCCACCCCGACGTAACCTGTCCGCAGAGTTCTGACGGACCACAATTTTCGGCTTCAGCGGCCAGATGGAGTGTTCATGGCGAGAGACAAGAATACCTACGCCAAACGTCAACGGGAAACGCTTAAGCGGCAGAAGGCGGAGGCGAAGCAAGAACGTCGCCGGATTCGCAAGGAGCAGACAGGCGACCCGGACGCCCAAATCGAGCCAAGCGATGACGTTAGCGATGACGTTAGCGATAGCGATAGTGTCAGTGTCAGAGAGGAAGAAGAGAAAGAGGTCGGGAGTCTTTGATTGTACCAAGCAATCCCAAAGCACCTCACTCATCACCTGAGTTTTGGATAAGAAAATAGCCGAGGGCTGTTAGCCCCCGGCTATTTCGATGATGTGACCCCATCCAAAACTCAGGTTCATCGGTATTCCTCCCTCGTCTCACGGCGACGTGTTCAGAAGAAACGGTTCCCCGTCTTCTCCCAACAAGAAACCCATCCACCCCCCGGCGGGGTGCATTGCAGGGGAATATCCCGCGCGGTAAGTTGATTGATTCTTCGCGTCCGAAGAAAGTAGGGCGGGTCGAGCGAAGCGTAGCCCCACCGCGTTTTCCCCGCTGCTGGTGGGGCTTCGCTCCGCTTGACCCGCCCTACACAGTCGCGATGTCGGACTGAGAGCAGCAAGTTTTTATCTTGAATCGAGGAGATTGACCGTGGAAAACAGACGCTTTGTGACCGTCGATGGCAATGAAGCGACGGCCAACGTCGCCCATATGTGCAACGAAGTGATGGCGATATACCCGATCACGCCTTCATCGGGGTTGGGCGAGATGCCCGACGCCTGGGCAGCCGCCGGGCGAAAAAACATTTTCGGCACGGTGCCACACGTGGTCGAGATGCAGAGCGAAGCCGGGGCCGCCGGCGCGGTCCACGGCGCGTTGCAGGCCGGGGCACTGACGACCACCTTTACGGCCTCGCAGGGATTGCTGTTGATGATCCCCAACATGTTCAAGATCGCCGGCGAGTTGACGCCGACCGTCTTTCATGTGACCGCGCGGACGATCGCCACGCACGCCCTGTCGATTTTCGGAGACCACAGCGACGTGATGGCCTGCCGATCTACCGGTTGGGCAATGCTCGCCTCGGCCTCGGTTCAAGAGTCGCAGGACATGGCGTTGATTTCGCAGGCCGCCACGCTCGAAACCCGCGTCCCCTTCATCCACTTCTACGAGGGTTTCCGCATCTCGCACGAAGTGAACAAGATCGAGCAGATTACCGAGGACGACGCCAGGGCGATGATCGACATGGACCTGGTCGCCGCCCATCGCGAGCGTGCCCTCTCGCCCGAGCGGCCGAAGCTCCGCGGCACGGCCCAGAACCCGGACACGTTTTTCCAGGCCCGCGAGGCGTGCAATAACTTCTACGACGTCTGCCCCGCGATCGTGCAGAAGCATATGGACAAGTTCGCCAAGCTGACCGGCCGGCAGTATCATCTGTTCGACTACGTCGGCGCTCCGGACGCCGATCGGGTAATCGTAATCATGGGCTCCGGCGACGGAGTGGTCGAGGAAACGATCGAGTACCTGATGGCCCAGGGCGAGAAGGTCGGCGTGTTGAAGGTCAGATTGTACCGTCCGTGGGACAGTCGGGCATTCATGGCGGCGCTGCCGAAGTCGGTCGAGAAGATCGCCGTGCTCGATCGCACGAAGGAACCGGGCGCGGTCGGCGAACCACTCTATCAGGACGTGGTCACCGTGTTGTCGGAGCTTGGTGAAGGCGAGAAGACACCACACGTCATCGGCGGCCGCTACGGGCTCTCGTCGAAGGAATTCACGCCCGCGATGGTCGCCGGCGTGTACGACGAGTTGAAGAAGCCGCAGCCCAAGCGGCAGTTTACCGTCGGCATCAACGACGACGTGACGAAAATCAGCTTGGACTACGATCACGACTTCTCGACCGAACGGGACGACGTGGTCCGGGCGGTGTTCTTCGGCCTGGGTAGCGATGGCACGGTAAGCGCCAACCGCAACTCCGTGAAGATCATCGGTGAAAACACACCCTTGCACGCACAGGGTTATTTCGTCTACGACTCGCGCAAGGCCGGTTCGGTCACCACCTCTCACGTCCGATTCAGTCCTCGGCCGATCAAGGGTTCGTATCTGGTCCACAAGGCCAATTTCGTGGCCTGCCATCAGTTCCACTTCCTCGAACGGATCGACGTCCTTTCGATGGCCATTCCGGGCGCTACGTTCCTGTTGACCAGCCCCTATCCGGCCGATCAGGTCTGGGACCACCTGCCCGTCGAGGTACAGAAGCAGATCATCGACAAGAAGCTGAAGTTATACGTGATCGACGCGCTCAAGGTGGCCCGCGAGACGGAGATGGGCGTTCGGATCAACACGATCATGCAAACCTGCTTCTTCAAGTTGGCCAATGTGATCCCGGCCGACGAGGCCATCTCGCAAATCAAGGAGGCCATCAAACGGACCTACGGTAAGAAGGGCGGCGGCAAGATCGTCGAGCGGAACAACGCGGCGGTCGACGCCTCGCTGGCCGCCTTGTACGAGGTGAAATATCCGGCCGAGGCCACTTCCAAGCTACACATGACTCCGCCGGTCCCCGACCATGCCCCGGCGTTTGTCAAGGACGTATTGGGGACGATGATCGCCAACCGCGGCGACGAGTTGCCGGTAAGCGCCTTCCCTTGCGATGGCACTTACCCGACCGCCACCACGCAGTACGAAAAGCGGAGCGTCGCTCATAGCGTCCCCATCTGGGATCCGAATATCTGCATACAGTGTGGACTATGTTCATTGGTATGTCCCCACGCCGCGATCCGCATGAAGGCGTTCGATCCGGCTTTGATGGCCAAAGCGCCGAAGGGATTCAAGGCGACCGATTTCAAGGGGAAGGAGTTCCCCGGCTGGAAGTTCGTTGTCCAGGTGGCCCCCGACGATTGCACCGGCTGTGGGCTATGCACGGGAATCTGTCCGGCCAAGGACAAGGAGCGAGTCAAGCACAAGGCGATCGACCTGGAGCCGAAGCTCGACCACCTGGAGCGTGAGCAGGCCAACTGGGACTACTTCCTCTCGTTGCCCGAGGTTGACCGCTCCCAGGTCAAGCCGGCAACGATCAAGGGTTCGCAATTGTTGGCGCCGCTGTTCGAGTTCTCCGGGGCCTGCGCCGGCTGCGGCGAAACGCCCTACGTCAAGCTGTTGACGCAGTTCTTCGGCGACCGGATGTTGATTGCCAACGCCACGGGCTGCTCGTCGATCTACGGCGGCAACCTACCCTGCACGCCCTACTGCCAAAACAGCGAAGGCCGAGGCCCATCCTGGTCGAACTCGCTGTTCGAGGACTCGGCCGAATTCGGTTTCGGGTTCCGCCTGGCGGCCGATCAGCAGGCCGAATACGCCCACGAGTTGTTGCGCCGGCTGGCGTCCGATTTGGGCGACGATTTGGTCACGGCGCTTATCGACTGCAAGCAGGAGGCCGAGGAGGAGATTTTCGCCCAGCGGGAACGGGTGGCCGAGCTGCTCAAGCGGCTGGCGAAAATCGACTCGCCGGAAGCGAAAAACCTGCTGGCCTCGGCCGATTACCTGATCCGCAAGAGCGTATGGAGCTTCGGCGGCGACGGTTGGGCATACGACATCGGCTTCGGCGGCCTAGACCACGTGGTGGCCTCCGGCCGCGACATTAACATCCTGGTGTTGGACACCGAGATCTACTCGAACACGGGCGGGCAGGCGTCGAAGTCCACCTTCCGCGGAGCGGTGGCGAAGTTCGCCGCCGCCGGCAAACCCGGCTGCAAGAAAGACCTCGGCCTGATCGCCATGTCCTACGGCAACGTGTTCGTCGGCTCGATCTCGCTGGGGGCCAACCCGATGCACGCGATCCGCACGATCCGCGCGGCGGAGTCGTATCGCGGCCCCTCGCTGCTGATCGCCTTCTCGCACTGTATCGGCTGGGGTATCGACATGTCGCAGGGTATGAACATCCAAAAAGAGGCGGTGGCTTGCGGCTACTGGCCGCTGTGGAGTTTCGACCCGCGCAACGAATCGCAGCCGTTCCAGTTGGCCAGCAAGCAACCGACGGGCACTTTCGAGGATTTCGCCATGAAGGAGGCCCGCTTCGCCATGCTGGCCCGTTCCAAGCCCGAGGACTCGGCCCGCCTGCTGACCCTTGGACAACAGGACATCGACAAACGGTTTCATTTCTACGAGCAGTTGGCCGGCGTGGACCGGGTGGTGGCCGGCGCGGCCGCGGCGGAGGCCGGCGGAAACGGCGAGACTAAAGCCAAGGACGCAAAGGAGGTGGAAGCATGAGCGCGGAACTGAATACGACCTATCTGGGACTGAAATTGAAAAACCCGCTGGTTGTTTCCGCCTGCCCTTTGACGGCGGAGATCGACCAGCTTAAACGGCTCGAGCAGGCCGGCGCGGCCGCGGCCGTACTGCCGTCGTTGTTCGAGGAGCAGATCGAACACGATTCGATGCAGGTGGCCGAGGCCCAGGAGTTCGGCACGGAAAGCTTCGCCGAGGCGCTGACCTATTTCCCTCAGCAGGACGAATACCGCTCCGGGCCGGAAAAATACCTGGAGACGATCGTCAAGGCGAAGAAAGCGGTGGCCATTCCGATCGTCGCCAGCATCAACGGCACGAGCAAGGGGGGATGGGTCCGCTACGCCAAGATGATGCAAGAGGCCGGCGCCGATGCGCTGGAGCTGAACGTCTACTTCGTGCCCGGCGAGTTGGAAATGACCGGCAAGGACGTTGAGGACCGTTATCTTGAACTGGTCGCCACGGTGAAGGGGTCGATTTCGATCCCGCTGGCGGTCAAGGTCGGGCCATATTTCAGCTCGATGGGCAACATGGCCGTTCGGCTGGTCGAGGCCGGCGCCGATGGCCTGGTCTTGTTCAACCGGTTCTTCCATCCCGACATCGACCTGGAGAAGATGGAAACCCATCCGCAGTTGCATCTTAGCACCTCGGCCGAGTTGTCGGTGCCGCTACGTTGGATCGCCCTGCTTCACGGTCGGGCGAAGGCCTCGTTGGCCGCCACCAGCGGCATCCACGACGCACCCGGCCTGTTGAAGGCCCTCTTGGCAGGCGCCGACGTCGGCATGATCGCCTCGGTCCTTTACCAGAAGGGGATCGGCGAGGTGAGCGAAATCCTCGCCGGATTGAGCAAGTGGATGGAAGAGAAGGAATACTCCTCGGTCGAGCAACTCAAGGGGAGCATGAGCCGCGAGAACTGTCCCGACCCGTCCGCCTTCCAGCGCGGCAACTACATGAAGACGCTGACCTCGTTTGTCGGCAAGGCGATTTAGTGGGTAGTGGATAGCAGCCGGCGGCCAACAGCCGCCGGAGTTCATCCGTTGCCGATTCTCATATACAGAAGCCAGGGCGGCGAGTGGCCTGCCGCCTTGGCTTTGTGTATTGAAGAGCACTTTGTCTTGAATAAGTTGGAATGGGTTTCAAAGCACGGCATAATTGAGACACACTATCCGATAGTGGAGTCTTGCCATGTCGTATCGCGGTCATGTGGAAAATGGCGCCGTTGTTCTCGACGATGCGGTTGTTCTTCCAGAAGGCGCATCCGTGCAAGTCGATCTTTTGCGAGATCAGAACCAAACTGCAACGGAAGAGACGGGAGCTTCGCTTTACGAACGGCTGAAGCCGGTGATCGGTACGGCTCAAGGACTTCCGTCCGACGCGGCCCTGAATGTTGACCACTATCTTTACGGGCATCCCAAACGATGACTCGCGTCTTTGCCGACACTTCGTTCTACGTGGCCGCGGTTTCCCGAGACAATTGCTCAGTCAGATCGAATGAAAAGACCCGCGAGCGGGCAAATCGATAGGAGTTCCTCGGAACTCCTGTGCGATCACTGGTATCATTGATGGAGGAAGGCCACTCTGTTATGTGTCGTGTGGAAGTCACAGTCTTGTTACATCGCCGCGACAAAGATGCTAGAATACGCGGAGTGTCTGTGCCCAGACATCCGTCCGCCAATGCAGCACCGATTCGGGAGCTTCCCCATGAATAGCGACTATCCGAATCCGGGAAGGTTATCACTGTGGATACTGGCGGCACTCCTTCTGGCTGGCAACGTGGTTGGCGCAGGGGAGGTCGAGTCGGTGATTTTCGAGGATGGGACACGTTGGCGGGGGGAGGAGTACGTCATGGCACGGGACATGCTCGTACAGCGAGGCCCCAGTCTAACTCCCTTTCTCCAGCAGAAGACCCGCTCTAAAGACTGTCGCCAGCGGATATTCGCCGAAATCCTCATCTGCCGCATCCAGCGGCCGCAAGAGGTTGCTCGTTGGGACAAGGCATTGGCCGGGCTGGTCAATGACCGTTCCGTGCGGCAGGTCCTTGAGACATATCGCGAGCCAGAGTGGGACAAGTTGCCGAATAAGGCTGCCGACGTGCCGGCCAGTCACGTAGTGGATGTACTCTGGGAGACCGCGGATCTGAACAGTTTGGGCCGGAAGTCCAGGCGAACGGCCGCGGCGCTTCAGTTCTACTTTGCCCCGCATCTCGACGCCGTCGAGGCCGCGGTCCAGGTCCTTGCCGTGGACGACAAGTTGAAGTACCTGGCACGCGAGGGCTTCGTCAAGCTTGGCGCGGCGGCGGTCCCCCACATGCGGCAGGTCTTGGAGCAGACCGTGCCGCCGGCAGTGAAGGACCCGCGGCGGATGACGATAGAGGAGCGTGAATCGCGACATGCGTATTGGAGACAGATGAGAAGAGCGGTGGTCGCCGTCAACGTGCTCGCACGCCAGCACGACGCCGATTCGGTGCCGCTGATCGTGAAGTGTCTGAAAGAGGGCGGGTCGAATTCTGAGTACATCAAAGCCCTTTCCGGGGCGCTTGCCGAGTTGAAAGCCGTCGCGGCCATCGACGTGATCCTGGATCACCTGCTCCGCTCAGCGGTCGCTCGGCAGCGAACCGGCGGCAACCACAAGCCGAGATACGACCTGTTGCGGAGCCACGTCGTCAGCTTTGGCCGGGACGCACTGCCCGCGGTGAAGAGACGTTTGCACGACGCCGAGGCGGAAAGCGATCGGATACTCCTGGAGTACCTGGTTGCCGAACTCTCGGGCGCTAAAGGCAAAAAGGAGGTCGCGGCCCTGCGTGAATCGCTCTGGTTCGACGAGACCGCCGACGGCCTGTTGAAGCTGCACCGGATGACCGGCGAAGACGTCTTTCCCAGGCTTCAAGCCCTGGTTCGTGGACAGGGCCCACGCCGCTCGCAAACCGACCAACGTAAAACCGCGATGCTCACACTGAGCGCGATGCGGGATGTCCGTGCCGTGCCGCTGCTGGCCGACGTATTGAAGGACCAGCACGACAAATGGCAACGCGCCCAGAAGGCACGCACTCCAAGTGAGAACGCCGAGAGCTTCGATCCCCAGGTCGCCCGGGAAGCGGCGGACACTTTCGGCTGGGAAGACACCTGTCCGGCCGATATCCTCGACTGGGGCGATACGGCGCTGCTGGCTCTGCGGAGAATCGGCTCGGAAGACGCCCGAAAGGCGGTGGCGGCCGCTGTCGCCTACGACGAGTACAAGACCCGCGTCGAGACGTCCTTGCTGCTGATCGACGGCCGTGTTGACCAGCTCGCGGCACGCCTCGACGACAAGGACCGCGCCGTGCGCGAAGAGGCGTCCCTGGCGCTATTGGAAATCGGCGACCGCCGGGCAACACGCGAACTCCTCTGTGCTGCCGCTCGCCGGCAGGGGGCGGGCCACCAGCAGTGGAAACAATGGGCGCTTTCGTCGAAGGATTTCACGGCAGAGCTCCGCGAGCTGCTCGGCAGCAAAGATGTGCGCCAACGTGTGCTGGCCGAAGCCATGCTTCTGGAGGCAAAGACCCCCGACAAAGCCGTCTGGTGCAGCCGATCTCTGCAGGCCACGGCACAAGGCGTGGGCATGGTGCACGTCATCAGAATTGGTATGATCGAGGCGGCCGGTCGCGGCCTGGTGACCAAGACCGCAGGCGAGCGGCGAGGCGACCCGTCGTGCACCGGTCCACCATCCCAAGCCCAATTGCTCGTCCGTCAGAGCCCTTTTGGACGGCAGGTACAGCCGCTCGACGAAAGCTATCTTCCGCTGGTCGAGGCGGCGTGCCTGTTCGATCGGGGCGTGATCCTCCGCGGGGTCGCCGCCTTTGCTCTGGCCGAGTGGAAGAAGCCGCGATCCATGGAGGTCCTGGCCGCGTCGTTCAACATGGGCTCGCTGCACGGATTCAACCCGGCGGCCCTGGCACTGGCCGACTTCGGGCCGGAGGGAGCCAAGCTAGCCGCCAAGGTGCCTTCGCCGAAGCCGGGCCAGCACGATACGGGGCTCCGCATGACCCGGCATCGCGGCGGCACGTGTGTGCTGGCCGAGCAAAAGGACATCCGCGGCGTCGACGAAATCATCAAAGGGCTGAAGGTTCTCGAACAAGACCCAAAGCTGAACATGTGGAGCCACCGGGCGGGCATCTATCTCACGGCCGCCGGCAAGTTCCACGATCGGAGACTGGTCGACCCGCTGCTGCGAATCCTTAATGTTTCCGAGTGGCCGCAACGCGACGTCCATGCGACCGTCATCAATCTATTGGCAGCCTACGATGATCCTCGCCTGGTGCCTTTGTTCACTCAACGAATGACTTCCTCCGTCAAAGAGAGGACCGTTGCACTGATGGCCTTGACGCGCCGCCTGGGCGAGAAGACGCCCGACTACCTGATTGAGCAGTTCAAGGCGTCGGGCGACGACGGTTTCCGCGGAGTGGTCCTGCTGGGCTTGGGTGAACTCTCTTATCCTGGCTCGCCGCCTTATCCCGGCAAGGCCGGGTGGTCGCCAAAGGCGTTCGAGGCGCCCGATGGACGGAACGAAGCGGCGGCCAAGACGCGCGAGATGGCCTACTCGGTTCTGGTCGAAGCGTTGGACGACCCCTCGTCGCGAGTCAACGCCATGGCGGCCTCGGGGCTGACGATCCTGGCTGAGGGAAAAGGCCTGGTCCGTCCTAATCTGCGCGCGGTTGAGCCGCTGACCCACTGGTGCCGAAAAAGAAAAACGTGCCCTTATCCGTTGACCGAGTATCTGGCCAAGCACGGCAGTGCCGAGACGGGACGCGTGCTCTTGGAGGTGCTTGAAACGAAGCCGCCCGAACGCGGCTACCCGCATCTTGCCGGGGCCGTCGGGATGCTGAAACCACCGGGCGCCGTGGCGGTGCTGGCCCGCAACGTCCGCGCCCACGTCGCCACCCACCAAGACCGATACGGTGCCCCGCCAGAGCTCACCATCCTGGCCGAGTTTGGCCCGCCGGGGGCCGAGGCCCTGTTGGCCATCTTCCGCGACGTGGACCAGATGCCGTGCCGGTTGAACGCGGCACACCTGTTGGCGCAGAAGGAGTGCAAGACGGCTGCCGGGCCGATCGCCGAGCTGCTGCGCCGCACGATCAAAGCGGGGCCAGCCAATGCGAAGCTGGTCGCGCTGGATCACGAGTCGCGTAAGAGGGCGTACGTGCGCACCTGTGCGTCGCTGATCGAATCGCTACGACGCCTCGCCCCGCAACAAGCGAAGCAGATCGCCGAGGGCGTCATCCGCGACGGGCCCGACTCGCTACATGCCGCGTGCTTGAAAGTCTGGGCCGGCGAGTAGGCGGCGGCTCCGGCCGGACGTACCTGACTGGAGCGGCTCGCCAAACTCTTCCGGCTGGTGTGGTCGTCGAGCGTTGGCGGCAATTCACCGGCTGCAATCTCGAACGGAGGGTGGCTGGTAGTATCGGAGCAGCATGAAATCACGGATCAAACTAACCCACTACCCAATTGCCACACCCACTTGCCCTGACGTGTGAGATTAGGTACACTACAAGGCTCGGTATTTTCAGGGGACTTTCTATCGTATCGCTGTATCGGCCATGGACCTGTCAAAATTACGCAACATCGGCGTTTCCGCACACATCGACTCGGGTAAAACTACCCTGAGCGAACGCATCTTGTACTATGCCGGCCGCATCCACCGCGTCCAAGAGGTCCACGACGGCGGCGGCGCCACGATGGACCACATGGAACTGGAGAAGGAACGGGGTATCACGATCACCAGCGCCGCCACGCAGGTCCAGTGGCACGACGCGACGATCAATCTGATCGATACGCCCGGCCACGTCGATTTCACCGTCGAGGTCGAGCGGAGTCTGCGGGTGCTCGACGGGGCGATTCTGGTCCTCTGCGCCGTCGGCGGAGTGCAGGCCCAATCGCTGACGATCGATCGCCAAATGCGCCGCTACCATGTGCCCCGGCTGGCGTTTATCAACAAGATGGACCGCGTCGGGGCCAACCCCGACAAAGTGGTCGAGCAATTGCGGGCGAAGCTGAACTGCGACGCCGTGCTGATGCAGTTGCCCATCGGCAGCGAGGCCGACTTCCGGGGCGTGATCGACCTGGTGACGGAACGGGCGTACTATTTCGATGGCCCCGGCGGCGAAGAGGTCCGCGTCGAGGCGATTCCGGCCGACTTGGCCGACCAAGCCCACGCCGCCCGGCAACGGCTGCTCGAAGCCCTCTCGATGTACAGCGATGAGTTGATGGAACTGTTGTTGGCGGAGCAGGAAGTGCCGCAGGAGTTGATCTGCGACGTGATTCGCTCGGCCGTCGCGCAGTTGGAGTTCACGCCGGTGTTTCTTGGCTCGGCATACCGCAACAAGGGCGTGCAGCCGCTGCTGGACGCGGTGGTCCGCCTGATGCCCTCGCCGTTGGATCGGCAGCCGAAGGCGATGGCCTTTGGCGAAGAAGGCAGTCAGAAAGAGATGCAACTTGTCCCCGACCCGGAAAAGCCGGCCGTTGCGATGGCCTTCAAGATCGTCGAGGATACGTACGGCACGTTGACCTTCATGCGGCTCTATCAAGGCCGGTTTGTAAAGGGAGAATCGTATTTCAACCAGCGGACCGGACGCAAGGAACGCTTTGGCCGGATCGTGCGCATGCACGCCGACCAGCGCGAGGAGGTCGAAGAGGCCCACTCGGGCGACATCGTGGCGGTCCTCGGCGTCGATTGCGCCAGCGGCGACACCTACGCCTCGCAGCCTAAGTATTGTACGCTGGAAAGCATGTTCGTGCCGGAACCGGTGATTTGCATGGCCATTGCCCCGGCCGTTCGCGACGGCGCCGACCGGCTGAGCAAGGCCCTGCACCGCTTCCGCCGCGAAGATCCGACCTTGCGGGTAAGTACCGACGAGGAGACGGGCGAGACGCTTATCGCCGGCATGGGCGAGCTGCACCTGGACGTTTACATCGAGCGGATCCGCCGCGAGTATAAGGTGGCGGTCGAGGTCGGCCCGCCCAAGGTGAACTACCGCGAGGCGCCCACTCAGCCGGCCGAGTTCAACGTCCGCCACCGCAAGCAGACCGGCGGCTCGGGCCAGTACGCCCACGTCATCGGCCGGCTCGACGTGTTGCCCGAGGACGCCCCGGAAAACTTCTTTTTCGAGGAAAACGTCCGTGGCGGGCGGATTCCGAAGCAATACATCCCCGCCGTGGAAAAGGGCTTCCGTTCGATGCTCTCGAAAGGTCCGATCGCCAAATATCCGGTGGTTGGGCTGGCGGTCTATCTCGAAGACGGCTCCTTCCACGAAGTGGACAGCTCGGAGATGGCCTTCCAGACATGCGCCCGGACGACGATGCGCGAGACATTTCCGCGGACCAAGCCCGTGCTGCTCGAGCCGGTGATGAAGATCGAGATCGAGTGCCCCTGTCAATTTCAGGGATCGGTGGTGGGCAACCTCACTTCGCGTCGCGGCATGGTGCTCGGCGCGGAGGTCCACGGGCCGGAAGTGCGGATCGAGGGCGAGGTCCCCCTGGCCGAGACGTTTGGCTACTCGACCGACCTGCGGAGCATGACCCAGGGTCAAGGCACGTTCACGCTCGAGTTCGCCCGCTACAAACGCCTGCCGCGGAGCATCGAGGAAGAGCTAATTGCCGAGCGCAAGAAGGCGGCGATGGCCGGGGCGCTGTAAGCCGGGTCGTGACCCGGCGGGGTCGAACGATAAAAGACGACTAAAAGAGCTGCGTCCCTTTTTCGTCTTTCCCCCCCTTTTTCCCTCCAGGAAGCTCCCTCTTCTTCAGATTTCGCATTGCAAGAGAGATATAACTCTTGGGTACGGTCGGGGCTTGGCGCAAAATGAAATCACTTACCTCTCTTATAGTCGCATTTGGTCCCAACTCGTTTAATGCTCGTCGCACCCAATCAGTAACACCTGTCATTCTTGCTCCTCTTGGAAACGCCTTTCTTGGCATTGCTTATCTCTACCGAGCGAGCGGTAGTGACCGTGAGATTGTACGTCCCATCCGACTGCCGTTTGTAGACCCGCCAAGCTGTAATGTCAATTTCGTCCCATTCCTGCGCCGCAGCCAGCAAGACACGGGCGAGATGGATGGCCTGCTCGCGCGACAACTTAATACCCACAGTCTTAAGGTCTGCGATGGTCTTCGTACTGTTTCGATTATCCTCAACCGGATAGATACGAAGACAACGTACATTGGGGTCGATTTTGATGCTCGACGTTGCCTGTCGCTTCTTCGATGAAGTCGCCATCGTTTTCCTTTCCTACGGCCAAGCCGCATAACATTGTCTAGCTTGATCCGCATAACATGTCGAGTGCCTGTTTCCAAGCCGCATAAGCCGCAATAGAAACGGCGACCAATTGCGCCTTAACTGCACAGGTGCATATGATATTGCGAGCCGACCAGTAATCATAGTACCCCCCCAATTCGCCGAAGTATTATTTGGGGAATCGGGGGACACATTGAATGAACCGGGGGACAGAATCGGGGGACCGAATCGGGGAATCGGGGGACACATTACCAGTTTTGGTGTTCTAGGCAAGGACGAGCAACATTTGTGATTCTTGCTGACCGATCTGGAGTCGAACGAGACGACCTGGACGTTCGACCCCCGCCGGGTGCCATGCTGACTTGTCCAGCAGTGCCCCTTTCTACACGACGGAAACGCTTGATCTTGACTTGTTAATCCGTTGCTCTCCTTGTTCGTTTCTGGCGGTTTTATTCCTAAGTTCTTTGCGTAGCTGGACTTAGGAGCACTCCGCAGTCCTGCGCAAGCACTTTTACAGCCTGCGCGAGCACTATTACGGGCTGCGCGAGCACTATTACGGCCTGCGCGAGTACTGTTACGGGCTGCGCGAGCACTTTTACAAGCCGCGCAAGCGCCTTTGCGGACTGCAAAAGCGCTCGCGCAGTTGCGAAATCCATCATCTCTACGCCTTCAACCAGCCTGTGAACGCGCGCCGAGGAATCGCGCTATCCATCCAAGATGTATCTGGCTTTGGCAAACGCATGGCGTCACTGACGGTCAACCAACCTTGCGGCAAGTCCATCGATCTTGTGGCGCCCTTCTGGGTTATCCATTTGAATCGCCGCCGCCGCTCACAGATACGGGCAACGTCGAGCGCGATCCGCACGTCCTGAGCCACGTAATCGAGAACATCCTGGAAGCGCCCTTGCGCCCAAAGCCGAGGAGCCAACATTCCAGACATTCCGGGCGGCTTGCCCGGTATGCCAAGGGCCTGAGCCGCCTTGTCGATCGCCACGGGAAAGCCGCGATCGCAGAACACGTGAAACATCATGTCCACGTGGTTCATCGCCAGTTCCTTGCACTCATCGCGGCAGCCGGACTCTTCCCCGAGGACGTCGAAATCGAATCCCAATCCATTCCAAGTTAGCAGGGTATAGCCGTCCGCAACCCAATTCGTCAATTCAAGGACCACGCCTTTTGCTTCGGCCTGCGACATTCGTCCTGCCGGACTTCCGTCGGCGTTCTTGCCGTGCCAGATTACAGGCTCTTGAGAATCACATTGCAATGCAGCGGCACAAGAGATGCCCAGCGGGCGGTAGGCCCTCCAATTGAAATCGCTGCCGGGAACGTCCTTTGCTGTTTCAATGTCGAAGGCTGCATATCTTCGAGTCATGGCGACCTGCCCTATTCGTGATAGTTTTGGCGATCTCGTATTTGCCTTGATCCGTTCGCAGTATAGGATGCGCTCACGCCAGCGACAAGTATCTTACCCCCGCCGTGAATACACGACGGGCAGCGGTGGTTGGACGCACCAGACCGTGCCCCGGGTGTATTCACCCGGGGCTAAATAGCTGTTTTTGTGGGCCAATTCCCGTGGCGCCCTTGTGAATAATCCGGCATAAAGTTCTCTCTTGCCCGAAGCGCCTGGTTTTGCTACGCTCCCGCCCCGTTTTGGTACCCCTTTTCGCCTGCGACAAGGAGGTCGTTGGTGCTGTCGAATTGTCCAATCCGCCGGAAACTGCTGCTGGGACTGGCTCTGCTGGTGCTGGTCGTGGCGATCCTTTCCAGCACCGGATTGGTGGCCACCTACGCCTATCGCAATCTGGTCAACAGTCTGAGCTGGCGTGTGAGCGAGTTGCCGCTGGCGGCGGAACTCAGCACTCACGTGAGCGATCTGCGGATCACCATCGGAGAATTGCGCGGGCTGCGAATAAACACTTTCCCCAACACAGATCACGATCTCGTGCCGATGCGGGTGCGGATGGCACGCGACCAGTTTCGCTGCCAGTTGGACGAGGTCGATCGGACACTGGAGCGATATCGGGACCAGTTGGCCGGCGAAGCGCGGGCCGATCCACGTATGTCCGACCACCAGCGCGAGCGCGAGACGGTCCGCAAGATCGAGGCCCAACTGGAACGCATCCGCACGGCCAACCGCGACGAGGACTGGATGCTCGACAACGTCAAGATCGGCTGGCTGGACGTGGAGTTGGAGCAGTTGCAGATACTTGCCTCGGAGTTGCCCAGCCACTTGCACTCAAAGCTGGCCGGATTTTCCCATGAAGTACGCGGACAGTATCGAGTGTTGATCGTCAGCGCGTGGACGGTTACCGTTTTGGCCGGGCTGTTTTTCCTGTTGTTCATGCGGCTCTCCTATCGCTGGGTCTTCCGACCGTTGCGGATGCTGATCGCCGGTTCGCGGCGGGTGGCCGCGGGCGAGTTCAGCTACCGTATCCGGCTCGACACCGAGGACGAGATGGCCGAATTGGCCAAGGCCATGAACGACATGACCGCCCGATTCCAGGAAATCCGCGACGACCTGGACCGTCAGGTGCAGGTGCGTACCAAGCAGGTGGTCCGCAGCGAGCAGTTGGCCAGCGTGGGCTTTCTGGCCGCCGGAGTCGCCCACGAGATCAACAATCCGCTGGCCTCGATCGCTATATGCGCCGAATCGTTGGAGGGCCGCCTCCAAACCACGCTCGACGAGGACGATCCGCAACGCGCCGTCGTGGGCAACTATCTGCGGATGATCCAAACCGAGGCCTTCCGCTGCAAGGGGATCACCGAAAAGTTGTTGGACTTCTCCCGCATCGGACCGGGTAAGCGCGAAGAGACCGAGTTGGGAGAGTTGGTCCGCGACGTAATCGACATGATCGGCCACTTGGGCAAGTACCAGCGGAAGCACGTCGAGTTCGACCCCGCCGGGCCGGTGCCGGCGAAGGTGAATCCGCAGGAGATCAAGCAGATCGTGTTGAATCTGTTGAGCAATGCCCTGGACAGTTCGGCCGACGGCGACACGGTTCGCGTCGGGTTGGAGACCCGCGAGGGATACGCCGTGCTGACGGTTTCGGACGACGGGTGCGGCATGACGCCCGAGGTGTTGGAGCACGTTTTCGAGCCGTTCTTCACCCGCCGCCGAGGCGGCCAAGGCATCGGATTGGGGTTGTCCATAACTTATCGAATTATCGCCGATCACGGCGGGGAAATTGAAGCCCAGAGCGCCGGCGCGGGCCACGGATCGACGTTCCGCATCCGCCTGCCGCTGCCGGCTTCCAACAAGGAGAGCGACGATTATTTCCACTCCCGAGCCGCATAAGAGACTGAAGCTGTTGTTCGCCGACGACGAGAAATCGTTGCAGGAGTTGATGCGCCTTGAGTTGCCGCGGATGGGTCACGAGGCGACGATCTGCCCCGACGGCGCGACTGCCGTGGCCGCCTTGGACCGCAACACCTACGATTGCATTCTGGTCGATCTGGACATGCCCGGCTGCAACGGCATCGAGGTGATCGCCCGGGCGAAACAGCTTTCGCCCGACACCGAGGCCGTGGTTCTGACGGGCAAGTCGTCGCTGGAGACGGCCGTCGCCGCCCTGCGACACGGAGCGTTCGACTACCTTACGAAACCGTGCAAACTGGTCGATATCGAGGCCGTTTTGCGGCGCGTGGCCGAGAAGCGCGAATTGACCTACAAATATCGGGCGATTAAACAGCGGCTCCAGCGGATCGAGGGGGCGGTGGACCTGATCGGCCGGTCGGAGGGAATGAGACAGGTTTTCCGGCTGGTTGAAAAAGTCGCACCGACCGACTCGACCGTGCTGATCCAGGGCGAAACCGGAACCGGAAAGGAACTGGTCGCCCGCGCGGTCTACGACCAAAGCCTTCGGGTGGAAATGCCGCTGGTCCCGGTCAACTGCGGCGCGCTGCCCGAGAATCTGATCGAAAGCGAGTTGTTCGGCCATCGCAAGGGGTCTTTCACCGGGGCCGACGACCATCGCACCGGACTGTTGCAGGTGGCCAACGGCGGCACCCTGTTTCTCGACGAGATCGGCGAGTTGCCCAAGTCGATGCAGGCGAAACTGCTGCGGTTCCTCGAAAGCGGGGAGGTCCGCCGCGTGGGCGACAACGAGGCGTCGATCTGCGACGTGCGGGTGATATGCGCCACCAACCGCGACCTGACCGCGATGGTTGCCGACGGCGAATTCCGCGAGGATCTTTGGTTCCGCATCAACACCTTCGAGATACCGTTGCCGCCGCTGCGCGAACGGATCGACGACATTCCGCTGTTGGCCCGGCATCTGGCGGCGCGGTTTGGCGCGCCGCGGGGAAGCGAGGACGCGGTCTTTTCACCCGACGTGCTCGACGCGCTCGCCGGACACACGTGGCCCGGCAACGTCCGCGAGTTGGCCAACGTGATCGAGCACGCGATGATCCTTTGCGACTCGCCGCCGATAAAGCCGGAGCACCTGCCGCGACGATTCTTCGCCCAGGTGACGGCCGTCTCCGTTGCCCTACCCGCGGAGACGTTGAATCTCCGCGACCTGGAGATGCGCGCGATCCACGAGGCGCTCGACCGTCACCAGGGCAACAAGTCCAAGGCCGTCGAGGAACTCGGCATCAGCTTGAAAACACTCTACAACAAGTTGAACCAGGAGAGCAGGGAACACGTGGCGTGACCGGCCCATAAAGCCGCGACCGGACACTGGGTGCCACTGCTGGCTTGTCCAGCAGTGCATGGAAGAAACTCCCGGAACAACACTGCTGGACAAGCCAGCAGTGGCACCCTTTTTCAACGGGCGGCTATATGGCGTCGCGAGTCCGGGGCACGTCGTTCGATCCCGATCGGGCGAAAACCACTTGGAACAGTTGTAGCCCGCCGGTGCTGAACGCCGCGATCGAGCCGGATAGATACAGCCGCCATGTGCGGACGAACCGTTCGTCGAACATCTCCGCCACCCGTTCGGCCGACGCCTCGAAACGATCCAACCACCGGCGGAGCGTTTTGGCGTAGTGCAGCCGCAGATTTTCCACGTCGAGGACGGAGAAGCCCGGCGTCTCGAAGATGTCCATCATTTCCCGCAGCGTGGGCGGATACGCGCCGGGGAATATGCGGCGCTCGATCCAGGGGTTGGTCTCGCTGGAGCGGTCTTGCCCGATCGACTGGATCAATCCGCGTCCTCCGGCGTTCAGGCAACGGTCGGCCACGCGGCCGAACTCGCGGTAATGTGCCGCGCCGACGTGCTCCAACATACCCAGCGAGACCAGCGCGTCGAATCGGCCGGTGGCGTTTCGATAGTCGTCCTCGACGAACTCCACGCGGGAGTCGAGTCCCTCGGCCTTCGCCCGGCGGCGGGCAAATTGAACCTGCTCTCTCGATATGTTGTACGACTTGACGGTGACGCCGTAGTCGCGGGCCAGCAGCAGTCCCATCGCGCCCCAGCCGCCGCCGATCTCGACGACCGTTCCTCCGGGGCGCAGCCAGAGCTTTCGGCAGACGTAATCCAGCTTTGCCCGCTGCGCCTCTTCGAGCGTCATCGACGGCGAGGGAAAATACGCGCCGCTGTAGACCATCTCGTCGTCGAGCCAGAGCCGGTAGAAATCGTTGCCCAGGTCGTAGTGGCGATGGATGTTTCGGCGTGCGCCGCGGACGGTGTTTGCCGCGGCGTGATGCAACCGGCGCAACAGCCCGGAAGGGACGAGGCTCCCCGAGCGGCCCGCCGCCGAGCGCGTGCGATGGATGGTTTCCAAAAAAGCGACCAAATCGCCTTCCACCACGAGCCGTCCGTCGCTGTAGGCCTCGCCAAACTGATAGTTCGGATCGAGCAGCACTTTCCAGAACGTCGCGCGATCTCGCAGAACGACGCGGGCCGACGGCGGGGCGTCGCTCGTGGCGATCTCTTCGCCGTTCCAAAGCACGAGCCGCAACGGCGGAGAGCCGACCGCGCGGAGTAGACGGTGGGCAAGAAGCCGCTCGATGCCCGATACCCGACTGCCGCTCGCCGCGATTGGATTCGACCCAGCCGGAGCAGACGGTCTAGACGGCGGCATTTCGATCGATGGAAGATTCGCTGGAGACATTGGGGACACCTCCGGAACAGGAAATGCGGGGCCCAAACCTCACAAAACGAACGATTTGGGTATATTCTACTCTTCTCGTACATCCGTGCAATAACCACAGGCGGTGATGTAACCGTTCACGGGCCGGCCGGGGACTGGTCCATTTTTCGGCGAAAAAACGCGTTTTGCCGACGAACCGTTGGCCGAAAACATGAACCTGTCCCCTTCCCGCGGCGCCAGGGGGACAGTCCCATTTTCACGGCGGTCAAGTCAATTCGTCTGGCAATGTCCCTCACGCCGCGAAAATTGGGACAGTCCCCTGTGAACGGTTACGCGGTGATTGTCACATCGCCACTGGTGGTTTACCATAAATCCGTGGCGGTGGTGTGAATAGGTAGAAAATTACTCATATCGTGGGCTTATCCGCTGTGAACTTCCACTGTTTCCTTGCCGACGTTATCGTGATTGTTCATTTCGCTTACGTCGCGTTCGTCGTCGTCGGGATGGGGGCGATTCTCGCCGGCATCGTCATGCGCTGGCGGTGGGTGCGGAACTTTTGGTTTCGCATGGTTCATCTGCTGATGATCGCCGTGGTCGTGGCCGAATCGCTCTGCGGCATTCTCTGTCCGCTGACCGAATGGGAGGATCGGTTGCGCGAAGCGGGCGGGCGGCCGAACGAGCCGGGTGGTTTCATCGCCCGATGGGCGCACGATTTGTTGTTCGTCGATCTGACCTTTTCCGAGATGACGGTTTACTACGTTGCCTTCGGTCTGGCCGTCTTGTTGACGTTTATTCTAGCGCCGCCACGCCTGCCGTGGGGTAAGTCATCGTAGGACAGGTTGTCAACCTGTCCCACGGACTTGCCTTGCCGGCGAAAAACTGGTAGAATCCATAGTGGTCCTCTACCATGTTCGTGATGTCGATGCGATAATTTGGTGAGCCGATACCTGCCCGTTGGGCACCGGTATTAAAAATCCTGGCCGCGTGTATAGCCGTCGTCCGACTCGTTCGTCGGCGGATCACACAACCCGGGGTTCGGGTGCCCCCTTGCAATGACGGGCTCTCAAAAAAGCATCGCCACGGCATTCCGGTGGAGGACCTTTTTTGTTTTCAGTTTTCAGTTTTCAGTGGTCAGTTGTAGTTGCTGACTTCTGACTGACAACTGATTACTGACAACTGATTACTCAGTCATGCTCGAACTTCCCGCCGAACTGATCGCCAAACGCGACCGATTGATTGATCTGCTGCGGAGCTACGGCAGTTGCGCGGTGGCGTTCTCCGGCGGATTGGACAGTACGGTGCTTGCCCAGGCGGCGCGTCTGGCGCTCGGAGATCGGGCCGTGGCCGTCACCGGCGTAAGCGCGAGCATGGCCGCCGGCGAACTGGACGAGGCTGATCGACTTGCCCGGCGCATCCGTCTCCGGCACGAAACCGTCCCAACCGGCGAACTCTCCGTCCCGGCTTATTGCGAGAACCAGGCCGACCGTTGCTACCACTGCAAGATGGAATTGTTCGCACGGGTTGAGCGAGTCGCACGACGCTTGGAGTTGGCCGTAGTGGCCGACGGCGGCAACCTCGACGACCGGGACGATTACCGGCCGGGGCTGCAAGCCGCCCGTCAATGCAACGTACAAACCCCAATGGCCGAATGCGGATTGACAAAGGCGGAGATTCGTCTTCTGGCCGAGGCCTGGGAACTGCCCGTCCGGGACAAGCCGGCCACGCCCTGTCTGAGCAGCCGCATCGCATACGGCGAGCGAATCGCGCCCGAGCGGCTCAAAATGGTCGATCGGGCCGAGCAGTTCTTGCGGGATCGCGGTTTCCGGCCGTTGAGGGTAAGATACCACAAGGGCGACATGGCCCGAATCGAGGTGTCCGTCGAGCAGTTGCCGAAGTTTTCCAACGATCAATTCCGCAGCGAGCTGATCGAGCATTTCCGCTCGTTGGGTTTCAAGTACGTATCGCTCGATCTGGAGGGATTTCGCAGCGGCAGCATGAACGTGGTGTTGGAGGAGGGATTAGGGATTGGGGATTAGTGATTCTGGAAGTTGACGGCCATGAGCAAGAATCAAAGCACCGGCCGAAAGACGAGGAAGATCGTCCGCACGCCGGCCACCAAGTGCGCGCATTTGCGCAAACGGATGCAACAGCGGAAATTAGACAGCAACAAAGCGCCGCGTGGACGCGGCGGCTAAACGATCTAATCCCGAACCCCCAGTCCCGAACCCCGTTCCATGTACCGCAGCCTCCGCCAGTGCGTCGATGATCTGGAAGCGACGGGGCAACTGTTGCGTATCGACGCGCCGATCGACGCAAACCTGGAAATGGCGGAGATTCAGCGGCGAGTGTTTCGCGCCGGCGGGCCGGCACTGTTCTTCTCGAACGTCGTCGGCTGTCGCTTCCCGATGGTCGGCAACCTGTTCGGCACGATCGATCGGGCGCGATACATCTTCCGCGATTCGCTCGACCGGCTGCGGCAACTGATCTCGCTTCAAGTCGATCCGTCGGACCTGATGCGTCGGCCGCGTCTGTATCTAAAGGCCCCGTGGAGCGCACTGTTGACTCGGCCGCGAAAAGTTCGCCGCGGACCGGTGCTGGACTGCGAAACCACGCTCGACGAGTTGCCGCAGTTGAAGTCGTGGCCCGACGACGGCGGTCCGTACGTCACGCTGCCGCAAGTCTACAGCGAAGCCCCCGACGCCCCGGGCTTCGCGCGGAGCAACTTGGGGATGTACCGTGTGCAGCTTTCGGGCGGACGGTACGTACCGAACCGCGAGGTCGGTCTGCATTATCAGATACACCGCGGCATCGCGGCCCATCATGCCACGGCGCTGCGGCGGGGCGAGACGCTGCCGGTCAACGTCTTCGTCGGCGGGCCGCCGGCGATGACGCTGGCCGCCGTAATGCCGTTGCCCGAGGGAATGAGCGAATTGACCATCGCTGGCGTGTTGGGGCGACGACGTGTGCCGATGATCTGCCGTGCTGGGCAATTACCCATCCACGCCGCGGCCGATTTCTGCATCGCCGGCCGGATCGACCCCGCGCGGTTGAAGCCCGAGGGGCCGTTCGGCGATCACTTGGGCTACTATAGCCTGGCCCACGATTTCCCCGTCATGCAAGTCGAGCACGTCTATCATCGGCGGGACGCGATCTGGCCCTTCACGGTCGTCGGGCGTCCGCCGCAAGAAGACTCCGTGCTGGGACAGCTTATCCACGAACTGGCTGAGCCGGCGATACCGAAGCAGATTCCCGGCGTTCGAGCGGTCCACGCGGTCGATGCCGCCGGGGTGCATCCGCTGCTGCTGGCCATCGGAAGCGAACGATACGTCCCCTACGACGAGCTTCGCCGGCCGAGGGAACTGCTCACGCTGGCCAACGCATTGTTGGGCCATGGGCAGTTGTCGCTGGCCAAGTACCTGTGGATCGCCGCCATCGAGGACGATCCGACGCTGGATGTGCGCCGAGTTCCCGACTTTTTCCGCCACGTGCTGGAGCGCGTCGATTGGCGGCGCGATCTGCACTTTCAGACCTGCACGACGATCGACACGCTCGACTACAGTGGCGGACGAATCAACGAAGGCTCGAAGGTGGCGATTGCGGCGGCCGGACGACCGATAAGAACACTGCCGACCACCCGTGACGGACTGACGCTGCCCGAGGAGTTGGGTTTCCGCAATCCGCGGGTGGTAATGCCCGGCGTTTTGGTAGTGGAAGGGCCGGCATATCAAAGTGGCGCGGACCGGACGATCGAGCGGTTCTGTGGATGTTTCCGCCGGGAGGACGCGATTTGTGCCTTTCCCCTGGTGGTCGTGGTCGATCGGAGCGAGTTCGCCGCGGAGACCCTGGAAAACTTCCTCTGGACTACATTTACGCGGAGCAATCCGGCATCGGACATTTACGGCATCGAGCCGTTCTGCTCGGAGAAGCATTGGGGGTGTCACGGCTCGGTGGTGATAGATGCCCGCGGCAAGCCGCATCACGCCCCGCCGGTGGTCGAAGACGCGGAGGTGACCCGTCGTGTTGACGAACTGGCGGCTCGCGGCGGCCCGTTGCACGGGGTCATCTGAACGATTGCGCGTTATCCGCGAACAAGCCAAACTCGCCATTGCCCCCATCTTCCCGGTTCTGCTACTTTCCGTCCGGCAAAAGTTGCGAAATCGGTATAGTCTGCCATTTTTACGGCCGATCCTAAGAATACCATGTGGTGTAAAGACTGCCGCCAGGATGTGCCTGCGCTGTTGTCGGGCGACAAGCAGGCGTTTTGCTGTCCCCGTTGCGGTGGGATGCTCTGCGCCGATAGTAGGACAGGTTGCCAACCTGTCCCACGCGAAACAGGCAGTAGGACAGGTTGCCAACCTGTCCCACAAACCGATTCGCCGCCTTGCTATGACGGCTGGGAGACGGGCGAGGAGTTGAACGAGATCGGCCGGTCATTGCGAGGCACGAAACACGACGACCGCCAGTCGAAGGCGATCTATCGCCGCGAGTCGATGCGGTTCGACCAGCCCCACGTCGAGCAGCCCTCCAAGCGGCGCAAGACCGCAACCGACAAGCGCGGCGTCGCCCCGTCCGTGTTGACTTGGCTCTCGCTGGCGTTGGGGACCACCGGCCTCGTGTGCGGTGGGGTACTGATGGGCTGGTCGCTCGCGACCGGCCGGCAGGAGCTTTGGACCATCGGCTTGCCGGTGGCGTTGATAAGTCCAATCGCGCTGATGATCGGTCTGGTGTTGCAACTCGACCGGATATGGCGAGACAACCGCCGCGCGGCGGCCAAGCTCGACAACGTGGACGAGCAGCTCCGCGATCTAAAGACCGCCACCAATCTGTTGAGTACGAGTCATGGCCCGGCCTCGACGACGTTCTATTCGCACTTCGCCGGCGGCGCCAGTCCGCAACTGCTGCTGACCGATCTGAAGAGTCAGCTCGACCTGTTGGCGATGAGGATCGCGCAGGACGAGTAATAATTTCGCTCTCTTGACTTTTCTGGTAAAATGGGGGTGTTCGTGAATTGGCCCGGATTTCATCGACCGTTGAATGTCTGAAACACCGCTGCCCGCCGACAACTCGCAGGCCGCCGATAAGGTGCGATCCTTCCCGCGGACGCCCGGCGTGTATCTAATGAAAGACGGCGCCGGGCGGGTGATCTACGTGGGCAAGGCGAACAACCTTCGCGCCCGGGTCGGCAGCTACTTTCTGAAGGCCGCCGCGGAAGACCCGCGAACCGCCAATCTCGTGCCGGAAATCCGCGACATCGACTACATCGAGGCCGAGAGCGAAATCGACGCCCTGCTCCTCGAGGCACGGCTGATTAAGGACATCCTGCCCAAGTACAACCGCGACCTGCGCGACGCAAAGACATTTCCCTACCTGGAGATTTTTACGCACGAGGACTTTCCCCGCGTGCGGTTCACCCGCGAGCCGCATCGGCAGGGAACCAAACTCTACGGGCCGTTCGCCAGTCCGCGAGGGCTACGCGGGGCGATCCAGGTGTTGCAGAAGATTTTCAAGTTCCGCACCTGCGACCTGGACATCGACGAGGCGGACCGGCGCTGGCGTTGGTTTCGCCCCTGTCTGCTGCACTCGATCGAACAATGCACCGCGCCGTGCAATCTGCGCATCTCGAAGGAGGAGTATCGCCGAGCGATCCGCCGCCTGCAACGGATTCTCGACGGCGGCAAGAAGACGCTGTTGGCCGAGATGCGGGGCGACATGGAGACGGCCGCCGGGGAGCGTCGGTTTGAGGAGGCGGCCCGGCTCCGCGACGAGATCGAAATGCTCGAATCGCTCGACCAGCGCGGCAAGCTGGAGACGCACGTGCAGCCGGAGGTTTTTCCGATCGACCCGAAGCGCGGGCTGGCCGGGCTGCGAAAGGTGTTGCGCCTGGAGCGTCGGCCGCGGGTGATCGAGGGGATCGACATTGCCCACACCGCCGGCACGGACACCGTGGCCTCGGTGGTGCAGTTCATCGACGGGCTACCCTTTCGGCCGGGCTATCGGCGGATGCGGATTCGCGGCGTCACGGGCCCCGACGACACGGCCGGCATCCACGAGGCCGTCACGCGGCGGTTTCGCCACATCCGCGACGAAGACGAGACGTCGCCCGACATCTTGTTGATCGACGGCGGCCGCGGGCAGCTCAACGCGGCGCTGGCCGCGCTTTCTTCGTTGGACTTGAACTCGCAGCGGGTCATTTCGCTAGCGAAGCGCGAGGAACTTGTTTTCACTCCCGACGCCGACGAACCGCTGCGTCTGAGCCGTCACAGTTTCGCGTTGCGGCTGCTCCAGTACATCCGCGACGAAGCCCACCGTTTCGCACAGCACTATCACCATCTGCTGCGGAAGAAGTCGCAGATGGGAGAGTAATCAGTCGCAATTTAATGCCAGTGGCTATTGCGTTTCTGTTGTTGCAGGCTTCATCCGCGAGAAACCCCGTTGAGTTACTCGTGCAAACACCAAGCAAATGATCGCGTAGAAGCCGAGAAGCACAACCGCGCCGACCACTGGATTAACATTGTGCTGCTGGTAGAAAAGAGAGGTTGCGTTTATGCCGAAGCCGACAACGGCTAATACGACAAACGTAATGATGGAGGGTTTGATACAAGCCGTGGGGTTGTCGATGCAGGAGGTTTTACGAATGTACGACAGCGAATAAAATACGCCGCCGATGTAGCCGAGTGCCTGGAGGCCGAGGAGGATCAGAAATGCAACCAGCGGAGACGACCGAACCTGCTCGGTCAAAGCATAGCCGATCATGCCTGCAAGGGTCGGCATGGCGAAACCCGTGGTAATTACGTGGGTTGAGACTACCCAAAACAGCGAGCGTTGCTTCTTCTGGACCATCACTTGGCTCCCGTTGACACAGCCCCTCTCTCCTCTTAACCTGTTGTTCAGTGGTATAGTATATTGGCATGCGGACTACCATTCAAGAAGATACTTTGGGCCATTTCCTCGCTTTTACGTATTCCTAATTGGCGGTGGGAAGTTGGAGCAAATTCAATGCATCGCGTTTCTTTGGGGGAAGTTTCCTGGGAACGAATGGAGCGAGCCGTGGAGAAGGTCCGCGAGCGATTGATGCGGGCGGCTTCGGCGTTGGAGCAGGCAGGCGTGCCTTATGCAGTGCTGGGCGGCAACGCGGTGGCGGCGTGGGTATCCCGCGTGGATGAAGCGGCGGTGCGCAACACGCGAGACGTGGATATTCTGATTCGGCGAGCGGACTTGCCCGCCGCCGTTGAAGCTATGTCAAAAGCGGGTTTTATCCATCGCCACTCGTCGGGGATCGACATGTTTCTCGATGGTCCGGAGTCCAAGGCCCGCGACGCCGTGCATCTGGTTTTTGCCGGGGAAAAGATTCGGCCGGAATACGTGCTACCCGCCCCCGATGTCGAGGAATGTGAATTGTCCGCGTCGTTTCGGCTCCTCTCGCTGGAATCGCTGGTGCGGATGAAGTTGACGTCGTTCCGCCGGAAAGACCAAATGCATCTGCTTGACCTCATTGATGTCGGTTTGATCGACGCCGCATGGCGAGAGCGTTTTCCGCCGGAATTGGCCGCCCGCCTCCAAGAGCTTTTGGATAATCCGGAAGGGTGAAGAGCTTGGAGCGGTGGGTGGCACTGGCGTCTCGCCAGTGTTCTTGCCGCCAGCACTGGCGAGACGCCAGTGCCACCCAACTGACAAGATCGACTGCAATGAGGTACTCCATTCGGGAACGGATTTGGAAATCAGTTCTGCAATCCGGCAAACGGGTTGTTCCGCTTCTCTTCGCCGACGGTGGTTTCGGGGCCGTGGCCGGGCAGAAGGATCGTGTCGTCCGGAAGGGCGAAGAGCTTCGAGCGTATGCCGGAGATCAGTTGGTTGTGGTCGCCATCAGGGAAATCGGTTCGCCCAACGCTGCCGGCGAAGATCGTGTCGCCGACGAACACTACCGCCGGCTCACGGCCTTTCCAAAGAAAGACCACGTGGCCGATCGAGTGGCCGGGTATGGCTTGCACCTGAAACTCGACCCCAGCCGTTTCGTAGACGTCGCCATCGCCGACCGTCGCGTCTGCCGGGGGGCTGATCATCGGAATGCCGAATCCCGCCGATAGATTCATTTTGGGATCGGTTAATTTTTCCGCGTCGTCCGCGCCGATGACCACCGGGCAGTCGGGCCAGCGTTTCTTCAGCGCGGCGTTGCCGCCGATGTGGTCGCCGTGGCCGTGGGTGTTGAGGATCGCCACCGGCGTCAAGCCGTGTTGTTCCAGGTGGTCGATGATCTTTTCCGGTTCCAGGCCGGGATCGATTACCGCGCAGTCGGCACGGTCCCGGCGCCAGGCGATATAGGTGTTTTGCTCGAACGGGAGACAAAGAATAGTGTCAAGCTGAAAATCGGTCGACTTCACGAGATTGGACTCCTCAGAGGGCAAAAAATTAGGTAGAATATAGCGGTTACTGTTGGAGATTACACAGAGGGGTATTTCAACGATTGGGCAAAGGGGCATTGCGAAACTAAACATTGTAATTCCGACTAGAGGAATTTGCGATAAGGTCGAAGAGGGTTGGCGTTGGCAACGGGGGGTTTTGCAGATATTTTGTCGAATTAGCCCGTTATTGCTGCCGCATATCGCCCAAACTAACATTGAGTATTTGGGGCAAGGCAGGTTAGCGTACGCTTTGCTGCCGCCGTTTAGGATCGGATTTCAAGGAAGTAGATACCGGTATCGCCCGAACCGCCGTCCACGGCCTGCGATGTCGGCAGCATGGCGATGCCCCACAAGGAGGAACATTGATGACCGCTAGGATTATTTTACGTTGCACGGGAAGTAATGCAGCATTCTTTTCGGATGGAAAAGAAAGTTGCAATTCAAGCCGTTCACTGTATATGTTGCGGTGTTGGCTACCGATCTTGCTGTGCTGTGCCGCGATTGCGTTTCTGACCGGGACGGAGTCGGTGCTTGCCGCCGGCCCCGAAGGGCCGATGCAACGTCAACCAGCGTCGGGAGTAATGCCTGCGACCGTTCCGATTGCATCGACGACGGCCCAGCCCACGCCGTCGTTGCCTGTTTCCGCGCAGCCACCGGCGCGTCGTCCCGCCTACCATTTGGCCGAGCGTTCGGAAGCGGCTCAAGCGGCCTCGGCGGCGCCCAAGCTGGCCCCCGGCCATCCCAACGAACACCCGATGATGCCCGCCCTGCGCTGGGCCTACTCCGGCCTGGGCAACATAGAGAAGGTTCAGGATTACTCGGCCACCCTGGCCAAGCGGGAGCGGATCGGCGGCAAGCTGCTCGATTACGAGTACATGTTTGTCAAACTCCGGCAGAAACCGTTCAGCGTTTACATGTATTTTCTTGCCCCGGCCGAGATCAAGGGCCAGGAGGTGCTTTTCGTCGATGGTAAGAACGACGGCAACATGTGGGCGCATACGGTCGGTATCAAAAACACCATGTTCGGCACCGTCTCGATAAGGCCCGACGGACCGATCGCCATGCGGAACCAGCGTTATCCGCTGACGGAGTTGGGTATCCTCAACCTTACGCGCCGGTTGGTGGAAGTCGGCGAAAAGGATATTAAGTACGGCGAGTGCGACGTGAAGTTTTACGAGGGTGCGAAGATCAACGGCCGCGTTTGCACCTGCATTGAAGTGGTCCACCCGGTGCCTCGCCGCAACTTCCTCTTCCACTTGGCGCGGATTTTCGTCGACAAGGAATTTAACTTGCCGATCCGCTACGAATCCTACGATTGGCCGAAAGAACAGGGCGGAGCGCCCGAGTTAATCGAGGAGTACACCTACCTCGATCTGAAGCTGAACAACGGATTCACCGACACCGATTTCGACATTAAGAATCCGAACTACAAGTTCCGTTGAGGCGATACAACGCCCAATATCCTCCACCGACCTCGTCCCGCGCCAGCCGCGAGGCGAGGTCGTGGCGTATAATTGTTCAACGCAATGTTGCGACGTTGATTGGTGACCGTGTAACCGTTCATAGGGGACTGTCCCAATTTTTGCGGCGTGAGGGACGTTGCCAGGCGAATTGACTTGACCGCCGCTAAAATGGGACTGTCCTCCTGGCGCCGCGGGAAGGGGGACAGGTCCATGTTTTCGGCCAACGGTTCGTCGGCAAAATGCGTTTTTTCGCCGAAAAATGAACCAGTCCCCAGCCAGCCCGAGAACGGTTACGGTAGAATGATGCAACATTGGCGGATCATGAATTCCCCCAAAGGTCTTTCGCAAGCAATATAGGCTTCAGGCACATGCAAATTGATTTGAGCAAGGTTCCGCTGGAGCGATTAACGCAACTTGAGCAGCAGTATCGCGAGGCGTTGCTAGACGATGTGACGCCGTGGTGGGAGCGTCATTCGCTGGACCGAGAGTGCGGCGGATACTACTCCTGTCTGGAGCGAGACGGCCGCCCGTGGTCTACCGAGAAGTACATGTGGATGACCGGCCGGGAAATATGGATGTTCAGCCACTTGTACAATCATTGTCGGCAGAACCCGGATTGGTTGGACACGGCCCGCTTGGGCGCCGATTTTTTGTTGAAGCATGCCTTCCTTCCCGACGGAAAGATGCACTTTCGTCTCGGACGCGACGGCCGGCCAATGTCCAAAGTGTTGAGCATTTACACGGAGGTTTTTGGCGCAATCGCACTGGCCGAATTGAGTCGCGCGGCCGAGGACGAGGAGCTTTGGGCCAAGGCAATGGCGATGTACGATTTTTTGATCCCGCGGTTCGGTCGGCCGTCCGACACGGCATTGCTCGGCTATCCGATCAACGCCGAGTTTCACTTGCACGCTCACGACATGTGCCGCATGACGGTGGCTTGGGTATTCAACGAGATTCGGCCCGACAAACGGTTCGACGACGATCTTAGGTTATCGGTGGAGTCGATCATCGGCAGGCACTGGAAGCCGGAGCACAATGCGCTGCTGGAAAATGTCGCCATGAACGGCGATCCGTTGCTGGATCTGCCGGAGGGGCGATTGTTTCTTCCCGGTCATGCGATCGAGAGCGCATGGATGGTGATGGAAGTCGCCCGCAAACATGACAATCAAGAAGTGACGCAAACCGCCATCGACATCGTACTGGCGTCGCTGGAACACGGCTGGGATCAACAGTACGGCGGGCTAAAGTACATCACCAACATCGACTGGACTCCAACGCACGAGTTGGGAGCCAATCTGAAACTATGGTGGCCGCACTGCGAAACCCTTTACGCTTTGCTGTTGGGTTGGTCGTTGACGGGCCGGGAAGACCTCTGGCGGTGGTACGAGAAAGTACACGAGTATGTATTCGACCACTTTCCCGACCCCGAGTTCGGCGAATGGTTCGGGTATCTCGATCGCGACGGGAAACCGGTTTGGACCGCCAAGGCCAATGGCTGGAAAGGATTTTTCCACCTCCCGCGGGTACTGCTGCGATGCCACACTCTGCTGACTGAATTGGCGAAAGGCGAATAGTACAGCGTTGCCGTTGGTATTGGCGGCAAATCGTATAGCGGCATGTCGGCTTTGCATGCCCGTTGGTAGCCGATATACTAAACGCACGATTTTGACTGTAACGGCGAAAAAGTGCAACAACGGGACTGAACCATGCGATCCGACGCACCCCGGGGAGACGGGGCATCCGCCGAGAATACTGCGGGGCCAACTCGCGGCAAGGCCCTCTATCTAGCCGGAATATGCCTGACGGCGTCGCTGGGCGGTTTGCTGTTCGGTTTTGACACGGCCGTGATTTCCGGCACGGTGGGGTTCGTGGAAAAACAGTTTTTGTTGGGGAAACTCGCCGTTGGATGGTTCGTCAGTTCCGCACTGCTGGGGTGCATTTTGGGCGCTGTCGTCGCCGGGTTCTTAAGCGATCGTTTCGGTCGCAAGCCCATCCTGATTTTTTCCGCTTTGTGTTTTTTCGTCTCCGCGCTGTTTTCCACCATGCCTCCAAACTTTCAGGCGTTGGTTTGGGCACGGCTCGTCGGCGGGTTCGGCGTGGGTATGGCCTCCGTGTTGGCGCCGATGTTCATCTCCGAGTTCTCCCCTCCCCATTTGCGCGGGCGACTGGTGGCGCTGTATCAATTATCGATTGTCGTCGGCATACTCGCCGCCTATTTTTCCAATTGGCTGTTGCTTACCAACGCCCAAGCGCATCCGATGGCCTTTGGTGGAGAGGGCTGGTTGCACTGGATCATGGTGGCCGAGGTATGGCGGGGGATGTTCGCCGCCGAGATGATTCCCGCAACAGCGTTCGTGTTCCTTTTGCTCTTTGTGCCGGAAAGCCCTCGATGGCTTGTGAAAGCGGGACAAGATGATCGGGCAATGAAAATTCTCGCTCAAATCGGAAGCCACGAGGTGGCCTGCCGCGAATTGGCCGACATTCAAGCAGCGCTCTCTCATGAAAAAGGATCGCTCAGAGAACTGTTTCAGCCGGGGCTAAGGGTCGCCATGATCGTCGCCTTGGGACTATCGGTGTTCGGGCAGCTTAGCGGCGTGAACATCGTGGTGTATTACGGACCGGCAATACTCAAGTCCGCCAATATGCCAATCCAACATGCCTTCCAGTGGCAGGTGGCCTTGGGAATCATAAATTTTATCTTTACTCTGGTAGCTATCATGGCGATCGATAGCTGGGGACGCAGGCCGCTGCTGATCTGGGGCATGGCGGCGGTAACGCTCCTGATGGGAACGACCGCCCTCTTGCTTCTGTTCCACGCACACGCGCTGTGGATCGTGCTGCTGCTGTGCCTCTACATGGCCTGCGAAGCCGCGTCAATCTGTGCGGTGATTTGGGTAATTACGGCGGAAATATTTCCCAATCGCATCCGCGGCCGGGCAATGTCCATCGCCACGTTTTTCAACTGGGGAACCAATATGCTGAGCGCGCTCATATTTCCCAAGTTTGTGGACAATTACGGGCTTCATGCCGGATTCTTCGCCTGCGCGGCGATTTGCCTGGTGGCCACTATGTTCTTTTGGGCCTTGGTCCCGGAAACGAAAGGCAAGAGCTTGGAGGAAATCGAAAGACATTGGATTGCTTGACGCTCGCCTCCGCGCGACGCGGGGAAGTAAGTCGCCGTGAAGAAATTACTTGTTGACTGGGGTTTTTCAGATTTCGGATTAAACGCCCTTTCTCCATCCGAGAGAGGGAACCAATTTGCAAAACGCCGGAATCAAAAAAACTTTTCTGGAGACACGTTATCGTGGATGCGTTGAACTACAAACCTAATTGGGCCGACGTGCTGGAAAGGCTGCGGTGTTTGTACGATCGCCGGGGATGCGATCGCATCTTTGCCACCATGTCGATTTCCAGCCCGGCACTGGCCGATTTCCGCAGGCAATACCCTAACGTGGAGTGTGAGTACCCCGACCCGACGGAACGGGCGGCTTTTTGGGACCGGCTGCTCGGCGAGCGGACGGGAATCGAGGACGATGCGCTACCCAGCGCCTATCTGAGCGAGTTTGACCAAGGACTTTACGGCGGGTTGCTCGGCGGCGAAGTTCGTTTCATGGCCCACCCGGACGTCGGCTGGATATCGTCGATGGTTCCGCCGCTGTTGAAAGACTGGTCGGAATTCGACCGGCTGAGCTTCGACGAGTCTCATCCTTGGTGGCAGCGGTATCTTCGGCAACTCGACGTTTACGTCGAGTGCGGCCGGAATAAGTGGGGTATCAGCCACTTCATCCTCATCGACGGGCTAAACTTTGTCTTTGAGTTGCTGGGCGCCACCGAAACGTATCTTAGTGTCGAGCAGTGCCCGGAAAACGTCCTTCGGGCAATCGACTTCGCTTATGACCTGAACGCGAGGGTTCACCGCAAGTTTTTCCAGGCCGTGCCAATGTTGGAAGGCGGAACGTTCAGCAACTTCGGCCAATGGATACCGGGCCGTGTTGTTTCCGAGAGCCTGGACCCATACCACATGACCTCGGTGGCTTATTTTGAACGTTGGGGACGCGAGCCGGTAGAGCGAATCCTCGACGCCTTTGACGGTGGAGTGATCCACATTCACGGCAACGGTCGGCACCTGCTTCAAGCGGCCTCGACCATCAGAGGCCTCAAGGCGATTCTGTTGCTCGACGACAAGGGATTCCCCATGGCGTTTGACGTCCTGAGGGAGTTGCAAGCCCACGTGGGCGACGTGCCGGTGGCCGTGTTTGCCGAATATCAGGAATTCGTCGACCGTCTGGAACGGCACGACCTGCCCGGCGGCGTGATGTACCAGGTAAAAAACGTTCCCGACGTCGATACGGCCAACCGGTGCATGGAAAAAGTCCGCGACTATCGGACTTATTGAGGATCGGATAAACAGTGCAATTCCGTTTTACCGCCGAGTTTGCTTGCCGCGTGGGAGTTGGCCGACGAAGATACCACGACCTTGCCGGCCGGCTTGCCCTTGACAGCCCGAAATATTACGTTTTATTGTAGCAATCAGTAACGTCACATAGGCACGCACATGGATTCCCCGCGAAACGCGTCCGCGTTGAATCGGACTTTTTGGAAATGGGCGTGGCGAATCGGCCGAGTGCCGTTGATCTGCTTTCTCGTTGTGGTGGTGATCGCCATGTTTATGGAAAACTCGCTGATCTTTTTCCCGAGCCGTTACCCGATCGGCGAATGGCAACCGCCGGGGATTGAGTTCGAGGACGCCTGGTTCCAGTCGGAAGACGGCTCTCGGCTGCACGGCTGGTACGTGCCGCATCCGAATCCCCGCGCAACGGTGCTTTTCTGTCACGGCAACGCCGGCAACATCACCCATCGCGCCGGGATTCTCGAGGTCTTGCACGACTACGTCGGCGCGTCGGTGTTGATTTTCGATTACCGTGGATACGGTCGAAGCGAGGGTGGGCCGAGCGGGTCTGGCGTTTTGGCCGACGCCCGCGCGGCGCGCGCTTGGCTGGCCGCCCGCGAAAATATCCCCGAGCGCGACGTGGTGCTGATGGGCGAGTCGATCGGTGGGGCCGTGGCGGTTGATTTGGCCGCCCGCGACGGCGCTCGCGGTTTGGTTCTGGAAAGCACGTTCGACGCTTTGCCGGAAGTGGCCGCGTATCATTATCCGTGGCTTCCGGTTCGCTGGCTGATGCGGACCCGTTTCGACTCGGCCGGCGTGATCGGTCGGTATCATGGTCCGTTGCTGCAAGCGCACGGCGACGCCGATACGATCGTTCCCTTGCGGTGTGGCCGCCGCTTGTTCGAGGCGGCCAACGAGCCGAAGCGGTTCATTCTCCTGTCCGGCCACGACCACAACGATCCCATGCCGCGGGAGTACTACGAGGCCTTGGCGTCATTTTTAGAGGGGCTCTGAGTAGGGCGCGTCGCCGTTGCCCTCGAACAAAGGGAGCCTCACGGAGAGCCGCGTTCCTTCGGTCGGGGCCGACTCGATGGTCACGCTTCCTTCCAGCAGACGGACCCGTTCGCGGATACCCTGCAATCCGAACCGTTCTTCTCCCACGGCGTTGGAGTCGAAGCCGATTCCCCAGTCGCGGACATCGATGTGAATATGGTCGCCGCGCTGAATCAGGGTGACGCGGATTTTGTCGCTGCAACTGTGCCGGCAGGCGTTTTGCAGCGATTCCTGGATGATGCGGAAAACCGCGCTCTCCAATGACGGGGCAAGATGCCGGCGGGGTAAGTCGTGCTCGAACTCGATTTCCGGCCCATCGTCCTTGCGATGTTCACAGATAATGTATTGAACGGCGTCGACGATTCCCAATTCGTCGAGGACCGGGGGCCGAAGCCCGCTAATCAGACGCCGGGCCTCGTCGATGGCTCGGGCCAGCAGGTTCGCGGCCGAATCGAAGCCCTTCCAAGCCTCGGCGGCATCTCGGGCAAGCGTCTCGCGGAAGGCCTGGAGCCGGTAGAGCGCGCCGGTGAGTTGTTGAGCGAAACCGTCGTGAATCTCGTAAGAGATCAACCGCCGTTCGCGCTCGTGCAATTCGAGCAGTTGCCGCAGCAGCCGTTGCTCTTTTTTAACCGCCTCGGTGGCCAAACGCCCCTGGGTAACGTCGGTGCTGATTACTATGATGTTCTCAATGCCGTTTTCTCCGCCGATCGGCACTATCCGGCTCGACCACCAGTTGCCGAAGATGCACCGCAGTTCCGTGGTTTGGGGCTGTCCGGTGGCGAGTGCCCGATCGAGAGCGCGCCGGCTCGATTCTCTATACTCCGGCGACGCGAAATTATAGATGCTCGCACCGATGTGTTCTTCACGGCTTATTCCCGATTGGGCGCGGTTGATAAATTGGATGTTGGCGTTCCGATCGAGCATCATAATGAGGTCTGGGAGGTTCTCGAACAGTCCCCGCAGGGTGGCCTCCGATTCTCGCAATGCCCTTTCCGCCCGACGATGCTCGGTAACGTCGCGGGTAATTCCCAGCAGACCGGTCGGCATGCCCTCTTCGTCGCGCATGTACGTGCTGACGATTTCGCACCAGCGGTGCGAGCCGTCCTTTGCACGGCATTCCACCTCCAGGAAACGTTTCCGATAAGCGTCCACGGGCCGAGAAGCGTCCCAGGAAAAGTCCTCGATCAAAGCATTACGGGCGCGGGCGATGGCCTCCGGCGCGACGAGGTCTTGGAGCGAGAGGTTCTTGCTTTCCTCCGGCGTATAGCCAAAGACCCGCTCCGAGGCCGGACTGACGTAAGAGAACTGCCAGTGGTTCAATACGGCGTCGGCCAGTTCCGCCGGCGCCGCTTCCCCCCATCGCTGCTTGAGAATCTCCGTCGGAAACTCCACCGTCCAGATCACGTCGGCCACGTTGTTTGCGATTGTCCGATAACGGTCGTCGCTGGCCCGGAGCAATTCGATCGTCCACTTCCGCTCCGTGATGTCGTGGAAGAAACCGAGCAAACAGTCCCGGTTTTGGTACTTGAAGTGGGTGGCCGAAATGTCGGCATAGACCAGCCCCCCGTCCTTCCGCAGGCAAGGGATGTCCCGAACGCACTTCAAGCGGCGCTCGCTCATCGCCTTGAATGCCGCCAACACATGCGGCAAGCTGTCGGCGGGATGAATGTCCTCCACCGACAGCGACAGCATTTCTTCTTCCGAGTATCCAAGCATCTGGCAGATAGCCCGGTTGACGCGGCGAAAACGCTTGCCCCGTAGATCGGCGATGATGATCCCCTCGGCCGATTCGTCGTAGAGCACCCGCAACTCTTCGTTTGTTTGCCGCAATGCCGACTCGTTCGCATCGCTCATGGCGTCGTCCCGTCTTGCCCCGCTCTGATCTCCACGTTTCGATTCCGTGGGGTCAAGGCCAATGCATCTGGCGAGGGGTGCTTCGGCGCGTCCACGGAGGCGATTTATCATGCCCGTCAATTGTACACCATCGAAAAGCCCAACGCACCAAGAGGTACGAAGGTTGCAGAAAAAAGCCCGCGGTAGACGGCCCGCGGGCTTTTCGGGAGTGGTTTCAAGAACAACTCTCGTGAACGCCTGTTTCGATTACAGCGCGCCCAGCACCGGGGGTAACGACGCGTTTCTAGTCGTTTCGTGTGGTACCGGGGCGGGAGGAAGAGCGGTCTGATTGGCGGGGGTCGGGGGCGGTGCCGAGGTGCTGCATTCGTTACTTTCGCATTTTGGACAGCAGTAGACCACCACGCACTTGTAACTGGGAACCTTGCAGACGATCTCCTTTTTCACCAGCTTTTTCTTGACCCGCATTTTGCCGCACTTGGGCGGGATGAAGCTCTTGTTCTTTTCGACGGCGCAGGGATCGCGCTTGCCGTCGCAACAGCCGCAATCCGGATTGCACGAACCATTGCCTCTGCAACCGTCGCAACGGCCGCCGCCGCGGCGATTGGGCAACGTAGGACAGAACTCCTCGCACTCGACCACCCAAACGTACTTCTTAACCTCTTTTATCTCGCACACCACGCGGCAATACTTCTCGCACCTGGAGTTGCAGCCGCAATGGCCGCAGCGGTCGGCGCTGCCGCAGACCTGGACCTCGGTGCAGGCGTTCGGATCGCACGGCTCGGCGGCCATGGCCAGACCGGCAATCGAAAAACCGATCGCCAGGGAAATCGAGAATATCCTCATCCGATTATCTCCTCGGTTAGAAGTCGATTTGGGCACGCATCTGGACGATGTTCAGGTCGCCGACGCCGGCGCCCTGGTTCTGATTTATACCGGAATGGATGTATTCCAACATGAAGCGGGTGTAGGGTGTCAGATACCAGTTCACGCCGAGCGTGTGGTCGCCGACGTAATCGAATCCCAGCAGGCCGCCGTCGTAGGCGTCGAGCCACGAATATCGGTATTTTAGCTCCCACGCGCCGCGGCCGGTGTAGACCGTGTCGTTTTCGTCGCGGACACGGAAGAAGTTCTCGAACGGCTTGACGCGGCCGAAAACGCCTTTTGTCCGTTCGTAGGGTCGGTTCTCGCCGGTCAGAAAGTAACTCACGTAGGCGTAGGCGCCCTGCGTCTTGCAGTCGGCGTGGGCCGAGCGGGCGATGTAGTTTACGTAATACTCCGACTGAAAGGAGAGTGGCCCGTAGACAAAGGCCAACTCCGCCCCGATCAGGTCGCGAGCGGTCACGTCGTCCAGCAGCAGGCTGTTCTGGTGCGCCAAGTGACACTCGGGGCGATACTTGATGGTGAACTGGTCCCGGAAGGGGTCGCGGTGGCTGTAAGCCAGTCCGACGTGGATCAGGCCACGGCCTTCCGTTGCCTCGTCGTACCAGGGGAGCCAGGTGCCGCGCATGGTGGCCGCGCCGCCCATGTTGTCGTCCTGGATCGCCCCGCCGTCGTCGTTGTGCTCGGTGAAGTATCCGATGGCGAAGGTGGCGCGTTCGCTCTCGGCGACGCCGTGGGCCATCACGCCGATGTGCCGCTTGGGCGCCATCACGTCGTTCGCGGTGGACCGCTCCATGAACGTGATGTAGTTCGCGCTGGTCAGTTCGTCCAGACCATACGGCTCCTTGAAGTGGCCTATTTTGATATTCTGAAGCAGCGGCAGGTCGGTGATCTCGAAGTAAATGTCCTTCGCGCGGGAGCTGTCCTTGCCGGCAAAGTCCCACTCGATCTTATACTTGATGACGTTGAAGCCGTTTCCGCTCAATCCTAATCGAGCACGGCGCAACTCGACGCCGTTCTGTTCGTCGAAGCGGGCCTTGTCGATGGCGTCTTGGCTGAAGGCGGCCGTGTCGAAGTTAATCCTCCCGAAGGGCTTAACCGACATCTTGCCCGCCGCTTTCTTCTTCGCCGCCTTCGCCTTGTCGTCGAGCTTCTTAAGCGCCTTTTCGACCTCGGCCAATCGGGCGGCCAGAGCGGCCTCGTTGTCGCCGGAGTTGCCGGAGACAAAATGATTTTTGCTCGCCGTCGAATTGTATGTGTCGGGAAACAGCGAAGGCGTGGGGCCTTCTTCGCCGTGGACCGGGACACTCACGCCCCAGGCGACCGCGACCGTCAGCATCCAAGCCGACAAGTGGAAAATACGTCCGTGCATCTTGGGGTTCCTCTCCAAAGCAAGCTCCGCTGAACGTGGGCCAGCGTGTGTACAATCGCCCCATTTCTCACTCTCAGCACCTCCGGTGCATTCGACACCGTTGGCATCCTAAGAATAATTTTCGGGAAGCGACGGCCGAAGAATTGAGTTAGAGAAGTGTTAGCGGCCGTTGCGGGGCATGGAGCCAAACGCGGCGGCCGACGCAACCGGCATAGCCGTCAGCGTCCGCCAAGAACCTTCCGCAAAATCGCCCAAAGAATCAGCAGCGGAATTAACGTTATTAACAGACGAGGCCAACGCGCCGCCACAATCAACATAACCGGCACGGTAAGCAAAATCCATCCGGGCAACCGCTGAACGTCGTTAAAGGCCAGCCAGGCGGCCGCCATCAACGCCCCGGCACGCCAGCAAAACGCCAGCGCTCCTTTCGACTCCGGCCCCGGCCACCATAGCCAAATAGCCGCGGCACTGAGGAGAAGCACGACGGCGGAGATTGCCAATATACGTCGCTGCATGGCTATTCATGAAGCCGCGCTGTGGCGGTCGTGGCTTGCGTTGGGATGGCAGTGCAACTGCCCCCCCAACAATTGTCGGACGCGGCATTATATCCTGTCCAGCATATCGACCCACCGCGCGAATTGCGATAGCTCCTGGTCGTTGAGGTATCGGGGCGTCTCGCCGAGGTTCTTCAACGTGACGGGAAATTTCAACTTTTGCAACGCGGCCGCGGACCGCTTGATCGGTTTGGCCAGCCGCGATTTCTCGGCCCGTGCGATGTAGACGGCCAATCGGTGCGGCGGTTCGTTATGAGGCGGTTTGCCCCGCATGATCGCCTCCACCGCGGCCACGGCGCGGATCGAGTCCCGATTGCGGAACGCCACCAGAAAAGCCATCGTGCCGCCGCCTTCATATCCGTGCGCGACAATCCGTGTCGGATCCACCTGGTAAGTGGAACCGATTTGATCCAGCAACCGATCGACGAACTCCGTCTCGCCCAGCGTCCAGTGGGCGGGATTGGCCGATTTCGGCGCCAGCAGAATCAGATTGTACCGGTCGCAGAGCGGTTTCCAGCGGGCCAGCAAGTCCTTCCACTCGAACCTGCCGGGCGCGTGCAGCCAAACCACCACGCCGCAGGGCGCCTCGGGCCGGTATCCTTCGGGTACGTAGGCCCACGCCTCGTTCGAGTATTCCGGGATTTTCAACCGCGTGGAGCCGACCTGGGGACCGTCGGACTTCGACGACTCGACGCTCGGCGAGGCCGGCGGCAATTCCTCCGGCGGCAGGTCGATGGGAAGCTGGGCCAGCACAATCTTCACTTGTCGCATGGCGCCGTTGCGGCGGACTTCAAGCCGGACCTCGGTTCCAGGCTCCAGCGAGCCGATCTTTTCGATCAATCCGATTCGGTCCTTGATCGGTTCTCCGTCGAGCGAGACAAGTACGTCGCCGGTTTCCATGCCCGCCTCGGCCGCGGGGCTTTTTGGGTAAACGTAGCGGACTGCGACCCCGTCGCGGGCGTCGAAACGCATCGGCAGTATGCCGAGGAAGCCGTGCTGGAATGGCTCGAGCTTCGCCGCCAATTGCATCTCGCGTTGGAGCCGTTGATCGCCGCGCAAGACGGTGATGGATACTTTATCGCCGGCGTACTTTCGGCCGATCTCGGTGTTGACCTCCGCCGCGCGAGTAATCTGCCGGCCGTCGATATCGACTATCTCGTCTCCAGCCTGAAGCCCCGCCTCGGTGGCGGGGCATTTCGGCAGACAAGCGGCAATGATCGGCCGGCCGGTGTACAGGTTCGGCCCTTTGAGACTGATTCCGGTCAGGCCGCGATACAGGTCTTCGCCCTTGATTAAACGGGGCAATGCCCGCCGAACGTCCTCGGCTGGAATGGCGAATCCGATTCCCGAATCGTACCATTCGATGCCTGCCATCCGGCCCGTGGCCTTTGGCGAAAGGGGCACTAGCACTCCCAACACGCGGCCATGAATGTCGATCAACGGACCGCCGTAGTTGTTCGGCGAGACGGCGGCGTCGGTCTGGATGGCCTTGCCCCAGACGCGGTCCAGCGCGCTGAGGATTCCGACCGACATGTTGGGCCGGTCGCGCTGGAAAGTCCGTCCGACGGCGATTGCCCACTGGCCGACGCGCATCTCGCCGCGCGGGGCTATCTCGCCGACCGGCAGCGGTTTATCCACGTCGATTTTCAACAGCACGAGCATCCGCGCATGGTCCGTGGCGACCAGCTTGGCCGGCTTGCGAGTTCCGTCGGTCAACCGCACCAGGATCGAAGCCGGCTGGGCCGCGAAGTTGAAGGCGCTGGAGATAATATACCCCTGCGGGCCGACAACCAATCCGGTGGTCGGTCCAGTGCCAAGCAGATTCCCCTCGACCTGCTCCAGGCCGCCGAGAGTCTCGATCTGGACGACCGCCGGGGCGACTCGCTCGACCGCGGCCCTAAGCGCCGTCTGCAATTGCGACTCGACGTCGTCCGAGGCGATGGACATTGCCGTCGTCAGGAAAAACGTCGCCGTCAGAGCGAGAAAGAATCGCCGGGTGGCACGTCCCTGAGCACAGCGAAGGGCGTGTTTACCCAGACAACCACGCCCTTCGCTGTGCTCAGGGACGTGCCACTCCTCTTGCCAACCTTGGCCGTTGTTATTGAAAACAAACGTCGTCATCATGGATACGTCCTCTTCGATGGCTTCGACTCGCCGGCCGACCGCAAGGTGAACTCCAGCAACTCTTGGCCGCGGATAACCGTCAGTCTGATCGGATCCTCGTAATCGACAAACTCCATTTCCTTGGCCAGCGCCTTGCAGGATTGGACCAGACGGTCGCCGGAGAGAATGATCAAGTCGTCGGGTTTCATGCCCGCCCGGGCTGCCGGCGAGCCGGGCAAGACGCGATCGACGTAGGGGGGCGTGCGCTCGAGAACGTCGGGAACCAACATGATTCCCAATGCCGTCGGGTCGAGCGATCGTAGCGGTTTCTTAACCTCCTCTGGATCGCGCCGGGCGACAAACTTGCCCGCCCGGATATCCTCGACCGATTGTCGAATCTTATCGATCGGCAAGGCGTAGTTGAGCCAGGTGTTGTTCAGCGAGTTGCGGAGTTCCTTACCCAACATACCGGCCAATTCTCCGCCGAAAGTGACCAGCGCCCCGCCGGCGGCGCCGGGGTTGTTCGTGGTCATGTCGAGCGCGTAGACCGTGCCGCGATAGGGGGTCTCGAACACGCCGCGCCGGGCATCGAGCTGCGTGACCACCGCGACCGTGCCCTTCTGCACGCTGACCGGCTCGTCGCCCAGTGCCACGCCGAAAACATTGCTGAAGGCCAGCACCCTGGCGCCGGCCTCAAGTTTTACCGCCTCCGACAGATCGAAGCAGGGCAAACCCTCGGCCTCGATCTTGAGCACGGCCACGTCCAGCCTCGGATCGGCGCCCAGCAGTTTCGCGTCCAACTCGCGGCCATCGGAGAGCATCACCGAGATATAGTCGGTGTCGAGCACGTAACTGAACGCGGTAAGGATATGCCCCTCGGGCGAAACGAGAATTCCGCTCTGGTAGCTCTCCATTCCGCTGAACCCGCCCGCACCGTAAATCTTGACGATCTTTGGGTGTACACGGTCGATCGTATCGACGATCGCGGCGGCAGCGGGCGCGGAGAAGAGCAACAAGATGATGAGAAGCAATTTACAATTTACAATTTTCAATTTTCAATCCTCCCCCTATTTCCCCACTTCAAACCCTTCGATCCTCAGCGTGGCAAACGCCTCGTCGCCGAAGCGGACCACCATTCGCCCCGGCAGATACCGCTTTCCCTTATGACGGTAATCGGAAAAATAGACCTCGCACGGATCCGATTCATCGTCGGGGAACATTTCCAAGGCCAACAGTCGGCCGTCGGCCGGGTCGAAGTAGAAACGGCAGTCCACTCCCTTGTGCGAACCGACCAACACGTCGGCCAGCCCTTGATATCCGGCCAGCGGCGCCGTGCCGTAATAATAAACGTCGCCGAAGCGGTCCAGCCCTTCGCTGGCCAGTCTCCGCCAAAGGAACAGTGCGGGCATAAGCCCACCGCTGTGTTCCGGCAACAGCGACGTTCCCAACTCATTGCCGGCGGTCCATTTAATCTCCGTGGAAGGAAGCATCAGCGACGCGGCATCGTAGCTTAGATGCAGGCTGTACTCCCCGCCGCCGCTGAGCGGGCCGGAGATGATCCAAGCACCGCGGGATCCGCCGAGATTCAACCGCGGGTTCCAAGCGTCCCACACCCGATTTTGTTCGAGATCGTTGTAATAGTAGTTGGAGAATCCCCGCTTCTGCTTGTAATGCTCGGCCACGATCTTCGGGATCGGCAGCGCGGCTGGCTTGGCGGGTTTTGCCGGCGGCTTGGCGTCCTTGCCGGGCACGGGTTTCTTCGGCTTTCCGTCCGGCTTGGGCATAGGATGCGGTCGGGCTTTTTTTTCTCCGCCCGCTTTTTTCAGCAGTTCCCCTTGTATGTGAACGCCGGCCAACCGGACCAGAATGTCGCGTCGTTCTCCGTCGCGGCGATAGCTCAGGGGTACGCGCCACCCTTTGGGAAAGATCCCCAAGACGTTTTTGAATTCGTTGGGGGTGCCGATGGACCGCCCGCCGAAGCTGACAACCTCGTCGCCTTCCCGCAGTCCACGGCGATAGACGTCGGAGTCGTCGAGTATATCTTTGACCACGACGTGGCCGTCCTCGTCGCGTTTCACCACCGCGCCGAGCGTGGCGTGATCGACGATCCGTCCGCTGCGGAGCGTGCCCATGAAGTGCTTAATCTGGTTGATCGAGATGGCGTAGGCGAGGCCGACGTTGATCCGGCCGCGTTTCTCGAACGAACACCGGCCGTTGATGCCGATCAATCTCCCCAGAGCGTCGAACAACGGTCCGCCCGAGTTGCCGGGGTTGACCGAGGCGTCGGTCTGAAGGCAATCGGCGTACTCGAGCAACGTTCCGGCCGGAAACTGATAGCGATGCACGCCGGAGATGATCCCGAGGGTGATGGTCGGCTGGAAGTCGGTTGCCAGCAGGAAGGGGTTGCCTGCGGCGAAGACCCGATCGCCGACGCGGACCTTGTCGCTGTCGGCCATCTTGGCGCAGGGGAAGTCGTCGCGGCCGAAGAGTTTTATCAGCGCCACGTCTCCTGTCGGGTCGAGGCCGACCAGCACGGCGTCGTACGCCTTTCCGTCGGCCATGCCGCACTGCATGGCCTTCCCACAGGGGCGCACGACGTGGTAGTTGGTCAGCGCGTACCCGTCGGGTGAGATGACCACGCCGGAGCCGCCGCCCCGTCCGTTGGCCGGAAAGATGGCCAGCACGGCGTCCTTGGCCTCGTTCATCGCGTCGATCCGCTTGGACTCGGCGTCGATGACCGCCGCGGTCGGCGCGCCGAGGGCTTGCGCGGCAACCGCCAGCAGTAAGGCAAGAGAATATAAGAAACGGGTGGGACGGTTCATTTTACGATCCTCGCGTTGCACAACAGAAGTCGGTCGCCGGTACCCAGGTCGTCACCGAAATCGACCAGAATCGTCAGCCGCCGGACGCCGGCCAAGTTAAGCTCGATCGATTGTGGCGAGTCTTTGCCGGAGACGTCGGTTTCCAACAACACCTGGTCGTCGCCGCGAACTATCAACCGGACTTTTCCTCCCGTGCCCCAGGCGTCGTCGATTCCGACCACGGCGCGGAAGCAGCGGAAGCCGACCGGCAACCGATAGACCAGTTTCGTTTGGGCAAAGAGTGCCAGGCCCTTGCGGTATTCGTTGCCGCCCAGTTTCAGCGTTTCCGACTCGAAGCCGCGGTCGAAACGGGGGGCGTAGAACAGTCTGAGCGCCGGCAAGGGCCGCTGGCCGCCGAAATACGGAGTCCAGACCGTGGAGTCGGGTTTCAAGTCGCTGAGATAGACCAGCTTGCCGAGGGAAAAATCCATCCGCAAGACGTTCTCCAGCGGTTGCGATACGCTCAATCCCGTGGACGTTGCCCATTGCAGGTTATCGGCGAGGCTCACGGACCGCGCCGACCAACGTGATCCGGCGGTGTCGGTGATTCGGCAGATTGCCGGCGGCGGCTCGTCGGCGACGCCGTGACGATAGACGAATCCATAGACCTTCGAGCGCTTCACCGGCAGGACTTCGCCGTCGAGGTCGAAGCCGACGGTGTCTTCCGTCACGTCGTGAACAACGCCTTTATGCGAGTCGAGTGTTCCGTTTGTGCGGACGATCAGCAGGTCGCTGTCGGCCTTCGCGTCGATCAGCCGCGACCATTCGGCGTCGAGCGGGTCGGCGCGTTGGAGCCGGACCGATTGGACGACGGACATGGGGGCTTCGACGACTTCGCCGCTGGCGAGGGTGATTTGGGCCTGTCCGCCACAGGCGACGTACTGCCGCCCGTGGATCGACGATCCGTCGGTCAGTTCGACGATGACGCCGGACATTTGCGGGGACGGTTTTGCCTTTCGTTTGGCGGTAAGCGTTAGGAGGTTTTCCATTTCCAGCGACACCCGCCCTTGGGCCGTGTCGAGGGTCAGGTGATCGGCTGTCAATTCGACCAGGGCGCCGGAGATCGTTTGGCCGTCGAGCGTTTGCGCCTCGAACGGTGATACGGCGAAACTGAGAATCAGCGCCAGTAGTATGCTGCTCATGGTTGTGCTCGTGTTGTTGGTTTGCGAAGCCGCAGGCGGTCGTCACTATCCACTATACTATTCACTTTCCTCGGCGGCGAGCCGGCGGAAGTATTGTTCGATAACGTCGCGGTAGTGGGAGGGGAAATCGCGTCCGATCTGTTGCATGGCTTCCTCGCGTTTCTTCGGCGGCAGGTTGCCCCAGCCGCTCTCCGAGCCGATGTTCTTCCGATCCACCTTGCCTGGCCCCTTGCCGCCGGCGATCTTGCTGTCGGGCATGGGACTGCTGGGCTGTAGGGTGCTGCTCATTTGCTGTTGTTGCTCCTCTAACTTCTTAATGAGCTTGTCGAGCGACTCGATTATTCCGTCCTGCCGCTTGCGGACCTTCTTGCCGGCGCGGCCCAGGTCGAGCCGTCGGCGAACGTCGTTCATCCGCCGGGCGATGTGGTCGAGCGTGTCGTCTTGCAGACCTTTGAGGTCTTCCTGCATGAGCCGGGCGAGAACGACGTAGCGTCGCGGACTGGACTCGGCCCCTTGCAACAATTCGCCGATCGACTTCAAACCGGAATCCTTGTTCAGCAAGGAATGGTATACGACGCTCTGGTAGAACAGCAGCGCTGCGGGGGCCGCCACCTCGTCGGGCTTTAGACCAGAAAGTTGCTCCAACGCCTCGTCGTACAACGCCTCGTCGATCAGCCATCGGGCGTAGAGCAGCCGCAGATTGTTGACCAGCAGCGGCGGCGCGGCGGCGGTGCGGAGCCAGGCATGCGATGGAAGCACCAGTTGGCTTCGCGGTTGGGAGCATAGCTCGACCAGCTTCGCCGCGTCCCGGTCGAGCAGCGCGTACGTCATCGCCAGACGGACCAGCAGGTCGTCCTCCGTGGCCGTGGCGGGTAAGTCGCGCCAGACAGCCTCCACGCGGGACCGAACGGCGGCGTCCGCCTTTGGCGTCTCCAGGCAGGCAAGCGCTAGGGCCTTGATCTGTTCCGCCGCGGGTGGTTTCCAGGCGGCGGTCGTATTGGCGAGCGGGTCGGTCGTCTGGCCCGCGGCCGGCGCGGCCGGGAGGACGGCCATCGCAAACAGGGCAATGACTGCTCCGGTTCCCACACGGAGCATGGGAACCAGGATTTTTTTGAGGCTCGGTTTCATTTGTTCTTCCCCAATTGTAGATCGCGAGTGACGCGATGGATTCGTTTTTCCCGCTCGGCAAGCCGCCTAAGGGCATCGAACAACTCGGCGCTGTCGGCCTGTTCGCCGTCGATCATTTTCGAGTACCGGTCGGTGCGTTTGTTTACCCGCATTTGCAGGGCACGGATCATTTTTACCTCGGCCAACATATCGATCAACGGCGGATCCCTCGACTGACCGGGCCTGCCTTTTTGCGATTTCTGGTCCTCCAGGTCCTTCTGGGCCTTCTTCAAGGCCTCGACCATTTCCTTCAGGGCTTCCAGGATGTCTTCCTCAATGCCTTGGGTGATCTTACCCACCTTGGTCCGCGCCAAACGCTGGACGACCTGCTGCATGTCTTCGCGCATCTGTTCGATGGCTTCCGGAAAAGCCACGGCGGTGCCGTCCTCGCGCAGCAGGAGCAACGCCTTGTCGACCTCGACGACGATCCGCGACTCCTTGCCGCTTAGCCGGCTGGCTTCGATTTCGTGATTGTGCGTTCGCTGAGCGGCGGGGATCGCGTCGAGCCGCAGCGTTCCGATATAGACTTCCTGCTGCATCTGCATCATTTTTCGGAATCGGGCCTCGAGCATCGCCAGGAGCCGGGCAATTTGCTCCTCGCGCAGTTGCCGAAGGATTTCTTCCAGTTCCGCCTTGGCTTTTTCCAACTCGCGGATGGCTTCCTCTTGTTTTTCGGCGGCGCCTTCGCGTTGGGCCTCTTTGAGTTTCTTTTCCGCCTCCTTCATCTTTTCTCGGGCGGCTTTGAGGCGTTTTTCGGCGGGATTCTGCTCGGATTCCTGTTGCTGCTGCTGGTCGCTCTGTTTTCCTTGCTCGCCTTGTTGACCCTGCTGTCCTTGCTGACCTTTTTGTCCCTTCTGTCCCTTCTGGTCCGAGGATTTTCCCTTTTGATCTCCAGATTCAGATTTTTCTTTTCCGCCCTCCGCACCCTCCTTACCGTCCTTCTCTTTTTCCTTTCCGCCTTCCGCCTTATCTTTTCCGTCTTCCGCCTTCCGCCTTCCGCCCTGTTGTACGTCCTTGGCCAGTTTGCCGGTTTTTTCGGCGAGTTTTCCTTGTTCATCGGCCAGGCGTTTGGTGTTGTCTCCGCCGGTGGTACGGCCTTGAATGTCCTTTTCCTGCTTTATGATCCTGTTGAGTTGCTTCAAGTATTGGCGGATGCGTTCTTTTTCCTTTTCGAGGCTTTTTGCGCGGTTTTCACTCATCAAAAGTTCCAGCAGGGCGCGCAGATCGAGATCGAGATCGGCCTGGTCCTTTATGGCCCGGGAGAGTTGGTCCTTGCCCAAAAGCTCCACGAGTTGTTCGAGGCGGACGGCAATTAATTGGTCCTTGCTTTGGGCGACCGCCTTTTTCAGCAAGGCTGCCCTGCGGGGATCGGTGGCCGCGCTGAGTTCGGCCATCCTCAGCAGGACGCCTTCGAGATGTTTGTATTGCTCGGCGATGCGCCGTTCCTGAAGGGCAAGTTTTTCGGCGGGGCCAAGCTCGTTTTCCGTTCCCGCCCGCGCGGCGTCCTCCTGTCCGGTCTGGGCGCGGACCGTGAGGGGAAGGAACAAGACCACTGCCAGGGCTAATCCGAACGCCGCCGGGAGTCGATTACCGATGCTCATCGTCTACTCCTTCAACAAGTCTCGGATTTTTTGTTTGTGCCGCCGCTGGGTTTCCTCTTTGAGCTCTTTTTGCATTTCGACAATCTTCCGCAGCAATTCGACCGCTTCGTTGAAACTTTCTAATTCGAGCATGCGGTCGCGGACTTTTTGCATGGCCAGGAGTATTTCATCGGCCTGCGCTTGGGCGCGGTTGCGGAGCGCTGGACCTTGGGATTCCAGCTCGGCCTGCAAGGTCTCGATGCGCTGCTCCAATTCGGGAAACATCTCGCCGGCAATCTCGTGGAGCGGCCGCGCTATGCCTTCTTGTATCCGCTTTTTCAATTCCTCGGTGTCGATGCGATTGTTGATTAGTTGTTTGCGAATGTCGTCGAATGCCTCGGCCACGCCCAACACTTCCTGGGCGTTCTTCCGGCAGTTGCTCAGCGCGCTTTGCACGCGGAGCAATCGCAGTGCTGCCCGCCGCTCGGGCGTATCGTCCGCATCGAGATTGTCCGGTTTATCACCTGGTTCGCTGCCGGCCGGCGCCGCGGCGGGATTGGCCGATTCATCCGATTCAAAATCGAGCCGCGCCAGCAGATCCCGCGTCTCGGTCACCTCTTGCAGCATCCGCTCGAACCGCTGCCGCAAGACCAACTCCCGCGCTTCGAGCATTGCCCGCAATTGATCCGGCGTGACGATCTCCAGCAGCCATCGCTCGCTGCCGGCCAGATTGGGGCCTTGGCCGAGGTCGCAGAGATCGGCGGCGCGGACGGTTATCAGCAGTTTTTGGCCCGGTTTGACTCCCAAGGGGCGGACTTCCAACGCCGCGTCGTCCAGATTGAAGGCGGCGGGGGCGCGCGGGAGTTTGGCTATCGGCTGACCGGCCGGCTCGCGATCGTCGATCGCGTACTCGAACCAGACCCGGCCAATGCCGTAGTCGTCGGCGATCCGGCCGACGATCGGCACACTGGCTTGCGGGGTGATCGCCGCGCCGATGCCGTCCAGTTGCACGGCCATTTGCGGCGGCTGGTCTGGCGCCGCGACAAGCACCAGCCGAACCGGCTCGCGGCCCGTGATGCCGTCCGTATCGGTCAGCGTGAACAGCAGTGTAGTGTTGTCGTCCAGCCTTTCCACGGTGTGGGAGAAGCCGCGGTGGTCCGTGTCCAACTTGTCCGTCTCCAACACTTCGGTCGTCTCCGATAGTTCGGCGACGACTTTGTCGACCTGTACGCGGACGAGTTCCTTGTTGGCCTCTTCGGCGCGGACGGTAACGCGGCTACCCATGGGGATTTGCATCACTCCGGTGACCGGCAGCGGTGGCTGGCGGCGGCGGATGTAGGCGGGCAACTCGCAATCGAGCGTCCTCCGCGAGATCATGGGGCTATCGACGGCCTGAATCCGCAAGTTGCTTACGCGATCGTCGCCGCCGACCACGTCGAAGTCGATATCGGAAAGCACGCCGCGGAAAGTGTGAGAAAATTCCTGGTAATAGTCCTCCTCGCCGCGCGAGATGCCGCGGCGGTCCATCGTCACCCGGCCGCGTCCGCCACCTTCGGTCCAATAGCGGATTTCGACTTTTTCCGGCACTCGCGGCATACGGGTGTCGGCCTTCGCCACTATCTCCACGTCCGAACCGCGGGCAACCTTGCGCAGGCCGTCGGTAAAACCATCAACCACAATATCCGTGTACCGGGGCCATAGATCGCCGGACAGCGCCAACACGCGGTTGGCCCAAACGCCGAACGCCACGGAAAACAGTACGGCGAACATCGCCACGCTGATCGTAAGCAGAGTCGCGGCGCCGCAATGCAGCCACAACGGACGCGGATTGAATACCTTCCTGAGTTCGATCTCCTCGACGTGGGCCGATGCCTCGCGGCAAGTTCTCGCAAGCATCTCCTCGCTTAGATTGTCGTCCGCCGGCCGGTTGCCGAGTTCAACGACCGTCAGCAGGCTGTCGTTGAGTTGTGGAAACCGGCGTTCGAGCACGGTGGCCGCGTTGCCGTCCGTGATGTGTACGAACGCCCGGCGGCCGATCATGCGAAAGAGGATCAGCACCATCACCGCGGCGACCGCGGCGAGCATGACCGCGCGAACCATCGGGGACGGCTCGAAGAACCAATCGGCCACAAGGGTTGCCCAAAACGCCGCGCCCAACCATGCCATGGCGGCGGCGGAACCTTCCAGCCAAACGTATTGGCGGATGCGGCGACGCAGCGCGCCCAGCAAGGTCCGTGCCGGGAGGGCAAGTGTCGGTCGGTCGTCGTGGTCTAGCGTTGCCATGGTAAGTACACGTTGCATGTTTAGCGGCCGCCGGTACGGCGGCTTGCGGCGGAGCACGGGCCGACGTACCGTCGGCCGCTAAACAGATTAAATGTTCGGGGGTGAATTTCACCCCCTTTTATTCTACACCAGTTTATAGTTACGCCAGTCGGAGCAACCGCCGCACCAACCACTCCAGACAAAGAAAACCGCACAAAGCGATCATGATCCACCGGAGCCAAGCCTCTTTCTCTTGGGGGTTTGGGGTGATTGGAAGAACAACGGTGCTTGTGCGGTCTTTCAACTGCATCGTAAGGGGGGGAACCCCGTGCGTTGCCACGGCCGACTCCATGCCTATGTAGTACCGGCCGCCCGTATTTTTTGCGATGGCGCTCAATAGGACATCGTTTCGTCGCGGGTTCTCGCGCTCCAGGTCGGGAGCCTTCACCTGTATGCGACGGCTTAGCCGCTCGTTGTCGCTTTCGGGCACGGGCAGTTCGAGGCGGTACGTTCCTTCCAGCAGTGCGGGGAACTGCCCCAGGAAGGCGCCTACCCGCGTTGGGTCGGGCCGCAACGTAATCGTCTGCGTTGCGCCGCCCGGGGCGAACACTTGTAATTTGACGCTTGGCGATTCGAGAGGTTCCAACCGGAGGTCGGTCAATTGCGCCCGGACCTCGACGGTGTTGCCCAGCAGGTATCGGTCCTGTCCGACCAGCAGTACGCCTCGGCTGGAGCCGCGCAACAGCCGGCCTTGCGAGACGTGGCGGATCAGTTTCGTGTAAAACTTATCGAAGTATGTCTCTTCGACGGCGCGGAGCCGCCACATTTCGCCGCTGCCGAGGTAAAATACGCTGCCGGAGCCGTAAAACTGTCCGGCGAAATAGACCGGTTGATCTCCCCCTTGGACGGCGCGGGGATCGGAATACCATGCGTAGACGGTGGCGCCCGGCTTCGGACCCCGCACCAAACAGCAACTGTACACGCCGGGGAAATCGTCCCAAGCCAGACGGTTGGCGGTCGTCGTGTCGGCCAGCCAAAGGAAGTCGGCCTCCTGTCCTTCGCGGGTGAAGTCCAAGGGCCAGGCCTCCTTGCCGGCGAAAACGCCGCCATCGACGGTCGCCATACTGCCGTAGAACTCGACGGGGTACAAGTTGCGCACGGTGGACATGTCCGAGTCGTGGACCCATCCGTGAATGCTTTGGCCGACACGTACCGGCCCGGCGACAACGATCAAGCCTCCCCCCTGGTCGGCAACCCATTTTTCCAGCAGTTCAATCTGCTCCGCGCTAAGCGCTTGCCAATTGGGGTCGAAGGCCACGACGCAGTCATATTCGTACATCTCCCGGCGGGTCATGGGGAAATCGTCGAGGATCGCATCGGCGTCCTGCGACATCCCCTCTCGGCCGCTTTGCAGCAGCACGTCGACGCTGGTGTAGCGGTCGCGGTAGAGTTGGTTGCGGAGAAACTGGTATTCCCGCATCGCTCCGTCGGCCAGTAGCAGGACGCGGCTCTTGCGGTCGATGATTTCGATGTCTGCCTCGCGGGCGTTGTCGGCCGGATTGCGGTCGCCTTCGGGGGCCTGGACCCGCAGCCGCAAAGTGCGGCGGCCGGCGGCGTCGGGAAGCAACTCGAACTTGACCGGTAGCACCTCGCCGTCGCCGCCGAGCGTGACCTCCCGGCTTTCGAGCAGTTCGCCTTCGCCGGCCTCGGTCCCATTACCCGCCGGACGCGACAAAACCCGCACCACGACCGTCTTGCCCGGCATCCCTTGGGCTTGCAAGTAGCCGGTCACGGTGTACCGATCGCCGGGATGGGCGCGGGCCGGCACGACCAAGTCGGAAACGGCGACGTTGGTCGGCTGTTTGTCCGACCCCAGCCCGACGGTGAAGATGGGTATTTTCGCTTCGCGGGCCAACTCGACGGCCGACTCGGGCAAGATGCCGGCGTTTTGCCCGCCATCGCTAAAGACGATGATCCCCGAGACCGGCGTACCCCGCTCCTGCTGAATCAGTTGCATCAGGGCTTGGCCGAGCCGGGTTTCGGTACCGCTGGGCGCGAGCAGTTTTTTCCAATCCGGGGCGGTGTCGGGTCCAGCATCGCGGCCGGGCGGTTCATTTCCGTCGTCAACGCCCCCCCCTTGCAATGGCGGGGGTGTTTCCGCCAATTCCTCCGGCGACACTTTCTTCAGGTTCGCCGCGCTGTCTGGTTTCAGAGCATCGTCGAACTGGAACACGGCCACGTCGTGCGTCTTGCGGAGCCGCTCGATGAAGTCGGATTTTTCGAGCGCATCGGCGACGTCCCGCGACCGGTTCCGCGTTCCGCCGCCGGCGGACGGATCGGCGTCTGATAGCCCCATGCTCAGGCTGGTGTCGAACAGCAGCAGCGCGCGGGAGTTCCGCACCTCCTCGCGTTCCGACCGCCAATGCGGCTGTAAGTAAAGGACCAGCAGTCCGAGAAAGACCGCGGTCCGCAGCGCGGTCAGCAGCCACCTCCACCACGGCCGGAGTTCCTCGGCGTCGCGGCGGTACATGTAACGGACGAACAGCAAGATGACGATCAGGATGAGGATCGGCCGAATCCAATCGGAGTTCGACTGGATTCGTGCCCACTCGAACGTGGTTCGGGTCACGCTTTCGGCCAACAGCGGCGGGAGAACGAATGTCATGCGGCGCTTCCTTTGACCAGCGGGTGGCGATTCGCCGGATGGTAGCTGGCCGACCAGGCCAGGATTTGCTCGCCCACCAACAGCAGGATCAACGCGTAGAGCAGTACCTCGCCGAGGTCGTACCCGGCAAGCTCGATGGCCGTGGATTGGAAGTCCGCGGCCTGTTGGTAACGATATTTTACGCCTTCCAGGCGCGAGGCGAGTTTCTCGCCGTCGAGCGCCGTCAGGTCGCCCTCGGCCGGATCGACGTTCACCGCGTATCGGCGTGTCTCGGCCGTGCCGTCAGCGCGGGTCAACCGCGCCTCGTAGAAACCGCTGACGTCGGTCTCGAACAGCGACGCGGTCAACATCCCGTTTCCGTCGGCCGATTTCGTCGCGTTGACCGTCACGGACGGCTTGCCCGACTGTTCGGGATAATCGAAACGCACTTCCGGGTTGAGTTGGTAGAGGGCCGGATTCAGATTCAACTCCAAAGGCGATCCAACCGTTCGCGATTGTGTTTCGGCGGGCCGCCGAGCCAGATACGCTTGCAGGTCTTGCATGGCCACCACAAAACTGGGGTTCCGCGCCCAATTGTTCCAGACGGGGGCCGCGCCGGTGAGAAACGCCACCACGCGACCCTTGCCGAACTCACGCTCGACCACCAACGGCGCGCCGTTGCGCAACCGGGCCACGACGCGAGTGGTCGAGTCGGCCGGCGGCTGCCAGCCGGGCGGCAACGCGAAATATCGCTGGACGATTACCGTATGCAAATACGGGTTCTGCTCGGTGGCGAACACGCGGAATATGAAGTGCCGCTCCACTTGTACGTCGGGGGCAGGCTCCAGCCGGTCGACCAGAAGCTCTTCTTCGCGGGCCAAGGGGACCGGGAAAAGCCCCTTTCCGTCGCGATAAAGAACGTCGTTGAAAAACTTCAGTTCCGTGCGGTCGCCGAGAAAGAACGCCAGACCCCCGCCCGCGGAAACGTACTTTTCCAACGCGGTGACGGCCGACGAATCCAACCGGCTGACGTTCGCCAGATCAATGGCGTGGAAATCGGCGAGCGGCTTGAAGCTCAAAAATCGCGGCGTTTCGATCTGCGGCTGCACTCCAGTGCGGACAGACTCGCCGGGTGCCAGGGCAAAACTCAAGTATCGGGCGTCGCGGGCCTGAAAGCCGCCGTCGATCAGCAACACGGGAACGTCCGGCGGCAGATCCGCTGTCGAGTAGCGGTGGTTGTCGGCGTCCACGGCGTCGCTGGGGAGCCGGGCCGTTATGTCGTGCGGGCCGGCGTTGGGGAAATGGACCAGGAACCGCTCGGTGGCCGTTTTGCCAGGCGGGATTTCGGCCAATACGACCGGCGGCCGGCCGTGCCCGTCCTCGCCCAAAGTGACCGCTACCTCGCGGACCGGCGCGGGGCCATAGTTTCGCACGGAGAGGTCCATGAACCAGGGTACGCCCGCCGCGCGGATACCCTCGGCGGGCGAAAGCGAGACGATCGCCAGATTGGGACGTGTGCGGTCGACGCAGTCGATCAGGCGGACATCGACCCCCGACTCGCCCAAACGCAGCAACTCCTTGCGCAGCTCGGTCGGTTCGTTCCACTGCCGGGCGCGAAAATCGGAAATCAGATATACGATGCGCTGCTCTTCGGCGCCGTCGCCGAGCAGTTCTCCGATCGCTTGCAGCGCGGGCATGGGACCGGCGGCGGTCTGCGAGACTTCCAGCTTGCCGAGCAGCGATTCCAGTTCGTCCGAGAAATCCTTGCCGACCGGCTGCTTCAACATGTCCGGTTTTCCGGCGCTTTTTGGCAACGCCGCCCGCGAGAAACGCAACAGCGAGAAGGACTGCGGGTGGTCCTCGCGGGAGGCGTTTATCCCGATTTGCTCGACGACTTTTCCGGCTTCCGCGAAGGCGGCGGTATCGGCCCAGCGGTCGGACATCGAGTAGCTGTCGTCCAACAGCACGATGTGATGCGTGTGAACGCCTCCGAGCAGATTCCCCCACTGACTTTGCAGTCTCGGCTGGGCAACCAGGAAAACGACGGCAGCCACCGCGAGCATCCGCAGCAACAGAAGCAGGAGTTGTTTGAAGATGATCCAGGTGCGATGTTTTTTCTGGCTCAGCAGCAGGAACTCCATCGCTGCCCACTCGATCCGCCGGTGGCGCATCATGTTGATCAGGTGGATCAACACCGGTATCGCCACCACCCCGAGGGTTGGCAGACCCAGAGTCCAAAACAGTGCTGGGTTGACGATAGAGGGCATGAATTAGTGGATAGTGGATAGTGGGTAGTGGACGGAGGGTGGCACGTCCCTGAGCGCAGCGAAGGGCGTGGTTTGGTCGTGTACCACGCCCTTCGCGGCGCTCAGGGACGTGCCACCCAGATTCGACAACTTATTTTTCCATTTTTACCGTC
>CBDAFL010000086.1:0-17578 GCA_965195225.1 uncultured Thermoguttaceae bacterium
GCAAAAGGGAAGTGTAGCCGCCGCGTCCACGCGGCGAAAAATTGGGATAGCCGGGCGTACCACACAGCTATCGCTTGCAGTTTCGCAACAACTGGTATTTTTTCTTAGGCATAGCCTACCAAAACCGGACCATATCGGGGAAGATGGGGGAGAATGAAATTCGTAACTCTCTCACTGGAGCATCGAGAACATGAATAAAGACCAACTTTTGCAGCGTTTCCTGCGATACGTCCAGATCGACACCACCGCCCGGCCCGAGACCGACGACTACCCCAGCTCCCCCGGCCAGCTCGAGCTTGGCCGGCTGGTGGTCGAAGAGCTACAGGCGATGGGCATCAAGGATGCAGTGCAGAACGAGCACGGAATCATCTTGGGCACGATCCCCGCCACGATCGACGGGGCGAAGGACACAATTGCCTGGTGTTCCCATCTTGACACCTCGCCCGAGACATCCGGTGCTGGGATCAAGCCGCAGATCATCGAATCCTACGCCGGCGGCGACATCACGCTGCCCGGCGATCCGAGCAAGGTGATCCTCACGGCCGACAATCCCGAGTTGGATAAACTCAAGGGCCGCACACTGATTACCACCGACGGCACGACGCTGTTGGGTGCCGACGACAAGGCGGGCATAGCCGTAATACTCGAAGCCACCAAATGGCTGATGGAGCATCCGGAGATTAAACACGGCCCGGTGAGAATCTGTCTGACCTGCGACGAAGAGATCGCCCGGGGAGTGATCAAGCTCGACCTGAAGGAGATCGGCGCGGTGGTCTGCTACACGCTCGACGGCCACGGCAGCAATGAGATCGACGTGGAGACGTTTTCGGCCGATCAGGCGGTGGTGACCGTCACCGGCGTGAACATCCATCCTTCGATCGCCAAGGACCGGATGACCAACGCCATCCGTGTGGCGGCCGATTTCATCGCCCGGCTGCCCCGAAAAACACAGTCGCCCGAGACGACCGAGGGGCGCGAAGGATTCATGCACCCCTACGAGATCGAAGGGGGCGTGGGCGAGATGAAAATGAAAATCCTGCTCCGCGACTTCGACGCGTCGAAACTCGACGGACAGGCCGATCAATTGCGTCAGATCGCCTCGGCCACGATGCAGGACTTCCCCGTCGCCAAGATCGAGGTGGTCATCGAGCGGCAGTATCGCAACATGGCCGAAGGGCTGCGGAACGAGCCTCGCGCGGCAGAGTATGCCGAGGAAGCCTTAAAGCGGCTCGGCCGGACGGCCAAACGGACGATTGTCCGCGGCGGCACCGATGGCTCGCGTCTTACGGAGATGGGCCTGCCCACGCCCAACATGTCTTGCGGCGACCACACTCCCCACTCGGCGCTGGAATGGGCCTGCCTGGACGAGATGCTCGAGTCGGTCGAGTGGTTGGTCGCCCTGGCGGAAGTGTGGGGCGAGAAGAAATGATGAAGGTGGAATGATGGTAGGGTGGCACGTCCTTGAGGAACGAAGGGCGTGGCAGGAGCGGCGGGCGTAGGGTGGCACGTCCCTAAGCGCAGCGAAGGGCGTGGTTGCCCGGAGAACACGCCCTTCGCTGCGCTCAGGGACGTGCCACCCTCAGCGAACCGTCTCGTGCATGGGAGGAAGCGTGGCATTGATTTCAATGCGCACAGGCCGGATCCCGGCATACCATCGTGCGCTCGACCACTCCCATTCCTCGACCGACGCAACCAATCCTCGCCGCACGGGATTCGCATGGATGTAGTCGATCATCTGGCAAACGGTTGACGGTTCGACCGCGTTTCGGTCGTAACCTCCTCCGGGCTGCCAGAAACGCCGGCGAGTCCGCCGGCCTTCGCAGACCGTGATGCGAGGGAGCCATTGTGGAGCATTCGTCTCGATATAGGAAATTGCCCGGCGTGCGACCGACTCTTTGATCTGGCCTGCAATCTTGCCTGCGTTTGTCTCTGGACCGTGAGGGTGGATCAGCAAGTGTACGTGCTCGGGCATCAGGACGTATGCCCACAAATCGAACGACCATTTCTGGCGTGCAGACTCCAACTCTTCTATAAACCACATTCGCGTTCTGTCGCGATTGAGGAACTGGTAACTTCTATAGCAAGAGAACGTGAGTTCTCTCGCTTGGCCGGGCTCATCAAAACGCCGACGAGTTTTCCGAAAGAAGGGCCTGTCGGTCTTGGGATCGAAGCCCTTCATGGGAGTCCCGTTTCATTGTAGCCAACTGAATTGCGTGACATCTTCACAGCGTAAAGCCAATCGGCAGGGACTGCAATGCTACCATTCCCAGTAACCTCCCACGCCCTTCGCTACGCTCAGGGACGTGCCACCCTCTACGCTCAGGGACGTGCCACCCTCTGTGGCTCAGGGCGTGCCACCTTTTGTCAGTTATTTCTTCAGCCCCGCCTTGACCCGTTCCACGTCAAGATTTTCGATCAGCTTCGGCAGGTTTTTCCAGATCGAGTGGAAGCCGAACCCGCCGCGGGTCATCTCGTCGAGCGCCTGTTGCTTGGTCCAGCCGTCGACGACCACGCGGTAGGCGGCGCACATCGTGCCGGTGCGATCGGCCCCGTGCTGGCAATGGACAAACACCGGGCGTAGGTTCTTGTCGGTGGCGAGACGCAAGAATCGCACCACGTCCTTCTCGTCCACCGACCAGGTATTCAACGGAATCGGCACATAAGCGATGTTCGCCTTTCCGAGGATTTCCTTGTCGGAATGTCTCGAACGGAGATTGACGATAGTCTTCACGCCGAGTTTTTCCAACTCCTTGATCCCCTCGGCTGTCAGTTGGGCGCCGCGGTAGAGACCGTCGTCTACTTTGTGCAGGTTTGGCAGGCCGGGCCGGTCCAGCTTTACCGCCCAGGACTCCGGCCGCTTCTGCGGCTCGGCAGTTCGGCCGACCAGGGGCAACAGGCAACCGGCCAACAATACGATCGTCAGCGCCCAGCGACGAGAAATACACGGCATCGTAGCACCCCTGATGTTTGGACAACGTGTTCGTTTTTACATCCCTCCCTCCAGGCTAACATAAGCAGCCTGTCGGGAAAACAGTATCCCACGGTTCAGGCTGCGTCCTATACGTAAGATATAACGGTTGGCGTCTGGGTGTGTGGGAAAACGAGGTTAATTGAATAAACTTATCTTCCCGCATAACCCGAATTACTATCCGGCGGAGCATTCTTTCCAGGAGCATTCTTCGTGATTCGATTGTCGATAATCATACCCCTGTTGGGCGATGAGAAGCGGTTGGACGATACCTTGGTTTCCGTCCTCGAAAATCGTCCCAACAATTGCGAAATCATCGTCGTCCACAACGAACCGTACGACGACCCCTATCAATTGGCCGGCGAGGTGCGGTTTGTCGAGGCCCCGTCCCGGGCGACGGCTGCCGAATGCCTGAACCTGGGGCTTGCCGCCGGCCGGGCGCCGGTCGTCCACGTGCTCGCTTGCGGCGTGGAGGTGTCGTCGGGTTGGGCAGAGGCCGCCATCCGACACCTCGGCGATGCGGAAGTGGCGGCCGTCGCGGCCGTCGTCTCGTCTAAAGACGACCCGCAAAAAATTGTCTCGGCCGGTTTGGGATACAGGGCGGAAGGGGTCGCCTGGAGGCTCGGGCAGGCAGTGGAACCCGCCGAGTTGGGTAAGTGTCGAGCCGAACTTTGCGGGCCGGACGCCTTGGCCGCGTTCTACTGCCACTCGGCGCTGGAAGCGGTCGGAGGATTTTCCGGCCAGGCGACCGATACGCTGATGGGGATCGACGCGGCGCTGAAGCTGCGGCGGCTGGGGTTCCGATGTGCGTTGGAGCCGGGGTGTTGCGTACGGGCGGACGCCGCCTTGGCGGACGAGAGGCCGGGCTTTCGGCACGGCCGCGACGCCGAGCGGCTCTTCTGGCGGTGGGCATCGACCCGCGGCTGGGCGCGTTCGCTACTCGAACACGCCGCGTTGGCGGTCGGCGAATGCGCGATCGGCCTCTGGCGACCGCCCCTCTTAGCGCAATTGGCCGGACGCGCCTGCGGAGCAATCCAGGCGGCGCTGGCCGGCCGACGCACGAGTCCGAACGGAACCCTATTCGCCGAGCCGACGCCGGCGATCGACGCAAATGCAGATGCGGATGCAGATGCAAAACCCCTTGCCGCCGCGCGCGTCCACGACGAGCGGCGCTTGTCCCGTGCGGCGTGAAGCGGCAAGTGGACCTTCTCTCAGATGACAGGTTGTGTGCCACCCAGTTTCCAATGGTCGGCGAGGCGGGTTAGAAGTAGCGGTTTACGAAAACCTGAATCTCGGCGTCGAACATCCGCTCCCGTCCGGTTCGTAGCGGCAGCACGCCGCCGATCTCCACCGTGGTCTTGGCGATCTCCGTGTGTAGCCCGATAGTGATGTTGGGTACGTCGAGGCGGTTGTCGAGATTGCCGAAGATGACCGGACCCGACCGTCCCTCGCCGGTCAGCATCATCGAGTCCTGGAGCGTCGTGGCGTAGTGGAACTCGACCAGCATCGCCATTCCCTTCAGCCCCTTCGCGGCCGGTTCGCGGAACAGCCAACGCCCTAGCGCCAGGTCCACGTACATCAAGTTCTGTTCGCAATATCTACCCAGCCGCGTGGAGTCGAGGTCCACGGCGTTGCCGCTGGCGGCGAGGTCAAGTTGCAGGAAACCCTGATAGAAGAACTTATCGTTCGGCGCGCCGAGGATGCCGATCCAGGGCGAAAGATAGACCGCGTTGTTGTGGACGGTGAAGTTGGAATCGTACACGGCGCCGGTGGTGTTGCTGCCGGTGGGCGTCTCGATACCCAACCCGGCGGCGACGGCCGAATACTCCGCCGTGTAGAGCAGCCGTTTCAGCGTGATCTTCAAGTTGCCGATCTGTTCGCTTCCGACCGTGGCGCCCGGCGCTGAAATCTGGTATGCGCCGCAAAACGGCATCCGCAGCTCGACCGACCAGAGTCCGTCGCGGAAGGTCTTTTCCAGCCCGAAGGTGTAACGGTCGAGGCTGGTGGTTTGTTCCGGTCCAAAGGTAACCGGGTTGGCCAGCAGGGCGTTTTGGAAGTGGTTGTACATGAAGAAGACGCGGTCGGTGGGGAAGGCCTTGTTGTTGTCGGCGATCCTCATCCGCCCTCCGCCTCCGGCAGGGGGAAGATCAATGACGGTATACTGGCCCGGTTGCTCGTCGTCGTAATACCCCAACCCGCCGCCTCGGTAAAACGAATCGCCGAAAATGTTCGGCACGCTGGCCAGGCGGACTACCGGCGTGCGCGCGGCCGACCGCTGCGACGATCCGGCTTGGCTCGACAACGTTGGTTGCCGGTCGCGTCGTGCGGGCGCCGCCGCCGACCCTTCATCCCGCTGGGCAAGAGCCCACTCCTCCAGCGAGTCCCAATCCTGTTCCAGTCCCCGATCGGTTTCCTGCCCGACGGCAGGCTGGATCATCGGCAGGAAATAAGCGCCCGCGAAAATCAGAATGAATGCAACTAGACGGTGGCCTTGTGCGCGCGGCATGATGTTCTCACTGTGCAAAAATGCCCCGAATATACTGGTTGAATCGGTTTGGCTGGCGGCAGGGGGTGAGCCGGTCTGGAGGGGGTCCGGTTGGAGTGTCTGAGGGCAATGGGCAACGCCGGATGAGTGGAGTGGATAGCGAAACGATTCCGGTTATATCCGCACACAAAGCCGCGACCGATGGTCGCGCCACTTGAACTCCTGGTTTCGCGTGGTTTCCACACGGGCGCGACCATCACAGCGCGGCTTTATGGCGCGGTCGGAAGCTTGCTCAACGCCGCGTCGGTCTCGTGCAACTGGACCTGGAAATCGTCGTTTTCCGGGTATTGTTCCACCAGCACACGAAAGTGTCTTTGGGCGGCCTCCAGATTGCCCCGGGCCGCTTGCTCCTGCTCACCGTCAGCTTGCAGCAGGGCAATTGCGCGGAGGCATACGGCCAGATCGCGCCGATAGGGGGCCACCTCGTCGTTTTCCTCGACGAGTCTTTCCAGCACACGGCGGGTTTGCTGGAAGGATTTTAGAGCCGCTGCCGAATCCCCCTGTTCCTGATGCAAGGAGCCGAGGTTCAGATGAATCGCGGCCAGTTCCGCCTGATACTTGCGCACCGCCGGGTTGGCTTGCGCGAAAGGCGTCATTACTTCCAAAGCCCCTTGGTATAGCTCCATTGCCTCCTGCTGGTTTCCCGCAACGCTGACGAGATCGGCCAGGAGCCGATAACAAAGGGTCAAATAGTGATGGTAGTCAAGCTCCTTGCGGTCGCCTTCGGCCCCTAGCGGCCCTGCCTGGAGCAGTCGATTGAAGATGGCGATGCCGTCGCGGAAATCCTTCTCCGCGCCGGTGTAGTCGCCGCCGGAGAGGGACAGGGCGGCCAGGTTGTAATGGCCGATGCCCAAATCGCGGAGGATTTTTTTGTTGTCAGGCTCTTGTTCGAGTAGCTTGCGGCGGATGGCCTGTGCCTGCTCAAATTGTTGGCGGGCCTCCGGGAATCGCTCCCGCTCCTTTTCCACCAGTCCCAGGTTCATCTTGCCGTTGGCCAGCGCGCGTCGATACTCGCTCTGTCGCGGATGTGCCTCGGCGAGCCGCCGGCGGATGGCGGCCGCCTCCGCATAAGCCGTTCTGGCCTCATCCGGCCGACGTAGCCTAACCAGCACCCGGCCGATGGCGTTCAGCGTGTCGCCCAGGGCCTTTAGCCGCGATTGATCGTCGGGAGACTGGGTAAGGAGCCGTTTCTGTGTCTCTTCGGCTCGCCGGTAGGCGGACAGGGCCTCCTCGGGCGATTCGATCTCCTCGGTTATCCGTCCCATCAAGAAGCTCGTCTCGGCCAACTCGTCTTGAAGACGTGGATCGTCCCCTCGCTGGGCGAGAAACCGCCGATAGTAATCGCGGGCTTCGGTCAACAACTTACGACGCAAGGGCTGCATGCCCGGCCGATCGAGCAATTCCTCCTCGCTGACCGATCTGAGCAGGTCGTCTACCGCGCCGCGGGCCTGCAGGAAACTCTCCTCGGCCTCCTGCTGCGCCTTTTTTGCGGCCACCAACGCCGCCGAAGTTTTCACGTATCCAACCAAGGCAATTACCAACGCCAGGACCAGCAACGCGGCCGTCGAGCCTAGCAGCGACGCCGTGACCGGATTGCGCCGGCACCAACGCGCCGTGCGACTCAACGGTCCGACCGGCCGGGCCACGATCGGCTCGCCACGGAGGTAGCGCCCCAGTTCGTCGGCCAATTGTTCGGCCGAGGCATAGCGCCGGGCAGGCTCCTTTTGCAGACATTTCAGACAGATCGTTTCCAGGTCGCGGTTGATCGAGGGGTTCAACTGTCGCGGCGGGGCCGGCTCCTCGTCGATCACTTGCCGGAGGGTCTCGACCGGCGTGGCCGCCTGGAACGGAGGCCGGCCGGTGAGTATGTGATAGAGCGTGGCGCCCAGCGCGTAAATATCCGTCGCCGCCGCCACGTCGGCCGAGTTCTTTGCCTGCTCCGGCGACATGTAGGAGGGAGTGCCCATGATCTCGCCGTCGCGGGTAAGCTGCTCCTGCCCCTCGGCCAGTTTCGCCAGTCCGAAATCGGCCACCAGCGCCCGGTCCGTCTTGGCGTCGACGAGGATGTTTTGCGGCTTCAGGTCGCGGTGAAGAATCCCGCGGCTGTGTGCTTCGTGCACCGCGCGGGCGACCGGTTCGAGGTAGCCGGCGGCGCGACGGTTTTGGATCGGACCATCGCGGAGCATTTCCGAAAGCGTTTGCCCCTCGACGCATTGCATCGAGAAGAACTGCTGGCCATCGACATCTCCGACCTCGTAGACGGTGACGATGTGATCGTGTTCGAGGCGTGCGGTGGCCTGGGCCTCCTGCCGGAAGCGGTCCATCGCGCTGGCCTGGGTGTCGCGGGGTAGCGATTCCAGCCGGTCGCGGCGCAATATTTTCAGGGCCACCACGCGTCCCGCCGCGCGCTGTCGGGCGCGATAGACCACGCCCATCCCGCCTCGGCCGATCTCATCTAGCAGGTCGTAATTTCCGAATCGTCCCGACGTCGGCGGAACGACCACGGTATCGCCCGTCCGGCCCGCGGTCGAGGCGTCGGCCGGCAGCGTTTCCGCGACCTGTTTGTCATCCGAACAGAGTTCAACCTCGATGGACCGCTCGTCGGAAGACTTTTGTTGCGGCGAATCTACTGTTTCGGCGTATGGATCCCGATCGGCCATGCACAACTCCCCTCAATCGGCATTATAACTCGTCCGAGCCGAGGTGCCCAGCGATCGCGGCACTCGCCATTTAGCCCGCCGTGAATACACGGCGGGGAGTAGCGGTTTCATCTCACGTACATTGCCCCCGGGTGTATCCACCCGGGGGCAAATAGCTTTTATTGGGACAATTTTCGGAATATTCCAAAAATTTTCCGAAAGTCGCTTGACACCGCGGACCGAAAGGTGTACTATCATGCTAGTACGGAGGACACAGCATGTTCATTCATATCGATTTCAGCAACGAATTGGCCATTTACGACCAGGTCGTCCGGCAGGTCAAGTTTACGGTGGCCGGTGGAGTTCTTCGGGAGGGCGAGTTGGTCCCGTCCGTTCGGGAACTGGCCCGCGAGTTGACGATCAACCCGAACACCGTGGCCCGGGCGTATCGGCGTTTGCAGGACGACGGCGTGCTCAGCGTGGTCCGCGGCACGGGTTTGGCCGTCGCCGTCGGGGCCGCTCGACGCTGCCGGGAAGAGCGAGTAGAGTTGATCCGCGCGCGATTGGAACAGGTACTTGCGGAAGCCAAGCAGAGCGGTCTGGATCCGCAAAAGCTGCGGGCGTTGGTCCAACGGCAATTGGCCGCCATCGAAAAGGAGAGATGATTATGTCCCCGGTCATAAAACTCGAAAAACTGACGAAGCGTTTCGGCTCGGAGACGGCGCTCGACGACGTTTCGCTGGAGGTGCATCCCGGCACTGTGTTTGCTTTGTTGGGCGAAAACGGGGCGGGAAAGACCACCGCCATCCGCATCATGCTCGGGTTGGCCGAGCCGAACTCCGGACGGACCGAGGTCTTGGGGTTGCCCAGCGCCGCCCGGGGGATAGAGATTCGGCAGCGGGTCGGTTACGTGCCCGAGCGTCCGACCCTCTACGAGTGGATGAGCGTCGAGGAGATCGGTTGGTTCACGGCCGGGTTCCACGGCAACGGATTTTTGCCCGAGTACGCCGGACTGGTCGAACAATTCAAGCTCCCGCCGAAGAAGAAACTCAAAGCGCTTTCCAAAGGCATGAAGGCCAAGGTGGCGCTCTCGTTGGCGCTGGCCCATCGGCCGGAATTGTTGATCCTCGACGAGCCGACCTCGGGGCTGGACGCGATGATCCGCCTCGAATTCCTCGATAGCATGGTCGATCGGGCGGCGGAAGGAAAAACCATCTTTCTCTCCAGCCATCAGATCGCCGAGGTGGAGCGGGTAGCCGACATGGTGGCTATCCTCCGCCGGGGAAAGCTGCTGTTGGTCGAACCGCTAGACGAGTTGAAGGCTCGGGTGCGGCGTCTGACCTTGACCTTGAAAGACGATGCTTCCCCGCCGGCGCCGGGTGGTGTAATCCTCTCGCAGCGCTTCAAACCGCGACAATGGCAAGCCCTGGTCCGCGATGCGACCGACGAGCAGCTCTCCGCGCTCGCCGCCCACGATGCGGTGGAAAACGTCGAGATCAACGCGGCCAGTCTGGAAGACATCTTTGTCGCCTACATGCAGGGTGACAACGACGCCGAAAACCTTCCGCAGGAGGCACAACAGCCATGAACGGCACAGCATTCCGGCGTCTGATTTGGAAGGAATTCCGTTTGCAGCGGGCGTTGTGGATCGCGATGGCCCTGCTGACCGCGATGTTGTTGTTTCTGATCCACGTGTTCGCGCTCAATTCGACCGAGCGGTTCTGCTGGCAGTTGCTGGTCGGCTTGGCGTTGCCTGCCTTGTACTGTCTGGGATGCGGGGCCATGCTCTTTGCCGGCGAGCGGGAGGCCGGCACTTATGAGTTCCAGCGGTCGCTGCCGGTTGGGGCCAAAACGGTGTTCGCGGCCAAGATGGTATTCGCCCTTGTTAGCGCGGCCGCGATGTTCGCCCTGGCAGGGTTGGCGCTTGCGATGTTGCACCCCGGAACGGTCGTCAACCCGGTGGAATTGCAGCACAAATTCGCCGTCGCGCTTGCGAAGCGAATGCCGGTGTTAGGGCTTGAAATGTTGCTTTGGGCAACATTTTTCTCGCTGTTGTTGAGGCGCGTGTTGGTGGCGGCCGTGCTTGGAGTGGCGGTCGCGTCGTTTCATTTCGATCTTACCCGCGGCTGGTATAGCCACTTCTGGGGAAAAGACCTGTGGGTTGCACCCGAACTGGTTATCCTGACGGTCGTTGTGGCCTTGGCCGACCTGTGGCTTGGGATCAGATGGTTCCGTGAAAAGTGCGAGCGACGCGAACGCCCCACTCAGTCCGCCCTCGCTGCTGGCGCGACGGCGTGGACCGCTCGTTTCCTCCAACCGGACCGCTTGATGACCATCGGCCGGCTCGTCTGGCAGCACTGGTGGCAGACATGGCGGCTAACGGTGGTCTTGATCGGCGCGACTATGCTGCCGCTGGCGGTGATCTGCATAGGGCGGCTCGTCACGTCGCACTCGTGGTGGGACATGTCGGGCGGCGGTGTGGATTCAGTCAACCATTGTGTTTTCTTCTTTGGCATCGTGCCGGCTTTTGTGGGCGTATCGCTGCTGGGTTTAATTGCGTTTCACGCGGACCAATGGGGCCGCGGCTACCGTTTTTTAGCCGACCGCGGCGCGGCACCGAAAAACGTCTGGTTGAGCCGGCAGTTGGTCTGCTGGGCGTCGGCCGCGGCGGCGCTGCCCGCGCTGCTGGCCGCGGCGCTCTTCCTCTCCCCGACGGCGATCGACTTGATCAACGGCGGCGAACTGCCGGTCGCGCGGCTGATCACGGCAACTTGCATAATGGTGATCGGTTACGTAATCCTATCGGTTGCGGCGGGACAGCTTTGCTCGATGTTCTTCCACAGCGGCATCCTGGCCGGGCTGTTCAGCATAATTCTGACGTTGGTGTTGGCCGGTTGGTGCGGACTGATGTGGCTCTGGGGTGTCAGTTGGCTCTGGTCGATGTTGCCGATCCCACTGGCCCTGCTGCTGGCGACCAGATTGCGGGTGCGGGATTGGCTCTTGGAACGGAACACGTTTCGCGCATGGCTGTTTCCCGGGCTGGCGTTGGCGATTCCCACAGTCGTGTTGCTTGTGGCCGTTCCGTTGTATCGCGTTTATCAGATACCGCTGGTCGATCCCGGTTTCTCGCCCGAGGAGTTCGCCCGAGAAATGACGCCGGAAGAACGAACCACTTTCGAGCAATATGAGCAGGCGATTCAGAAGTCAGACACATCCCGCGAAGAGGCATTATCGCTGGCAATCAAGGCCAGTCGTGGAACACTATTCGATCCCGAAGGCAAATTGTCCAGCACAAATGGAATTCTCAATCTCGCCGTATTGCTGATTGAAAGCACAGAGGAACTTGAACGTGGCGGCAAGCTGGACGAGGCCCTCGAACGATACTTGGCGGCGATCAGAATCGCCGGCCAATGCCGCGATTGGTATCAATTTCGTTTAGAAGACTACTGGACCGCTGGCGATTTCGCATACTACACCGAGAGCCGCGTCTATAAACGCTTGCCGTCGTGGGCGGCCCACCCCGATCAAACGCCCGAGCGAATGCTCGACGCCCAGCGCCAACTGGAAGAACTCGCTGCGGATTACTCGATAAACAACACGATAAAACGCAACTATGTTCAATTGCGTCGATACATTGAAGGCGATCCTGAAGCGATCCAAGTATTTGAAAGCCCAGAACAAGTACGCCGTGAAAATTGGGCGATGTTTTGGCTTCGTCTTCCCTGGGAGCGAGCACGTTGTCGGCGCATCTTAAATATGTGGATCCGCAATATGCTCACACTCTCGGAGCGAGTGGATCGCGAGGCACGATCGGGGCAACGACTCTGGTGGCACAACATCGCAGCTAATCGCAATCCTCCATACAAACCGTGGAATGCCCTTCACTTTTATGTCTTGGACGACCTAATTGAGGATATTCCCTTCGCGCTATGGGGTGATATCAGAATCCACCGACAACGAGCGGCCATCGAGACCGAACGCCGCGCCGTCCGCGTGATCCTGGCGCTGGAGGCGTGGAAACTCCAGCACGGCTCGTTGCCGAAGACGCTCGACGAACTGGTCGGCCCATGCCTGGACCAACTCCCGAACGACCCGTACACAGGCAAGCCATTCCTCTATTTCCCCGAAGGATTGCCTGCTTCATTAATTTGGTGCCAAGTGAGTATATGTAGCTTATCCGCTGATTTTGAAATGACGGCCCACAAGCCGTTTATCTGGTCGGCCGGAACGAAAGTACGGCCCATTGAATATCCTGGAGTTGAGAAAGAGTCCAACTTATATCGTTATGCGATTATTATCGCCTCTGGTGAACAAGACGCATATTACAGAGCCGCCACGGAAAATGAAATCTGGGCGTCGGGTTGGCCGTTCCCGATCCCGTAGGATCGTTTAGCGAGCTGAAAAAGAATTAGTTGTTGATTTCGGGTGGCACGTCCCTGAGCGCAGCGAAGGGCGTGGTAGATGACCGCACCACGCCCTTCGCTGCGCTCAGGGACGTGCCACCCTCCGCAGGACAGGTTGCCAACCTGTCCTACATCACCACGCACGCGAGGAGAACGCGCCGATCTCGAGCGCGACCAAACGGTCGATCAGCTCGCGGGGCGATTGCGGGCGGCGGAGCGGATACTTGGCGATCATCTGAGTTACCAGCCGGACCACCTCGCGCGGGACGTGCGGGGCCAATCGAGCCAACCCAGGCGGAGCCGATTGACGCTGAAGTGTTGCCAACTCGGCCAAGTCGGCGGCAGGATAGGGCAGACAGCCCGAAAAAATCTCGTACAACACCACGCCCAGGCTGTGGATGTCGCTGCGGATGTCGCTGCGCAGAGTGGAGGTGAGATACTCCGGCGCGATGTAATGGCAGGTGCCCATGATCGGCCGATCAACGGCGGAACCGGTCTCGTCTCGACGTCGGGCGAAACTCAAGTCGATCAACGTAACGTGCCCGGTGGGCGAGACGAGGATGTTGCCCGGCGTTACGTCGCCGTGCATCCATCCGGCGGCGTGCAGGGCGTCGAGCGCTTCGGCCGTCTGTCGGGCGATCCACAGCGCTTCGGCCGCGTCGTACTGCCGGCCGACGTCCAAATGTACACGGAGCGACGCACCCTCCAGCCAAGGCATTACCAGCAGCCGCGGCGGATCGAGCACGGAGGAGGCCAAAACCGGCGCCAAATGGGGATGGGACACGAGTTGCCCGACCAGCGTCTCGCGTTGCAATAAGCGAACCGCTTGGGGATCATCCCGCCAAGCCGGGCGGAGCATTTTTACGGCGTAGTTGGCCGTTCGATCCGCGGGCGAGTCGGCTGGGCGCGCCCGATAGATTTGCGCCAGGCTCCCCTGCGCGGCAAACTCGACCAACTCCCACTGTTTCACCCGATAGGGAAGCTCCGTCTTTCCCACCACGGGCGCGCAAACCGCTCCGCCGGTCGGTATCAGCCGGGTCTGGATCATTCGATGTCGTGCGGGAAAAGAATCTTCACACAATGGGTCTATGGATAGCATCGGTCGGCGGGGCGAGGCAAGTTCAGCCGAGCTTGCCCCGGCGAGTGGAAGGAGACTGCCCCCTGCCAAATCCGCCCCACACGAAGCGTGGGAATGAGCGGGTGTACCGGCGTAACTTTTCTCTCCGTGGTGAAAAAGCGGGTTAGGATTGCATTTTGTAATACTAGCAGCTTGTGCCGCACCCGCTTTCGCGGGGGGATAGCCTGTGAATTCATTGGCTTGCACATTCGCCGGGATAGTTTGCCCCGGCCAGACGCCTTTTGGCGATCACTATTAGCAGATTTAATGATTTACATTTCTTTTGCCGGGGGTTGTCGTCGATATGGGGGATACGTAGAATAAGTATTGTGAGATTTGCGAAAGGCGGGTGGTGTCGCCGAAAAGCATTGTACTGCTGGCAGCCCGCGGAACTATCTGTAGGAGAGCACGTTAGACATGTCTAAGGTCATTGATTCAGTTAGTGCGTTCATGGAGCGGTTGGTGGCGAAGAATCCCAGCCAGCCGGAGTTCATTCAGGCGGTCCACGAAGTCGCCGAATCGGTCATGCCAATCATCGAGAGCACGCCCGCCTATCGCAAAGCAAGGCTTCTCGAACGGCTCGTGGAGCCGGAGCGGGTCATCATATTTCGCGTCCCCTGGGTGGACGACCGGGGCGAGATCCACGTAAACCGCGGCTTCCGCGTAGAGATGAACAGCGCGATCGGTCCTTACAAGGGCGGTTTGCGGTTCCATCCCACCGTGAACTTGGGCCTGCTGAAGTTCCTCGCCTTCGAGCAGGTCTTTAAGAACGCCCTGACCACGCTCATGCTGGGCGGCGGCAAGGGCGGCTGCGACTTCGACCCCAAGGGGAGAACCGACAACGAAGTGATGCGGTTCTGCCAGTCGTTCATGTCCGAGTTGTTCCGCCACATCGGCCCGGACACCGACGTGCCGGCGGGCGACATCGGCGTGGGCGGACGCGAGATCGGTTTCCTTTTCGGACAATACAAAAAGCTGGCCAACCGTTTTTGCGGCGTATTGACCGGCAAGGGCCTCGAGTACGGCGGTTCGCTCATCCGCCCCGAGGCGACCGGATACGGCGCGGTCTATTTTGCCAAAGAGATGTTGGCCACTCGCGGCGAGAGCATCAAGGGCAAGGTGGCCGCCGTCTCGGGTTCCGGCAACGTCGCCCAATTCGCCACCGAAAAAGTGCTCGAGCTGGGCGGCAAGGTCGTCACCCTCTCCGACTCCAACGGCACGATCGTCGATCTGGACGGCATCAACGAGGAGAAGCTGGCTTGGGTAATGGACCTGAAAAACGTCCGCCGCGGCCGGATCAGCGAGTACTGCGACAAGTTCAAGGGTTCCGAGTTCCTCGCCAACAAGCGTCCCTGGGACGTCAAGTGCGATCTGGCGTTCCCCAGCGCCACTCAGAACGAGATCAGCGCCGAGGACGCCCACACACTGGTGAAAAACGGTTGCATCTGCGTCTCCGAGGGCGCCAACATGCCGACCGAGCCGGAAGGGGTCAACGTCTTTCTCTCGGCCAAGGTTCTCTACGGGCCGGGCAAGGCGGCCAACGCCGGCGGCGTGGCGGTCTCCGGCCTGGAGATGGCCCAGAACAGCCAGTTCTATAACTGGCGGCGCGAGGAGGTCGATGCCCGGTTGCAGGGCATTATGCGTTTGATCCACGAGAACTGCGTCAAGTACGGCGACGAGGACGGATTTGTCAACTACGTCCGCGGCTCCAACATCGCCGGCTTCGTCAAGGTAGCCGACGCAATGCTCGCCCAAGGCGTCGTCTGACGTGGCGTTCAGGTAAGCTCCCCTCTCCCTTTTGGGAGAGGGGCAAGGGGTGAGGGCCTCGGTTGAGACGGAAGTATTAGACCTTAATAACAGCAGGCCGCATCCGGTCCTTTCCGACAAAACCTAGAATCTCCACACCTCGGTGGCCGGTCCTATCGAATGGACTTCTTCGACGTAGCAGCCCGTCTGCGGAGCGGGCTTGGCGCTCCCCTCGATTTCACCGTTGTCAACGATGCGATACACCAAAAGGCCGTGCCAAGCGCCGTCGGCCAATCGCACGATAGCCGACGTGGGATGATCCGCGCGCCACCACGAGCCGCTCGGCGCGCGACCGAACTCGCCGCGCAAATCACGAACGATACGCAGTTCCCCGAGATCGGTCCGGCTGTCGTTCAGCGGCCAGCAACACAGTATATCGCGTGTCCGCTTGAGAGGCGGAAGATTGGCGACGACAAACGGGGTGCCGTCGGCCGCCTGATTGATGGAAACGGGCGATCGGGAGCGGCATCGCCGGCGGTAAACGACCTGTTTCCAGCTTTTGCCGTTGTCCGTGGAACGCCAGACGGCCAGATCGAACGCGATCTTCGAGCCGGGGGCATTACCGCTGCGCGCGGACATGAGCAGACCCCCGTCCACGTCGCGGATGAGACTCGGTTCCGTCCAGGTGACGTCCTGCCCCGTGACCGGCGTGAAGGAGATCGGACGCCAACCCTTTGCGCCGTGCCGCCAGCGCGTGACGCCGGATACCACGTGATTATCGTTTTTCTTCACGGCGGGCATGGCGTAGAGCAAGTCCTGCCCATCGGGAATCGCGCTGGTAAGGGAACAGTTCACAAGCATCCAATCCGAGTTCGGCAAAAGGTCGTTCCGCTCGACGTATTCTTTCCCGAGAATCCGGAAGTCTTTTCCATCGTAGTTGAACTGGAAAAGCTCGAACAAGAACTTTTTGCCCTTCCGGTAATCGAAGCTTCCACGCTCGTCAACTGCATGGACGATGGCCCAATTGAGCCCAAACCCGGTTCCGGCGTTGGGGTGCGGCGAGCCATCGGCCCGTTTCGCGCCAAAAGGCACAAAACCTCCGATAACCGGCCCCTTGACGGTTATTGTCTTCCCGAAATCCGGATGAACTCCTTTTTCATATCGTGAAAGGGGGATCGGCTTGGCATCGCCGATTTTCGACAGGTCATCGAAAAGAACGACGTCCGTTCCGATCTCGAAATCGATGTTGCCGGTTCCTATCTTTCGGATATTGCAGAAAAGCCCCGCCGTGCGAGGCCCCGCTTGGAAAGGGAACCCCAGGCCGTATCGCCAAACCTCTCCGGGCGGCGTGTCCGGCGGGACGATCAGGTCCGCTTTGCCTTTCGTGATGCCCGTTATGCCGCCGGCTTCGCCCGTCGATGGATGTTTTGCGGCAGGGTTTGTACGCTGTATGAAAAGTGGCGAAACATTCTTCTCGGATGGAGAAGATTGTTGCGCTTCCAACCGTTCTCCGCACACAACCGGGGCTGCCGATTCCGCCGGCAGTGTTTTTGCAAGTCCCCGATCGGACGTCGCCAGGGCGACACCGAGACAAATACTAAAAATTGAGCAAACGCGGGTAGCGGTGTTAATCATGGTTGGACTTGGTAGAAGGGGGATGGTGACTGCATGTCCCCTAAAAAGCCGTTTATCGCCGGCTGGACAACTCAATATGGAAGACATTGTCGCCGGAAGTCACCTCGAACTCCAGCCCGGAGGAGGCGCTGTTGCCGTAGCGATCGGGAATCAGGGATGGGCCGAACTGGGGCATGCTGAGAGCGCCAGGCTCGTCGCCTTCGAGCGCCTTCCGCGCGGTGACGGATACACGATGACGGCCCAACACCGCGCCGTCCGCCGCCTTGTACGTGCCCAATGTGAATTTGCCGTCTTCAATGACTCCCTTGGCGATCCGGCCGTTGAGTGGCTGGAACACGACTTGACCGTATGGAAGCGGCTTGCCGTCCAGCGTGACGGTCCCACGGACGGGCGCCGTTTCATCATGGTGAGCCTCTCCGCTGCAACCAAAGCTCAACAACGCCAGAGCCAGGAGCCAGCACACGTTTTTGGTCGCACCGGACAAACCGCTGCTTGCTTGAAAACGGTGGCACGCAGGGCGGATGG
>CBDAFL010000087.1:0-1087 GCA_965195225.1 uncultured Thermoguttaceae bacterium
AATACGAATAATAATAATGAACAAAAACAATTACGAACTTTTATCACTGTGTTTTATCCATGCATACTTACCATATGCCCCTTATATCTAACTATTATACGCCTAGTTTTTTATGTATCCCGTACTAAATTTACGTACCGCATATAAATTACATGTAGCGCAAAGAAGGGATGACGCTATAAAAAGCGGTATAAAAAAATAGGGGGTGACAAAACAAAAAAATGAAAAAAAGTATTATTGTCGTATTAACCGCGATATTTGTACTACTGTTTTCTGGACTAATCATTTGCAGCGCGACACCGCCATCTAATGAATCTGTTGATGCATCGACAGCTTCAATTGTAGCTACAAGCTTTTATCCGACTCTGACTCCAACTCCAACTCCAACTCTAACTCCAACGCCTTCAACTCCTACTTCATCAGGTCAACTAAAATCTATAAGTGAAGCAGAAGTGACTAATATGGGCGGTAGCATGAAGGCAGTAGTCTCTGGAGCAATGGAAATTCAGATTCTTTACAATAGTGTATGGACTATGAATCCAATAACCATGTACCTGGGATCCGAGACTCCCTTGCTTATATGTACCGATGAATATCAACGGATTTATACAAAAGAGACTTATCCCGATGGCCATGTAGACACGATAGATTGGGGCTGGTACAATAAAGGAAGCTATATGTACCGTTTCCTCGCCGATGCACCAGGAACACACTACCTTGTAGCTGAAGGGTCAGTAACCGGACAAAGCAACGTATTAACGATTACTGTCGTAGGCGGGCCAACACCATGGCCAACACCAACGCCAACATGGCCACCATTGCCAACACCAACGCCAACATGGCCACCATGGCCAACACCAACGCCAACATGGCCACCATGGCCAACACCAACACCAACACCATGGCCAACAGCATTTACAGTCTCAGCAGCATGGCCAAGCTCTTACACCTACTACATAGGGAGTCCAACATGTATTTACTTCACAGTAAACAAGCCATGCTATGCAAGAGTAACCTACATAAAACAAGGTAGCAATATTGTCTGGAGTGGACCAAGTTATGTTAGTGCAGGCACGCATACAGACAC
>CBDAFL010000088.1:0-24572 GCA_965195225.1 uncultured Thermoguttaceae bacterium
GACGCCGTCGTCGTCCGCCGCGTCCGCAAGCAAGTTGAGTACCTGTGTCACTGGACCCTCGGCCAGAATCGCGCCGGGCGGCCCGACAATGAACACGTTGTCCACTGTGATGACGGTATCGCTCGTCAACAAGCCGGATCCCATGTTCACACTGCAGCGAATCATCGCGGCATGCGGTTGCATCTGGACGATCTGCCATAAGCCGTTTCTCTTCTGCGCCATGCCCCGTGAGCCCGTGTCGTGCGGAGCGCTGTAGGCGCCCTCGGCCCGTCCACGATGGATGCCCAGCAGGTCGTGGACGGTGAACTGGTCGCCGGCCAGGTCCGTGTCGTAGTCGTCCGTGCCGTCGAAGTCGCGGGGATAGGCCGGGGCCGAACCGCCGGGGACGAGATGGGCGGCCAACTCGAAGTGTCGCAAGTTCGGCTGGGGAACCGGGCCTTGTGGCCGGCCGACGGGTGGGTTCGGCGGCAGCTTCTCCAACCGCTCGACAGCGCGAATGATTCGCGATATCTGGTCCAGATCGATCTCGACTATGGGGCCACCCATGGATCACCCCTGTGTGTCGCAGAGCAGCTTGGCCGAACCCAGGATGCCGATCACGGCCGTGGACTCAGCCGCGTCGGTAATGGCCATGGCGATCCGTACAAGCAGCAGGTCACCGGGCGACAGGCTGGCCTCCGTGATGGTGAAATCTCTGTCCGCCAACACAAGGCTATTGATGTCGATCGCGGCCGTTTCGTTGAGATCCGCGCTGATACCCTCTTCCTCGTCCGACTTAAACGCCACGATGTCCAGCGTGGCCGTAGCGTCCGCGATGGTGGTTTTCATGCCGGCGTGCAACCGAATCACCACGGTCTGGGCGGCCACGTATTCCGCCGGTATGGGGAGTAGCACGCTGGCGTAGCGAGTGACGAGGCCGAGCGTCTTCATGTCGCTGGTCTGAATCGTGACGCTGTCCGTGATGCCGTTGCTGGTCAACGCCAGATCGTCGGTGGCGCTAGTCCCCGGCAGATTCGTGTGCATGGCGTCCCAGATGACGAACTCCGTCAACGGGATCACAAAGGGCGTGAGGCTCTCTTGCAACAGAAAGGCTCGCGGCATGGGGGGGGTGACCTGCTCCTCCCACCCGCCGCCGATAACGACGCCAGCATTCATCCGCACAACTTCATCAAAAGTATTCGCCATGATCGACTCCTATGTCATCGGTAAAACGCTAAAATCCAGTTCGCGGTTTCCGGCGAAGGTTCGGAACACGCCGGTCAACACCGTCGGGTTAACGATCGCTACGCCTGATCCGTCAAGTTGCTTTGGCGTGGTGACGGCCTCGCCCGCTTCAAGGCTGGGAGGTTGGACTTTGATTGGCTGCAACACATCTTCCACCAGCTCGTATAGCCCCTGGTCCAGCAGTCGCGGCCGCCAGTCGTCCTCGGTGCTGTCCTTCAATTGCAGGATGTACGAAAACACGACGAAGGCGACGCTGTTTCGATGCAGAACCTCGCCGATATGAATCGCAGAAATCTTCCCCCGCCGAATCCCAACCGGGATTCCTTGGATCACGAACACGTTACTGTTGATGGCGTTACGATAGCTCAGAATCGCGGCCGGCACACCGGAGACGTTCTTCCGCACCGACACGGCCCAACGAGCATTGTCGATAATGTGCGGCGGGTCGAACGGATCACCGGCCGAGTTGAGCACGGCGTTACCGTTGATGTCCTCAATGAACGACTTCTGGAACTGCTCGGTATTCCAGGTGATAATGGCCGGGTCGGCCAGCGGATTGTTGGAGACTTCCCGGCCGCTAGAGTAACGACACAACATGCGCCACACAAACGGCTGATGCTCCATCACCGCGTTCCGGCCACGGATAAAGGCTATCGGGTCGTCGGGGTGAACGTCGCCATCTTTGGGTGTGCCCGAAGCGCCGAGGATGTCCAGGTCGGCGTCGTGCCGATCGTTGGTGACGATGCGAAAACCCCTCGTGTACCGCACCTCGGCGATGCCAGCTACGCTCACCTCTTCGGCGTCCCGATCCTCCGCTATTTCCACCACGCTGGTCACGGTCATCGCTAGGGCTCCCAGTTGACGCCGACAGCCACGGGCCGCCTTTTCTGAACTGCCTTGGCGGTTTCTCTAGTGTTTTTCTCGATCTTCTCCTCGATCTTCTTCGGGTCGTTCCGCAGCGTGGCAACCAGCGCGCTGAAGGCGCCCGTGCTGCTTTTCTCGACGGCGCCGGCAAACCGGGGACCGGTTGCCTGCGCGGGCGCCTCGAAGACCGGGACGCGGATGCCACCGAGTTGCTTGGCGGGGCCGGCGGCAATGCGAGCCTGCCGGCTTTCCTCGCTGAGCTTGGCCGCCAGCTCCCTGGCTTCGGAGACGAACGCCTGCTCACTCGCCGACAGTTTTGTCCCCCCCGGTCCATTTAGCCCACTAGGCTTCCTGGCGAACTCCTGAGCGGCCGTCACGAAATCCAGCTCGGCGCCCTCGAGGCCGAATCGATCTCCCAGTTGACCTTTTTCCCCCGCGGTTCGTACCTTGTCCTCCAGATCACCGCGAAAATCTTGTCTTTCCAAGAAGAATGCACGATTCTTTGCAATCCCGCTGATCAGCTTCAAGCTCGCCGTCTCCGCCCGGAACTCTGGCCCGAAGGGCCCAGCAGCGTCCTCTACCCCAAAGGGGGAGCCAAACACTTCTCGGACAGCGATAATTGCGTCCAAGGATCCGGCTTGCGTCCGAAGCAGCGTGACTAGGAAATCTTGCACCAGCTTGGTTGCGCTCAACACTGCCTCGCCAAACAATCCGAACTCACTCGTCAGACCGCCTGTGGCCCCCTTCGCGTCAACCAGGCCGTTGGTCAATCTGTCGGAAAACACCTCAATGAACGGCGCTAGCTCTGTGGCCGCCTGCGTGGCCAAACCGCCCAGCGAGGTCCGCAGCCGATTCATGGCGTCGTTCGCCCGTTCGGCGCCTTGCCCCACTTCCTCGGAAAACAGCCCACCTAGCCTCTCTATTTCATCCCCCAACCGAACGATTTCTGCTCGGCCGCCGCCCAGCAAGTTGATAAAGCCCTGCGCGTTGCGGCCCCCGAACAATGCGCCGGCTATGTCCACTTTGGCGGAGGCGGAATCGAGCTTACCGAAGGCGTCGGCAAGCTCCAGGATCATGTCCCCTGGGGACAGGCGGGCAAGCTCGGCGGGATCAAGGTCAAGCCCGGCGGCTCCGAAAGCGTTTAGCGCTTCGCCCGTGCCTAGGCGGGCTATCTCGCCAACCCCCATAACCATGGTGCGGATGCCCTTGATGAACTGGGTAGTGTCAATCCCGCCCAACTGCTCCGCCGCGAAGCCGATCCGGCCAAACTCTTCAGTGCTTGAACCCAAGGCGCGGGCCGCCTTTGTTAGTGCGTCCATTTCCTCGATGCGATTCTTCAGCACTAAACCCAGACCGGCGGCGCCTAGGCCGCCGGTAACTCCCACCAGCGCGGCGGCGAAGCCAAGTGCTTTGCGGGTGATATTCCCCAGGCCGCTGGAGAGTCTGCTGATTGCCCCGCTGGCGATCCGAGAAGCGGTGGCGCCCATGCGGCGTAGCTTGGCTCCAATGGAAGTCACGCTCGTGCCGAACTTGGTGTTTGAGCCGCGGGCCTGTTGCATCTTCGAGTTGTAGGGAGCGGTAACGGCCCCCAGCCTCACAACAAGATCGCCTACAGTTGCAGCCATGTTATCCGCCTCGTATTTGCGGCGCCCGGGCCGCCACCATCTGGTCGGGCGACAGTACTTGTTCCGACGCCTTGCGCCAGTCTTCCGGCTCGAAATCGTCCAGGTCGCAATCTTTGCTCATCATCACGCAAAGCCGCTTGACCACGTCCGTCAAGCGGTCGACGGGGTCCCTCTCGATCCGGTCGAACCGTTGCAACTCGCGCCACTGTGCCGGGCTCAAACTGGCCAGCATGGCGTCCACGTCGACTATGCCGCGACGTCGGGCGAATCTGAGCTGTTCTCTTCGCCGCCAGTTGGCTGTGAGTTTTTTGCCGCTTTCCCCTCGGCGTCCGCGTCGAGCTGAGCCACGCCGCAAAACCGCTGACACGCCTGCACCAATACCAGGAGGTCGGCGCTGTCCCACAATGTGGCCATCCGCTTGACATGGCTGGGGTTTAGTAGCGGATTACCGCCGGGCTGGTCGACCAGGCAGAGCACGACCAGCCGCCGGTCCCGATCCTTGATGCGGCCACGGACGATGTTACGTTGGTCCTTGGCGATTTCCTCCATTTGCCAATTATCTACTTCGCCGGCCGTCAACGACCGAATGCAGACAGTCTTCTGGGAAACCGGCAAATCCACGTCATCGTATCGCCGCGTGTAGGCATTCGGAAACAGATCTGCCTCTGTGGCGTATTGCACATCACTCATGAATCATTCCTCCTCAGTGTCCTCATCGTTTTCCTCCTCGTTGTCCGGCGCATTAGGGCCGGGCTTGGGGCTACCGTCCGGGTTGTAGCCGTCCATCTTGCCGGTGAAAAAGTCTTCGCGATCCTCGGGGCTAATTCCCTTGGCTATGGCCGGGTATCGTCGCTGCGCCTCGGCCATTTGCCCTGTCGTACGATTGGCACGGATCCGACATTCCTCGTCGGCCGGCACGGCGACACCCATTTGCACCAGGCGAAACGCCTTGGGCAGATCGATGATGTGCCCGACCAGAAGCCATTGGCCGTAGGGTTCCGGGTTGTGAACTCCGGCCTGAATGGGCGCTACCAACTTGCATTTCATGATTCTGACTCGCGATTAGGATTAGGTGGCGAATCCGGGAAGGCCGGAATGCTTGATGCTGAAGGTGCACTTAACGCCGTCGTTCAGTACAAATGTCCAACCGAGTGACAATCCGGCGCCCAAACGACTCTCCTGGGTAGTGGCCGCATCGGCGTAGACAATCTCCCAGGCCGTCTCGGCCGGCGTGATGATGATGTCGGTCATCGCCTGGTGGCCAGACAACACCGGATCCCAGAACAGCTCACCGGAAGTTGAGCCACCTTCGCTTCGGCCCGTGTTGCCGTAGAGGATCCCCGAGGACGTGTTGTCCAGCGTGTCCGCCTCGTACGTTTCTGACTCAATGCCATCCGAGCTTAGGCTGATAATCTGGGCGACGGCGACTAAGCCGGCGACGTCCATTTTCAGCACGGTGCCCTTGCCTTTGATTTTGGCCATGATTACAACCTCTTCTTGGCTTCTCGTTCGATGGTGCGGCCAATTGCCTTGCCAGCCGCATCCGTGGATTGTTTGGCCGAGCTAGCTAATGCGCGTTCGGCGACGTCCAAAAACACTCCACGGAATCCGCCTGTGCGACGACCGGTCGTATCCTGCACCCGATCGCCCTTGCTGCCGCCGGCTTTGCTCTGCGCCCCAACGCCAAGGACCAGCCAATGAATGTTGCGCGACCCAATGCCTACGCCGGCGCGTTTCTTTCTCTTCGCCTTGCCGCCGACGCCAAAGCCCACCACGGCCCTGACCTGCCCTTTCTTCGCGATCAACCGTTTGTCTAGCGTCTCTAGGGCCGCCGCTTTGGCCTCCAGCGAGGCGTTCGGCGCAAAGGCTACCTGCGACTTGAACGCCTTCAGCACGGGCGTCATGCCAAAAATGATGCCCGACCGGATTGCTTTCTTGACGATCGGGCCGGCCAGTGCCTTCAGCTTGCGGTCGAGTTCCTTCGACCCGGTCAGGGTTGTTTGGGTCGCGGCCATCACGCCACCTCGGCTTGTTCGACATCGAACCGCAGTTCAACCTCCCACCACACCTTGGTGCTGCCGTCTTGTCTCAGGATCGGAAAGGGTCCCGTCTCGGTTTCCAGCGTACAGTCGATCTCCACGTCAATCGGCGTGGTAGTGATTCCATGCAAGCCCGTACCAGGGTCGGTCCCATTGAACCGCACGGCCCTGGCCAACGCTCGACAAGCTTCCTTTGTGGGAGCGCGGCAAAGGATATTCACGTCGTGATGATCTCGGCCGCCAAGGCCACCTAAATCATTAAGGGGATCCCGCACGCCCTGCGTCTCGGTAATGATCGAGCCATTGGCGGGGATTGGATCTTGTTGGGCGTACCAAGGGCGGATCCGCGCAGCGTCGCCCGTGCCCACCAGGTCGGTCACAGCCGACAAGGCTAGCAGTGCGACACGGATTGATTCGCCAATTTCAGCCGCCATCTCACACTCCCTTCGTCACGAATTTCACGAACTTCACCTTCGTCTGCGCCGGCGAGGAGTCAGTCACCACGATCAGCTTCAGTGTGTAACTCCCCGTGGCCACCAGTTGGCCAATCACTTTGAACTGCACGGCCCGCCCCGTAATCACGCTCACGTCGTTGATCGTCAAAGCCGCCGTCGAGACAGCCTCATTGCTGATCGTTAGGTCGGTCGAGGTCACCTCCGTTACGCTAGTCACGCTGGCCAGCAACTCGCCGGAATCCAACACGCCGTCGAAAGAGACCGAAAACAGGTTGGTTTCGCCAGCCGCCGTAACCGGCCGCTCCGGCGCGGTGTTCAAGCTCACGGCTCGTCCCTCTCATTACATTGCAGCTCCAGTTCCATGCCGTCGTTTCCCACCTCGCGGATCCACAGGATGTTCAGCCGGGCGTTGCCTCGCGTGGTTCGTAACAGCCAATTGCGGGTCGTCAGGGCCCGCCCCGCCGTGTCGTTGTGCATGTAGACGAGGTGGCTGGCGTCGGCCACCAGTTGACCGCCGACTGGCTTTTCCGTGCCTCGCAACTCCATCACCAGCGCGTCGCGGCGGATGTATTCGGTTTCCTCTTCCGGTTGTTCGCCGTCCAGATTGGTTGTCGGGCTGGACGATTGTTGCATGAACCGTACCGGCTCGTAACGACCGATCCGTTTCGTCCGCTTGCTCATGCCAGGATCCTCATGGCGGCCTGGCCACTCAGCAGGCTAACCACTTGTAGCGGAACCCTCGTGTCGCCGTCGGGGTTCAGTTGCCAGTCGCCAGCCAACACTCGAATCGCCTGTCGTATCGTAATCGGCACATCCTCCGGCTCATCTCCGAAGCCGGCCACGTAGGTTATCGTGACCGAGTCGGGATGCGACAACGCGACCGGCCACACCTGGTCAACCTTCAGCCGCACGATTCCAGCGTCGTTGCGAGCGGCCAACTCATAGACGCTGGTGGCCAATGTCTGCGTGGCATTGTCTGTGTCTTGGTAGGTGATCGAGGTGATGCTCTGTACCGGCTCCCAGGCCAACTCAAACTCGCCGCCAAAGTCATCGAATTTGTCAATGCACGTCTGCGTCAGTAACGCTTTCCAAAGCAGTTGCTCCTCGACGTACTGTGTGGCTGCCTGAACCAGAGGCCTAATGTGGTCGTCATAATCGTTGATGCCGAGCATCTTCAGGTCGCTCTTCACCTCGCTGACTGTCACCGGCTCGTCATCGGGCTGGGTTCGCGAAGTGTTGCTGGAGCGCTGAATCCAGACCGTCATGCGATGGCCTCCAACTCGGCGGGCCGCACGACAAACGGCGTGCCTCGTTCATCCGTGTTCCACCACTTCTGCTTGCGGTCTTTCCGGCCGCCCAGCACATCCGACTTGCCGTGCTCCTGGCCCACTAACCACTGCCGCGGCGCGTAGACCTTGTGCGTCGGGTGCAATGAGCCCAACCGGAAATCGACATGGTACGAGCGACTGGTCGGCATGCCCGGAGGCAGCAAGGCACAGGTGTCAATTGCCGCTTGCATCATGCTGGGGCGCATGGCGTAGGCGTGCGTCCGGTTGGCGTTCTGGCAACGCAACACGTACTCATTGACCAGTTGCGGCGGCGAGGAAAAGCCGGGCCGCGTATCGCCGTGCTTGTCAATCGCGTACAAGTGCTGGCCGCCCAGGTAGATCTGTTCCCAATCGTCGGGGACGGCGTTCATGAACTCGCCGAACTTCGCCGCGAAGTCGTCGCAGAAAATGGCGTCATCCTCGAATACCAGCACGCTATCCGATCCGATCGAGAGGGCGTCCTCCCAGATTCGGAGATGCGTGCGGAGACAACCCCAGGCGCCGGGATCGGGACAGGCATCGGAGAACCAGGGCGGCGGCTTGGCAAGGCGGCTGTCGACGGCTGGGTAACGCACAACCTTAACCCACCATTCGGGGCGCGGAATAGCTTTCAAAAACCGCCCCCACCGTTGCGGCCGTCGATTGAGATTGATGCACACTACGTGCTTAAACATCGCTCAGCGCCTCCTTGGCCGCCTCGCTTGTCAACATAGGTGTGAATCGCTGACCGTCTTTCGCTTGCGCAGAAGAGAAAGAGATGCGAACCAGTCGGTCGTCATTCAGTCGATAACTGCCGGGTCGGTCGTCATTCAGTCGATAACTGCCGGGCATGCGCGAATCGGCCGAAATGTCAGAGGCATCACGCGGAATGGGATCGTCGATGACGCGGTAAAACCGCTGTTCTTGCGTGTCGTCAAGTATCTTGCAAAGATTCACAAGCAACTCGGGCGTGATGTCGAAATATCCGCGTCCCATTTTCTTTCCCTCCAGTGGGCTTGGCCAACGAGTCGAGTACTTCCGGCTGAAGGATCGCACAACGCCTCGCCGCTATCAGAAGCCCTCGGTTGTACTCCTCACAACGTATTTTCATCGGTGTCCGTAAGTCCCCTATCAACATTTCGCCAGTCCTCCAGTCAAATCCCCAACCAACCCACCGCCCGGCCAGCTCCGTGAAAAAACCAACCGAGCGGCAGGCCAGGAGGAATCGGTCACATCGGGCAGGCCGTTACTTTCCAGGTGAAGGACGAATCCGCGTCGGCGTCAACCTGCACGTAATTGATCCGCCACTCGTCCCCCAGCAAATGACGCACCGTCGTGCCGGCGGCCAAGACGGCGTCCGCGAACAAAGTCTCGGCCGTGTTGGCTAGCAGCTTGGCCACGAAACGCTTGGCCCCGCCGTCACCGAGAATCTCCGTGAAGTGAATAACGTCGACCCAGTTCGTACCGTCGACCTTGGTTTGCACCTTGATGTTTAGTGTATCGGCCGTGTCGGTGGCGGCGGCCGAGACATCACATACAAAGACGATCGCGTTCACCATGCCGGGCAATCGCACCGAGGCTGTATTCGTGCTGGCGATGGCGCCGGTGGTGGTGATGGCGGCCTGCACCACCACCACGTCGTGAGTGCGTTTGGCTTTCAACGACATGCGAATCCCCTGGTTACGCGGCTTGTGTGCCGCCTACGCCACCCTCTTGGCCGAACTCGTTTGTAACGGTATTTCCGCCACGGCCACAGTTTCCGGCATCGATCGACGTTAGGATGTCCGTGTCGTCGCCCAGATAGATTGTATTGTTCAGAACGAACCCGGTGCTCGCGGCAAACAAATCAATAGCGCCAGCCAGGTCATTCCCGGCTGTGGTCGCGTTGTAGATCGTGTTGTCGTCAACCTGGAGGGCAAGGCATGCTACCGTACTGGCGGAAATCGCCGAGACGGAGAACAGCCCGCTGATGAAGTTGTTGCGGATTGTGACACGATTGTTCGCGCCCACCAGTTCGATGCATTCGGTTGCTTGGGTTACCCCGTAGAAGACACAGTCCTCGATCAGCAGATCGTCACCGGCTGCCGTTGTCTGAATGGTGACGAGGAAGTTTTCGGCCGCCGTGTTTTCGAGGAAGGTACAACCCCGGAACGTCGCGCCAGCGGCGGCGACATTGAAACCCTTCGCGACGTTTGCATGGCCCGACTTAAACGTAACGTTCTCGATGGTCACGTCGGCTGCCGTGATCGTAATGAACGTGGTGGCGAATCCGTCGATGAGAATCGCAGGCTTCAGTGTTCGGCCACCCAGGCCGATTGTTTGCAGCCCGGCCAGGGCGAGTGTAACAGCAGCGGCGCCCGTGATTCCCACGGTCTCCGCGTGGCTCGGCATCAGGTAGATTGTATCTCCCGCGGATGCCTGCGAAATTGCGAAGACCCACGTCAAGAAGGGTGCGTCCGGGTTCAGTCCGAAACCAGACGCATTGGATCCTTTGGTAGTGTTTGTCGAATCGACCCACCAGATCTTCCCTGTCGGGAACACCTCGCGGTTGATAGTGTTGAACATCCCACCAGATTGTTTCCGGTTAAATAGCTTGGTATCCATCTCGGGGGTTGCCTTTGTTAGCGATGGAGAACTTTAATGAAATCGTTCGCGGCTTCGATTGAACGTTCTGCGATGTCGCTAGCGCGACGCTTGCGACCAGAAGCAAAGAGCGCTACGAAAACTTGCGCGGCAATCTTGTCCCGGAGTTCATTTTCTGACGGCGCCGAGGCAGCAGGCTTTGACTCCCGCTGCCTCGGCTTCGATAAATTAGTAGCCGGACCACCCATGGTGTTCCTCCTGTAGGTTTCGGTTACGCTACGACATCAGCCGTCAACCCGTCCGCAGGTCGTTTGGCGCCAGCGCGAGTGTAGACGACAACGGCCTCATCGTCCGTGTGCTGGCAAGTCACCACGGCAGTAACATAACGGACGTTTGCAACACCGGCGTCCGACGCCTCTTGAGCGATTTCCTCTGCGGTGCATTCCAGCACCAGGAAATCGCCGACGGCGTCCGGAGCGCTACCAACGGCGTGCGCCTTAATCGCTACGTCCGTACCGCTACCATCGGATGCGGCGTTCGCGATGATGGTGAACACCGTGGGGCCGTTGCCTCCTAGTGACGAGGTGAAGAGCAACACCGCGAAATTCTGGTAATCTCGCATGTCCACCCACGCGATTTCGGTGGCTACCGTGCTATTCGCCGGATCGTGATCGTAGGCGTATTGCGCCATGTTCGAGAAGAGTTTGTCGCTCGCTTGGGGAGAAGCCATTGGCCTCGCTCCTTTCTAACTGAGAATGGGATCAAACCAAGGGCTATCGGGCCGCCAGCGTCACAAACGGAGCAAGCGTCGCCCCATTGTCTGGCGTCAGGGCGGTTCTCCACCAGCATTTGCCGTCGTTTTCCATCCAGAACTTGAAGGTTCGCTCGTGATTCACGAAGCGGACATGGATGGATTCCGCTTGCTGCGGACCGGAAAGCAAGCCTTCCAGGTATTGCGACCAGTTGCCGAGCAAAATGTCACCCTTGTCGCCGACCGTTTCCATGTGCTCGGAGTAGAAGATCGGACGACCGAGCAAGAGATCGGGCGCGTCTTCGCGGATCGAAGGGATCCAGATGGGGACGCCACCCGTGCCGACGTCGAGTGTCATCGTCATCAGCTCTGGCAACGTGTCGTGGTTCGCCATCCAGATCGCCGACCCGAAACCCCAACATCTCGCCCGCATCTTGATAATGTTTTCCGTCTCGATGGAATCAGCAACTTGGTCAGTTTCCTTGGCGACGGTAATCAAAGACGGGGTGGTGAGCACACCTTCCATCATCCCAACGCCGGAACCATTCAGCTTTTCGCGTAGGAGCTTCGAGTTGAACTCGTCCGAAAAACCGGCTTGGAGCAATGCAATGAAGGAAATCGCGGATCGAGACAACAGCTCCTCGGTGGCGTGGGAAACGCCAAAGAGCATGCTGGCTCGAAGTACAACTTGCTCGAACTCGTTACGGCTGGTCGGCGAAGTGTCGGCCTCGGCCCGACGATAGACTCGCAGGCCACCCGAGACGCTATTGGAGTGGTTTTTGTCCGTCCGGGCCGGGATCTCAACCACTGGGCTATCCATCGGGATGGCCGTAGTCCTGCCGACCGTGGGGTCGGCCTCGGGGTTCACCGTCAGTAGGGTTGGCGAGAAGCTGCTGGGGACTAAGAAGCCACCGACAGGATCGCCATAGGTGCCGCCCTCGTCTGAACCAACCGTGGCTAGCGGACGAAGCCGATCGTCCGTAATGGTTTGCGCCTGGCCGGTAGCTAGCACTGACAACAGAAAGTCCGTATGCGACGCAAAGCCGCCTTGCGGATCGTCATCTGAGGCAAGCCTCGGATTCCCGATGTTGGCGCCAGGAGTGACGGGGGCGGGAGCCGGAGGGGCCGAGATTCGCGGCGTGACGGCCGTGTCCAGCGCTGCCTCGGCGGCCAGCTCCAGCTCCTGCTTGTTCTGCGCGTCGCGCCGAGCGTTGAGCTTGTCGATCTCCTCGCGAGTCGATTTGGCATAGGCCACGTGGGCTTCTACCGCCGTCTGCTCTTCGTCGGTCAGATCGCGGTCATCGTCTTCCTTCGCGGTGGCCTGGATCACTTGGGCCGCGGCGATCGCGTCCTTCCGCTGTTCGATCAGCTCCTTGAGCTTACTCATACGCTTTCTTCTCCCGCCGTCGGGAGTTGAATGCGCACGAAAAACGGGCGCTGGGCTTCCCGACAGCTCTAGTCCAATGGAGGATGTAGAGTGTCGAGGTGCCCGGCGCCCGTCTCGGCGAGCTACTCAGTACACCGTTACGTCGCGTTCAAGGGGTGAAACTCGGCCACCGAGTGAGGCGCAACGCCTGTATGTTCTGGGGTTCAGAATATCAGACAGTGGACAAAATCGAAAGACTGTCTCTTGACATCCCTCTTCTGGGGGACGTGGAGGTTTGCCAGTCGGATCGCCGAAGCCGCCGCCTGGCAAGACGGTTGCCGATCTTCTTGTCGCGATTTTTGCGGTCCAGATACCAATCGGTCCGCGATCGCTTAAAGTCATCCTTCATGATTAGCGTCCATGGGCAGTTTCGTTTCTTCCAGCTTGATCGTCCTGCCGCTCGCAGGGACGCGAGACAGCGCGCCCAGGGCCTCCAGTCGATTGAGGTGTTTCGCCACGGTCTGTTTGGTTACACCCAGCCAGCGGCCTATCTCTGTGGCCGTGGGCGGGTATCCTTCCACCTCCGCAAATCGCCGGATGAACGCCACGATCTCGGATTGTCGGTCAGTCAGGGTCGGCAAGTTCGTCCTCCGGCAACACTCTGGGCTTCAGGGTAGTCGCTGGTTGGAATCGGACCTTTAGCGAACTATAAAGGACAGTTACCTCATCAATCGACATCGGAACGCCTTCTCGCGCCCAAGCCCGTAGCCGAGCCTGCAATGACACCAACTCCTCCGCCTCCGCAAGGGAGAGGCCGCCGCCGGCTTTCTTCTCGATTAGGCGTCTGCCGCGAGCGTATTCCACGTCAGTCAACTTGTCCGGTGTCATAACCAGATTCATCCTGGATAGGTCCGCTGTGATCACTTTCGCTCGCCGGTCCTCCGGTTAGATCGATCTCCGGCAATTCGCCTCCCTCGAATTCCACATGCCCGTAGATCAACCACATCCCCAGCCGAATCAGTCGTAAAGAAATCCACAACCGGACACGGAGCCGCTTGACGCCGCAGAGCCGTACAGTGATCGTGTGGTCGCTCTTCTTTATGGCGTCGCACACATTGACCTTGATCGACTTCGGCAACTTCATGCTCCCGCCTCGTCTTCAATCGCGACCGACGCCGCCAGTGAGCGGGGCCGGCCACGGCTTTCGCGCGGCCTGATGATCCCGGCCACCAACTCGTTGAGCGTGGCCACGCCGTCAATCATGCCGCGATCCTTGGCGTTCCTGGGGCCCACGGCCTCAATCATGCGACCCTTGCCAAAATTGTCCAAGACGTGCTGCTTGGTCACGCCCCGGCCCAATGACAGAGCCTCGGTGAAGATGCCCATGTGATGGGCGACGACACGTTCCATTTCAGCGCGGGCGGAATCGGAAAGAGGCTCAAACATCGAACCCTCGGTTTTGAACTCGCTCGATCCAAGCGATGTGACCTTGACCCCCTCTTTGGCCAGCGCCTCGCTGATGTCGATGTGCGTCATCCGCACGCCGTGCGAACCGACCAGACCGGACGGCGTGGCAAATGCCTTGGTAGCCTGCGAACTCAGGAACAGGCCGGCACTGGCCGACATGGGTTCAGCCAGCGAGTAGACCGGAGTCGACTGGCGAACCTGCCGTATGACTTCCGCCGCCTCGGGCACACCGTAGGCAATCCCCCCGGGCGTGTCGAATGTCATCACAACGGCGCCGACGTTTGGATTGGCGTCGGCCTCCAATAGTTGCGAGGAAATGTCCTCGGTATACGTGCTTGCCCAGAAGTCGCCGCCGCGACGTTGGCCCAACACGCCTTGCACGCGAATCACGGCCACCGAGTTGTCTATACGAACTAAACGGGGAACGCGAGACTCGGGCAGGGCGGGCGGCGGGTTGTTCTCGCGGTCATACAAAACGACCTCGTGGGCGGTCTCGTCCGCCTCGACAACCATCATCGCTCGCACCCGAGCGATCAAAGCAGGAACCGCTTCGGGCATCATCAGCAGCGGCGCTCCGCTCAGTCGCGTGAGCATGCCGTGAACATCAATCGGATTGGTCATCGGAATCACCTCGTAAGGATTGGGAAAATGCGGTTAGGATTGAATCAGTCAGCTCTTGGACAACCTTGTCGGTGGGGGGGCTGAACTCCGCATCCAACTGAAACGTTCCGTCCACGTATGTACGAGCGCCGGCGGCCAGATCAAAGGCATAGCCTCGCACAAGACCTTTAATGCTAACCATCGGTGTCGCGCCAGACGCCGCAAGAAACGAATCATAAACAGGTGACAAGGCGGCCCATGACGAATCGGCATGTTTCGTGTAAAACTTATCTACCCATTCACGGTAAGCTTTCGCGTCGCCGTTCTTCTCAAACCGCTTCAGCGCGTTGCCCAGAGCCTTGCCCTCTTTCGTCGCCACCCGCCTGGCCGCATCCTCCACCGCCGGCCGAAACGCCTCGACCAAATCGACGGAAGCTTGGGCTTGGGCATCATCGTCATCATCTGGTTCCGGCGGTCCTTCGATCTGCCGAGGAGGCTCTGGCTCACCAGATACAGGAACGACGTTTCCGTCTTCATCGACCACCGCCATGTTCTGCGGCACAAGTAGCCTGTCCGACCCCTCGATAAATGGCATCTCCTCCAGCGCCCGAGGCTCCGCCCGGGTCATCCAGCCGTTCATGATGCCGGATGCGTAAAACTCGGCACGGGCTTTCATGTCGCCGCGAACCAGCGCGTTGACGTTGTGCTTCAGGCCCAGCTTCGTGCCGGCGAAGAACTTCTCATTGAACGCCGTCTCGATGCGAATGCAACGCGGCGTCACACCATTTGTCACCCACTGCAAATTCATCTGTTCCGTATTGTTGAACGTGCCGTCGCTCAAGTCCTGGATCATTGACAGTGGCACGCGGAACATCCCGCAGATATCAATCTTTGTTTGTTGCCGCGTCCCCAGGTACATGGCATCGTCCGTGGGGATGTCGAACTGTTTCATCTCCATGTTGCCACGAAGCATCATCCACCCGTAGGCTGACCGTGGCCCCCGGAACTTCTCGTTAATTGAATCGATGAACCTCTCTCCAGCTTTCACGCTCAACGCTTTGTCGCTTTCCGGCGCATTCTGAATCACCCCGCCCAGTGTGGCCTGGTTGCCGAAGAACGCCTCTGCCTGTGTATGTGTCGCCACTCCGAGGCCAATGCTTGCGCGATTGAACGCTATCGGACTCAAGAAGTTCTGTCCATCGAACGAGAGCCCGGGCAGCACCAGCATGCGTGATTCGGGAATGACACGATTGCTTTCGCCCATCCCCGAGAGGACGTAGATCCGGTTCCCCAGCCGATCGAACTCCGGGCGAACGAGCTTGGATGCAATCGGAATCAGCGTGACTAACTCGCCGCTTAGTTGCGTGGTGATAATCTCGGCGTAGGCCACGCCCCACAATTCGAGATTAAGTTGCATCGTCTCGCGCACCGTTAGCCCCAGCGCGTCGCCCTCGTGGTTGGTGGAGAGAATCTCATTCAGCGGGTGGTCGACCTGCTGGCGAGACTTCGGGTCGGAGCGGTCAAACACTTTGGCTGGTAATGTGCTGATCGTCTGAGCAATGACGTTCACGCAGGCCCAGACCGTGGCGAAGGCCATCGCCGACTCTTCCGAGACGCGGATCCCCGCGGTTGTGCGGTGGCCGAGATCGTTGAACCAGAAGTCGTCGTGATCGCTCCTGTCGGACGAACCGTGGCTGGCTTGCGGCGCCAGGCCGAGGAGTGTATCGAGCATGTTACACCTTCCTGGACATCCAACGGGTTACGATCCCCGCAAGATACCAGCCGAGGATTATGGAAATGAAACCATGCCAACAACCTACCGAACAAACAGTCTCCATCACGATTTCCTCCTGCACAAAATCATACCACTTATCGCCCCAAATGTCAGCGCCAATCCAAGCACGACGAACGCAGCCGGCACGTCATGACAGGCCACGCCGCCCACGATCATCACGCCGCCGGCAAGCAAGGCGACCTCACGGACACGGCGAAAAACATTAGCCATCATAGGGTTCTTTCGTTTTGGGTTTTCGTAGCCACCAGTGGTGGGCCGTGCTGGCTTCCGTCCAGCCGTCCAACCAATGCGTTACCTGACCGCCCACGATCACCGGGTAAGACCTGCCCTGATCGTGTTTGGTGATCGCCCACCCGGCGTCAAGGATCATCTCGTTGACGTGTCCCGCTTGAAACGAGTGAGGGTGCATTGCGTCGTGAACGGGATGGCAGTCCGTGGAAAGGAATCCTATGCCGCCTGGCTTGCAATAAGCGAGCATATTATTGACGACAAATGACGGTGACTCGCAATGGTCCAGGACGTTCATGCACGCCACAACGTCGTACCACTCGACGATACCGCGGTGCTTGCCCTCCGCCTTGATGGGCATCAGATTTCTGTAGCCCCAAAGATCGACGCCTTCTATCCGTCGATAATCCGCCAACAACGGATCCAGCCCGTCCACATCGGCCACCTCGAAAAAACAAGCCAACCGCGCCGTCGGGCCGCAACCAACATCTAGGATAGCCTTTCCGGCCCAGTCGCCTGGGGCCACGCCTTGCCGCTCCCAGATGAGGCGGGAGTGTTCGGAAGTTACATTGGGCTGAGTCCGACTGGTATCGAATCCCTTGATCCAATAGCCCAGTTCCAGCTCTTGGGCTTTTTCCCATTCCTTACTCACGGGGGGCCTCAATTATTACTTGGGGGTTCGTGCGACCAATCAGCGCACGACATGCCTTGGCAAAGTCCGCATGCTCCGGGTGGCCGGGTTCCTGGACCGCTCGCCGCTGGTGTTCGTCCCGGGTAAAAGTGTGCTGGTACAACAACGGGTTGAACTGCACAATATCCACCGAGTTCCGTTGGCCAAGTAGATAGAACTCTTCCATCTCGCGCCAATTGTTTTGCTGCACGACCATGCTGATCGCCAGCGTATCGATCTTGCCGCAATAGCGCAGAAGGCCGGCGAACTTCAGATTGTCCAGTAGCAACCCCCAGTCGGCTCGGCGATTTATCGCATAGGTCGCGGCCGAAGCGGCGTCGATCGAGAACTGGACGCTTTTGATTTGCGAACGCGTGGGAATGCTCGACAATGCGTTGGGCGTAAATCCGAGGCCGCTGGTCTGAATGTGCCAACTAAGGTCAGGGGCGTCCTCTGGCTGCAGCTCCATCAACAGGCGGCGATAACTTGGACTGCCGAACGGATCGCCTAGGCCGGCCAAGTAGGCCCACTCGGCGTCCCATAGCAGAGGCTTGATGATGTTCGTCTGAAAACGTTGTAACAGATCGTATTCTCGGCAGCCGGGGCGAACGCAATCCGGCCGCACGCGGCACGACGGACAAGACAGATTGCAACTCTTGTCGTAGGCCAGGTTGATATGTGTCCAGTGGGGTTTGACGTCGGCCCAGTCAATCGAGTCCCGCTCAACCGTGGGATCATACCCAGCCGCTAGCCGCGGGCAGCCAGCGCAATACGCTGCCGTGCCTGTCTCGCGAGTCTGCTGCCTTGCCGTCGCGGCCGCGCCGCTATTCCACAAAGGGGCGACGTTCATCTCGGCGGCCTTCTCCAGGGGGACGATTTGGAGAATACACCCGTCCCCACCCCAGGAGCGGATGCACTGAGCGAACTGCACGTCGAACCGCCCCGGTGGAGAAGGCGAGGAAATATCTAGCCACTGGTATGGATTCAGGCAGGCTCGATCACTCATGCGTGTCTCCCGTTGTTCTTTTGTCTCGTGCGTCCCAATCGGCAAGGGTCCAGTCCTCCGCCCAGCGCTCGCGAATGACCGCTTCCAAATCTGCTGTTACGACTTCCCGCCATGGCGGGTGAGTTGTGCCGTTTAGCGAAGGCAAAGGCTCCAGCGATTGGCCGGTTGCAATGCAGGCCACAACAGGTGGCAAAGAAAACAAGTCGGCCTCAAGACGATCAAACCGCACGTAAGCGTCGATGCGAACGTCTCGAAATATCTTGCTCATGCTGTCGCGGTACCACCAGATACAATGCTTTTGATAGCTCAGCACGAACTCACGAAACCCCATCCTCGGCGCGCGATCCGAAGGCCGCTGTGAGTGCGCCCACAAACTGACGCAACGATCCAACGGATGCCGAATCGACGCAAACGTGAAATACTCGGCGGCCTCGGTGGGAGCGTCCATGCGGTGTTGTTCATCGCTAGGCGTCGCCACGTATCGGTCGGGGCAAAACGCCGGCTGCGAAAGCCACTCGTGTAACGTGGACGACGCCGTTTTGGGCGGCGCGTAAAACACAAAGCGACTGGCATGGGAAACAATCACGTCGTATTCTCCATCAAGGAACTAGCCTTTCCCTCCTCTCCCGGCGATTTCTCGCGTCAAGTTAGCTCATACCCCTCAGGGCAATCCTCGCCCAGCAGCATCTTGCCTACGAACTCAAACAACTCGCGGCGAGCCTGAATCCGTTCTTGCTCATGCTCTCGAAGAAAGGGGTCACATCGCTGGCAGTTCATCGCATCCCACAAGGCCAGCATTACTCGCGTTACTTCTTTCCGTCGCTCATCGTCGCGCACCTCAAGCGGTCCGTATCGTCGCGGCGGCGGCGGTTCCGACTTCTTGGCGGGAACGACAAGCCCCGATTTCAGTTGTTCGCATTCCATTTATTCACTCCTCTCCCGGCAACGGCCGACGACAGGCCAGCCGCTTTTAGGCGGGCTCATCGCGGGGGCGCAGTATCTCGTCCAAGTGCTCGATAAGCTCAGTTAGAGCTTCATTGGAATAGCCACCCCTGGGCGTCTTGAGTTCCGTCACCAGCGGCCCCGTCGGTATACAACCCATCATTCGTACCACTTATCAAGGTCCAGATCGGCAGTGGTCAATATGTGCTCGGCCATGACGGCCAACTCGCCCGACGCGACTTCGGCCACATGACGGATGAACTTCTCGTACAACTCGTCCTGGCTCATGTGAGCTTCCACGCTGCTGATAGATTCAATGTGCTTGACGGCGTCTTGTACTTCTTGCCAGGCCATCACTTCCCCTTTCCTTATTCGCGTCGATTAGCGTCAATTGGCCCGCCACAAGCTCTGCAAAAAACACCGCGCACGCCTCACCGTACGTCGGCTCTTTCCCTTCGCTCACTTCCTTGAGGTGTGTGACCGCCGACTGCCACTCCCGCTCGCACTCCTCGGGATTCTCAGTGTAGCGCCGCATCCATTCGTTGAACGCCGCAACAACCGCCGCAGCTTCGCACTGCACAACAACCGCCGCAGCTTCGCACTGCACAACACCCTCTGGTGGTCTCGCTTCCATCATCATCTCCTTGTGTGAAGTTTCCGATTCGCCTCAAAATTGTCTGGATTGAATCCCTCCGCCCGCCCCCAGCAATCGGGCCGCCCGGCGCCAGGCACGTTGTCGACGGTAGCCAGCGTATGGTCGACGTGCCAGACGACCGGGGCGATGGGGAACTTTCGCGTAGGCGGGGTCAACTGGATCTTCGGTCTCACCTTCCGGATATCATTCAGCAATCGGCCGTCCTCGCCACCGTACGCCTTATACGTCTCATCGTACTGAACCTGCCGCCAATGCGCGGCCACCATAGCCGTGGTGCCCGTCATGCCGTAGTCGGGCGGGCGGGGCTTCTCGTTGTGTCGATTGGCGAAATTCTGGCAACGATGGTAGACCGGCGCAATGGCCTGGCCATGCTCCACCTCGCACATGATTTCCCAGGCGGCGGGGCTGAAGGCGATGTCGACGTCTGTCGAAATGATGACGTCGGCGCCGTCGTTCAGCGCGCATTGGATACCGAAGTTTTTCGTTTTGGACAATGAAAACACCCGCTCGCCGTTCAGTATCGGCAACAAGGCTGAAGGGAATATACACTGCATGACACTGGTGGGCAAGTCGTGCATGGTAGCGGTGACCATGTAGACTCGCGTCAAGGGATCGCGATACATGGGCTTGTTCCACGCGAAGTGATCGTCCACTCGCGACGTCGGCACGCAGCCGTAGGCCACGAACACCACGGCGATTGTGCGTTGGTTACTTCCCACGGTTCAACACCTCCTGGCGATACGCCCTAGCCGCCTCGGCCGGGGCTTTGACGAAATCGGTTATACCCACGTTGCGGCCTGGAGCGGTGCAGGTGCGGCAGACGATTGGGACGGGCCCACCGGTGCGATGTGTCATGATCCAGCCGCACAAGTTCTCGCGGATCGCTCGCCAGCTTGCAACAATCCTGCTCGCTGGATGCTTGTGTATATTCAGGGTGGTTCCCAGCCCCCGCCAGTCGTAGCAGCACAAATGCACGTTGCCGTAGTAGTCGAAGATCATCTCGGTGAACATGCGGCAACAAGGGGCAGCGGATCCTAGACGGCCGGGCTCGTCGCCGGTGGCGGTCAGGCGATCGTCGAAGGGCCAGCGGTGGACAAACAGCCCAGCCTGTTCAGCCATCGGAGACCCAGAGTGCGGCCTGCTCTGCTCATACTGTGTGATATGGATCTGCTCGAAGATGTCGAACGACCGAATAACGTCGATGTACGGGGGTGAACCGTAAGTGCCGTTCGACCACAGAACGAACTTCGCCGACTTTTCCCTCTCGCGTATTCTTGTCGCGACTCGCCACATCCTCTCCATTTCTAGCGTCGGCTCGTTGTAGTAATGGAACCCGACCAACCCCCGAAACCCGTGCTCCTGGATCATGGCCACGGCCGTGTCGACAATCGTATCATCGGACATGGCTTGCGAGGTGTCGACGTGCTTGTAGCGGTCCGGGTGCTGGTTGGGACACTTGACATGCAAGTGGCCGAGATTGCACTCGCGGCCAATCTCGAAAATGAGGTATTGCGTTTTATCCATGATTCTCCGATCTCCACGTGAACCACTGGCCTATGGCCGTAATCCAATCGGCGCGGCACTGCTTGCAGACGCGTAGCGTTTTGAACCGTGTCTTCCGCAGAATCCCCTCGGGCAATTGCACGGCGACTTCCTGATAGGGCACATCCGGCGTAGTGGGATCGTCTGGGTTGTTCATGACTGCCCCGCACGTCATCCATATCGTCCGCCGGTCCTGTCCTGGCTGTCCGCAGCGATCGCACACCTCGCCGTCGCACTCAGGCAAGGACGCGTCCACCACCGGCGCGGTCCGTGAATGTATCAGGCCTCTAGAACCCTCCTCTTGCTTGAGAAGAGACACTCCAGCCTTTAGAGCCAAAGCGGCGAAGTCGTCCCAGTCTTGCTGCCACAGATAGGCGAATGGATTGTCCAGGTTCCCCGCCGTCCTGCTCACGCATTTGTCCAACGCAAACCGGATAACGGCTTGCAGTTTCTCGACTTGGCTCTTGAGGTTCCCGTTCTGTGCAGCCAGAAGTCCATGCCCACAACGGTGACAATACCCGTCGCCGACGGTTTCCGCCGCGACGATCGCCTTCCACTTGCCACACCAATACTTGTTCATGCGCACGGCACCGCGAGGATATCGCCGGCACTCCGATTCCACCTGGAACCGACAGTTTTCACAGGTCTCTTTCATTTCGCTTTCTCCACGGATAGGGAACATCGCCGCCGCCTTCTCGGCACACGCCCGACAGAGCCACATCACAGGTGTTCCGGGCGTGCTCGGCTGTGTGACGATCCAAACACACTCACCATGGTATCCGCACTCAAAACAAACGCCTTCTTCAAGGTTCATCATGACTGGCCTCTTCTGAACATCGCCAACGCTTTTTCAACGCACGCCCGGCAAAGCCAGGCGGTCGAAGAATCATAGTCAGGCTCTTCACCAACACAAACGATAGCGTCACTCGACTGCTTACACTCATCACATTCGCATTCGGTCCAAAGCGTGTTTCCGATAACCTTGTCGACAGCATCGGGGTCAGGATCTTTGCCAAGGGCATGTAGCTTATCGGCACGCGGAAGGAGGTAGGTATCGTGCGAGTAATGCTCCCGCCAACATCTCTCCGCCTCAGAGGCCCGTGTTTGTCGCGTTTGAAGTTCCATCACTACTTCCTCCCAATCCCCACGCAACGCGGCGGGTCCAGCACGTCCAGCACGGTCACGTCCGAGAACCCGCCGAACACCACCTCGCGAAACATGGCCGGCGAAAATCTGGTAGATTTCAGGGCACATATCAACACTCGATTTCATTGCTTTCGTAGAACGATTCGCCAGCGCCTTCGCCCAGCGCCGCCAACCCCACGGCCATCACCATTGCCACTACGCCGTCGATCTTGTCGGCCGACTTACCTTTCATCGGGTACTCTCGCCACTCGCCGGGATGCACGACCGTGTTGGCGATCATCCAACGGAGGACCTTGTTGCCGTCGTGCTTCAGCGACTTGTTGAAGATGGCAACCTTGGTGACTTTGGTCGGCGGGATCATGCCCATGCTGCCCTGGCCGTGGGCGAAGACCTCGAAGCCCTCGTCGACGTCCAGTCGCTGGATAACGTCAAGACCCTGGAAGGCTCGGTCGCAAGCGATCTGGTAAACGTTGAGCTTGTGCTTGTTGATGATGTCCATCACATCCTTGTAGAGTCTAGCCGGATCGGTGCAGTTGCCTTCCGTCAAAGTGAGCAGACCGGCGCGGGCCCAGGCGTCATAGGGGATCCTTCGCTCCTTCTCGCGTCGGCGGGCCGTCGCTTCGGGAACCCAGAAATGTGGGAAGATCCACGTTTCCTCGTTCTCTTGCGGGACCGCGATCACGAAGGCGTTGAAGTCTTCTGTCGAGGCGATGTCAAATCCACACCAACATGAAAGGCCCTCGCATTCCTCGATGCGGATGTCGGCCTGACAGGCGTCCCAGCGTTCCGTGGTGATCCAGCGGCTGACCGACTCCGTGCGGATGTTCAAGTGCAGCCGCTTGAAGGTATTTTCGTAGCTTGGGTCTTCACGGGCGCGATTGCATTCGCGTTCGAGGTAGTCCAGCGGTACGGACACATGCAGGTTCGGGTTCGCCTTGGCCCAGACGTCGGGGCTGAGCCAGTCGTCGTCTTTGCTGGCCTCGTAGATCACCGGCAGGAACGCCGGATCGTCGATCACGCCGTCGCGGACCTTGGTGGCGTAGTCGTGCTTGTCGTTGCAAATCGAGCCTTCGCGTTCGTAGTCCGAGGTGGTCAAATGCACAACCAGCGGGGACGTCCGTTTGAGTGTGCCGGTCATCAATACCTCGGTCAACTCGGGCGACTTGTGGGCGTGTAGCTCGTCGTTCACGACCAATTGCGGCGAGAACCCGTGTTTGCTGCCGGCCTCGGCGCTGAGAGCTTTGTAGCTCTTGTCACCCACAACGATCGAATATTTGTAGAGGTTGGCCCGCTGCTCCATCATCGGCTCGTTGCGAATCATGCCGGTCACGACGTCGAAGCACAGCCTGGCCTGGTCGCGCTCGGCGGCGCTGGAATAGAGTTCGGCCCCTGGCTCATCGTCAAGGTACAATCCGATGCACACCATGGCGGCGGCCATGGTCGTCTTCGAGTTTCCGCGAGGGATGAACACCAGCGCCTCGCGGAATCGGCGCGAGCCGTCCGGCTTGTACCAGCCCCAGAGGTTGGCGAAGACCGCTTGCTGCCAGGACTCAAGGATGAGCGGCTCCCTGTTTCGGGCCTTCTCACCCTTGACGTGCGTGCAGCATGTCTCGACGAACTCCAGAATATGCAGAGCGTAGTCGGCGTCGAACACGCACTCGCCCGCCTGATCGTAGGGATCATAGTTGGGCAGGGTCCGGATCGTGTCGAGCAAATTACTTGCCGCCTTGCCCATGGCTATCCTGTCTTGGCGATTCGTGGCTTGAAGAATTTTCCCTTGCCGCTCTTGCCGCTCCCGCCCCGAAGCTTGCCGCTGACAATTCTGGTCTGGCTGGACGGGGTAATCCCCAACTCGGTAGCGTAGGCCACCATCTGCTTTTCCGCCGCCGTGAGAATGTGCAGGTAGGGCGAGGCGTAGATGGTCTTTGTTTTCGGAGAGACGATCACCTCGCCGAATTCCTGGACGTGCTTGCTAGCCTTGACGTAGCGGGCCCATGCCTCGCAGTAAGCACAGAGCACGGCGATGTGGCATGGCGAGATTGCCGCCGCCTTCACCAACTCGGGAACCCGCCGTTTCCATTCCGCCTTGGCCTCGGCCGGCAAGTGTGACGGGCAACGGGGCGCCTTCTGTTTGTGCTCGGGCTCGCGGTCGTTCAGCGGACGGTTGCCGGGGTTGCCGGCGTGTTCCTTCTGGGCTCGAGTTTTAGGTTTGCGGCCGCGGGGGGGCATGCTGTGTTTGCCTTTTCGGGTTGAAGGGGTCCCCGCTCAAGGAGTACCCGTCAAATTTCGCGTGCAAAAAATCAAGTG
>CBDAFL010000089.1:0-15073 GCA_965195225.1 uncultured Thermoguttaceae bacterium
CGCTCAGGGACGTGCCACCCAAATTCGACAGTTATTTTTTCTCAGGCCCTTATGGGGCCATGGCGCCTATCGTCGAGGTTGGTAAGGTCGTGCAAAAAAGGCTTGGTATGGTAGGAATCAGCGGACGAGGGACGCCCAAAACCGCTCGACCTGAGCCTGCGTCCGTTCCGGGGAACCGGAGTTATCTATAATCACATCGGCGCTCTCTCGTTTGCGCTGCAACGATTCCTGCGCGTCCTCACGGGCTGCAAAATCCTCCTTATTCCACTCTCGGGCCAAGGCCCTCGCTGTCCGCGTTTCCCGCGGGACTTCGACAAACACGGTTTTTTCGCACAACTCTTCCCAACCCGCCTCCAACAACAACGGCGCGTCGAGCACGGCGACCTCGGTTCCGGCCGCCACCATGCTATCCGCCTGCCGCCGGAGCAAACGGGCAATTTCCGGATGAGTCAATTGTTCCAGATATAAGCGTTCTCTCTGCCCTTCCGACCCCGGAGCAAAGACAACCCGCGCCAATTGCGTTCTGTCGATTTGCCCATCGCGGCCGAAAATCGTCTCTCCCCATCGCCGTCGCGCGGCCGCCTCGACCTGGGGCAACCGCAACGCCTCATGTCCGGCCCGATCCGCGTCCAGCACTCCGGCGCCCAATCGCTCCAACAGCCGGGCCACCGTGCTTTTTCCGCCGGCTACTCCGCCGGTAATGCCTATGATTCGCATGTCGAGGATCGGGACTCGGGGTTCGGGGATCGGGGTTCGGGGAAATTGTTGGTCGTTTTCTACAACTCCCGATCCCCGAGTCCCGATCCCCGAACCCCCACTTCCTCCGTGTCGGCCCAGTTTGGACCGGCTTTCAAGTCTACTTTCAAGGGAACATTCAACGCCCACGCGCCAATCATCTCTTTCCGGACGAGAGCGGCCAAGTGGTGGAACTGATCGGTGGGAACTTCTAGGATCAACTCGTCGTGAATTTGCAGCAGCATCTTCGCCGAAAGGCGTTCTGTCCTCAAGCGGCGGTGGATTGCGATCATCGCCAGTTTGATCAAATCCGCCGCCGACCCCTGGATAACCGTGTTCACCGCGGTCCGTTCGGCGAGATTTCTCTGCCGCCCGGCCCCTTCGCGTACCCCGCCGATCGCACGCCGCCGACCCAGGATAGTTTTAACATACCCGTTTTTACGGCAATCCGCCAGTACCCGAGAGAGGAATTCCTCGATTCCGGGATACCCCTCGAAATAGTTGTCTATGAACTTCGCCGCCTCATCCGGTTCGATACCCAGCGATCGGGCAAGGCCGAAAGGACTCTGCCCGTAGATCACCCCAAAGTTGACGGCCTTCGCCGCCCTACGCATCTCGGGCGTCACATCCTCCAGCGGAACGCCGTTTACTTGACCGGCGACCCGGGCATGGATGTCCTCGTCGCGGGCAAACGCCTCGGCAAGCCGGGTATCGCCGGAAAAATGGGCCAATACCCTAAGCTCGATCTGCGAATAGTCGGCCGCCAGCAGGCGCCAGCCCTCCTGGCCGGCCACGAAGGCCGAGCGGATTTCCCGCCCTTCCTCGGTACGCACCGGTATGTTTTGCAGGTTCGGGTCGCTCGAGCTTAGCCGGCCGGTCGCCGTCACGGCCTGATGAAACGAGGCGTGGACCCGACCGGTCTCCGGACAGATCATCTCAGGCAGGGCATCGACGTACGTGTTCTTCAGCTTGGCATATTGCCGATATTCCAGAATCTTGGCCGGCAGCGGGTGCAGCGGGGCAAGTTCCTCGAGCACCTCGGCGTCGGTGCTTGGACCCGTCTTGGCGGTCCGTTTGACCACCGGCAGCTTCAACTCATCGAACAACAGCGCCTGGAGTTGCTTGGGCGAGGCGATGTTTATCTCGCGGCCGGCCTCTCGATGAATCTCCTTTTCCAGTTCTTCCATTCGCCGGCCGTAACGAAGGCTAAGTTCGCGCAATCGGGCGGCGTCCACCTTAATGCCGCAATACTCCATGTCGGCCAGCACGTCGATCAGCGGCAGTTCCAGCGACCGGAGCAGGTCGTCCAGTTCGGCCTCCCCCAGTTTTTCGGCCAGGATCGGCCGCAACCGAAGCGGCAGCCAGGCGTCTTCGCCGGCATAGTCGGCTACCCGGCGGACTGGAACTTCGTCCATCCGCTTCTGGTTCTTGCCCGAGCCGATCAGTTCCGAAATTTTGATCGTCTCGTGACCGAGATAGGTTTGGGCCAGTTCGTCGAGGTTATGGTTGCGTCGGCCTGCTTCCAACAGATAGCTGGCGATCATCGTGTCCATGGCCACGCCGGCCAGTCGGATTCCGGCCGCGCGGAGCACGATCATGTCGTACTTGAGATTTTGGCCGATTTTTGCGACCGCCGGGTCTTCCAGAATCGGCTTGATGGCGGCCAGGGTTTCGTCCGTGTCCAGATGTGGGTCGCCTTCCGGCGCGCGGAGCGGCAGATACCACGCCTCGTCGTTGTTCCAGGCCATCGAGACGCCCACGAGTTTCGCCCAGCGCGGGCGGACGTTGGTCGTTTCGGTGTCTACCGAGATGGTTTTTTGCTGCCGCAGCAGGTCGAGAAACGCCTCGAACGCCTCGGGGGTATCGACGAGGTTGGTGCGAGGGCCGGGAGGGCTGGCCGCTTCAGCGGCCAGTGGATTCGGATCTTTCGACCCTGAACCTTGAACCCTAAACTCTGAACCCGCTACTCTACTGGCCGCTGAAGCGGCCAGCCCTCGGTTTTCCACCAGCGCCGTCAGTTTTTTCCCGATGCCGCGGAACCCGAACTCGTGGAACAACGCCAGTGTCGCATCGAGATCGATGTTGCCCGACCGACCGGCATTCCAGTCGATCGACAACGGAACATCGCCGTCGAGGCGAACCAAGTCGCGGCTCAGCAGCGCCTGGTCGCGGTATTTCGACAAGTTTTCCTTCCGCTTGGCGCCCGAGACATCCGATGCGTGGTCGAGAACCGCTTCGAGGGTGTCGTACTGCTGGAGCAGTTGCCGGGCGAATTTCGGGCCGATCAGCGGCACACCCGGTACGTTGTCCACCGAGTCGCCGACCAGTGCCTGGAAATCGACCACTTGGGCCGGCAATATTCCCCAGTCCGCAAGCAACTTTTCCTCGTCGTAGATTTCGTTCTTGCGGATGTTGTATACCTTCACTCGCTCGGAGATCAACTGGCGGCAGTCCTTGTCGCCGGTCACCAGGAAACATTGGCCGCCGAGCTGATCGGTCCGTCGGGCGACGGTGGCCAGAACGTCGTCGGCCTCGTAAGACTCGCAATCCAGCGCCGGAATACCCAACGCGGCGATCACCCGGCGAATGGCCGGAAACTGCGGCGCCAGGTCGTCGGGCATCTCTGCCCGCTGAATTTTGTACTCTTCATACATCGAGTGCCGGAACGTCTTGCCCGGCAGGTCGAAAGCGCAAATTAGATAGTCCGGCTTCTTCTCTTCCAGCAGGTAGAGCAGATCGCGGGTGAAGCCGAACACGGCCCCCACCGGTTCGCCCCGTGGGCTGGTCATATTCGGCAACGCGTGAAAGACCTGATGGATCAGCGAATGGGAGTCGATTACCCAGACCGTCCGGCCGACCAGACTCTCGGGCTGTGAGGGGCCAGCGGCGAGGGGCGTGGGGCAAGGGTTGGGCACTTCAGTGCCCAGTGGAGGTGCTCCGAAACCGGGCAATGACGTTTGTCGAGTGCGGTCCTTCATCTTGCCTCTCTCGCGGGGGGGGATTTTGTTCCCTGATTCTGAGCCTTTTTGTCCCGATGTGCAAGCACTAACCCTACAATGAGGGGGCCATCAAAGACACCGCAACCAGTACATGGTGTTTCGTTGACATAAGATGATAGGCTGGGTAAGATTAGGGAAGTTGTTGTCTTCGTCACGGAGAGAAGGGGAAGGTCCGCCATGGCCCGCGAAAATCAAGGTCTACAGATCACTCTGATCGTTTTTGTCATGCTCACCATCGTCCTGGGTGTGATGACCTATCTGTTCTATCGGCGGTATGAAGAAGCCGCGATAAAGGCCAAGACCAACGCCAGCGAGGCCAGCCGGAGTGCTCAAGAGGCCTCTAGCAGCAAGGACGACGCCAACGAGTTGAAGCGGTTGATCGGGGTGGCCGAGACCGAGAGGGTTGATGACATCAAGGCGCTGTCCAACGAGGACATGAAGAAGTACGGCCAAAGCTATCCCGAGAAGGATCGCTACTATCGGCTCCTGTTGGAGAAGATGCTCAAGACGATCGAGGAGAAGAACGCGGAGTTGAGCGCCGCCAAGGACGAGGTCCGACGGCTCGAAGACGAGTACGCGGTGCGCGAGAAAAACAAGGATCCGCAAATGAAGCAATTGCAGGACGCACGCGACAAGGCCAGCCAGGATCTGGCCGGCGAGCGGTCCAAGTTCAAGGGCGAAGTCGAGCGAAAGAACGAGGAAGGAACCAGACTTCACGATGACAGGCAGGCCGAGCGGAAGGACGCGGCCGATCAAATCGCTGAAGCCGAAAGAAAACTGGGTGACTCAGAGGAAAAAGTAAAGCAGCGCGGCAGGATTATCGACAACCAAGCAAATAAAATCGAGAATTTTACTAAAGGAAAGATCGACGCTCCCGACGGCGAAGTCCTTTGGGCGAACCAGCGCGAAGGAACGGTCTGGATCAATCTCGGCCGGGCCGACACGCTCAAACGACAGGTCACCTTCAGCGTTTATCCGTCGGACAATACAAACCTGACGGTTAGCGACAAGAAAGGGAGTATCGAGATCACCCACATTCTCGGCGAACATCTGGCCGAGGCCCGCGTCTTGGACGACCAGGTCGGCGATCCCATCGTGCCCGGCGACAAGATTCACACGGTGTTGTGGAGCGCGGGTAAGAAGCGGCACTTCGCACTGGCCGGCCTGATCGACATCGACGGCGACGGTCGCAGCGACTTGGACATGGTGATAAACATCATTCGTCTAAACGGCGGCGAGGTCGATTGCTACATTTCCGACAAGGGTAAGAACAAGAACGAGATGGTCGGAAAAATCACCGTCAACACAAACGCCTTGATCCAGGGCGATGCCCCGACCGAGACGGGCGATCCGGCCCAGTTGAATGCCTTCACTAAAATCCAAACGGACGCCGATCTACTCCGAACTCCAAAGATACAGCTTGGCGATCTGCTCCAGCGCATGGGATGGAAAAACCTCTCGCCGGTGGTCCGTTACGGACGTGGAGCAAACCCCAACGACTTCCGTGCCAAGCCGGACGACGGGGTGCCGAGGAAGTCCACGGGCAACGTCAGCGATCTCTATCAGAAGCGCGATCCCCCCAAAAAAGCACCTTCCGGCGGAAGGTACTACCGGTTCTAGCCCGCGTTTCTCGCCACTCGAACACTAGCCCGAAGCGCAAGCGAGGGGCGTACAACGGGTTGCCCTCGCTTGCGCTTCGGGCTAGTGTTGCGCACTTCGTGCCGGATTATCCCCGTATGGTGAGAAATACCGGCCAGAGAAAAAAGCATTCCCGTGTCCACGGATATACTTGGCCGCTGGTTATGATACAATTCGTCTCTGAACGCATGGCTTCCTCGAAGACTTATGAAACGGGAGATTGAACCGTGACACGTATCGATAATGTCTCGCTGCCCGAGTTCGGAAGAGCCGCGCAGTCCCCTTCGCTTCCAGATCAGGTCTTGCGTCGCCGTATCGACGAGGCCATCGCCCGAATGAACGCCTCGGCTATCGACGTGCTTGCGGTCTATGCCGACCGGGAACACTACGCCAATCTCGCTTATCTGACGGGCTTTGACCCCCGGTTCGAGGAAGCCCTTTTGCTCTTGGATCGCGGCGGCAACCGGCTGCTTCTGGTGGGCAACGAGTGCATGGGATATCTGCCGGAGGCCGACTTGGGACTAAAGGTGGAGTTGTTTCAAGAGTTCAGCCTGTTGGGCCAAACTCGCGAGAAGTCCCGTCCGTTGCAGTCGATTTTGGCCGATTTCGGCGTCGGACGCGGCGTCCGCGTGGGGTGCGCTGGCTGGAAGTACTATCTGGAGCGGCTCGTTGCGGCCGACCCGGCGTCGGAAGACGGCCTGTCTCCAACGGCTATCGATCTTCCGGCCTACATCGTTGACCTCCTGCGCAAACTGACCGGCGGAGAATCGAACGTCGTCAACGCCATCGACATGTTTGTCAATCCCGACGACGGCCTGCGCATCATCAACGAGCCGGAACAGATCGCGCGGTTCGAGTACGCCGCTTCGGTTGCCTCGGACGGGGTGCGTCGGGTGCTGAGCCAAATCCGGCCGGGCGTGGCCGAGGACGACCTGGAACACCTCATGGACAGTCGCGGCCTGACGCTAAGCTGTCACCGTATGCTAAGTTTCGGCGACAAGGCCCGACGCGGACTGGCCAGTCCGTCGGAACGTCGCGCGTCGCTTGGAGACGCCTTTACGACCGCTTTGGGCGTCGCCGGATCGCTGTGTTCGCGGGCCGGATACGTGGCCGGCGGACCGGAAGACCTGCCGGACGAAACGAGGGATTTTTATCCGCGATTTATCGCCAACTATTTCGACGTCGTCGCCGCGTGGTACGGGGCCGTTCGCGTCGGGGCCGTCGCGGGCGAGGTTTTCGACGCGGTCGAGGCCCAACGCGATCCGCAACTGTTCGATTTCGCGCTCAACCCGGGCCACTACATCCATCTGGACGAGTGGACCCATTCGCCGTTCGCCCCCGGCAGCCGAACGACGCTGAAATCCGGCATGGCCCTCCAGATGGACATCATCCCCATTTCCCGCGGCCCGTTCTGCTGCGCCAACGCCGAGGACGGCATCGCGCTGGCCGACGAAGCGTTGCGGGAGCGGCTTTCGCGCGACTATCCCGACTGTTGGCAGCGCATCCAACGGCGCCGAGAGTTCATGCAAGAGACGCTCGGCATCTCGCTTGACGCATCCGTGTTGCCGCTGGGAAACACGCCCGGCTGGCTCCCGCCATACGTCCTCTCGCCGGAGCAGGCGTTCGTCGCCCGGCCGCTTACTTGACCGCCGCTTCCGGCTCGAACTCGGCCGAAGCGGTCCAGCGCCGCGAAATCATCGTCGGCGTAGGCCAGCTTCACTTCAAGATTCTCGTCATTTTCCCATTGTGCCATGACTGGTGCCCCTCCGATCCCCACCGATTTCGATTCGCCCGATTCCACGGATATGTGGTGTTGTGTATTTTGTCCACTTCCATGTGTGAAGGGAGGGGGAATAGGCAGGATGATGCCGCCCTGATTGACGTTTTTTTTCGGTCAGCGATAATAAGGGGGGCTTGACGCAAGTGTGTACGCATGGATACTCTTACACCCGCACAACGTAGCGAACGCATGGCGCACGTCCGGTGCAAGGATACCAAACCGGAAATTGCCGTTCGCCGTCTGGTCCACTCACTGAGATACCGATACCGATTACATGCTCATGATCTACCCGGTTGCCCGGATATGGTTTTTCCGTCTAGGCGCAAGGTGATTTTCGTACATGGGTGTTTCTGGCATCGTCACAAAGGTTGTCCAAATTGTCGGCTTCCCAAGTCTCGGCTTGATTTCTGGAAACCCAAGCTAGAAGCGAATCGCCAACGAGATGCAAGAAACCGAAACTGGCTACGAAAACTCGGCTGGAGAATCTTGATTGTATGGGAGTGTGAAATAAGAAACACGGCAAAACTAGCCGTCGGAATCAAACGATTTTTGGAAAGCAAGCAATGAAAACTATCGAACTTTTCGCCGGGGCGGGAGGTTTGGCGCTCGGCGCGATGTCGGCGGGCTTTCGCCATGAAGCGGTTATTGAATTGGACAATAATGCTTGCAATACAATCCAGGAAAACAATCGCCGGGGGGTGATTTCATGGCCCTTGCATCAAGCCGACGTGAGGGATTTTGATTTTTCCTCGCATCAAGGCTTGGATTTGTTGGCGGGTGGTCCACCTTGTCAACCATTCTCCATCGGTGGAAAACATCGGGGCCACGCCGACCATCGTAACCTATTCCCGGAAATGGTCCGTGCCATTCGTGAGATACAACCCAAAGCCATTCTCATCGAAAATGTCAAGGGGCTGCTACGGGCTTCCTTCGCCAAGTATTTCGAGTACATCTTATTGCAGATTACATACCCGCAAATTTGGCAACGAAAGCAAGAAGAATGGACCGACCACTTATCGCGTCTTGAACGTCACCACACGAAGGGTAAACGAAAGGAGTCTTGCTATCACGTCGTTTTTCGGCGGCTAAATGCCGCCGATTATGGTGTACCCCAACGTCGGGAACGGGTGTTTATCGTCGCCTTTCGGGAAGATATTGACGCCAAGTGGGCTTTCCCCGAACCGACCCATTCTCAAGGTGCCTTATTTGTCAGCATGTGGGGAACGGGTGAGTATTGGAAACGTCACAAGGTAGCAAAACGAAATCGGCCCGATCCTCCCCCCCAGTGCCAAGCAAAATTATCTCGTTTACGTGAAGGACTTTTTGGACTTGACTCGCGGCCATGGCTTACCGTGCGCGATGCAATCACCGACTTGCCCAACCCCTGCAATCTCAGCAATGGCGTCTTGAACCATTGGCAAAATCCAGGGGCAAGGGTATATGGTGGTCACACCGGAAGTCCGCTAGATGGCCCCGCCAAAACCCTAAAGGCTGGGGACCACGGCGTACCAGGTGGGGAAAACATGCTTGCATATCCAGATGGAAAAGTCCGATACTTCACGGTGCGGGAAAGTGCTCGATTACAGACATTTCCCGATAATTATGTATTTCAAGGTTCTTGGACGGAATCCATGCGACAGCTTGGCAATGCGGTTCCAGTAACGTTTGCTCGGACAATTGCTGCCAGCATCAAGCAAAGCCTAATGACGGGGCGGGGAAATTGAAAAAAGAAACTCCCTACAATCCGCTTGACAAGGTAAATCTTGGAACAAGTGTAGCCGACGCCATACTCCAACGGTCGGTGGAATCACTTCCGCCAAAAGATACTTTCGTGGGAGCTGGCGTTTATACCATCTATTACACCGGCAACCATCCCTCGTATCGAAAAATTTCCGACAAAAATCGGAATGGCCTTTTTACTCAGCCGATATATGTCGGCAAGGCAATCCCGGCGGGGGCGCGAAGAGGCGGTTTGGGCTTAGGTACTTCTCCCGGTCGGGCACTCTACAACCGGCTAACCAAACATGCCGATTCAGTTCGGCAAGCGGAAAATCTCGATCTAGCGGACTTTGCTTGCCGTTACATTGTGGTTGACGATATTTGGATTCCACTTGGCGAATCCTTGCTCATCCATAAGTTCTCGCCCATTTGGAACACTTGCCTTGATGGTTTTGGCAACAATGATCCAGGCGCGGGGCGCTACAAGCAGCAACGCTCCCCGTGGGATATGATTCATCCGGGGCGCGCGTGGGCCATGCGTTGCCGAGAGAATGCGCGATCGGTAGAAGAAATTTCACTGGCATTGCGGGAAGCCCTGAATGCCATGCCGTGATTCTCGCTTTAGTAAAATAATCAAGCCGACAAGGACCGAATTTTGTTCGGGGCAGGTGCGGCCGCAAAAAACGTTGTTCCGCCCGAAAATCACTTGACTACCGCTTCCGGCTCGAACTCGGCTTCCAACTCCAGCGGATAAAGCGGTTTTCGCCGCTTGGTGTAAGGCAGCTTATCGAGACGCATGTCCGCCGCGCCGGGCGTCATGAGCATGATGTGACGAGGAGCGATTGCCGTAAGTTTCGGGTAGAGATAGCCCTGCTTGACGACGACGATCTTGTGCTCCAAGGGGTCGATCCCGCAGGCGTGGAACTGCTCGGGGGTCTTGAAGGCGACGACGTCTTCCTCCAGAACCACCAGTACGCCGCCGATGCGGACCACCGCCATGCGGGGCTTCGATTTCAGCAATCGCACGACTTCCACCTCGGTCTTCAGCGGCGGGCCGTGACGCTTCTCGACGGTCTCGCCGATCGATAGTTTCAGCCGCTTGCCTTCGCCCGCCTCGAAACATTTTCGGGTAGCCGCCTCGTCGTAAATGCCGGCGACCACCGCGTCGGGAACCTTGCGCTCGATCAAGTAACGCAGCACGATGGTCAAGTCGCCCGGCGCGCTGGCCGTCACGTTGTCGCCGCTGTCGGTGAGAAACACCGTGGTCTCCTTGGCCTGGAGTGCCCGCGAAATACCCTCCCCCAGTCTGGCGGTCTCGCAGCCGAAATTGAGTTGGCGCCGGACGTTCCAGACTTTTCGGGCAAGGTAGATCGCGGCCGCGCGGGCCGTCTCACGCGAACCGTCGGCCGTAATCATCACCGCCATGCCGGTATCCGGCGAGTCGGTCCACGCGCAGCCGGCGAAGAGCGTCGCCGCGAGGATTTTCGCTTTATGACCGGGCAGACCCTCGCGCTCCAGTTTCTTCGCCTCTTCCACCAGCGATCGGAACGGTTCGGAGGTGGTCATCGCCTTTTCACCCTGAACGATGATCGGTATCTGCAACACGTAGGAGACCGGCTTGATCTTTCCGCGGAGCGTGTCGAGCAGCAGCCCGGCGGCATGTTCGGCCGTCTCTTGACGGTCGATGTGCGGCGCGGTCTTGAAGCCGACAAGGATGTCGCCTGCTTCTCCCAGTCGGGCGGGAATGTTGCCGTGCAGATCGAAGGTGCAAGCGATGGGCACGTCCGGTCCGACCACGCGGCGGATTTCCTCGACCAACACGATTTCTCCCGGCCCAACTCCTTCCGCAAACATCGCCCCATGCAGCCGGATGAAGACGCCGTCAACGGGCATCGCCTCGCGGAGCGATTTCACGATCCGGGCGATGGCCTCGCGACAGGCCTTCCCGTCGACCGTTCCGCCTCCGTCCGGACGAGCACCGACGCCGGGCACAATCGTCAGCTCGCTGTCTTTCCAGGCCACAATCGGAGCAATGCCCGCTCTTGGCTCGCGGAAAATGAATTTTGTCGTCTTCAACGGGTGAAAGGAGTTGGTTTCATGCATGAACTCGGCCAGAAAGACGCGTTTTTCCGGCCGGTTTTGATGTTCGTCCGCGGGCGAACCGGATTCCGCCCCACCGGCGACACCATGCCACAGTCCGCCGATCGCAATAATAGCCACGGCAACCCTCCCGGAAAACATTCTACGATTCTCTTCGTATGCCATTTTACTGCTCCTTCGAATGAAAAGACCTCGGGAAAACATCGTCCCGACCCCCCATAAGATAACATCATTAACATGAACGTCAAGTATTTGCCCACATGCTTATATCCGTTGGCGATCGGGGTATTCCCGAGTCCACGAATACAACTTGGCCGCTGGTTATGATACAATTCGTCCTTGAACGCATGGCTTCCTCCTTCCGCAATGACCATTTACAACGGCAAGAAGTTATCATGTCCACGTCTTCTTCCGCCTCCAAAATGTTGGATAGCGAGTTTCTCGGCATGCGCTGCCGCTTGATCGACTTGGCGGCGTCGCTGGACCGGATCGACAGGTCCGACGGCGCCCCGCCGGCCGATCCACGGATGGCGCAAATCCGCCGCGGCCTCGAAATCCTCGCCGACGACGCTCCCGATCGGGCCGCTCGCGTGCAATTGGAGTTTTCGTTGCCCTACGATTCCAACCCCTAACCCCTCGCCCCTCGCCCCTCACCATGTACTTCATCGAACCGCACATACATATCGCTTCCCGGACCACCGACGACATCCAGGCCATGGCGCGGGCCGGCTGCGTGGCCGTCGGCGAGCCGGCCTTTTGGATGGGTTACGACCGCACCAGCGCCGGCAGCTTTTACGACTATTTCCGCCAGCTTACCGAGTGGGAGCCGAAGCGGACGGCCAATTACGGCATCCGGCACTTCGCCTGGATGGGACTGAACGCCAAGGAGGCCGAAAACGTCCCCTTCGCCCGCGAGGTGATTGCCTTGCTGCCTGAGTTTCTTGACAAACCCGACGTGCTGGGCGTCGGCGAGATCGGCCTACACAAATGCACCAAGAACGAACTCACCACGTTGCGGGAGTTGATCGAACTGGCGCTGGGGCGCGAGGAACTGCTGCTGTTTCACACGCCGCACCTTGAACACAAGCTGATGGGCACACGGATGATCCTCGACCTCCTGCGGGACGACAGCCGCGTCAATCGCGACCGGGTGTGGATCGACCATTGCGAGGAACACACCATCCGGCTGGTCCGCGACGAAGGCTACTGGGCCGGACTGACTCTCTATCCGACCACCAAGGTCACGCCCGAGCGGGCCGTCGATATGATTGAAATCTATGGCCCCGAGCGGCTGCTGGTCACCTCGTCGGCCGATTGGGGACCGTCCGACCCGCTGGCGATTACCGTGCTAATGGCGGCCATGCGTCGCCGCGGCCACGAGGAATCGTTGATCCGCCGGATCGTCTACGAGAACCCGCTGACCTTCATGCGCCAATGCCGCCGCTTCGACTTCGCTCCGCCCACATAATGCCGCGTTGCATTGATTGCAAACGTCGGGTGGCACGTCCCTGAGCGAAGCGAAGGGCGTGGATGACGGTCGAACCACGCCCTTCGCTTCGCTCAGGGACGTGCCACCCGATTTATCGCTTGTTCTGGCAAGATACGTTATTGCAGCCCGAAGTGCCGCAGCACGATGTCGAACACGTTGGTGTCGGCCACTTCGGGGCCGGGGAACAACGTCGGATCGGAGGCCAGCAGCACGCTCCGCTGCGAGGGATCGACGGCCGGAGCGCCGTGCGAACCCTTGATGAGCGTCGCGTCCAAGGGGATGCTCTTTGTGGCCGGGTCAAAACACAACTCCACCGGATCGTAGCCCGGCTTGCGGTGAATATCGACCGTGTGGGCGAACTTCGGCGCCCGGTCGTCGGCAAGCCACCAGTAGTACGCCTGCCAACTTTCCGGCGTGGAGATCAAAATCACCTCGCCGCTGCGGGGATGTTCCAGGCCGTAACGGCCGCGCTGCGTGCCGACCAGCGCTTCGGCGATACCCGGTTGGCTGCGGAATAGCTCGGCCACCCGCTCGGCCAACCGTTCGTCGCCGTCGGCCACGAAAACGTGGGAAAACTGGTGATCGACCATCGCGAAGGCCCTGCTCTTTTCGAAGTCGAGGTGTTCGCCGTCGTCTTCTTCGCGCACGGCCAGCAGGCCGGCCTCGCGGAGTACGCGGTTCGGATAGCTGACGTGTTCGACCGGCGTGATGGCGTATTCGCCGGCCACGATCCAGAGCGGTTGTTCGCGGTATGCGTCTTGTATCCCCTCGGCGAACCGGCCGACAAGCCCGTCTAGCTCGGCCACCGCCTGCTCGGCGGCGGGGCCGTCCGGACCGCTCCGCTGGGCAACGTAGTCGAGGTGCTGCAAGTATATGTAGAAAAAGTCGGGCTGCCACCGCCGCGCGGCCAGTAGCGCCGAATCGACGATCCACTCGCTCGACGGAGCGCCGGCCAGCGGTCCCCAATAGTTTTTCAACGGGAAATGGCCCAGCGCGTCGCGCAGCTCGCCGTAAAGCTCCGTTGGCCGGCTGTAACACCAGAGCGACTCGGAACCGTCTGGATTATGGATCGGGGCGGGCGTGCAGACGTAATTCGCCTCGCAGCCCTTGCTGTGCAGCGGGAACCAGACGGCCGACTTTAGCCCACGCCCATGATGCGACAGCAGGTCCCAAATCTGCGACTGTTCGATGCAATCGTTCGGCGCGGTCCACATCTCCACCCGGCGCTTGTCGCGGTGATAAAACCCGTTGGCCACCACGCCGTGCTCGGCCGGCCCCTTGCCGGTGGTCATGTTGGCCTGCACCGGACAGGTGACGCAAGGAAAGCCGGGCGTAAGTTCGGCGATCCCGCCGCCGGCCATCAGCTCTTGCAGCTTAGGCATCGCGGCCACGTCTTTTTCACGCAATGCGGGAACGGATAACAGGATGACTGGTTTGGGCATAGGAATTTACGCTTTCAAACAACCGGTGGCAGTTGGTCAACAAAACCGAGTTTTTCCAGTTTAAGGATCCCGTCCATCCTCCACACGACAGGATGGGAAGACCGTCTCCGACCGACATGCTATCAGTCAAAGCCCCGAATTTCAAGCTGAAGAATTGGCCGGGGAGGTGGGAGGATTCATTGCGTTGCGATAATTTCGCAACAATTTAGCCGCATGCAGTTCCGAAGAAGATTTTTACAGGAGAAAACAGAGGCAACAGAGAGGATATGTTCAGTTTTTTCCGAACTCTGTTTTCTCTGTTCCCTCCTGTTCAAGTAATGCTTGTGATTCGTTTGTTACCGCAAATTTATCCGCTTCGCTTTGCGATTCGCCGTTCGTTGAAAGCGGCTCTTTCTGTTGCTCGACGATTGGCCGACGCCACACTAATCCAACAATCATCATAACAACGCCTAGCGAGATTAAACCCATACTCCAGTTAATCCAGTTGTCCACCGACTCGAGCGAAGAGGGTGGGCTCGGCGGATGAACCATAATGTTGAAGTGGTACAGCATGGCAATCAACGGAGCAAAAAGCAGGCATAAGCCCAATCCGACGAGCCAGCCGGTGTCGCGTGTTTTTTGCCATGGTTCGTTCGATTCCGTGCCGCGATACGCCAAATATCTGCAAAGACGAAAGAACCACGCCGCGGCATAGATCGGTCCAAATATGAACAGAATTACAAGCGGCAAAGCAAGAAGACTTAGCCCACTCCCGGGCTCATGACGGTCAATAAATTCAAACCAACCGAACTTATCGGGCAGTGACATGAGAACGAAACATACAGGAATGCAGCCGATTACTCCCACAACGAGAAATATCTTTCGATATTGACGTTGCAGACAGAAATACGCGACAGCAAGGAACGGAAGAGAGATGAGCAGGGAGATAAAGATCACAAAAAGCGTAGAAAACCAGCCGTCGTCCCAATTCCTGACAACGCATTGCCCGCCGGTGTACAATACCCACGCGCCAAAACCACCGAAGACGGCAATTGTCGCCCAGCGCAGAACCTCTTGAATGTACGTTTTCATGTGAGTCAACCTCGCGTTTGCTCCACGATCGGTTGTAAGAACTCGAACGCTCGCCGCGCGGCCGTGGGGCCTTCGTGGCTGTGGCGGCTAAGCTCCACGT
>CBDAFL010000090.1:0-1119 GCA_965195225.1 uncultured Thermoguttaceae bacterium
TCATCAAGAAGGTTACGTGGGCGCCCGCCTCCCGTATCATCCGCCTCGCCAAAGGCTCCGACAACTGGCCCGTCACCTGGGGCGACGACGATCGTCTTTACACCGCCTACGGCGACGGCAGGGGTTTCAGGCCCTTCACCGAGAAGAAACTCAGCCTTGGCCTCGCCACCGTCACCGGCCGCCCGCCCGATATCAGGGGCGAGAACCTGCGGTCACGAAGTGCCGAGCAACTTGGCGGCGGAGCAAGCGGCAAGAAGGCGTCGGGCATGATCATGGTCGATGGCACACTCTACATGGCCGTCCGAAACGCCGGGAACTCGCAGATCGCCTCCTCACGCGACCACGGACGCTCGTGGACCTGGAGCACGTGGACCTTCACCACGAGTTTCGGATACCCCGCGTTCATCAATTTCGGCAAGAACGACGCCGGCGCACGCGACGGCTTCGTGTACCTCGTTTCGCACGACTCCGACTCCGCCTACAAGCCCGCCGACCGGATGGTCCTGGCCCGCGTGTCCAAAGACAAACTCATGGATCGCGCGGCGTACAAGGTCTTCAAGGGGTTTGACGCCGGCGGCCGTCCCCTCTGGACCCACGACGTTGCCAAGCGCGCCGCCGTCTTTACGCACCCCGGACGTTGCTACCGAAGCGGCATCAGTTACTGTGCCCCGCTGAAGCGCTACCTTTGGGTCCAGATCATCCCGGGCGACGACACGCGGTACCGCGGCGGCTTCGGCGTCTACGACGCCCCCGAACCCTGGGGACCGTGGACCACCGCGTACCTCACCGAGCGGTGGGACGTGGGGCCCGGCGAAACGGCCTCGTTCCCCACGAAATGGATGAGCGACGATGGCCGCACCCTGTGGCTCGTCTTCAGCGGCGACGACTGCTTCAGCGTCCGCAAGGCCACGCTGACGTTGATACCGTAGGGGTAAGGCATGCCCAGCCCGCGTTCGTCGGTGGCATAAGTTTGGCATGCCGAAGTTAGCCGGCGGACTTGTCCGCCGCGTTGCGCTCACGCATCATGCGATAGAGATCGGAAGAGCACACGTCTGAACTCCAGTCACATGTCAGAATCTCGTATGCCGTCTTCTGCTTGAAAAAAAAAAAAAAATAAAA
>CBDAFL010000091.1:0-1946 GCA_965195225.1 uncultured Thermoguttaceae bacterium
AACGCGAGCTTCCCGTGGGTCGTCGAGGAGATGAAACGACTGCTCGGCGACGACATTAAGATCGAGCAGGTGACAGCATGAGCGAGATGATTGGCTTCGGCACGCGACCGGTGCAGTCCCAGTATCGGGTTCTGCTCGGAGAAGCCGCGTGTCGGGCGCACGGGATAGGGGTCACGGATCAGGTTGAGATATTTGTTAAGAAGATCGTACCGAAAAACGAGGTGGAGATATGATGCTCGAAGCGAAGATCGCAGCGAGCCGACTGAAGCACGCAATCAATGTGCTGCGCGGCGTAAGCGACGAAAGCGTGTTTGAGATCAGCGATAACCGGATCGCGTCGCGGGTGCTTGACCCCGGGAACACGACGATGGTGCAGGTGTCGATTGATGCAACCGGCGGATACATCGCTGCGCCGGAACCGCATACGGTCGGGATCGATCTTGAGCGGCTGGCAACGTTCCTGAAACGAGCGGCAGCAAAAGACGACGTCACAATTGAAGCGAAAAATACGAGCACATGGAGGATCTTGCGCGGCATCCATCAGCGAACGATGGGGCTGTTTGATCCAGACATGACGCGAAAGTGCCCCAACAATCCCAAGCTCTCGCCCACGGTCGATGTGACACTGACCGGGGACGAGTTCAAGGCGATTGTTGCGACGGCGGCAGACGTCGCCGAGTTTGCGATGTTTCGCGCAAGCACCGATGCGCTGACAATCGAGGCGGTCAGTAAGGAGATAGTGCTAGAGCGATATAAGGGCGTGCTGCCGGCGGATCAGTACTATGAGAGGTTCGAGACCGAGGCAGTGGGTCTGTACGACCTCGCCCGTCTGGGCGGCATTGCGGCAGGCATGAATGCAGCCGATCTTGTGCGGTTCCAGTTCGCTGACGATATGCCATGCGAGATCGAATATACGCGGGATAGCGTGACGATCGCGTACGTGCTGGCTCCACGCATCGAATCTAATAGGTGAGTGAGATGATACCACAAATAGACCTGCCGACGCGATACGTCGCGCGAAAGGACGTGACGATTGCATACAAGACGCTTGAGACCGCATCCGAAGAGGCGGCAGATTACGAATACAGCCGGATCAGCAATGCATACGGCACAACGTACTACGCGTGCGAACACGGGGACGCGATACACATAATCGCAGAGACCAAGGACGGCGAGATCGGTTGCAGTTGCGGAGCGCATACCTTCCACTGCGAGGGCGACGAAGGATGCAAACACCTCGCGCCACTGCTGAAGCGGGACTCGATGCCGAGCAAGACGCCGAGCAAAGACGTCCTGCTGGCATTGAAGGCGGCAGGATGGAAGGGGCTTGAGCTGCGACCGCCAGAGGGAAACGTGCCCGAAGCGACAACCACCGGATATGCTCAAGAGCAGGCAGGATACGTGAACCCGCCCGCAGAGACGACAAGCGATCCGAGCGGCGAAGAAGACACCGACTTGGTGCCGGGCGAAGATCCGGAACACGAACCAGTGTCTGCGCCGGGACTCGGCGAGACCGTACACGAGAGGATATGCCCTCATTGCGACATGCGCTTTGAGGGCGGCGATGCGGACGAAGTAAAAGAGCGGCACCGGAAGCATGTGAAGAATTGTATAGCGAAACCAGCCGATGTGAAAGCAGTAGAAGAACAGCAACATGAGGCAACGAAGATGAAAGAACTAGAACAGACAACCGAAATACAGACGACAGAACCACAGCGAGGCTTTTTGACGGCAGCCGTATCGCTTGACGATGCAATAGCAGCATTCGACTTGTACGAGCAGGCGAAGACCCGACTACTGAGCGACAACGATGTGATGTATATCGGCGCAGGGGGTAAGCCGGTACACAAGGACGTCGAAGGAGCCGCCCCCTACCTCAAAAAATCAGCGTGGCGCAAGATGGCGCGATTCTTCGGGCTATCAATCGATATACTCGGAAGAGAAAA
>CBDAFL010000092.1:0-6774 GCA_965195225.1 uncultured Thermoguttaceae bacterium
AACTACATCAGAGGCACAGTCGCCACCGACCGGCTGATCAACCAGGACAACACCATCCAGGGGGCCGGCAACATCGGCGGCAATTCGATGGGCCTGACCAACCACGGGCTGATCGACGCGAATCAATCCAACTCCCTGACCGTTGACCTCGCGAGTGCCGGGATCCACCACGGGACTTTCAAGGCCAGCAATGCCGGCACGTTGATCATTAAGGACGACTTTGGCGGCAGCGGAAATTGGGTGGCCGACGGCGGCAAAATTCAGTTGGACCCCGGCGTAGATGTGACCACCACCGGCCCAATCTCCATTATCAACGGAGGCGAACTGGAGCTGAATAACGCCACCATCACTGGCTCCGACCTGACCATGGATGGCACCGGCAGCATCGATGTGGGCAGCACGGTCTCGCTCTCCGGAAACCTATCCTTTGCCACGACGGATGAGAACCTATGGGCTTGGGGAGCGAGTGCAGCCCTGGAGATGACGGGCGGCGTAGAAGTTGCCACGAGCGACTGGGAAAATTGGGCGTCTCTGGAAATCGGCGGAAACGATTTTGGCACGGACCCTGTCAATCACGTGGGACATCCTTCCGGTTTTTCCAACAACTTTGATCTGACCGAACTCGTGATCGGACCAGATGCTCGCATCTTTCTTGCGGATCTGATCGACAATGACAACCGCAATGCACCCTATGGGATTGCTGAGGCGCTGTACGTGGACACGTTGACCTTTGCGGACACCTCAGGGCAACTGAACATCAATGGGCTTCACCTCTATTACCAGTCCCTGAATGGCAATCCCGAACAGATCATCGACCTAGTTGTCCCCGAGCCCTCCATGTTGGTGGGGCTCTTGAGCATGGGCATCTTCGGTCTCGCGGTGTACGCCTGGAGACGTCGGGGAATCTTCGCCAGCATGTAGGCCGACCGGACCGGGATCTCTCCACGGTCGACCATCTTCCGTGCTTCACCTACGAGCCTCAGTAGTCAGAGCGTTTGGCAGATCCAACCGGCCCGTGGTCTGCAAGGATGATATCGACTCCGAGCCGAACGATCTCGTGGGTCGTGTAGAAGAGCAACTTCGATAGTAGAACCGGATTTTTGCACTGTTTTCGGGCCGTTCCGGTGGGATTCTAAAGTTCTCCCCCACTGGTTGACGATAACGCTTGCGATGAATGTATTGGCCGCAAGGATTCTACGCACAGGGCGAATCTGGCGGCATGGGTAAAATGGAAGCTCTAGGGATGGAGGTGGCCCATGATGGGCTTGTTCAACCGGCGGCGCGGACCGCGGATGTTGGTGCTTGGCCTTGGACTGCTGGCGGGCCTTGGACTTACCGGCTGTCAGGTGGAGACCGGTGGCCAGACGTTGCCTAGTCCGTACTACATGTCTGACGACGTGCAGTACTTCCCGCCAGGGCCGGAGTTTAAGCTCGCCAAGGAAGCGGCTGCCATGAAGGCGTACAATCAAGACCAGGCGCAACAGGCGTTCAGACGCTGACCGCGCCGAAAAAGTTACGCCGAACGCGGTTGGCCGACCGATCGCGTTGTGGGGGGGACGGTGCCTTGTGTTGCTGGTGTCCAAGACGTGGAGTGCCGCCGTTGCGGTATCCCTTGGACGTCAGCAGCACAAGGATTTTTCTTGTTTAGCAGCCGACGGTACGTCGGTCCGTGTTGGAATTTCCGCCAAGGGCCGCCGTGCCGGCGGCCGCTGGATCGTTAATCCATGTCCGACATCGCTCTTTCTCCCGCCGCCCAACAGTGGATCAACGTCGTGCTGATCTGGGTCGGATTCGGTACGTTGGCGGGTCTGCTGGCCACCGTGTTGTTTCCGCTTCGCCGTCCCGCCGGCCCATTTTGGGCCGTGGTGCTGGGAATCTGCGGGAGCACCATCGGCCTGTTCGGCCTCGGTTGGCTGTTCCCCGACCGTGGGTTGAATCCCATCAGTCCGCTGGGTTTCCTGGCCGCCGCCATCGGCGCGTTCGTTCTGCTGATGATCTTCCGCCTTTGCCTGGCGGTGTTCGGAAAGCCGGAAGACGACGCGGGCGAGCCTTAACTCACACACACTCTCGTTCCCATGCCCTGCGTGGGAACAAGGTGTCTGCTGGGGCTGGCCCACAGGCCGAGCATTGCCTCAACCGTCCCGTTCTTGTACATTACTTCACTGGGCAAAGCACTCCCTTCAGCCAGGGATTGACAACAAAACAAGTGGAGGAGTGTTCGATGTCGGACGAACCACAAGGCCTCATCGCACTGTTGCAACAAAACGTCTCGCGAGTAGTCCTCGGCAAGGAGGACGTTGTGCGGCTGACCATCGTAGCGCTGCTGGCCGGCGAACACGTATTGTTGGAAGACGTGCCGGGGGTGGGCAAAACGCTGGTCGGAAAGGCCATTGCACGCAGCCTCGCCGGCACTTTCCACCGCATACAGTTCACTCCCGACCTGTTGCCGGCCGACATCACCGGCAGCAGCATTTACAACGGCCAGAAGCACGAGTTCACCTTCAGTCCCGGGCCGATCTTCGCCAACGTCGTGTTGGCCGACGAAATCAACCGAGCGACACCCCGCACGCAGAGCGCGCTGCTGGAGTCGATGAGCGAGTGTCAGGTATCGGCCGACGGCGAGACCCATCCGCTGCCGCAGCCGTTCATGGTGATCGCCACGCAAAACCCAGTCGAGTTCGAAGGGACGTATCCCTTGCCCGAGAGCCAACTCGACCGCTTCCTGCTCCGCATTCCGTTGGGCTATCCCGAGCGCGAGGTGGAGATGCGGGTTCTGACGACGCACCGCGAAGGAGAGCCAGTCGACTCGCTGGCCCCAGCGATCGATTGCCGGCAAGTCGCCGCGCTACAAGCTGTTGTCCGAAAGGTCGAAGTCGAGGATTCAATAAACGAGTATCTGTTGGACATCGTCCAAGCCACGCGGACCTGCGATGAGTTGCACGTCGGCGTCAGCACGCGGGGAACTTTGGCCCTGTATCGGGCGGCGCAGGCGGCCGCGCTGGTCGCCGGCCGAACGTTCGTCGTGCCCGACGACGTTAAGCGGCTGGCGATACCCGTGATGGCCCATCGGGTGATACCCAAGGGCTATCTGCACGGCGGTCAGCGCGAGGCGGTCGAATCGTTGCTCGAGCGGCTGGTGGAAGAAACGCCCGTGCCGGGGTAATATAAAGCTGCGCTGCGTCGGTCACGCCACGTAGTGCAACCCACGATAGTCCCAAAAGCACGACCAACGGTCGCGGCTTTATATCGAGATATGATGTTCCGCCCCCAAACCACCATCTGCCGCGAGGGTTTGTATTACCTGATGATCACGGCTCTCGTTCTTGGCGGTGCGATGCTCAAAGAGGTCAACCTGCTCTTAATCCTGGCCGGGATGCTGCTCGGACCCATGCTGCTGAATTGGCGGGCCGTCGGCCTCGCGCTGCGGGGGATGAAGATCGAACGCCAGTTGCCGCTCTGCGTCGGCGCGGGCGATCCGCTGGCGGTTGGACTAAATCTGACCAACACCCGGCGGCGGCTGGGAAGTTGGGCGATCACGGCCGAAGAGCAAATCCAACGCGAGGCGGACACCGAACGCGGCCGACGCCCGACGATCTTGCGACCCAGCGTGCTGTTTCCCCACGTCCGCGCCGGACAATGGAGAAAGGGTAGCTATCGCGGCCGGTTGGAATGTCGCGGCCGCTATCGTTTTGGGCCGATCCGGCTCTCCACGCGATTTCCCTTCGGCTTATTTTCCAAGACGATCGCCGTGGGTCGGCCGGAGACGCTGATCGTGTTGCCTCGGCTGGGCCGGCTCACCGAGGGTTGGACCGCGCGGCGGATGGAGGCCTTCACCGGCGCCGACCGCCGTCGCAATCGACCGGGACTCGAAGGCGATTTCTACGGCGTCCGCCAATGGCGGGCCGGAGACGGAAAACGACTGATCCATTGGCGCAGCTCGGCGCGGACCGGCGAATTGACGGTGCGCCAATTCGAGCGGCCGCGGAGCCGCGACGTGGCCGTTGTGCTCGATCTTTGGCAACCCGATCCGCCGACCGCCGAACACCTCGAAACCGTGGAGCTGGCGGTCAGTTTCGCCGCCACGGTATTGACCGACCTGTGCCGCAAAGGCGGCAGCAATGTTTACCTGACGTTGGCCGACGACGAGCCGGATTGCATTGGCGGGCCGGCCTCGCCCGCCACGTTGCAAAACCTGATGGAACGGCTTGCGCTGATCGAGGCGCGGGCGGAGGATGCGCTGCCGGAGTCGTTGGCCCACGCCCTGCGGCGGATCGCTTCGGACACGGAAGTGGTGTTGGTCGGCACGCGCCCGGTCGATTTGGCCGATGCTTCACGGCTGGCCTTGTTGTGGTCCGATCCCGTGCTGCGCGAACGCGCGCAACGCATCCGATGCATCGATGCTTCGAGCAAACGACTGGCGGAGTTTTTTCAAGCGGAATAAGTTTACAATAACGACTGTCGAAGGCATGTTTAGCGGCCTGTTGAAAAAGGGTGCCACTGCTGGCTTGTCCAGCAGTGCATGGAGGAAACTACCGGAAAAACACTGCTGGACAAGCCAGCAGTGGCACCCAAACTCCCAAAATCCGACTTTTTCAACGGGCTGTTAGCGGCCGCTAAACGAAACCCGCCATGTACCTCGAACGCCTACTGCAGATCAACATGGCCACGCTGGCGGCCCTCGGGGCGCTGCTGCTGGGAATGGGCCAACGGAGCGTGGGATCGCCGTTGTTGGTGATGGCGGCGGCCGCGACCTCCGTCTGGTTGACCGACGTTACCCAGCGGTTCAGCCTCGACCGGTGGATATCGAATGTGTTGATGCTGCTGGCCGCCGTGTATTCGCTTCACGATTTTTTCCCGCTGGGAAACGAGTTGCAGGCCCTTGGTTTCGCCCGGCTCCTGGTTTGCCTCCAAATCATTCTTCTCTTCCAACGCAAAAACGAGCGGACTTACTGGCTGCTGGTCATGCTCAGCCTGTTGCAGGTGGTGGTCGCCACGCTGTTCAGCCAAGGCGTGATGTTTGGCGTACTGTTGGCCGTTTACATGCTGTTGGGGTTCTCGGCGATGGCGCTCTTGTCGCTGCACCGCCAATGGGAGCACCATCGGCCGGAAACCGCGGGATTGGGAGGCGGAGGACGGGGGGCGGGATTTGTCGGTCAGTCGGGCGGCGGCGGACAGTCCGCCGTCGGCGCCGATTTGTTCGGCCGGTTGGGGAAAATGGGACTCTACACGCTCGGCCTGACGCTGGTGCTGTTCTTCGCCCTGCCACGGTTCGGGCAGGTCGCCTGGCGCAGCGCCGTCGTCCATCCACAACCCATGGTCGGATTCACCGACGAAGTAACGCTCGGCGAACTGGGCCAGATCATCGAAAGCCGCGAAGAGGTAATGCGGGTGCGGTTCTTCCGAGATTCCGACGACGTTTCGCGGCCGCTTCACGGCGAGGTTTATCTGCAAGGCGCGGTGATGATGACCTACGAGCGCGGTCAGTGGCGCGTGGGGCAACCGTCCCGGGGCTTCGGCACCGAGCCGCTGTTGCGTCCCCGTTCCTTTCCGCTCGGCGGCGTCGTGCGGCAGAAAATCAGTATCGAAGGGATGGACCGCCGCGAGTTGTTCTTCGTCGCGCCATACGTGGCCCTGAAAGACAATCCGTATATCGCCGTCGATTTCGCCCGGAAACGGCTGCTTCGGACCGGCTATCTGCGCGCACGGCAGTTTCGGTACACGCTGGGGACGACGGCCATTGTCAATGGAGTGCAGAAGCCGCTGACGCCGTGCCTGGAAAGAGATTTGATCCAAGGCGCGAAGGTTATGCCATCGGGCGAGGGGACATGGAGTCTGCCCGACCTCAGGGCCTTGGCCGACAAATGGATCGCCGAATCGGGATTGCCAAGGGAGGATCGGCTCGGCCGCGCCCGCTATCTGGAGCGGAAACTCGCCGTCTCGGGAAAATTCAAGTACAGCCTCGTCGGTCAGCAGCGCGACCCGGAACTCGATCCGATCGAAGATTTCGTCACCAAACACCCGCGGGGGCATTGCGAATACTTCGCCACCGCGCTGACGCTCATGCTACGCAGTCAGGGGATTCCGGCCAGATTGGTCTCCGGCTTCAAGTGCGACCAGTGGGACGCCGTCGGCAAATATTACCTGGTCCGCCAACTGCACGCCCACACCTGGGTCGAGGCGCATTTGCGTCCCAGTCAGCTTCCACCCGAGTTGATTCACGGCAACCTTTACTGGCTCCGCGAGTGGACGCAAAACGGCGGTTGGCTGCGGCTCGACCCCACGCCCGCCGGAGCGAGCGAAGTTCACGAAGACTGGCTCTCTCCGCTGCGCGGCGGCGCCGATTGGCTGGAGTCCATCTGGTCGAACTACGTGGTGGAGCTGGACTGCCAGCGCCAGCGGGACGCCATCTACAAACCAATCGCCGAGGCGGCCAAGCAGGTATGGCAGGCAGTTGCCGATCCAAGCCGTTGGCGGGCGATCTTCAATTCTGTCTCCGTCGCACTCTACCTGGACCATCTCGGCCGCGAGGTCCGCTGGGTGCTGCTCGGTCTGCTCGGTTTGGTGTTGGCGGCAACGCTGGCCGGTCTCAGTTGGATGGTGTGGCGATTGGTTTGGCGTCTCCATGCCGTTTTGACGGGCAACAACGCCGCGCGTGCCCGCCGCCGCCGCGTCCAAATCGAATTCTACCGCCGTTTCGAGACGCTCATGGCGCGACGGGGGATCGTCCGCGCCCCGGGCCAAGATCGGAAGAGCACACGTCTGAACTCCAGTCAC
>CBDAFL010000093.1:0-62939 GCA_965195225.1 uncultured Thermoguttaceae bacterium
GCCCTGGCCGACCGGCTCGACGCGGGAGAAAACCTGGCCTCGGCGATGGAGTCGCAAGGCCGCCGGCTGCCGCTCTGTCTGCGCGGCATCGTGCTGGCCGGTTTGCGCAGCGGGCGGCTGGCCGAAGCCCTCGAACAGTACGCCGACCTGCGCCGCAGCCGACTGGAACTGCGCCGCCGCTTGTGGCTCAGTCTGGCGTATCCGTATTTTCTGCTGGTAGCAATGACTCTGCTGATGTTACTCGCCAGATTTTGGATTATTGTTCAATTTGATACACTGTATAGAGATTTTTACACGTACCTTCCTGCTCGGACGGTGGCTGCCATCAATATCTCGTCGTTGTTGACGTGGTTCATGGTAGCGCTGGTCGTTCTTTTCACCACTATTCCGCTTTTGCTTGCGGTTTCGCCCGGCATTAGATGGATCTGGCCGGCGTTGTACAAGCTACCGATGATCGGCCCGCTGTTGCGTTGGGGCAACCTGACCCAATTTTCTCGGCTGATGTCCTTGTTGTTGGAACAGCAAGTTCCCTTGCCCGACGCCTTGCGGCTTACGGCCGCGGGCCTGCATGATCCGAACCTTGCGAGAGGGTGCCGACATGTGGCCGAGGACGTAGAGAACGGGCAGCCGCTTTTCGAGAGCATGGACCGGCGGCGACAGTTTCCCGCCAGCATGATCCCGCTGGTCGAGTGGGGGCAGCGCACGCCCGCGCTTCCCGACGCCTTCCGCGCGACGGCCGAGATGTTCGAGGGCCGTACGCTCTCGCAAGGCTCTTTGCTGGAGAGCGTTTTGCTACCGATTATGTTTCTGTTCATTATCACACTCATAGGCTTTCTTATTGTTTTATTGTTCACGCCGACAGTTTGTATTATTACCACTTTGTCGGGTTAACGACCGATGCAATGTGCTGGAAATCGCGGGATTAACTGAATCATGGGTATTGAAATAATCGGTATTGTCGTGGGAGTTGTGCTGGCGCTAATTCTTTCGGCGATTGCCATAGTGATAATTAGAGCAATGCGTTCTTTGGAGTATCGTTCACGGCTCTTCGGGACGATGTACTTCATCGGCGCGTTCGTGGGAGTGGTATTTGTCGTGGTGCTAGGGTTTGCTTTCATGGGGCTGGTGCCGGGGATTTTATGGTGGGGCATATTTCTGTTCGTGTTCATCGAGGCGTATCGCAAATATCGGGCGAGCCGACAGTACGCGCTGCTGTGGCTGTTGACCGTTTCGGCGGAACGCGAAGTGCCGCTGACCTCGGCGCTCGAGGCCTTCGCTCGCGAGCGGCGTGGTTCGTTCGCACGACGGGCCAGACGGTTGGCCACGCTGCTCGAGTCCGGTGTGTCATTGCCGGACGGGTTGGATCAGGTGCGCGGCCTGTTGCCCCCCCACGCGCCGCCGATGATCCGCGTCGGCTGTCAATCTGGCGCGTTGGCCCCGGCGCTGCGACGGGCGGCCGCGGTCAACGACCTCAACGGGCCGGTCTGGATGGCGCTGACCGGCAAGGTCGGGTATTTGCTGATGCTGACGTGTTTCGGGTTCTCGATTCTGGCGTTTGTCCTAATGTGGATCGTGCCGAGATTCACTAGGATATTTGTGGATTTTGATACCTCGCTGCCGTATATTACCGAACAGTTGGTCTCCTGTTCGCAATTTTTCGTCAATTACTGGTACTTGTTCTCGCCTTTGTTGATGCTCGGAATGCTGCTTCTGCTGTATCCGGCCGCGCGTTATTTCGGCTGGAACCCGCCCGGGCTGGGCTGGATTACCCGGCGGCTCGACGCGGCCGACATCCTGGACGGTCTGGCCCTGGTCGCCCGGCAACAGATGCCGATGCTCGACGGACTCGACTCGCTGGCCAAATCGTATCCGAGATTGAACATCCGGATGCTGCTCCGCCAGGCGGCCGGCGACGTCCAGAACGGCCGCGATTGGGCCGAATCGCTCTACTCGCGCGGCTTGATTCGCCGGGCCGATCTGGCCGTGCTCCAGGCGGCCGAGCGGGTGGGAAACCTACCCTGGGCATTGAGGGAAATGGCCGAAAGCAACCGACGACGATTCGCTTACCGACTACAGTCGGTCGTCCAAACGGCCTTTCCGCTGGTGATAATTTTCTTTGGCGCTATCGTGGGCTTCATCGTCGTGGCCCTGTTTATCCCATTGATTTCACTCATTCATGCATTATCCTGATCCAATGAACCGACGCGGAATGACAATCCTGGAACTGGTCATTGCGGGCGCGCTGCTGGGTACGCTGCTGATCGTCTGTCTGAAGATGCTCGGCGCGGTGGCCGATTGGCGCCGCGAGTCCGACCGGCGGCAACTGGCGCTGTTCGAGGTCGCCAACGTCATGGAACGGATCGCCTCGCTACCCTGGGACGAACTGACGCCCGAGGCGGTCACCGCCGTGCGGCTACCGGACAACATCCGCCAGCGGCTGCCCGGCGCGGAACTGAAGATCGAGGTCTCCGACTCGCCGCCGGAGCGGAAACCGCCGTCCAAACGCATCGTCGTCTCGATCCGCCGGCGCGACCGCGCCGGCCGGATGCTCCCGCCGGTCGGAATCGCGACGTGGAGGTACTTGGGGGGTGAAGAGAAGAGGGAAGAGAGAGAAGAGAAGAGAGAAGAGGGCGGAGAGTTGCACCGCGTTGGCGTGGATGCTGTACCAACTCAATGACTATCCGCTACCCACTATCCACTATCCACTATCCACTAACCGCCACTACTGCCATGCGACGTCGCGGATTTACGCTGATCGAAATGGTTTCCGCCATAACCGCCGCCACGCTGCTGATGGGCATCGCGGTCTGCTTGTTGTGCGTCTTGATGAGGGCCGAAGGAAACGGGCGCGAACATCTCCAGCGAAACAACTCGCTCGACTTGCTGGCCGATCGGTTCCGCCGCGACGTCCACGCCGCCGTGGATGTGCCGGAGAAAACGGAATATTTCGGGGACGTTTGGGCTTTTCCATTAGCGGCCGACCCCGCCTCGCATTACGTGGAATATGACGCCCGCGGCGAATTTGTTACCCGCAAGGAACATGGATTGGAAAAACCGGATCGTTGGGAGACTTACGCCTTGCCCAAGGACTGCTCGGCACGGATCGAGACCGAAGCGGCGGCCGATGGGCGGCTGGTGCGTTTGGTGATTACGCCGAAGGATGTCTCGAAGGCCGGCGGACGAAAATTGCGCATCGAGGCCATTCTCGGCCGAGACCATCGCTTCGCGCGTCGAGCAGAGGGGAGCGAGTGAAATGGGACGATTAAACTGGATAATGCGTAGGGTGGCACTGGCGTCTCGCCAGTGCTGGCCGGAACACGGGCAAGATGCCCGTGCCACCCGCCCGCGCCGTGGGGTGGTCATCGTAATCGTCATGGTCTGCTTCATCCTGGCGGCGGCGATTTTCGTCTCGCTGGCCCGGACGGCGGCCGTGGAGCGCCAAACGGTTCGATCGCGGCATTGGAACCTACAGGCACGGTGGCTGGCCGAAGCCGCGATGGAACGAGCCGTCGCCCGGTTGGACGAAGACGCGGACTACGCGGGCGAGACGTGGACCATCGTGTCCACGGAGCTTGCCGGCCGCGACGGCGCGGTGGTGCGAATCCACATCGAACCGGTCGCCGACCATGTGGACCGGCGTCGGGTACAAGTCGAAGCGGATTTTCCCGACGATCCGCGTCATCGTTGCCGATGTAAAAAAATGATCGTCGTCGAGCGGAAGGAAACAACTTCGCCGAAAGACGCGGAGAAACCGAAAACACCCAAAGAACCGGAGTGATATGATGCGAAACACGATTTTTGATTTGCCGCCGCGCGGCGTGCAAGCACGCCGGCTGAACGTCTCCGACCGGCCGCTGAAGCGGCCAGCCCTCCGCATTATGCCCCTACACGCCTTTACGTTGGTGGAACTGCTGGTGGTGATTACGATCGTCGGTATCATGCTCGCCTTGACGTTGTCGGGGGTCATGGCCTCGCGGGAATCGGCCCGACGAATGGGCTGTCTGAACAACCTCACGCAAATCGGCGTGGCGTTGGCCAACTACGAGGCGGCCCAAGAGTCGCTCCCCTCGGGCACGATCGACGCGGAAGGCCCCGTCCGCAATATCCCGCAAGGCTACAAGATGAGTTGGCTGGTGCAAATCCTGCCATACCTCGACGAGAAGGTGCTCTTCGACCAGATAGACTTTTCGGTCGGTGCATACAACGAGAAGAACGCACGGACCAGGGCGATCAACGTCCCGCCGTTCGTGTGTCCTTCGTGCGGCTTGTGCCGGATCGCGCCGCCGGCGTCGGGGTCCGACGGCCAGTGGTCCAGTTCCAACGAGGCTCGCTCAGTCGCGGGCACTTGGACGGCGAGCAACTACGCCGGATGTCAGAACGGCGTCGAAGCGCCGATCGACACGGACAACGGCGGCGTGCTGTTCCTCGACAGCAAGGTCCGTCGCGACGACGCGACCGACGGCGCCGCGCATACGATCTTCGTGGGCGAAAAGCTGATCGGATTCCATGACCTCGGCTGGATGTCCGGCACCCGGGCCACGCTGCGCAACACCGGCACGGCGCCGAACCAAACCCCCGGCGACTCCGACACGCTGCCGGTTGCCGTCAAACCGGCCGACGACGAATCGGAGGCGGAGTGGAACGATCTGTTCGTGGGCGGATTCGGCTCCTGCCACCCCGGCGTATGCAACTATCTGTTCGGCGACGGCCGGACCGATTCGATCACCAACAGCATCGACATGGCGGTGCTGCGGAAGCTCGGCGACCGTGCCGATGGCGAATTGATCGAGGGCGGTCCCACGCGGGGCGATTGGTGGTAGAATAGAGCCTCCCCTCTCCCAAAGGGATAGGGGGCGATGTTCTCCAAAAACGCCCTTTGCTTCCCCCCGCATCCCAGATGATCCTCCTCGACGTTGCCGACGTAAAAAAGCGTTTTGGGCCGGAGCCGGTTCTGGCCGGCGTGACCTTCGAGCTGCGCCCCGGCGACCGCGTCGGTCTGGTCGGGCCGAACGGGAGCGGGAAAACCACACTGCTGCGGATATTGGACGGCAAGGACGAGCCGGATTCGGGCACGTGTCGCGTCCATGCGACCGCGCATCTCGGCTATCTCGAACAGCAGCCCGATTTCGGCCCGCAACGCACCTTATACGACGAGGCCCGCGGCGCGCTGGCCGACCTGGTCTCGCTCCAGCGTGAAGCGATCGAGGCGGCCGACGCAATCGCGGAGTCTACCGATCCGGCCGAGCAGAAGCGGCTCTCTGCCCGCTGGGACCACCTCCAGCACGAACTGCATCGCCAGGACGCCTACAACCTGGAGCATCGAATCGAGCGGGTTCTCGACGGGCTGCGGTTCCGACGCGAGTCTTTCGACCAGCCGGTCGCCTCGCTCAGCGGCGGCGAGCAAAACCGCCTCATGCTCGCCAAGCTCCTGCTGGCCGAGCCGAACGTGATGATCCTCGACGAGCCGAGCAACCACCTGGACATCGAGACTACCGAGTGGCTCGAAAGTTTTCTGCTGGAAAGCTCGGCGGCGATGATCCTGGTCAGCCACGACCGGTATTTCCTCGATCGGGTGACCAACCGCACGCTGGAGCTGTTTCACGGCACGGTCGATTCCTACACCGGCAACTTCTCGACCTACTGCCGGCAGAAGGAGCAACGGTTGCTGGTCGAGCGCCGCGCTTACGAAAAGCAGCGAATCGAGATCGAAAAGACCGAGGATTTCATCCGCCGCAACTCCTACGGCCAGAAACACGCCCAGGCCGAGGACCGGCGGAAGAAGCTCGATCGGATCGAGCGGATCGCTCCGCCGCGCGAGATATCCGCTCCGGCGATGAGTTTTCCGTCGCCGGCTCGCGGCGGCGACATCGTGATCCGCGCCGAGGGCGTGGCGAAGGGTTACGATCGTTCGTTGTTCGATCACCTCAACCTCGACATCACGCGCGGCCAGCGCTGGGCCGTGCTGGGACCGAACGGCTGCGGCAAGACGACTCTGTTGCGGTGTCTTCTGGGGCTGTTGCCGCCCGACGAGGGACGAATCAGTCTGGGACACGGCGTTATGATCGGCTACTTCGATCAGCAGTTGGCCGCGCTGGACGACGACCTGCCGGTGATGGACGCCATCGGCGCGAAACATAAACGGCTGAATCAGCAACAGCGGCGCAACCTGCTGGCCCGCTTCGGGCTGGTCGGCGACAAGGCCCTGCAAAAGGTGGGTAGCCTCAGCGGCGGCGAGCGGTGCCGCGCCGCCTTGGCTCGGCTGGCCGCCGCCGAGGCAAACTTGCTGGTCCTCGACGAACCGACAAATCACCTCGACCTTTGGGCAAGCGAATCGCTGGAAAAAGCGATTGCCCGCTTCGACGGGACCGTCTTGCTGGTCAGCCACGACCGATACCTGGTCAACCGCGTGGCCGACCACCTGCTGATGATCGAACCGGACCGGATTCACGTCGTCGAGGGCAACTACGACACTTACCAGATGCTCCTCGGTCGAGCGGAGACCGAGAAGACGACGGATGTAGGACAGGTTGCCAACCTGTCCCACAACACTGCCGCCAAGAACGTAGGACAGGTTGCCAACCTGTCCCACGGCACGGCCCGAAAACGCCGGTTCCCGTACCGCAAGGTGGCCGATCTGGAGTCCGAAATAGCCGAGCGCGAGACGTGCTTCGACCGGCTCCAGCACGAACTGATCGATCCCAACGTGCTCCGCGACGGGCAAAAAGTCCGCCAAATCAAGGCCCAAATCGACGAGCAACGAGCGGCGCTCGAAAAGCTCCACGAACATTGGGACGAGGCCGTGGAGCTGAATTGGTGAGCGAACCCCGCTGCGGGGTGGTTTTACGGGTGGCGGAACGGCAATTCGCCAACTATAATTGGGTATGTTTAGGGAAAAGGAACAGTTTGTTTTGTTTGCATAAACTGGAGAGTCAATCGTGGCCAACGTCGAAGACGAGAATCCCAACATTGATGAACTGAAGACGCCCGGCGAAGAGACCGCCGCCGAGGAACCCGTCTTGGAGGGCGAGGCCGCGCCGGCCGACGAGGCGGACGAGCAACTTCAGCCCGTCGAGGCGGACGACGAAGCGGAGGTTAAGGCCGAGGAAACCAAGGAAGGCGGGGAAGAGGAGGCCGAAGAAAAGGCTGGCCGGCTGCCGCTCGTTGTCGAATTGGCCGGAGTGATCGGCGTTCCCGTGGTTCTGCTGGCGTTGTTTTGGTTCAAGATCATTTTTTTCTCCACCGCGATTTTCCTGATCGGCATCGGCTTCATTCCATACGGCATTTGGAAAGGGCGCAAGTCGAACACGGTGTTCACGGTCTTCTTGGGCTGCACCCTGGCGGCCCTGATGACGGCGACTTACTGTCTGTGGATGGTGATGGGGCGGTATCATTTCGACTTCAAGGCCCAAGAGGCTAAGCAGCGGGTCGGCATGTTGCCACCAGTCGAGCGGGAGTTATTTGCCCACGGCGACGCTCCGACGATAATGTCCGATGCGTGATCGCAATCAACTTGCCCTGTCGATCGCCAACATGTGCTTACCCATGGCACCCAATTCCAGGATCAATGAATAATCCCGGTTAAGGCACCTGTGCGATTTGCCCGTCGGCCATGCTGCCCAAGTGGGCGTAAACGATCTGATCGATCTGTTGGCCGATGAAATGGACCGATCCGTCGGCCATGCCGAAGTGCGCCCCTCCGGCGTGATCGCTTCCGGCCGACTCGAAGTAATCGTTGTTGAATCCGCCGGTTTGCCCGATGTCGTTTGTCGATCCGGCGCTGGCCGTGTCGAACAGCGTGTTCGATCCGGCGGCGGCCCAGCCGTCGATGCTCGTATGGCATGGCCCCCAGTAGTAGTTCGGCGAGGAACCGGTCCATTGAGTCCTGGGCACTTCGCCGATGGCGAAAGTATTCGATAGGCCGTCGGCGATTTCGTTAAATGTCGTGGCGAGGTTGGGGACGAAAACTCCGCGCATGTCCGGCCGGTAGACGTACGTCGATCCGCAGAACTGGCGCTTGACGTTTGACGTGGTGGGGTTCGTAAACGAGTTCTGCGCGCCGATGCAACCGGCGTAGTCGTTCCCGCCACCGCTCCAGCCGACGTAGGCGTCCTCCGGCGTCCGCTTTGGAAACATGATTTGCCGATCTTCCGCGCGGATGCCCGAGCGGCGCGTGGGACAATAAAACGCAGCGATATCGGTGGCGGCCACGCTTTGGTTGCCGCTGACGCTCTTGGTGAAGTCCCAGCGGTCGAAAAGGGCGTTCTGTTCGATGAGCGGGAGTATTTGCAGCATCCAACTCGTGCCATGCATGCCGGCCGCGCTGTCGGTCGCTTCCGGCCAGGGGTCGTAGCTGAACGTGCCGCTGGTCCGATAACTGCCGCTGATGATAGCCCCCGGCGGCAGCGCGCTGTACTGGCCGGCGTAATTATGCAGGGCAAGGCCGATCTGCTTGAGGTTGTTTTGGCACTTCAACCGCCGGGCAGCCTCGCGGGCCGCTTGCACCGCCGGCAGCAGCAAGGCGATCAATACGCCGATGATCGTAATGACCACCAGCAATTCCACGAGGCTGAAGGCGGTTTTTGGATGGGTTCGCATGAGGGCATACCCCGTCAACGAAGCCAACGGCACGTCGAGAAGGATGGTGCTGCCCCCCACCCAGTCTACCGCAGCACTCCGGCGGGGACAATCGGGCTGAGCGTATTGGCGTGAACACCGCTGGTTACGATTGCTCCGTGCCGAAACGCACGATGTCCGTTCGCGGGGTAAACCGTTGCTGCAAAACGGGTTGCGTCTCGCGGACGAGGAGCGTCCCAGGCCGCCCGTTCCCACGTGGAGCGTGGGAACGAGTGAAAATCCCATTTAGCCCCGGGTGAATACACCCGGGATAGGCGGTTCCACGCGGCCAATTCGCCCCGCAGTGTATTCACGCGGGCAAATAAATAATTCCAGGACACAAATCTCGCCGTTGACAGACCGTGGGCCTTGGCACAAAATACGCCCTTGGCCCTTGTGGCCGATAGGTCAGTACCGGGTTTTATCAGCCGGGCTTACGGCCCAACTATCTCCATGACCGAGGACCAAATCATGTTGCGGGAACCTGAGCCCCTGTGGCAACCATCGACCGAACCCAATTACGTGCCGGCGTGCGATTTCCAAGCCGTCCAAACCGGCACGTGCGTCGCCGAGGCCACCAGGGATGACGACGACTTCGACGACGACGATTTCGACGACGATTTCGACGACGACTTCGAGGAGGATCTCGACGACGATCTCGACGAAGAAGAAGACGATCTCGACGAAGAAGACGATCTCGACGATGTGTGCGAGGACAACTGTCCGGGATAAAAGTAATCAGCGCGGATGATTGATTCGTCGAACTTGCCGGGGGCCAACAGTCCCCGGAGAAAGTTGGATGGGGCTGCGCTTCGTTTGTCCTGCCCTACGTAAAGGAGCCGCCCGTGCCCGAGCTAGCCGACCAGATCGCGCAAGCCACCGAAGTGATTAAAGCCCAATGGGACGAGCGGCCGCGCGTCGGCATAGTGCTCGGAACCGGACTGGGAAGCGTCGCCGGCCGGATCGAGACCCAGGCCACGTTGGACTACGACTCGATCCCGCATTTCCCTCAGTCCACGGTCGTCGGCCATACGGGCCAACTCGTCTGCGGCGTGCTCCGCGGCGTGCCGGTCGTGGCGATGGAAGGACGGTTTCACGCATACGAGGGCTATTCGCACCAGCAGATCACTTTTCCCATCCGCGTGATGCGCGCCCTGGGGGCCGAGATGCTGATCGTCTCGAACGCCTCGGGCGGAATGAATCCGTTCTACTCGCTGGGCGACATCGTGGTGATCGACGACCACATCAACCTGATGGGCGACAACCCGTTGATCGGCCCGAACGACGAGCGGCTTGGCCCTCGGTTTCCCGACATGAGTCGGCCGTATGATTTGGCGCTTGCCGATCAAGCGTTGGACGTTGCCCGGCGTGAAAACATCGTTGCCCATCGCGGCGTCTACGCGGCCGTGACCGGTCCGAACCTCGAGACCCGGGCGGAATACCGGTTCCTGCGCACCATCGGGGCCGACCTGGTCGGCATGTCCACCGTGCCGGAGGTGATCGTGGCGGTACAGGGTGGGATGCGGGTGCTGGGCCTGTCGATCGTCACCGACCTCTGTTTCCCCGACGCCCTGAAACCGGCCAACATCGAGCAGATCCTGGCCACGGCCGCCGAAGCCGAGCCGAAGCTGCGGGAAATCGTCCTCGGTGTGCTGGAACAGGAGGCCGGCGAGGCTTGAATCGGCGGTCGACATGTGCCAGACCGCATTTCTCGCCACACGGGAGGGTTCCAGCAACACGCCGCGAACCGGTCAATCCCCGTTGCATCAAACCGGAAGTCTTGGTTTACTAAGGCTTTGCGACATTGTCCCCACTTGGAGTCCCAAACCGCCCATGTTCCAACCCGTCGATAGTTCGGTTTCCTTCCCTAAGCTCGAAGAAGAGATATCCAAGTTCTGGAAGCAGCGCGGGATATACGAGAAATCGCTGGACGCGCGGGCCGACGGGCCGGCGTTTGTCTTCTACGAAGGTCCGCCGACCGCCAACGGACTACCGCATCCCGGACACTGCCTGACCCGGGCGATCAAAGACCTCTTTCCCCGCTACAAGACGATGCGGGGCTGCCGCTGCCAGCGAAAGGCCGGATGGGACACGCACGGCCTGCCCGTCGAGGTCGAGGTCTGCAAGGAGCTGGGAATCCACTCGAAGGAGGAAATCGAGGCGTACGGCGTCGAACCGTTTATCCGCAAGTGCGTCGAGAGCGTCTTCCGCTACACGCGGGAGTGGGAGCAGCTAACCGAACGGCTCGGATTCTGGATACATCTCGACGAGGCCTATGTCACGTACCATCAGAGCTACGTGGAGAGCGTCTGGTGGGCGCTGAAAACGCTGTTCGACCGCGGCTTGCTCTATCAGGGGCACAAGATCGTTTGGTGGTGGGCGCAAGGCGGCACGGCGCTGAGTGCTGGCGAAGTTGGGCAAGGATACCGCGAGGTGGCCGACCCGAGCGTCTACGTGCGGTTTCCGCTCCAGTCCCCTCTCCCGCTGGGAGAGGGTCAGGGTGAGGGCCTTTGCGATGTTGACCTCCTCGTCTGGACAACCACTCCTTGGACGCTGCCGGGCAACCAGTTCGCCGCGGTGAAACCAGACTTGGAATACTCTGTGGTCTCGGTCGAGGGCGAATCGCGCAAGCTGATTCTGGCCTCGGCGCTGGTCGAAGCCGTTTCGGCCAAGGCAGGCAAGGAGTGTACGGTCGAAGCGACGTTGCCAGGCGAAAAGCTGATCGGGCTACGCTACCTGCCGCCGTTCCGGTTCTATTACGACACCCAAGGCGATAAGCAGGGCCAATTGAAGGACGGCGGCCGACAACACATTGCCTGGCGCGTATTGCCGGCCGAGTTCGTCACGACCGACACCGGCACGGGCGTCGTCCACCAAGCGCCGGCCTTTGGCGAGGTCGATTTCGATCTGCTGTTGGCCGAACAGGCCCGATTCGTCGAAGGCGAAGGTCCGCCGCTCGTCTGCTCGGTGGCCCCCGACGGCACTTTCACCGACGAAACGCCCGACTACAAAGGTCGCTGGGTGAAGGATTGCGACCGGGACATCGTCCGCCAACTGAAGGCCGAAGGGACGCTATTCCATCAAGAGCAGTACGTCCACGACTACCCGTTCTGCTGGCGGGCCGAGGAAGACCCGCTGATCCAGTATCCACGTCGAAGCTGGTTCGTCCGCACGACCGCCATCAAAGACAAGATGCTGGCGAACAACAGCAAAATACACTGGCTGCCGGAACACATCCGCGACGGGCGGTTCGGCAATTTCCTCGAGACCAACGTCGATTGGGCCTTGTCGCGCGAGCGATACTGGGGCACACCGCTGCCGATCTGGGTCTGCGAAAAGACCGGCCACACGGAGGCGGTGGGCAACTACGAAGAGTTGTTGTCCAAGCCGGGCATAACCGGCATGGAAGCATGGGAGAAAGCCAAGCGGGAGAACGCGGACCTGCCCGACGATCTGCGGATCCACAAGCCGTACATCGACTCGATCACTTACGACTCGCCGAAGGCGCCCGGGGCGCGTATGCGTCGGGTATCGGAGGTGATCGACTGCTGGTTCGACTCTGGTGCGATGCCCTTTGCCCAATGGGGATATCCGCACCAACCCGGCTCGGCCGAACGGTTCGACGACCAGTTTCCGGCCGACTTCATCAGCGAGGCGTTGGACCAGACCCGCGGTTGGTTTTACAGTCTGCTGGCGATCAGCACGCTGCTGTTTGGAGAGGGGGAGGAGACGGGGGATGCGAAGCCGCAAGCGGCGAATTCCGAATCCCAAATCCCAAATCCCAAATCAGCAAATCCCTCGCCCCCCGCCCCTCGCCCCTCGTCCCTCCCGTTCCCCCATCCGTTCCGCAACTGCATCGTGTTGGGGCTGATGCTCGGCGAGGACGGCGGAAAGATGTCGAAAAGCAAGCGGAACTACCGCGACCCGGAAGACATCTTCAACCGCTACGGGGCCGACGCGCTGCGGTGGTTCTTTTTCGCCAACCAGCCGCCGTGGACCTCGATCCGCTACAGCGAACAGGCCATCAAGGACTGCATTCCCGAGTTCCTGTTGCGGTTTTGGAACGTGTATAGTTTCTTTGTGATCTACGCGAACATCGACGGATTCGATCCGGCCGCGCGCGTCTCGGGCGAGGTCGGGCAGCTTGGCCCCGACGTGTTGGCCACCGCCAACGGCTACCGCCCCATTTGCGAACGCGGCGAATTGGACCGCTGGGTTCTAAGCGAGCTGAACCGCACGGTCACGGCGGTCGTCGAACACATGGACGCCTACGAAAACTTCAACGCCTGCTCTCGGCTGACCGAGTTCGTCGACGCGCTGAGCAACTGGTACGTCCGCCGCAGCCGCGACCGATTCTGGAGCAGCGAGCAATCCGTCGACAAGTTGGACGCGTATTGGACGCTTTACGAATGTCTGCTTACGACCAGCAAGCTGATCGCGCCGTTCGTGCCGTTTCTGGCCGAGTCGCTGTGGCAAAATCTGGCTGCGTCCACCTTCGGCGACCGCTCGGATTCCCGGCGGCCGAAAGAAAGCGTCCACCTTTGCGATTATCCGGCCGCCGACGTGGCGTCGATCGACGAGGATTTGTCGCGGCAGATGGCGATGATGCGCGAGATCGTCTCGTTGGGGCGCAGCGCCCGGATGGGCGCGAAGCTCAAAGTCCGCCAGCCATTATCTTTGGTCGAAGTCGTGCTGGCCGACGACGCCCATCAGCCATGGCTCGAAAAACACGCCGAGTTGATCCGCGACGAGCTGAACGTGAAGCGGGTGGAATTCACGCAAGAATCCGAGGAGTACATCACTTACAGCGTGTTGCCCGACCTGAAGCGGCTTGGCCCCCGGTTGGGTAAGCGTCTGCCGGCGCTGCGGAAGAAGCTGGCCGAGTTGGACGGCGGCGAGTTGCTCTCGAAGCTGAAAACGGACGGCACCGCCTCCGTTTCGCTGGACGACGGGCCGGTCGAACTCGACCTGGACGACATCCAGGTCCGTCTCCAGGCCAAGGAAGGTTGGGCCGCCGCCCAGGGTCATTCGGTCGTGGTGGTGCTGGCCACGGAGCTGACCGAGGAGCTGATCCGCGAAGGGCTTGCCCGAGAGTTGGTCCGCGCAATCCAAGACCGCCGCAAGGAGATGGGCTGCGAGTTCACCGACCGGATCGCGGTGGGCGTTGCAACCGAATCTCCGGAGTTACGGGCGGCAATCGAACAGTTCCGCGATTACATCCGCGGCGAAACGCTGGCGATAAAGCTCGATAGCGACGCATTGGCCGATGTGGAATCGGTTGTGATTAAAGTCGGCAACGATCCGCTGACGTTGTACGTAAAGGTGGCATGAAGGCACGTTGTCTAGGCCGCTTGCTGAAGGTAGACTATAACTATGGGAAAATGGCGGAAGTTGCTGCGTCAGATCATCGACGGCAGAAGCGATGCCAACGTCGCTTTCGATGATCTGTGCAACCTGCTTCTTCATTTTGGGTTTGAGCTTCGGACGCGAGGAAGTCACCATCTGTTTCGGAAAGCCGGCATCGTGGAAAAAATCAATCTTCAGAGGGACGGCAACAAGGCCAAACCCTACCAAGTTCGTCAGGTCCGCAACGTGGTTGTCAAGTACAAGCTAGGGGACACATAGGGATGGACAAATACGAGATCATTATCTACTGGAGCAATGAAGATCAGGCGTTCATTGCCGAGGTTCCCGAGCTTCCAGGTTGCATGGCCCACGGAAACACTCACGAGGAATCGCTTGCCAACGCGAAGACGGCCATGCAGCTTTGGATAGACACGGCGAGGGAAGCCGGAGACCCAATCCCCAAACCACGAGGTCATCGGTTGGTCTTCGCATGACTCCATTTCGCATTGCCGTACTGATTTCCGGCGGGGGGACGACCCTGCGGAACTTGATCGAAAAGATCGAGGCCGGGCGGCTGCCGGTGGAAATCGCACTGGTCGTCTCCAGCACCCCAAACGCACGCGGCCTGCAAATCGCCGCCGACGCCGGATTGCCCGGCGCGGTAATCCAGCGCAAAGCATTCGCCGATCAGGACGAGTTCAGCCGGGCTATCTTCGACCGCTGCCGAGAGGCCGGAGTCGATCTGGTCGTGATGGGCGGGTTTCTCAAACGGGTCACTATCCCCGACGATTTCGCCAACCGCGTGGTAAACATCCATCCGGCGCTGATGCCATCCTTCTGCGGCGAGGGGTTTTATGGCCACCGGGTCCACGAAGCGGTGCTCGATTACGGCGCCAAGCTCAGCGGCTGCACCGTCCACTTCGCCGACAACCAGTACGACCATGGCCCGGTGATTATGCAAATGGCCGTTCCGGTGCTGGACGACGACACGCCCGAGACGCTTGCCGCGCGGGTCTTCGAGGCCGAATGCGAGGCATATCCCGAGGCGATCCGGCTGATCGCCGCCGGCCGGGTCTCGGTCGACGGTCGCCGGGTGCGAATCAAAGCGGAAGCGGAAGACGCGGAAGACTTGGCGGCTTTTGAAGAACGAGCGGGCGAGCCACTTGTCAGCCTTGGGGACATGCTCAAGAGACTGAAGGCCGATGACCGTAAATAGCGTTTTTTTCCACCTATCAATCAGCAATGACGCCCGGATAGCTTGACGCCCCATTGTAGCAGGTGTATTCTCGAAAACATGGTGCGATTATGTGGCACAATGCCCACATTAAGGAGTATCCGGCATGATCGGCAAGATTCAACGAGTCAAGTTGCGCGAAGTGTGGAAGCACGAGGCAGCGGATTTCACAACTTGGCTGATGGACAATATAGACGTGCTAAGCAATGCGCTCGACCTGCCATTAAACAACGTCGAACACGAGCAGAACGCTGGTGACTTCTGTGTCGATCTCACTGCGGAGGACGACTCGGGAAATTTGGTGATCATTGAAAATCAGCTTGAAAAAAGCAACCACGATCATCTTGGGAAGGTGTTGACCTATTTGACCTCGCTGGATGCCAAAACGGCAATTTGGATAGTCTCCGAGCCGCGTTCCGAGCATGTTAAGGCGATAGCTTGGCTAAACGAAAGTAGTTCGGCTTCATTTTACTTGGTGAAGGTCGAAGCGATCAAAATCGGCGAATCTCCGCCCGCACCGTTGTTGACTTTGATTACTGGTCCCAGCGAGGAGGCAATCAAAGTCGGTGGGACCAAGAAGGAGTTGGCCGAGCGGCATATTATTCGCAAGCGGTTCTGGACGGGTTTGCTTGAGCGAGCGAAGGATAAGACTAAACTCCACGCTGGTAGATCGCCAAGCCACTACAACTGGATTGGTACGTCGGCTGGTTTGCAGGGCTTGGTTCTAACATACGCGATTCGTCGACATGACGCTCAAGTTGAACTGTTCATCGACAGCGACAAGGATTCCGGCGCAGGTAATACGGAAATCTTCAACAAGCTTGCGAAAAACAGGAAAGAAATCGAACGTGAGTTTGGCGGCCCCCTCGACTGGCAAGACCTCGAAGGCAAACGATCTTGCCGCATCCGCAAGATAATTACCACGGGTGGCTGGCAAGATGAGCAAAAATGGCCGGCAGTCTTCGATGATATGGTTGACGCAATGATACGGCTAAACAAGGCTTTGCGACCGCACATAAGGAGTATAATGAAATAGTGGTCAATTGGAACCGATTCATTCCCACTGACTTTGAATATGATTTCGAGCGGGATGAACTTGCCGCTCATCGCATTGCATTTGAAGAAGCGGTGGAGTGCTTCCTCTCGGATTTTCAAGTGCGTCGGAATAAATCGTATCGAGACCGTTATCAGTGCATTGGCAGGACGTTTTCCGGCCGGCGGCTGAAAATCATCTTTCAACTCAAACCCCGAAACATTGTCCGGATTATTACGGGATGGGATGTATGAGTCCAAAAAGCAATACCAAAAAGAACTTGTCGGAACAAGAGATCGACCGGATGGTTGTCGCCCAGGCCGATGACGAGTCGGCCTGGGAAAAGCCGATTGGAGTTCGGAGACCCAAACCGACGTCTTTGTCGATACCAGCCGACCTCGCCGCACGGGCGGCGTTTCTGGCACAGGCGCATCGCACTCAAACCGTTGACGATTGGCTTACGCGCATCATTCAAGAGCGAATCGAATTAGAGGAAGCGGCCTTTGCCGGTGCAAAACAAGATTTGGCGGCAAAAACCGGTCCGAAGCGCTGAGCCGGTCGCTTTACGCCAGATCCCGGTCCTCGAACAGCAGCATCGCGACCAGCATCGCCACGCAACAGTAGAGGAAACAATACAGCGCAGTCCAGCCCAGGTACATCAGCGGCACCGGATGTCCGGTCGAGATGCCGGCCGATATGTTGAAGTGGTCGAGCACCGGCAGGATTGCGGCCAAGAAATTGGCCACGAAGCGCACGATTTCTATTTTCCCCACCGCCGAGTTCGCGAGTATGGGCACCATGTGGCCCAATACGTATATCGCCGAGCAGATGATCAGGTTGGCCATCATCGGCAGCCGGGTGGAAATCGCCACGCTGACGGCCGTCAGCACCACGGCCTCCATGAACGAGAGTGCCAAACCGGGGGCGATCTGAATCATTTCCCAGCGGCATTCCAGCGCGGACGCCGCCGGCCGGCCCGTTTCCCGAACGTCGTAGACCACCTTGTAGGAGACGCTGGCCAGGAAGATCGCGCCGAGGACGATAAACATTATCGCCACCGGAATGAGGATGCCGAGAAACTTGCCGAAGATGAATTGCCGCCGGCCGACCGGTTTCGACAGCAACGTCAGCGCCGTGCGGCCCTCGATCTCGTCGGCGATCGACACGCTGGCCGTCCACAGCGCCAAGACGATCGAGAGAACCATGATCAGCGTCAGGCCCTCGTCCTTGACCATCTTGAGGTCTTCGCCCAACGTGTTGTAGGGGATAAAGGGGAACAAGATCAAGCCGACCACGCCGATGGCCATCAACACGTAGAACAACGGCTGAGACATGGATTCCTTGGCGGTGACTCGGGCGATGGCGGCCACCTTCGGCACGATCTGGCGGGCCAGCGCGCCGAGGGCCACCAGCACTGCCGCGGCGCCCAAGGCCCCAACGGCCACTACCCACAGCGGCTTCAACCACGTCGAATCAACGGCGAACAGCAACAGGTTACTCGCGTCCACTTTTTATCTCCGGGAAGATTTCTGACTCCACAAACAGCTATTTAGCCCCGGGTGAATACACCCGGGGCACGGTCTGGTGCGTCCAACCACTCTTCCCCGCCGTGTATTCACGGCGGGCTAAGTGGAACTGTTCCCAGACACCTTTACATAATCTAAAGGGCTTTCCCCCTATTTACAATAGCCGCCACCTGGGTGGTGTGTCAAAGAAACCCTTGAGAAAAACGCCCTGCGACTGCGGTCGCGGGGCGTTATCTCCTGGTTCCCACGCTCTGCGTCGGTGGCGGGGGGGCGACGCAGAGCATCGCCGACGGCGCCGTTCCCACGGAGGACCGTGGGAACGAGGGAAAACGGGCTGCAAGCGGCCCCGCTACACGGTAAGCTCGACATTTTGTGTGTGACACACTGGCTACGGCTCGATCAAGTACGCCCGGTCGTCGATATTCAGCAGGACCGGCTCGTCGAAGACCATGTATTGCGAGAGCCGGCGGCCGTGAGTGCCGGCAAGCTCGAAATACTCGTCGCTGAACTGCTTCACGCGCCGGACGCTGGACTCCTGCTCCTTGGTCACCCGGGAATCGACCCATTGTCCGTCGCGACGGAAGAAGGTCCGATTGCCGATGTTGCGGACGTTTTGGGCGGCCTGTTTCGACTCGCGTTTAGCGTCGCCAGAGAAGCCAAGACTGGCCCCGGCGCGGGAGTCGAACCGGAACATACCGTCGGCAGGGGCGCTGGGCGCTCGTTGTGCGTTCTGGAGCGAGCCTTTCATTTTCCTTTGGACGAAGCCACCCGCCCCGGACGACTCGCCAAGAGCCTCCAACCGCCTTCGAGTGCGGCCCATGTTGCCCGCCACGTCGCGCAGGTTCACGCCTTCGTCGGCTATGAACGAGGTGTAGGGCGTAAGTATGCCGTGTCGGGTGGCCAGTTCGACCAGTTCCTTGACCAACTCGTCGTTCTTACCCTTCAGGTCCAACTCGTCGATGATTTCGCCCACTCGGCGGACGGCCCACAGTTTCTCGATGAAGCCGAAACTATCGTCGCCGCTCTTTCCGACCAGCGTTGCGGGGAAGTCGAGTTTTTGCAGGTCTTCGCCCACCTTGCCCTCGACGGTCACCTTCGCCGTGCCGGATTTCCGGTATCGTCCGACCACGACCAACTGCTCGCCGGCAAACAGGTCGAAGGAATCCTTTGGATAGACGCGGTTGATAGGTGGGACAGGTTGATAACCTGTCCTACTTGTCTCGTCGAAGACAAACTGGAGCCGCACGTTGGTCATCACCGGCGACTCTATACGGTTGAAGAGCTTGCTGATGCGGTCTTCGATGTCTTCGTCGGGGCGAACGTACTCGCTCTGGCCGAAGTTCTCGCGGGCGAGCTTGTCCAGCAACCGGCTGTTGACGTCATAGCCCGCGCCGAAGGCGAACAGCCGGGCGCGGACCTTGTTGTACTGCTTGGCGTTGGCCACGATCTGCATTTCGTTCGTCACGCCGGCGGTGGGTAGCCCGTCGGTGAGAAAGACCACGTAGCTCGGCCGCGCGGAGTCCTGCAACTGGCCGAAGGCGGCACTGAGCGCGGCGTCGATGTTCGTGCTACCGCCGGCGTAAAGCCCCTCGACGAAACCCAACGCGGCGGCGCGGGTCTTCTCGTCGAACCGCTGCAACTCGGGCCTGAATGTCTTGATCGCACTGTCGTAGGCGATGATGTTGAACAGGTCGCCTTGGCGCAGATGGTTCAACACGTACTTCAACGCCTCCCGCACCTGCTCGATCTTCTTGCCGCTCATGCTCCCCGAGCGGTCGATCACCAACAGGACGGTTTTCTCGGTCCGCTTCATCCGGTCCGACTTGATCCGCGGGCTGGCCAACAGGAGGAAGTATCCGTCCTGCCCGGCGTCGGGTCGATAGCTCAACACCCGTGTGCCCAGCTTTCCTCGACCAACGTCGTAGAAGAGGCGGAAATCGGTCGTGGGCACCTCGTTCTTGCTCGTGAAGGTGACGGTCGCGTGGCGGTCGTCGGGCCGCTGGATTTCGACCGCGTGTGTCGGGCTATAAATGTTCTTGATCGGCTCGCCGCTGGAGATCGTCGCGCGGATCGATACTTTTTCGGGCGCTTTGGACGTATACTTCGCGGTGCTTAGCGGAAAGAGGAAATCGGTCAGCCCCTCTTGTTTGCGGAGCAGTTGCGAGTAGCGCAACGAGACGGTGCGACTCGCCCCGGCCGGCACCGGAAAGACGCTGGTGCGGAACAGGCCGGCGCCCATCCATTCCAGCAAGGCCGGGTCGCGGTTGCGGCGCACTATCTCCTCGTACATCCGCCGAGCCTCCTTTGCGTTCAACAGCTTCGCCGGATATTCCTTCCCATCGACCAGCAAAGTCATCTGTTCGATCGCTCCGTCGTAGGGCAGCGGAAAGACGAACGACACCTCCATCTGCCGTCTGCCGGTGTTGACGAACGTCTGCGACACCTGCACCTGCGCCACCTGATCGATCAGCCGCGCCTGAACGTCCAACGCCTTGATCTTGTAACTGACCGGCGGTGGCGGAACGGGACGGGGCGGATGCGGACGGTGCGGCGGCCAGATGATGAGCGGACGCGGCAAACGGACCCGTTCATTGGAGTTTTCGACAATTAGCAGTCCCTGCGCCCGGGCGACGACCGGCGCCAACAACAGCAAAAACGCGGCAACTTGGATCAGACGTCGATTCATGGCGATTTCTCCCGGCGAACGTAAAGGGAAATGGCAACGTATTGTTTACGCAACAATAATAAGATGGTTCGCCGCCGGGAATAGTTCCCCGCATTACCACCACGGCAGGGTGTTGGCTGGAAAAAGCGGAAACCCGGGCGAAAAGTCCACCACTAATTTGCCGTATCCCACATAATTTGATTGACGCTTTCCGCCAGACTGCTATTATCCTATTAGGTGCTTATCATGCTCTCCAAAGCGTCCGTTTTCCGTTACCCTCCCCCTCTGGGAAGGGTTTTTCTCTCCAGCTCCCGTTCTAGCTCCACGAAAGGATTGGCGAAATGCAGACGGCCAAGCAACTGTCGGTCTCGTTGGTCAACAAACCTGGACGACTTGCTGACGTGCTCGTGGCACTGAACAAAGGAAAGGTAAACTTTCGGGCGTTGGCGGTCATGGACACCGGCCAGCGCGGAACCATCCGCTTCATTCCGAACAACTACGAAGCCGCCAGGGAGGTTCTGGATAAGATCAACGTCGGCTATGAAGCCGCGGAAGTGCTGGCGGTGGAAATCTCTGCCCAATCGGGGGGATTCCAGAAGGTCTGCGAACGACTCGCCGACGAACACCTAACCATCAACTACGCCTATTGCTCCTACGATCACGGCGGAAAGACCAAGGGTGGCGGGCTGGCCGTAATCAAAGTGAACGATCGAGCCAAGGCCAAGCGAGTGCTCGGCTCCAACGGCGCCACGCGAAAAAAGATACCGTACCGGCGTGTGTTGCTGACGCGGTAAAGCGGGCGAACTGTGGGGGCCAGGTGGTTTCTGTGCGGTAATGTGCGCTCGCATCTGCCCTTGCCACGGCCGGCGGTTTCGAGGAAACTACCGCCCCTTTGTTTAGCCCGCGTGGGGAAATCGTAGGACAGGTTGCCAGCCTGTCCCACGGCTAAACGACCACGATTGCGTTTTTTTCCATGCGAAACGCGGTGATATCTTTATTGATCGTGATTGTTCCGGCTGGTTGCAGCGTGGGGCCCGAGTATGGCTACGCGCCGGAGTGTCCGGCCGGGCAAATCGCTTTGCCCGCCCAGCCGGTGGTTTCTTATTCCAATCCGATCTTCATCCCCGTCGCCGATCCCCACTGTGCATGGGAGAACGTCGTTGACGTTGTCGACGACTACTTCCGCATCGAGCGTGAGGAACCGGTCCGGCTGGTCGGCAACATGCTAACCGAGGGGACCGTCACGACGGTGCCCGAGATCAGTCCGACGATTTTCGAGCCGTGGCGTCACGACACGGTCGACACGGAGCAGCGGATCGAAAACACTTTGCAAACGATGCGTCGCCGCGCGGTGGTCCGAGTGATTCCCGCCCAGGGCGGTCATTGGGTCGACGTGGCGGTGTTCAAGGAACTCGAAGACCTTGTCCGGCCCGAGCACGCAACGGCCGGAGCGGCCACGTTCCGTTACGACAGTACGCTGAGCGGGATCGAGAATCCCGAGATCGGCGGACAGATCACCGAAGGCTGGATCGCCAAGGGCCGCGACGTTTCGATGGAGCAGCACGTCATCGCCCATCTGTTGAACCGTTGCGGACAGGGCGGGACGCCGATGATTGTCCGGTAGCGGCAGTGCCAACCGGCCACCAACCGCCGGCGGCTAATCATTGCACGCCGGATGGGCGACGCCGGCTTTTTGCCAGTGTCCGAGCGAAGCACTGGCGAGACGCCAGTGCCGCCGCGCGTGTCCATGGAATGCGTGGGTGTGGCATCCTACCCACTATCCACTACCCACTACCCACTACCCACCGGCGGTTGCGAAGCCGCGCCGACGGGCATGGAAATCGACAAGACGGCGGAGGGGAGTTTTCGGGCGGGCTTCGAGGCGACGGGGAATTTCAGCGTGAAGGCGGTCCCTTTGCCGATCGTGCTATCGACGCGAATCCGACCGCGATGAGCCTCGATGATCTCCCGGCACATCGAAAGCCCCAGGCCGGTGCCGCCCTTGCCGCTGGCGTCCGGGCCGTCCTTTGTCGTATAGAACGACTCGAATATCCGCGGCAGTTTGTCGGCCGGAATACCGCCGCCGTTGTCGCGGACCACCATGTCGATCATGTTGTGCTCGGGGTCGTTAAGCAACTTGATCCAAAGCCGTCCGCCGCCGGGCATCGACTGCCGGGCGTTGATCAGAAGGTTCAACAACACCTGTTGTATCTGGTTGCCGTTGGCCATCGCCGGCGGAATCTGCTGATAGCTCTTCTCGACTACTATCCGGTACTTGTTCATCTCCCGTTCCAACAACAGCAGCGTGTCGTCCACCAGTTTTACCAGATCGGTCGGCTCCAGGCCGGCGGAGCGGTTCCGCGCCATTCCCAAGACGGTGTTGGTGATCGTCGCCGCACGATTGGCCGAGGCGTAAATCTTACTGAAGCACTTGTCGCGGGTCTTGGCGTCTTTGTGGCGCATCCCCATCTTCGCGTAGTTGAGAACGGTCATCAGCACGTTGTTGAATTCGTGGGTGGTGGTGCCTACCAATTCGCCCAACGCGGTCAGCCGCTGTGCCTGAGCAAGCCGCTGCTTGAGAACGTCGATTTGCTGCTGGAGGTTTTGCTCATCCTTGATGCGATTGGTAGCCACGATCTTGTTCCCCACCTTGCTGAAGTTCACCGAATCGCGAGATTCTACGCAGAACGCCGCTTTCGCCCGACTAGCCCATTGGCGGCGTTCTCGCCTTTTTTCCGGGTCGCCGCGTCTTAACTCCAGCCCGGAAAAGCACTTACCTCGTTGCCGGTATCGTCGAATTCGACTCGCCAACTGTAATCGAAGCCGCTATAATTGCCGCCGCCGGCATTTAGTTGGGTGAATACGCCCGGGGTAAGCGGTTTTTCGCGGTTGAGGCGAAATGGTGGGTGGCATGGGTAAGAAAGTAGGGCGGATCAAGCGAAGCGCAGCCCCACCATGATTTTCTAAACCGGCAACTTGTGCCGACGTTCTCGGGACGGCCATTTCCGCTTGGGAGAAGCAAGGATGCACACGGTGGAGATATTGGAGCAAGCCCTCGACGTGGCCGTCCGGCTCGGCTACACCGTTCGCCAAGAGTGGCTGGCCGGCGGCGGCGGGGGCGGATGTGAGCTGAAAGGGCGAAAACTCCTCTTTCTCGATCTCGACCTCGATCCGGTCGAACAGCTCGAGCAGGTCGTCGATGCCCTTCGTCGAGAGCCGGACGCTGTCGCGATTCCCATGCCGCCCGAGCTTGGCGAACTACTGAAGGTGCGGAAGAGCGCGTAGCAACTCGGGCGTTTATTGGGAATGGGTTGGATTGCCTACAGCGTTAGACTTTAGTATAGTGAAGAGGGTTAATGTGTAACGCCGTGGAGGAAAACGGAACATGAACGCCATGCGGGAGTTTACCGCTTTAATTGAGCGCGAGGGGGACGGTTACGTCTCTCTCTGTCCGGAACTCGATATCGCCAGCCAGGGAAGTACGGTGGAAGAAGCCAAGGGCAATCTTATCGAAGCCGTCTCGTTGTTCCTCGACACGGCCGATCCGTCGGAAATCGAACGGCGTGGGCACTCGGAACTGTTCGTGACGCGGCTGGAGGTGCCCGTTGGCTAGATTGGCGGTTTGGTCCGGCCGAGAGGTGTGCCGCATTCTCCAGGAGCATGGCTTTGCCGAGGTACGACGTCGGGGTAGCCACGTCGTGATGCAGAAGCGACTGCATGACACCACAATTACCGTGCCCGTTCCGGATCATCAACAGTTGCGCATCGGCACGCTCCGTTCGATCATTCGCCAATCGGAACTACCTCGATCGTTGTTTGAGAAGTAGTAGGGTCAACTCTTGACCGGCGTGCCGAATTGGCGGCTGCGGTGGGTGGTGACCGTTTGCGGTTGGCTGGACCAATCGGCCTCGGCGCATGGGAACGAACCGGCGGGGCAGAGCAGGCAATCGCCGCGGCCCCCTTTCGCCGGTCGGATGACGTGCATGCGACGAACTTCCGTTGCGGTTTCCGTGCCGGCCGAATCGTAGGAAACCGTCCGCGAGAGCACTTCGTTCTCGACGGCCACGACGACGTACCACGTTGCGCCCGGATGGTCCATGCACTGCCGGTTCAGGCCCAGCACGGTGGCCTCGGCTTGTGCATAGCCGAGCCATCGGCCGTCGGCTTGCTCCTCGGATTGGCGGACGCAATTCGGCACGTCCAGCGGAGAACCGGGTTCCCATCCGTCGGGCCACCAAATGGCGACGACTTTGTAGGTGAGCGGTGTGCAGATTCGCGCGGCCGGCCAGGCGCGGCCCGCGCTGTCCGGCTCGACCACGACCGCCCAGCGTCCTTCTTGTTGCGACTTTTGGCTCTGGTTGTGTTCGATCGCCCGATCCACGGCCGCAAACAGGTCGTCCGATTCGGCCAACACCTCGACCGGTCCCTTTAGCTCCAACGGAACGTCGTCGGCGCACTCGGGCTGCCACTTGTCCGGCCGGCGGACTACCGCCACTTGATACTTGGGCATGGATATTGCTCCTTTATGTAATCGTAGCAGTGGCTCCCGGTGGATTCAAGACTTCGATCTCCAGGTTGTCCCGCTTACAAGTTGCACTTTGCGATGAAACCGGATGCTTTCACGCCCGTTCACGGGCGTTCCCGCCGCAGGCGGTATTAGGCCCGGCGTTCACGCCGGGTTGGAGAGAGGCCCCGAATGATCGCGGAATGTCAGGCCCGTTCACGGGCCTCCTGGTTCGGTCGAGCAGGACACCCGTGAACGGGCGTGACAGCACGAACGCATCGATTGGAGAAGAACCCGGCGTAAACGCCGGGCCTAATACCGCCTGCGGCGGACAAGGGGCGTAAACGCCCCTGCAAAATATAATTGACACACAATTGCCCAACATTGCAGCCGGGTGGTAGAATACTTGTATGACGATTCATGCCCAAGAAGGAGGAGCGGAGATGTCAACCCAGATGGAAAGGCTGGCGATTGAGTTGCTAGGGTTTCCGGCCTCCAGCCGGGCGCTCTTGGCCAAGCAGTTGCTCGCCAGCCTGGATGAGACGGACTTGCCGGAGATGAGCGACGAGTGGCTTGAAGAGATCAACCGGCGCGATGCGCAGATATCGGAGGGAAGCGTTCAATGCGTTCCAGCCGAGGACGTAATGCGTCGGGCACGGGAGCGGGTCCAATGACAGTAAAAACGGGGAGTCGGAAAGTCAAATCGAGTACAGAGATGGACATTACTGATTTCTGATTGCCTTCTACGCCAAAATCAGTGTCGTCCCCTTTTCAACCCCTTTCTATCAGAAGGACAATTTGTGGCGATTTCCGAAGCTGACATAAAACGTCTGTGGGGCAAGGCGGCGGGCAGATGTTCCTACCCAGCATGTAGCGTTGATTGCCTTCCGTTCCTCGATGTCGATGATCCTACAATCGTTGGAGAAATGGCCCATGTTATCGCGCGCAGCGCCGATGGGCCGCGCGGAAGATCAACAGGTGGCAATGATTCGTATTCAAACTTGATCTTGCTTTGTCCGACCCATCACACACTCGTTGATAAAGCGCCGGAGGGAAAATTCACATTTGAAATGTTGTTGGAATGGAAGACAGAACACGAACGTAGGATTGAAGTATCTCTTGCCGCACCAATATTCCCTGATAGGTCGCAGCTTGATGAATTCATCAGCACAAGACTCATTGAGAATCGTGCGTGCTGGTCGACATATGGGCCCGAGAGCAATGCTGCCAAGTCGAACCCTAATAGTACCGCTGGACTGTTTTGGCCATTCCGCAAACTCTCCCTAATTGTGCCGAATAATCGGCAGATCATTTCGGCGGTACGGTCAAACTCTTCGCTGTTCAGCGCCGACGAATATCGCACTACATGCGATTTCGTCGAACACGCCGAAGGATTTGAACGAAACTGCATAATGCCAACTGAGGGTGTACCGCGATTCCCTAGGCAATTTGGAGAAATGTTCAATGACGAACAGTGAGAATAATTGGGGAGTTGGCTGGTCGGCGATATCGTTCTTTGAGCGAGTCCTATCCAACCACACGGCGGTCGACTCATACACACTGGTAGATGACATTCAGTTTAATATCATCCGGCGAGGTGATCATCCTGATGTAAACGCAGTACTCGTCGAAGATTATATGTTGGGTGAAGCGACAGTTTACGAAGTTCTGGAAGAGTTTCGTGGCGTAAACGCTATCGTCAATAATGGAACTTGGAACCACCTCGCGTTCGATTGGAGAGATTTCGCTAAACGGACAGGTGTCGTGGTTCTCGAAATGGCGGATTTCCTAGGAGCTCTAAATGTCAAAGAACTTGCTAAGTACATACCCCGCGATGAGCGTGAAGAGCATCGTCGAAAACGCAGGCGGTCTTCCTGATGGAGTGCAAGTATTCCTTTTTGGTTCAGCTTGCTATCACGAGCATCCAAATGACATCGATCTATTGTTCGTATACGATGCTTCTTGTCTCCCACCTCGTTCAGCGTATGCGGCCCTGCGACCGTTGATGACGGAGATTGAAAACATCGTAGCCGTTCCAGTTCGGTCGGTTGTTCTGTCTGACAATGAGGCTCACGAGTCACGCTTCATTGAAGAGGTCGAACCAATTGAACTACGGTCGACACGTAATGTGATGGGGGCCTAACCAATCTGTGTATGCTACCAATCACCGCTTTGCCCCCTCATAGAATGGAAGCGATGATTTAGGCATAGGAACGGAAAATGGAAGAACGGAAAATGCGAACGGAAAACGGGAACGGAAAACGGGACATTACGGAACGGAAAACGGGACATCACTGATTTCCGGCCGTTTTCCGCATTGCTTCCTTCACACCCCTCACCCCTGGCCCTCCTGCGTTATCGTTTCCGTCATGTCTTGCGGCAATACGGCGGGCAGCTCGAGGGTGAAGCGGCACCCTTGCCCCGGCTCGCTCTGGACGAAGATCCGGCCGTCGTGCTCGCCGAGGATTTTTTTGCTGACCGGCAGCCCCAGGCCCGTACCCCGGCTCTTCTTCGACGAAATGAACGGGCTGAACAGGTGCTCCATTTGGTCGGCTGGAATACCCGGCCCGTTGTCCTCGACGGTGATCCGCACGATCGCTTCCTGGGGCAGGTACTGCGAGGCGACCTCGACCCGGCCGGGTGCCTCGTGGTCGCCGACCGCGTCGACGGCGTTGGTGACCACGTTCAGCACGGCGCGATGGATTCCCTCGGGATCGAACACCAGCGGCGGGATCGGCTCGCCGGGGCGCCAGATCAGCTCGACCTGCGTTTCTTCCGCCCGGACGCGCATCAGCTCGATCACCTCGGCGACCACTTCGTTGAGGTTGGCGGTGCAGAGGTCTGGTTCGCGCTCCTTGCTGAAAGTGAGCATGTCCAGCACCAGGGCGGAAATCCGGTTCTGGTTCCGCTCGACGATTGTCCATCCTTTTCGGGTGACCTCGTCGTCGTGGTCTTTAAGCCCCATTTCGATCAGATAGCTTCCGCCGCGTATGCCCTGGAGGATGTTTTTGATGTGGTGCGAAAGGGTGGCGATGGTTTGCCCGACGGCCGCCAGCCGCTCGGCCTGGACCATTGCGGAGTAGTAGCGGGTGTCTTCGACGGCCAGTGCCGCCTGGTGTCCGATGGCGATCATCAGCTTCAGGTGGTCCTCGGTGAAGCGGTTGACCCCTCCCCGCTGGATCAACTGTTGGGCGGAAGTCGAGGTGTCGATGTAGATCGCGCCGACCACGTCGTAGCGGCCCTGCATGGGCACGCAGATCGCCTCGCGGACGCCCATCTGCACGATGCTCCCGTCGGGATCCCAACGTTCGTCCTCACGCGCGTCGCTGGTCAGCACCCCTTCGTTCCGCTCGATCACGTAGTCGAGGATCGTTTTGCTGATGGTGATCCGCTCGTCGGCGGGTACGCCCTCGCGGGTGCGGCGGACTTTGGGCTTGAGCGTTTTCGCGGCCGGGTCCATCAGCATGATGCACCCCCGATCGGCCTCTACCCACTCGAATATCAGTTCCATGATCCGCTGCAACAACTGGTCGATGTCCAGCGTGTGGCTTACCGCCAGCGCGGTGCGGTACATCACCTGCAAGTTGCTCCGCGCCCGGGCGAGCCAGGAGTTTTGCGGCAGCTCCGACTGTAGGTCGAAGATGCGGCTCCCTTCCTGTTGAGTGACCGAGCGGACGATCCGCGAGTGGTCGCCCGACTCGGACGGCGGGCCGATGCTCACCACGTCGGCCAGGTCTTCTTGGCTCTCTTCGGCGGGGCCGGTGTAGAGCATCAGCGTGCGGCCGACCTGGAGCTGATCGCCGCTGACGAGTTTATGGCGGCTGACCCGCTGACCGTTGACGAACACCCCGTTCGAGCTGTTCAGGTCCGAGATTTCGTAATCGTTCTCGACGCGGCGGATTTCGGAGTGGTGGCGCGATACTTCGGTGTCGTGGACCTGGATGGTGCTGGACGGGTCGCGCCCCAAGCGCTCGATGGGTTCGATCAACTCGAAGCGGCAACCCTGGTCGGCGCCGCGGATGACGAACAATGTCGGCACGGTTTGGATTCCCCGTCGTGGGGCGAGATTTTTTCAGCAACTTTGTCTCTTCGCCTTCGATTCTACGAATCAACGGGGCGTTGCGATAGGGCTTACCCAGGAATCCCCCCGGATGGACGGAGTTTCGGGCCGCAAAGACTATCCAGAAGGACAAGTCGGGTGAAAAAAGGTTCCCGACGCCGTTTTTTTCAATGCCGACGTTGGGGTAGCAGTTGTACTGCCACCCCAACAAGATTTTCCGACGCCGTTTTTTCGATCACCGTTGGGATCAAAACTTCTTCCCGTCGATCGGCACATCGTCCTTGCGGTTGCCAAGGCGGCGGTGCGTTTCCAGGTCGATTGTGTAGTTGATGAACTGCACCGAGCCGTCGCACGTGGCCGTGTGTAGGCCGTTGGCGTGCGCGGTGCCGCTAGCTTAACGCCGGCTCGACGCGCCGCAGAATGTGCAGCGAGCGGCCTGGCAACTTCCATTGCTTCTTGGGGGCGGACTTCGGATCGGCAGAGGACAGATACGCGTCGGCCGTCTCGATCTCGGCCGACACACGGCCATAGTTCGCCAGAACCAGATACATATCTCGATTGGCAAAGGCCGAGGCAACCACGTCATTCGGCAATGGCCGGGCGAACAGGTCGGAGTCGCCGATATCGAGGTAGGCCCACGTGCCCTCTTCCACCATGGGCAAGTACTGCTTCAGCCAGTGTGCGTGCGCGGGCCGAGCCTCGGGCCGGCCGGCGGGCGCCGAATCCCACCAGCCGTAGCGGTGAGGGCCCTCGGGGTGAGCCTTGTAGTACTCCCAGGTCCGTCGGAGTTCCCGGTAGTTGTCGGTGAAGTAATGAATGCCGGGGACAAACCCGCGTTCACCCGTAAACGGCCGCCCAGCCATCAGCAGCGGAAATTGCATATAGGGAACCGCTTGCAGGTATAGCTCCTCCTCTCTCTCGATCTTGGCGCCGCTGCAACGATCAATGCACGGAACCACGTAGGGCGCATAATTCTTGACTGCCTTCCGAAGACCGTCTGCGTCGCCGACGAGTTCGCCGACCCAGAGGTAGTCGTAGACTGGAAGCTCGGTTGAAGGCGTTTTCGCGCGGCCGGAATGCACCTTGATAATGCCGCCTCGGCGTTTGACCTCCGCATAGATCATCGCAAGCAGATCGGCCGTAACGGCCTCGTCCGCGGAGCCTTCCTTGAAAGGACGCACCTCGTCCGAGGTCGGCGACCGGTCGTTTTTGGCGATGTCGCGGTCGTTGTAGAGTCCGTCTATGCCGTAGTCATCCAAGAGTCGGGCGAGTTGCGGCAAGAGATAGGCCCGCCAGCCGACGCTGGCGGCCGAACAAACCGCAAGGTCCATACAGAAGCCTTGCCATACGCGCCCTCGAGTCCACTCCTTGCGGAAGGCCGGATCGCATTGTTCAAAGTAGGCCGTCGACGTGTAAACGATCACTTTCATCCCGCGTTTGTGAACCATGTCGACGAACCGCCGGAAGCCGGCCGGATTATGTGGGACGAAGTGGTTGCCGCCGAAGAGTCCCAATTCGTCTCGCCACTCCGCGTGCAACTGGATTAGCCCGATGCCGTGGTCCCGCAGCCTATCGAGTTCTTGCTCGTCATAGTCGTTAGGCTCCCATCCCTTCAAGGGATATTCGCAAAGGTTGTAGATGCACTGGCCCGGCAGATAGCTGGTGATCAGGTGCTTCCGCATGCACTTGCGGATGCCGCGTTCGCAAACCCCAATACTCTGAAGTCGCCGCCGATGGTCCTCTGGAGTGTAGTTTTTAAGCACCTCGGGCGTGGCTGTCGTTCTCGGTTCGGTGGCGGCGGCCCGCACGGTCGAGCCTGTATGACCCGAGGCAATCGTCCCCGCTACCGTTGCACTTGCGCCAGCCTTGAGGAATTCGCGCCTATCCATTGCATACCTTTCTTTTCAGTTTCCGGCCAAGTCACAGATTGTGGATATTGGGGTGGCAGTTGTACTGCCGCCCCAACAAAGCCCACGGAATTAGCTCTGGCCGGGTACTAGAGAACCATTAGAACTTCTTCCCGTCGATCACTATGCCGTCTTTGCGGTTGCACAGGCAGCGGTGGACCGCGGGGTCAATCGAGTAGTTGATCATGTCCACCGAGCCATCGCAGAAGGCCATCTGGAAACCGTTCGAGTGTGCACCGCCGAAAGCGACTCCATATACGAGGCCCGGTGTGTCTTGTGCCGGCGGCCACAAGAGCGTGGGTGACTGCCCGCTCCAACGCGTGATGTCCTGGTTATCGCCACTCATAGCGCATTCGTTGTCGCCTGGATCCACGCCGGTCTCATAGTAGTCCGGCATCAGGTACTTTTCACCCAGAAGGTACGTGCTGCTGGTTCCGTCCGTTACGTCGGCCATTTGGATTAAACTGCCACAATAAAAGATGCCCGTGGACAAATTGGCGATGTTGGCGAAAGTGGTCCTGGCGTTGACCGTCATTTGTCCGGGTGGATTTTCGACTTCGGAAAAGGATGCTGGTCCCGAATTAGGGTTTGAAAGCGGATTCCAGACGGGATTTACGGGGAAGGCGGCATCGGTATAGAAATCCCCGCCATTGCCCGCATAATCGCTCCGCCCGGCCAACGTCGGCGAACCGGCGTTGACGAGCGGGTTATTCCAGACATCCAATGCCCAGGGATAAACGGTTGTTTTTCGCCGCGTGGGACAATAGAGCACGGAAAGCGGGACACTCAGGCGTTGCAGGTTGGCGGTGTTCTTTTCCGCGGTCGCCATCCCGGCCCCCATGTCGTGCATCGCTTGTTGTTCGAGATAGGGCAGAATGTTGTATATCCATCCACCGGGCTGACGCCAATCGGTTCCTCGGTCGGCGTCACCCGTCCAGCCGCACCCCCAACCGCCGGTGGGAAACCGATTGTGGATTTCTTCGTGGTTCAGGCATGCAAGGGCGAGTTGCTTGAGGTTGTTCTTGCACTGCAACTGCCGGGCCGCCTCGCGCGCCGCCTGCACCGCCGGCAGCAACAACGCGATCAGAATGCCGATAATCGTGATGACCACCAGAAGCTCCACAAGTGTAAAACCCAATTTGGGATTTTCCGAATTCTGATTTGCAGAAAACATTATTTATCTCCTGATTTCCACAACAAGGAAGGCGTCGTTGTGTTCTCCAAAATGTTAGGCGATGTTGCCACGTCCGTCGCCGACTCGCGCGGCTTGGCGACGAGGCGAAATCCGTCGACGACCGGCGAGGCGTCTGCTTCTTGCCGGCGAAGCAGATCGAACCGCACCCGCGTTGCGTTACCTCGCAGACCCTTCAGAGGGTACGCGTGCGCGCCGTCGGTGACGGAGACGCGCGATTGCGAGACGACCGTTTGGAATCCGTCGTCCGAGGTCTCGACCACGGCCGAGACTTCGCCACCGCTGAGTTTGACCGCGACGGTCAACTCATCGAAGATTGCCGGCTGGAACCAATCGTGGGCCGGGCTTTCGTAAGTTCCCGACGTCGCGCCCGCGACGAGCCGGAACCGGTCGAAATAATGCCCGGCGAATTCGACGTTCGCGGTTCGCGCTTCTCCGGCGGCCGTCTTGCGGAGGTTGAAATCCATGAGCCAACAAAGCGGCGGAGCGATGACTTGTTCGAGTTGTCGCACCTGGACCTTTTCGCCTTCGATGACGACGCGATGCCGCCGGCCTTTGTAGAGCACGTCGGCCTCGGCCCGCGGCCAATCGGCGGGCAGACAGGGCATCACGACCAGTCGCTCCCAGGTCGGTTGGATTCCCAGCAGACCGTGGACCGCGGCGGCGGTGACGCAAACCATGTCGGCCAGATACGGCTCGCCGCTGTCATTTTGCGGATAGGGACATTCCCCAAGTATGTTGGCCGAATTGTCTCCCGCCCAACTCGTTTCGGCCGCCCGCTGGGCGAAGAGCCGCAGACGCCGCGCCGCGCCGCGGGCATCGCCCGCCCGCGTTCGGGCCATAATCTCCCAATAGGTCTGAGCGAGCAGGCTGCCGCCGTTCATGTAGTAGCCGAACGGCCAAGCGCGGGGGTTTTTGTTCAGGTGTTCAGGAACCGGCCAGAGGGCCGAAAGACCGGCGTAGCCCCGATAGTCGTATTCCTTCTCCAACTGGGCAATCCGCGCGTCGGCGGTGGCGACGATCTTGCGGGCCTGTTCGGGGGAAGCGATGCCCACGGCGACCGCCGGCCATTGACACAGATCGCAAAAATAGGCCACTTCATTCCCTTGCGAATCGATCCAGTCGATGTACCGCGGACCACCTTGCGCGTCCTCCTTCCATAGCACCTTGTTGAACGCCGTCTTGATCGAATCGGCCAACTTCCGATACCGCTCGGCCTGTTCCTGGCGACCGACGGCCTCTTCCATCTCCGCCAAGTCACTAGCGGCCTTGAAGAGGAACGCATTGTAGTAACCGTTGACGCCGCTGGTGGGAACGCAATCGTAGTACCAGTGGGCACCGGCGGCGGCCAGCTTAAAGAGACCTTGCTCGTTCCGACGTCCGACGAAGTACTCCAACATCCGCTCCATCGTGGGCAGATATTCCCGCGCGAAGGCCAAGTCGCCGCTGTGCAGCAAGTATGCGTGGGCGCCGATGATCGTGTGCAGATTGTCGTCGACGAAATCGCCGCTTTCGTTGTAACCGAAGTGGGTCCGCCCCTGTTCGTCCATTGTACATAGGATGTGTTCCAAATGTCCGCGGAACGCTCTGGCGGCGTCGTAATGGCGCGAGGACGCCTTGCCGGGCGCCGGCGTTCCGGCCGATAAGGCCATGCCGTACATCCAACTCGAACCGGCATAAGCGTAGCCGTCGGTCTCGTTGCCGAAGTCGAAACTCTTCTGGTCGTTGATCGCTCCGCCGTTGAGGACCGAAGCGTAAAAATCCCGCAACGACCGCTCCGTCTCCTTGTCCGGCAAGCTGACGGCCAATTGATAGCCGGTGGAAAACTTGTCGGCGGGGCCGATCTTCAACGTGATTTCCTCGACCTGGCCGGCCCGGCGCGACTGGACGGCGTCGGGCGTCGTCACGGCCCCCGCCTCGGACATGAACGCGAAACTGCCTCGGCGGTAGAGATGCCCGCCTTGTACCTCCAGACGCAGGTCGGCCGGGGCTTGCCAAGTAGTCCAGAGCTTGTAAATTGCCCATGCGTCCCGGTCGCGGATGGTTTGCACCCTGTTTTCCGAAATTCTCGCCGGCGCGCGGACCACTACGCGGTAGTTGTCGTCATAGCGAGCCGCGATTCGCAAGGGATCGTACCAGATCGTACTGGTGACCGAGTTTTGCGACCTCCGCGCGTCGAAGCCGAAGAACAGCGCCGGACTGCCGCTCAGCGTGCCGACGAAGTCCCGCTCCCATCGGCGGACGATCCGCCAGACCAGTTGCGAGCCGTCGCCGGGCGCGGAAAGCGTCCAATCCTCCACGGCCGCCGGCGGCAGGTTTTCGCCGGCGGATAACTTGATGCCCGAGAGCCGCAATACTTTACGGCCGCCTTCGTCGTCTACCTCCACGCGCTCGGGCCGAGTCAGTCGGCTTTCAAAGCGGGCACCGTCCCGACCGACAACGTAGGTGTAACCGTCATGGGCCCAAGCGGGTACGCCCTTGCCCCAGTACATGCGATATGCCCGCACCGGTTGTCGGGCCAACAGCGACCGCGAATCGAGTCCGTCGGGACCGCGCAGAAAGAGTCCTATCATGGCCGGATGGTTGGCGTCGATCTCCGCCTTGCCGAACGCGGATTCCAGAACCAGTGGTTTTTGTGTATTTTCCGGCGCCGCGGCCCAAGCCGGAGATGCGACGGCAAGCGCCATTATGATAAAGGCGTACCACCGGACACTTTGCCGCGTAACCATAGCGCTCATCGGATACCTTACCGCTTTCATGTTTTAGAGTTTTGAAGTTGAAATATCCGCATTTAGCCCCGGGTGAATACACCCGGGGCATGCGGTTTCTCTCGGCCAACTCGGCCCGCCGTGTATTCACGGCGGGCTAAATAAATGGAGTCAAAACACGTTTTTGGAAAACACCTTGGGTTCCCAAGTGGATTTTGGATGGTGGATGAACGGTTCGTTACATCCACCATCCTCGATCCACTGTTCGTTCCCTCTCCCTTTGGGCGAGGGTTAGGGTGAGGGCGACGGCCATTCGAGCGGGCCGCCAATCGCCCTCACCCCCGGTCCCTCTCCCAAAGAGAGAGGGGAGTTCTTTTTACTTCCGTTTTCGCCAAGCGTAGCAGAGCAGTCCGACCAGCCCCGCGGCCAACAACGCCAACGTCCCCGGCTCTGGGATTTGGGTAACCGTCAGGTTGTCCCAATAGGCAGTACCACTGTTGGCTGACTGGAACGTAATGTAGTTGTTCGCGTAGCCGTTGGGTGCCGCGCTTGTGATGGTATAGACCGGCGTAATCCCATAATCCACGAAAAGCTCGACCTTCGTCTGGCCGACTCCATCGAAGGGATTGTCGTCGCCCACCCCCGTCAGCTTTACGGCGTAGTGGTGGTAGGTGCCGCCAAGGCCAGCCCCGGACTCCCAGCCTTGGCTAACTGTGCCATCGTAGGCGCCCACGTTCCCATCAGTGTTGATTTGGAAACTCACGCCCACGCCTTGGCCGTTGGTTTTAAGGGTCGCATCCATGCCAAAGAGAATCGCACTCCATGCGGCCGGCTCAGACGACGGCGACGGCTGCTTAAGGTCGAAACTAATGGTCAATCCGCCGGCCGAATCGGTGCCATTGAAGTTGTGCAAGGGCGACACCCGCGGCCTGGCGGAACCGGTAAGTTGTATACTGCCGCCGGTTAGGCCGGCGGTGGGCTGAACCTGCACTTGCCAGGTTTGGCTGTAGTAGTAGTTGTAGGCGGGATTAGTGGTGTCGGAAAAACCGCTGCCGACAGTTCCATCTACCACCCGGGACCCATCCGTATTGATTCCCTCGTTGATGTTCGGATAGTGGCCGGCGAACGGATCGCAGTTATCCCGGAACAAAATGGTGTCCGCTTGGGCCACGACCGCGGTCAGGGCGAACGAGCAGACTACCAACACGGCCAAAATATTCTTGCAACACATGGTCATCTCTCCTCCCCTATTCGGGGATAAGCATGTTTTGAAACGCCCACGGGCCCCAGAAACACTCTGGATGAACCAACCCGGACGCCTCAGTGCATCATTTCTCTTCTCCGAAATCCGACTTTCGTAGGGTGCGTGAAACGCACCGACTCCTGGTTCCCACGCTTTGCGCGGGAACCCACGTTTTCCGACGCTCTGCGTCGGCGACCGAGACAACCGCCAATGCGGAGTGTCGTGGGTCGTCCATTCCCACGCGGAGCGTGGGAACCAGAGGCTAACTCAAATCAGTTCATGGCAGCACCCTCCTTTCCGCGCGGTTGACGCGGTTGGAGCGGCAGTTCAACTGCCGCCCCAACACTGGACCGTCCGGCGAGAACGAATCCGCTGAGTTCGACGCGCAAACCCATCGCACCGCTGCCGCCGGCTTCCGATGGCGTTCCATTCAGCACGTCGATCTCCAGCGTGTTGGTCCCTTTTACAAAGCCTTCTCTCGCCGAAAACTCGACGAACTCCCAAAAGGGAAGAAATTCGCTCGTTCCGTCTTCGTGCTCGGGTACCGGCAGTTCCTTGCCGTTCAGGCGAATCGCCTTCACATGGTTGTCGGCGATGAACCGAGCGCGCAAAAAGGCTTGCCCCTGCCACATCTCGGCAAGCTCAAACGTGGTGCGAAAGGTATATGTGGCGTTGGGAACGTCGGGCGGGCCATTGGCCGTCGAAATCCATTGCGATCGAGTCAGATAGTTTGGTCTGTAATACTCGGGCACGGCGGCGGTCACCACGGCCTGTTGCGGTTGGAAGTCCGGGTCGTCGCCGCGGGCCACAATCTGCCAGTGCGGATCCTCGTCCCCCTCCTTCAACTCCACGCCCGTGTTGTACAACTCGATCGGCGCCCATTGAGGCATCCGGCGGACGAACGCCTCGGGCTTGGACGGCAGGCCGGAACTGCTGGGCAAGCCGGCAGTGGCGCCCGAGCGAATTATCCTGACGACTTGGTCCTGGTCGGGTCCCACCCGCGCCGACTCGCCCACACCCAATCGGATCGCGCGACCATCTTCCTTGCCGCCGCCCAACCGCACCTCGACCTTGCCCCGGAAGACGTGCGACTCGGTAACGCCCGCCTTGTCAACCTCGACGCCGAACTCCGTGCCCAGGTCGGTGACGATGGCCGTGGGAGTGCGAATAGCAAACAAGGGATTAGGGATTAGGGATTGGGGATTAGGTTCTGACCCCTCGCCCCTCGCCCCTCGCCCCTCGCCCCTCTTCTCCACCCGCGCGGTCAGTTTGCCTAACGACAGATAGCCGCCGGCGGTGGATTCGACCTCGTAGGTGCAGGGCCCTTGAAGAATGACCTTGGCGCCGGAGTCGTAGGTGATTTCCATCAGGCCGGAGTCGAGCTTGTATTTTCTGCCCAAGGGAACATGGGCGTATCCCGGCGGGGGCAGATAACGGGGATCGTCCGACCATTTCACATCGACCATGCCGGTGATCCGGCCGACGAACACCATCTCCTGTCTGGCGCCCGACGGTGCCGACTGCGACGGCGCCTCGGCGATATGTTGGTGATGGGTGATTTTGTACGCCCAAAGCCCCAGTATCGCCACGCCAAGGATCACCGCGGAGACCATGCAGGAGAACGCCCAACTTCCGACAAAGTCAGAAGTGGGTAGTGGATAGTTGGTAGTGGATAGTGAAGGGAATGGGGGTTCGGGGCTCGGGGTTCGGGGATTTGGGGTTTGAGATTCGGGATCGAGTTGTTGCGGCAGTTGAACTGCCACGCCAGCAGAGAGAGGTTCCGAATTCCGAATCCCGAACCCCGAATCCCGAACCCCGAACCCCGCTTCTCCATCAATGGCCGGTAAACCGGCTATCCCTCGCTCCTCGATTGCGGTTTGCCCGTCGGCGCGGAACCGCCACGCCAACTCCGCGTGCATCAGCATGTAAAAGCCGTAGAAATGCCGCGCCTGGGGGTCTTCGGCAAGCAGCGACTCCAGCCGGACGAGGTCTTCCGGCCGCAGCGCGTCGTTGCAGGACCGGGACGCCAGTGCCCACAACTCCGCGCCCGCTTCGGCGACCGTGTTTTTCGGCGTGGTTTCCATGGGCCTCAGTCCTTCGTCACGGCAAGCTCGATGCACTCGAACAAATTCCGGCGTATCCGCTCCAAACGTTTATAAAGCACGTCCGGCTCCAATTGACTCGCTTCGGCGATGGACCTGATCGTCCGATCTCCTCCATAACACTGTTCCAGCAAGACTCGCTGCTGCGCGGACAATTGCTCCAGACACTCGGGCAGCTTTTGCAAGCGGCGGTCGACCTCGGCCGCCAGCCGGTGCTGCGTCTCGGAAACCGCCGCCACGATGACCTCGCTCAGCGGGAGTCCGCCGCGGCGGTTCCGCTCGAAAAACTTACGGGCCATGTTCCGGGCGATGCCGCAGGCCCACGGCTCCATCGGTCGGGTGGAATCGTAGTCCCGCCACTTCTCCAACATCTTCAGGCAGGTGTTCTGAAACACCTCTTCCGCGTCGTCCCGATTGGGAACCACCGCCGCGATGTACCGGAAAACCTGCCGGTGCGAATGCACGAACCGCTCGTCAAAACATTTCCGGGCTTCGATGTTTTCCATCGCCGATGTCCCCGATAAGATGCCGGGCTCGCATGAAAAGAGGGCGTCGCCGCTGCCTCCACGCCATCCCTCTATTGTAATTTCCGGGAAACAGAGGAATTCTGACATTCGCAAAGAAAAAATTTCGCGAATCCGCTTGCGCTATAGCACTTCAGGGGGGCATCGGTCCGCGGTGGGTGGCATGTCCCTGAGCGTAGCGAAGGGCGTGTATCTCCCGGCAACCACGCCATTCGCTACGCTCAGAGACGTGCCACCCGAAGGTTTAGAGAACCATGGCCATGGCTAGGCCCGGCGGCAGATGCGCAACTGGGCGCGGGCCTGGGCAATCGACCGATCGCGGATTTGAATTGCCTCGGGCGTGACGGCCGGGCGCGCTCGGGCGGCGGAAAGCTGCTCGCCGACTACCGCCTCGTCGATCTCGGAGGCGGCAGCGGCACGCCGAGTCAGTACGGAAACCACGTCGTCGAGCACTTCGACGAACCCGCCCTCGACATAGTACCGCTCGGTTTGCCCTTGACTCACTACCCGCATCTCGCCGTAGCCCAACCGGCCGATCATCGGCGCGTGTGCCGGCGCGACGCCGATCTCGCCGTCATACAAAGTCAGCGCGACGAACTCCGCCGGCCGGTCGAATACTGTCCGTTCAGGGGTGACGACGATGCACTGGAGCATGGGGAATGTCGAATGTTGAAAGCCAAATGTCGAATGAATGTCGAAATTCAAATGCCGAATGAATGTTGAATTTCGACATTCGTCATTTTTGTTTATGTTCCATTTTCTTCGCTTGTTCCGCCGCCTGTTCGATCGGGCCGACGTACATGAACGCCTGCTCGGGCAGATGGTCCCAACGGCCGTCGGCAATCTCCTCGAAACTGCGGATCGTGTCGGCCAGCGGGGTCACCTCGCCCGGCTTGCCGGTGAAAACTTCGGCCACCAAAAACGGCTGCGAGAGGAACCGCTCCATGCGCCGGGCGCGGTGGACCACCAGCTTGTCCGTCTCGCTCAGTTCGTCGATGCCCAGGATGGCGATGATGTCCTGCAACTCACGGTAGCGTTGCAAGGTCATCTGCACCCGCCGGGCGATGTCGTAGTGGCGCTGGCCGACGTATTGCGGGTCGAGGATGCGGCTCGAGCTGGCCAGCGGATCGACGGCCGGATAGATACCCTTTTCGCTGATCGCCCGTTCCAGGTAGATGAAGGCGTCGAGCTGGGCGAAGGCGGCGGCCGGGGCCGGGTCGGTCGGGTCGTCGGCCGGCACGTACACCGCCTGGACCGAAGTGATCGCCCCCTTGTTGGTCGATGCGATCCGTTCCTGCAACTGGCCCATCTCGCTGGCCAGCGTCGGCTGATAGCCGACGGCCGACGGCATTCGACCCAGCAGCGCGGAGACCTCGCTGCCAGCCTGCGAGAAGCGGAAGATGTTGTCGATGAACAGCAGCACGTCGGCCCCGGTCGTGTCGCGGAAGTATTCGGCCATCGTCAACGCCGACAGCGCCACGCGCAATCGCGCGCCCGGCGGCTCGTTCATCTGCCCGAAGACCATGCACGTCTGGTCGATCACGTGCCGATCGGTATCGCCGATCTGTGTGTGCTGCATTTCCAGCCAGAGGTCGTTCCCCTCGCGGGTCCGCTCGCCGACGCCGGCGAAGACGGAATATCCGCCGTGCGAAGTGGCGATCCGGGCGATCAGTTCGGTCAGGATCACGGTCTTTCCCAGTCCCGCTCCGCCGAACAGGCCGGCCTTGCCGCCGCGGACGAATGGAGTGAGCAGGTCGATCACCTTGATGCCCGTCTCGAAGACCTCGGTTTCGGTCGAGAGGTCGGTCACCTCGGGCGAATCGCGGTGGATGGGCCAATAGTCCTCGGCCTCGACCGGTCCGCGTCCGTCGATGGCGTCTCCGGTGAGGTTGAACACGCGGCCGAGCGTGGCCTTGCCGACCGGCACCTTGACCGGCGCGCCGGTGTCGATACACTCCATGCCGCGGACCATGCCGTCGGTGCTGGCCAACGCCACGCAACGGACCTTTCCGCCGCCGAGGTGCTGCTGAACTTCTCCGACTAGATCGACCGTGATCCCTTCGCGGCGGTTGCTGATTTTCACGGCGTTGTAGATCGCCGGTAGCCGCCCCTCGGGAAACTGCACGTCGAACGTCGAGCCGATGATTTGGCTCACCTGGCCGACGTTGTGGGAAGCGGCGGGTTTTGGTTTTGCTGCGGAAGTGGCGGTGGGCATAGGATATCTTGCGACGGTTGTTCAATAAACAGACAAGGCTGTTTTTTTGGAATCCAAATAAACGGTATCGGGACAAATGTCTTGTTCGTGGGGCCAAACGACCGTTCCGTTTTCGGCCCTCACTTGCCGAAAATAAGCGTCGTCTTGAAGTTCCCGGAATACGCCGAAGTCCAACAGCGGCCGGCAATCGTAAACGCCCGTTTCGCCGTTGCTGAATGTGATTTCCAGTTGGTAATCGTTGATCGGCTTCACACCCGTGACACGCGGATTCATGGCTTCACCTCAATGGTTCGATCTTGTACGGTTGTTGTCCGCTGACGGCAAGCTCCCAATCGGCCGCCAATTCGTCTCTGTGAATTTCGAGCCACGCCAAGAACAGCCGCATTTTCGGTTGCGGCAACCGTCCCTCCAGCACCTCTCCATCGGCTATCGAGACTACGGCCTCATCCTCCTGATACTTCACGTGGACGTGCGGACAATGGTGCTGCTTGTTGTCCATATAGTACAATGACACAATGATTCCGTAGAACATGGATATGACAGGCATGTTCATTGTCTCCACATCATAGGAAGGGATAACGATTCCTTCGCTTAGCGAATCAAATCTCTTACATTGATTCCAAACTGCGATTCCAGAAATAAAACGGTTTCAGGCTGACCATCTAAGGAAGCCCTCACGTGGGTTGTTGTATAAAGCGTTGGCTTGGAACGCCATTTTGCCTGTTCTCTGGAAACTTTTTTGATCCATTCAACCAAACAAACATATTCGGATAATTCGTCGCTGTCACAATTGTCGTTCATATTACGACATCGAAGCTTCGGCATTTTTAGCAACGGCTTATTTCCGATTCGGATATCTCGGATCATTTCCGCTTTCGTTTTAATGCGGCCGACACCTACAAAACCATGCCGCTTCAAATACGCGGCGAATAGATCGCCAACATTAAATCCTCGCATAGCGTCCCGCCATCGTGTGCCTTGCCCGGCGGAGATAAATCCGAAGTCCACATAGTCATCCCAGTTTCTATGCTTGCCCTCACCAACATTGTAGTAGAAAAAACTGTTCTGGTAGTCGAAGCCCGATAACTCCTTGTGGATTGTGTTGTGGGGTCTAAATTTATCTGCGAAGCATCCCGTTGCGATGTTGGTCGTTCCCCGACCCAATTTCCACAATAGAGTCTTCTCTACCAAGAGAGCTTCCGACTTCGTCAGCCCTCTCGCAATAACACGAATGATAGGCTCAAGTCCTTCCTTCTGAATTTCTGCAATTCGTTTTGTTTTTTCTTTCTCCGGATCAGAGGCGTCGTTAAGATGCGAATACCTCCGCGAACCGGTTCCTTGTCCATAATAGAACTCTTCGTAGTTTCGCGGATCAATGTAGACGTATACGTAGCAATCGTTCATTCTATCATCTTTCTGCGTCAAATGTCGCGTATCTTGCAAACTCTTCCACTTTGCGTTTTTTCTACCCGTTCAGTGCGTCCGCCCCGCCGATAATTTCCAGCAACTCGCCGGTGATCTGTCCCTGCCGGGCGCGGTTGTAGGCCATCGACAAATGCGAAATCATGCTGTCGGCGTTTTCCGTGGCGGTCTTCATGGCTACCATCCGGGCGATCTGCTCGCTGACGGCCGCGTCCAGGAAACACTTGAACAGCCGTACCCGAAAACTCATCGGCACCACTTCGTCCAAAATGCTCGCCGCCGAGGGGAGGAACTCGTATTGCGTCTCGGCGGCCGGCGTTTGTGGCGACAGGTTGGCAACCTGTCCTACATTTGGCTGTGACAGGTTGGCAACCTGTCCTACTGCGGGCAAACCGCCCATCGGAAGCAGCGTCTCGACCACCGCCTGCCGATGGCTGGCGCTCTCGAAACGGGTGTAGGCCACGTCGAGCCGATTGAGCCGGCCGGCCGTGAAATCCTGTAAATACCGCTCGGCCAGTACGTCCACCTCGGCAAAGCTGGGCCTGTCCTCGAAATGGGTGAACGCCTCGTCGATCGGGATTTTACGGAACCGAAAGGACGAAATACCCCGCTTGCCGACCACCTCAAGACCGACCTCCGACGCGACGTTGGCCAACTCATGGTATCGGGCAACGGCCTGCCGCAACACGCCGGCGTTGTAGCCGGCGCACATCCCACGATTGGCCGAAAGGACCAGCAGCGTCGCCCGTTTCGGTTCCGGCCGCGGTTCGAGCAGCGGGTGGGACACCTCCAATCCGCTTCGGGCTAGATGGCCGACCAGCGCGGTGATCCGCCGCGTGTAGGCCGCCGCGGCGGTGGCCCGAACCATTGCCCGCTTGAACTGCGCGGTGGAGATCAACTCCATCGTGCGGGTTATCTTGCGGATGCCGCGGATCGACTTGCGGCGTCGGTCTAGTACTCGGGCTTTGGCCATTAGGAGTTGTCAGTAGTCAGTTTCCAGTTTGTAGGGTGCGTGGAACGCACCACTCCCTCGCCGCGTAGACGCGGCGGTTAAACGGGTTTTCAATTTGCAATCTACACCCGCACCGTCTCCTCCGTGCCCGCGTGCTGTTGCTGAAACTCCGCAATCGCCGCGTCGAGCTCCGCGGCGGATTCGTCGACTAGCTCGCGGCTGTCGGTAATCTTCTGCCACAACGGCTGCTTCTCCTTGTGGATGAACGCCAAAAATCCTTCCTCCCACGCGTGGACCTCTTTGACGGGGATTTTGTCGAGATGGCCGCGGGCACCGGTGTAGATGCTCAACACCTGATCGGTGACGTGCATCGGATGATACAGACCTTGCTTGAGCAACTCTGTCATTCGGTATCCGCGATCGAGCTGCGCCTGGGTGGCGGCCTCCAGGTCGGTGCCTAGTTGGGCAAAGGACTCCAGTTCGCGGAAGGCGGCCAGATCGAGCCGCATCCCGCCGGTAACCTTCTTCATGGCCGGCACCTGGGCCGCGCCGCCGACCCGCGAGACCGAAATGCCGATGTTCATCGCCGGCCGCTGACCGGAGAAGAACAGGTCGGGCTGGAGGTAAATCTGCCCGTCGGTGATCGAAATCAAGTTGGTGGGTATGTATGCCGCGACCTCGCCTTCGAGCGTTTCGACGATCGGCAGGGCGGTGAGCGACCCGCCGCCAAGTTCGTCGCTGAGCTTTGCGGCCCGTTCCAGCAGCCGGCTGTGGCAATAAAAGATGTCGCCGGGATATGCCTCGCGTCCCGGCGGACGGCGCATCAGCAGCGAAATCTGTCGATAGGCCACGGCCTGTTTCGAGAGATCGTCGTAGATGATCAGCGCGTCCTCGCCGCGATAGGTAAAGAACTCGGCCATCGCGCAGCCGGCATACGGGGCGACGTATTGCAACGGGGCCGGGTCGCTGGCCCCGGCCACCACGACCGTGGTGTAGTCCATCGCGCCGTGCTTGCGGAGGGTTTCGATCAATCCGGCGACGGTCGAGTCCTTCTGCCCGATGGCGATGTAGAAGCACTTAACGCCGGTCTCTTTCTGATTGATGATCGTGTCGATGCAGATGGCGGTTTTTCCGGTCTTTCGGTCGCCGATAATCAATTCGCGTTGACCGCGTCCGATGGGCGTCATCGAGTCGATGGCCTTGATGCCGGTCTGTAGCGGCTGTTTTACCGGCTGACGTTGGGCTACGCCGGGTGCTTCCGATTCGACCAGCCGCCGCTCGTTGGAGGCAATTGGCCCGCCGCCGTCGAGCGGGTTGCCCAGCGGATCGATCACCCGGCCGAGCACGGCCTCGCCGACCGGCACCGAGAGGAGCCGTCCGGTGCCGCGTACTTCCTCGCCCTCGTTGATGGTAAGGTAGTCGCCGAGGATAATGACTCCGACGGAGTTTTCATCGAGGTTGAAGGCCAGCCCGGTCACGTCGCCCGCGTTGTCGGAAAACTCGACCATTTCGCCCGCCATGACACCGGACAGTCCATAGACGCGCGCTATTCCGTCGCCGATCTCGATTACCCGCCCGACCTGTCGGACGTCGACGCGAGAGTCGAACTGTTCAATTTCCTGCTGTATGACGGAAGCGATCTCGTCGGCCTTGAATTTCATTGGCGCTCCTCTGACTCATCCGTTGACGAAGTTGTTTTAATTGGTTGGCGATTGAGCCGTCGTATACGACGTCGCCGACGCGGATCACCGCGCCGCCGATCAGCTCGGGGTCGATGCGTTGCTGGAGGACCGGCTCGCCGTCGAGTTTTTCGCGGAGTCCGTCTACGATGCGGCGAAGCTCGGCCGTCTCGACCGGCGTGGCGGTGGTCAGCTCGACGCGGATGCGTTTTCGCATTTTATCGTACATTACGTGCGTCTGATGGTGGATCGCCCTGAGGCAATCGAGTCGCCCGTGACGCGCGACGATCTTCAGAAACCCGACCATCAGCGCCGAGGCCCGGCCGCCGAGCGTCCGGTCGATGACGCCATATTTCTCGCGGACCGACACCAGCGACGAGGCCAGTACGGTTTCCAGTTTGGGGAACTTGTCGAGCACCTCGGCCAGCAGGTCGTCGAACTCCTCGACGACGGCCGCCAGTTGGCCGGCGTTCCGCGCCGCGCCGAGCAGTGCCTTGGCGTAGACGTCGGCGATGCGTTCGACGCCCACGTCGGCCTCGATTTGGGCGGCGGTTCGTGCGTCGCGTTCGGCGGTGTTCTGGGATTCAGTCATGGTGGCGGGGCGAGGGGAGAGAAAGCAACGCGGTGCCCGTTTAGCGGCCGACGGCACGTCGGTCCCATTTCGCCGCAAGCCGCCGTTCCGGCGGCTGCTAAACGTGTTGCTTTACTTTTCCGACAATCAATAAACGTCATCACCTCATCTCTCCTCTCTCTTCTCTCTTCTCTCTTCTCCATCAACTGTCAGCCTTTTCCCGCCCGAACCCGGCCACGGTTTGTTCGATCAGTCGGGTGTGATCTTTTGGGTCGAGTTTTTCGCGGACAATGCGTCCGGCCAGTTCGACGGCCATCGCGGCGCTGCGATCGGCCAGCCCTTTCAGAGCATCGTCCGTGGCGGTCTCGATTCTACCCAATGCCCGCTGCTGCTCGAGCTCGGCGTCTTTTTTGGCCTTTTCGATCAGAACGCGGCCGAGCTTCTCGGCTTCGCGGCGTCCCTGTTCAAGGATGCCGCGGACCTCGTCGCCGGCTTCGTCGAGTTTTTTTTGGTGTTGTTCCAAAAGCTCCTTGGCCTGCTGGTTGGCGTCGTCGGCCCCGGCGATATCGTCGGCGATTTTCTGCTCTCGCTTGTCCAGCGCGGCGGCGAGCGGCCCCCAGGCGAACTTCCAGAGAATCGCCACTAAGCACAGAAAAACGACTGCCGTCCATAGGGCCAGATCGGTTTCCCAAGCCGACAGCGAAAACGGATTCATGCCACCGTCTTCGGCCGCCGCAGACTCGGACGCCAAGATTGGCGAGGCAATAGCCAAGCCAATCGCCACGGCCAACAGGCAAGTGAAAACTCGGTTCCACATCGTACGATCGTTTCCTACGGGTTTACTACTTGAGCAATTTGACCAGGCACCCGACCACGGCCAACAGGGCGACGCCTTCAATCATGGCCGCAGTGATGAGCATGGCGGTTTGGATGCTATTGGCAACCTCGGGCTGCCGGGCCATGCTTTCGACGGCGCACGAGCCGATCTTGCCGATGCCGTAGCCGGCGCCGAGCGTCACCAGACCCGCGCCAAAAGCGGCGCCTGCGAGGATCATAAAGCCGTTGTTGGCCGGAGCCGCTGTGGCCGCCGGGGCTTCGCCGGGCTTTTCTTCGGCGGGTGTCTGAGCCAGCAACAACGCCGGCGACGCAACCACCGTCAACATCACAACGAACAACACTGCAATTTTGGACAACCTGTTCACTGGTTTCATCTCCTTCGGAAAAACTGTGACTGCCTTACACGAACCGCGACCACGGTCGCGACTTGATGGTTTAATGTTGGTGGACGTTCATTCCGATAAACAACGCCGCCAAGAACGAAAAAACGTATGCCTGTAAAAACGCGACAAACAACTCCAACATGCTGATGGCCACCCCGCCGAACACCGCCATCGGCGCCACGCCGAACCACAACAAGGAACCGGCCGCCGCTGGAATTAACCCTATAATGACGGCCAGCCCTAGGTGGCCGCCAAACATGTTGGCCAAGAGACGCACGGCCAACACGCTGTATCGGATGAAAAGCCCGACGATCTCCAGCACGAGAACCATTGGCACAACGACAACCTTCAGCACGAGTGGAACGTCCATGGGCGGACATAAGCCTGTCCAAAACCCCAGCACCCCATACTTCTTCATGCCGGATCCCACGCCGATCAAAAAAGTCACCAGCGCCAACGGGGCGGTAACGCAAAAGGCCGCGGTCGGCGAACCAAGAAACGGAACCAAACCCATGATATTGCAGAACAGAATGAAGAAAAACAGCGTAAGGATAAGCGGGAGGAAGCGGTCGGCGTCGTGACGCCCAATCGCCGGACGAACCACGCCGTTGCGAAGGAACACAATCATCGCCTCGAACATATTCCAGAATCGGCCTTTCGGCGGGTTGCCGCCGGCCAACTTTCGGGCAAGCGGCACGAAAATCAGCACCATCAGAATCGCAGCCACTAACTCCAGCACCATGAACTTCGTGATTTGGTGGCCGTAGATGATCGGCAAATGCACTGCGTAGCCAAACGGCAACTCGAACGCATTGGCGTCGTTGACATGCTCGGCAAGTTTGGCTAGATCGAGGTTCATCGGGCTGTTAGGTTGCCTTCGAGGGCGATCAGAATGCGGGCGTTCGCTGTCGGTCACTCGGCGGCAGCGTAAGTATCGTGCCAACCACCAACGTGATTGGATAATAAACCAAAAGATACCAAAGCAGACCGGCCTGGGCTAGCGGACCACCATGCCAGTGGATCGTTACTCCGACCGCCAAGGGCACGCCCGTTCGCAGGATCATACCCAACCATAGGGCCGCAAGCGCGCCGCGCGGTCCTTGCAACCGATCCGCGATCAGCAGGGCCGAGGCGGCTCCCGCCAGACATAATCCACCAGCCAGCGCCGCCGCCGCCAGTGCAACGGAACCACCCAAGCGAACGGCCACCGGCGCCGTCAGTCCATAAGCGGCAAGCACAACGATCCCCAGCACCGCCAGCCGGATTGCCACGCCGCGATTCCGTAAGTTGCCTAGCCGGGTAACCATGCAAACGCGTTCTCAATCTGATGGATGATCCGAGCCGGGGGGCTTGGCCAGCCGCAACAGACTCAATGTCGCGGTAACAAAACCCAGGATTACCCCCGCAATGATGAACAACGGAAGCGTACCCCAGCGTCGATCGAGCCAGTAGCCGATCAGCACCGGCACGACCAACTCCAAGGAGATTGTCGTGATCCGCGAACTCCACTGCATGGCCAGCACGAACGGGGAGGTGTCGTTGCGCGGTTTATTCACGGCCCCAATCCGGTCGCGATCCTAAGTGGGTAAGAATAGCGACTCTATACCAGCTTTCACGGCAAGTCAACCGCCTCTCGGAACCGGCTCTTCCGCCATGAGCGCCCATTGCCCGTGTTATTGCCCGCCCGGCATCTTTACCGCCGAAGTGTTCGGCGACACACGGCCACCAATAGGTGTAGCGGCGATAGCTCGAAGGTACATACGACCTGTACAATCTTAACAATTGCCAGGGACGCCAGTTGTTTTCGTAAGTGATTATCGTGCAAGCAGTTCCGTCTCCGCTTGTGAGGCCGGATTGTCTCGATGGCGGTGAGAAATCCTTGCTCTGGAAAAGTGATGCAATTATACTGGAAATTACCTGCCATGCCCAATTTACCGGGTGCCTACCCTCGGCGGGGCAAGAGGGCGGCGGCGGTGGATCGTTGCACGAACCAGTGACGTAGCCCCACCTGTCACGGACGACTCCCGAACCTAACCGGCCCGCGAGGCCGGCACAGCAGAGACGAGCGTCGCAATGACAGCAGCAGAACTGAAGAATCGGACGGTTAGAGACTTGGCCGCGATAGCCAAGAAGAAGAAAGTCCCCGGCTGGCACTCCATGAGAAAGGACGAGCTGGTGAAGGCCCTGCTGCGGCAGGCGCGGGCCGAAAGACGCCGATCCGAGAGAACCAGCGACCGCGACAAGCGGTCGGTGTCTCACTCCCAAAAGTCGCGACGCCTGGCGCAGGTCCAAACGCGGCTTGCCGAGGCCAAGGATCTGACTTTCCAAAGCATCAGTGAGGGCAACGGGCAAGTCAAGGACCGCCTGATCGTGATGGTCCGCGATTCGTACTGGCTGCACGCCTACTGGGAACTTAGCCGGAAGAGCATCGAACGGGCGAAAGTCGCCTTGGGGCAGTATTGGCACGGCGCTCGGCCCACGCTGCGGGTCTGCGAGGTGTTGCGCGAAGGTGTCACGACCTCCACCCGGCAGCCGATCCGCGACATCGAAATCCACGGCGGCGTGAACAACTGGTACATCGACGTCGGCAATCCCCCGAAGAGCTACCAACTGGACATCGGCTACCTGACATCGGAGGGCAAGTTCTTCTGCGTGGCGCGGAGCAACGTCGTCACCACGCCTCCGGCGGCGGCCGGCGACGCTTTCGACCAGAACTGGGCCGACGTGGCCAAGGATTTCGACCGGATTTTCGCGCTGAGCGGCGGATACAGCCAACCGGAGTCCAACGGCGATCTGAAGGAACTGTTCGAGGAACGGCTCCAGCGTCCGATCGGCGATCCAGTGACGGTGCAGTTCGGTCCAGGCGCGTCGGCCCATTTGGCCAACGGCTCGGATTTCGAGTTCCAGGTGGACGCGGAACTGATCGTCCATGGCGTGACCCGCCCCGACGCCCACGTTACGCTTCGCGGCGAACCGGTGCAACTGCGGAACGACGGCTCGTTCGCGGTCCGCTTCAACCTTCCCGACCGACGCCACGTCTTGCCGATGGTTGCCAGCAGCCGCGACGGCGCCGAGCAGCGGACCATCGTCCTGGCCGTCGATCGGAACACGAAGGTCATGGAGCCGATCAGCCACGATCCGACGGCGTGATTCGAGGGTGGCGCCTCAAGGGCCGGCCGCTTCAGCGGCCAGTTGACGCGATCCGTGGAAGGGGGACGGTTGCGTCGCGTGCCCAACCGCGTACAATGCCCGCATGCCAAACGATCTGACGCAATTTCTCGACCAATGGCAGTTCGAGCCGGACGAAGTGCTGGTGCGAATCATCCCCGGCGACGACGGCCGCAGCAAAATTCAGTTGCGGGTTGATCTGGGTGTGCTGCAAATGGAAATGGAAGGCCGTCCCGACGGAGTCCGCCCCAAGGACTGCGAGTCGTGGCTCGAATACTACGAGCGCCGGCAACGGAAGCACGATGAGACGCATCCCGATTCCGCGCCGTTTCTGCTTGGCGAGAAGGATTGTCTGCGGCTGTGGCGCGAGGCGGTGCAGTATTACCATCGCTATCTGAGTTTTTGGCACTTGGACATGTTCGAGTGGTGTGCCCGCGACACCGCGCGGAATTTGCGGTTGTTCGGCTTTGTTCGATCCCACGTCCGGGACGAACATCTTAAGCTCCAGTTCGATCAATGGCGGCCGTACGTGGCGATGATGCACGCCCGCGCGACGGCCACTCCGCTGTTGCAACAACGGCTGGCCAACGAGGGTCTCCGGGCCATCGAGGCGGGAATCGAGACCATCCGCGAGTTCCTCGACGAATACGACCAGGGGCATCGGGCCGAGGAGTGCGTGGAACTGGAAAGCCTCGAACAGTGGCGCGATGAAATTCTCGCCGCCGAGCAGCGCGCGGCGGAGAACCGCCCCAAGAGCAAGCTCGAAATTCTTCGGCGACGGCTTGAAGCGGCCGTCGCCGCCGAGGAGTTCGAGGAAGCCGCTCGGTTCCGGGATCAAATCCGCAAGTTGAAAACTAAAGATTAGCGGCCTGATGCAACCCAATAGATGAAAACGATTCGTAGCCTCGATGAATTTCCTGATTCGCTCCGCGGCGGCGCCGTGGCCATTGGCAACTTCGATGGCGTCCATCTGGGCCATGCGCGGCTGGTCGAGCGGCTCCTCGCGATGGCCGAACGGGTGGGCGGTCCGGCGGTGGTTTTCACTTTCGATCCGCCGCCCACGCGCCTTCTGCGCCCCGACGCCGCGCCCGAGCCGCTCGTCCGGCTCGAGCGAAAAGCCGAAATCCTCGCCGAATTGGGCGTCGACGCGGTGGTCGTCTATCCCACGAGCAAGGCTTTCTTGGAAATCGAGGCCCGCGATTTCTTCGACCGCGTCGTCCGCGGTCGGATGTCCGCCCAGGCGATGGTCGAGGGGCCGAATTTCTTTTTCGGCCACAATCGCTCCGGCAACGTCGGTGTTCTACGCCGGTTTTGCGAGGAAGCGGGAATGCCGTTCGAGGCGGCCGAGCCGGTGGAGATCGCCGGGCGGATCGTTTCCAGCTCGCGGATTCGTTCGCTGGTTTCAGTGGGTAGATTGGACGAGGCGCGGATGATGCTCGGCCGGCCATACCGGATTTGGGGCGTGGTGATCCACGGCGCCGGCCGCGGCGAGCGGCTTGGATACCCCACCGCCAATCTCGACCGGATCGATACGCTTCTGCCGGGCCACGGGATTTACGCCGCCCGCGCACGGATCGAAAACGCCTGGCATCCGGCGGCCGTCAGCCTGGGGCCAAACCCAACCTTCGACGAGGGGGGAACCAAGGTCGAGGCACATCTGATCGGATTTCAGGGGATGATCTACGAGCAGCCGATCGAGATTGACTTTCTCGCCCATTTGAGGGAAATTAAGCGATTCGCGTCCGTCGAGGCGTTGGTGAACCAGATAGTCCGGGACGTAGCCCGAACGGTTGAAATCGTCTCGCTGGAAGTTGAATAGATATGTCAATTTTCTGTTTAGCAGCCGCCGGCACGGCGGCTTGCGACGCGAACCGGGGCCGTCGTGCCGACGGCCGCTAAACGCGACAAAAACTGTATCACGAAATACCCATCCACATGATAGCCTGGCATCGCTTCATTGAAATTGTTCGCTCTCACGAGCGTTTTGTATTGACCACCCACATTCGACCGGACGGCGACGCCCTGGGTAGCGAGTTGGCGATGCTGGCGATTCTTGAGTCGCTGGGTAAGGACGTTCGGGTGTGCAACGCCTTCGCCGTGCCGCCGAATCTGCGATTTCTCGATCCCGAGCGGAGGCTTGTTCAGTTGGGTGTCGATATCGCGGCCGAGCAACTCGACGACCGCGAAGTGCTGATAATCCTCGACACCAGCGCCTGGGTGCAACTGGGGGCGATGGGCGACGTGATCCGAAACACCAAGGCCCTGAAGATCGTGCTCGACCATCATAAGAGCGGCGACGATCTGGGCGCCGAGGTGTTCAAGGACGTGAACGCCGAGGCGGCTGGCCGGCTGGTGGTCGAGGCGGCGGACCAGTTGGGCGTCGCGCTGACGCCGGAGATAGCCCAGCCTGCGTTTGTCGCCCTGGCCACAGACACCGGCTGGTTCCGGTTCTCATCGACGACGGCCGGAACGCTGCGTCTGGCCGGGCGTCTGGTCGATGCCGGCGCGGTCCCCGACCGGCTTTACAAGGAACTTTACGAGAACGACTCGCAGGGCCGGCTGCGATTGATCGGTCGGGCGCTGGACCACACGCGCACGGAACTGGACGGCCGGCTGATCCACACGTGGCTCAGCCAATCGAATTTCGCCGACGCCGGGGCGCTCCCTTCCGACAGCGAAGACATTATCAACATGACGCTCGCGGTCGGCGGGACCGAAGCGGCCGTGATCCTGGTCGAGCAGCCCGAGGGCGAGTTCAAGGTGAGTCTGCGGAGCCGTTGCGAGATGGATTGCAGCGAGGTCGCCGAGCAGTTCAGCGGCGGTGGACATCGCAAGGCCGCCGGAGCAACGCTGGACGGACCCCTCGATTCAGCGCAAAAGAAGGTGCTCGCTGCCGTCCGCGCGGCGATGGAAAACACATAAGAACACGATCCCCGGTGGGTGGCACTGGCGTTTCGCCAGTGCTGGCCGAAGCACGGGCAAGATGCCCGTGCCACCCGACCGCTACACTACCCACTATCCACTACCCACTATCCACTACCCGCCATGCTCCCACTCGACGCCGGTTGGTTGATCGTGCTTTGGCTGACCGCGCTGGGCGGCGCGATCGGCAGTTTCCTGAACGTCGTGGTGTATCGGCTGCCGTTGGGTATCAGCCTGATCAATCCGCCGTCGCACTGCCCGACCTGCAAGCGGCGCATCCCCTGGTACGACAACGTTCCGGTCTTCGGCTGGATCGTTCTGCGTGGCCGTTGCCGCGGTTGCGGCGGCTCGATTTCCATCCGCTATCCGCTGGTCGAGGCCCTCACGGCGACGATGTTCGGCACTCTGGCCGCCGTCGAACATTTTTCGCAAGGCGCGAATCTCCCGCTCCGAGCCGTGGAAGTCGCGGAGGGATTTTCGATGGCCTGCACGAGTGGGCTGCAATTGTATTGCGTTTACCTGTTCCATCTGCTGTTGTTATGCACGCTGCTCTGCGCCGCATTGATCGAGTTCGACCGGAAGCGTCCGCCGCCGCGGTTGTTTGTTCCGGCGCTGGCGATCGGCGTTGTGGCGCCGCTGGTTTGGCCCCTGCTGCGGCCGGTTGCGGCCTGGCCGGGACTGCCGCACTATCTGGCCGGAGTCGTTGACGGTCTGGCCGGTTTGGCCGCGGGCGCAGCGCTGGGCGGCGCGGTTTGGTGGGTGCAGCGAATTGGCCGCAAGAAACCGGCGGATGCAAGCCGGCATCCCGCCGGTTTGTTCCTCGGTCTGATTTGCGTGGGGCTTTATCTCGGCTGGCAAGCGGTTGTCGCAATAGCTTTGGCGACGGCGGCGGTCCATTGCGCGACATGGCCGCTTCGTCGCGTGCGACCGGGCCTGCGAGTTCCCCCCAGTATATGGATTCTGATTGTTGCATTCGCGTGGATTCTTGCCTGGTCGAGACTTGTTCCGCTGTGGGAAGCTGTTAAGTTAGTTGTAGGTTATGTTTTAGCATAACACTTTGTTGGATTTCCATTGCACAATAGCCAAGCCGGCTTTTACGCTGAGGTTCCTGCCGTGACCGAAGACCCCGCCGCCAAAGTGTCGAAGATTTTGCAATCGCCCAGCTATCGAGTGGCCTACAAGGACGTCGATTTCCTGGGTTGTCCCGAGATGCGCGCCGCGCGGATCGAATTGGAATTGCTCAAGCCGGAATTGTATCTCCAGCGGAACTGCATCCGCTCGACGATCGTGGTTTTCGGCAGCACTCGGATCACCTCGCCGGCGGATGCCCAGCGCCGACTCGAACGAGCCGAGCAAGAGCTGGCCGCCGCGCCGGACGACTCCGCGCTTCGTCGGGGGGTGGATCGGGCCAAACGCCTGTTGGAGCGAAGCCACTACTACGATACCGCCCGCGAGTTCGCACGTCTGGTCTCCGCCGACTGCCAGAAAGACACGCCTTGCGATTACGTGATCACGACCGGCGGCGGGCCGGGCATTATGGAGGCGGCCAACCGCGGCGCTTACGACACGGACGCGAAGTCGGTCGGACTGAACATCCGCCTGCCATTCGAACAACAACCCAATCCGTATATTACGCCCGAACTGTGCTTCCAGTTCCACTACTTCGCCATCCGCAAGCTGCACTTCCTGTTGAGGGCGCGGGCATTGGTGGCCTTTCCCGGCGGGTTCGGTACGCTCGACGAACTGTTCGACGCGCTGACTCTCCGCCAGACCGGACGCATGCAGGCCATTCCCATCATCCTTTTCGGACGGGAATACTGGCAACGGGTAATCGACTTCCAATTCCTGGCCGACCAGGGAACCATCGACGACGAAGACCTTGGGTTGATCGACTACGCGGAAACGGCCGCCGAGGCATGGGAGATCATTCGCCGGGCGGAGAAGGCCGCGGCCCCAACGGCGAAGAACGGAAAAATCGGATTTGACGTTTATTGATGTTCGGAGCGACAACGCGACATTCGTTTAGCGGTCGCCGGCACGGCGGCCCGAGTTGGGCCGCTAGCCGTCGTTCCGACGGCTGCTAAACAAGTTGCGTTTTCTTTCCGATAGCACGTCGACGGGACTTACAGCGGCCAGGGGACTCGACGTTCGACTTTTTGCAAAGGGGTGCGGGATGTGCGGCGCGATTAAGGGGCTGTGGTTGATGGTTCTGTGCCTTGCGGCGTTGGCGGCGTGGCCGCTGATGGCGGCCGAGGGGAAGAAGGAACCCGCCGACACGCCGGTGGCGGAGAAACCAAACCAAGAGAAACCGACCGACGAGAAGACAACAGAGGAGAAGACATCCGGGGAAAAGAAGGAAGAAAAAAAGGCCGATCCATTCATAGTCCCCGAGGGCACCCCGGAAGAACTCAAAAGCTATATCGAAAAGACCAGGAAGACACGGCTGGAGAATCCACAGATGGTGGTTAAAGCGCGGCGGGCGCTGGGGAGGGCCGCCGAACATATTATCGCCGCCCAGCCGGAAGAGAAGGAGATGATGTATGCGGTGCAGCTTAAGATGCAGTTGCTGCACGGCCGGGAGCAGCTTGCCGGGTTCGTCGAGGAATTGAAGGAGGACGGTCACGAGAAGTATGCCCGGCTGGTCCGCAATTACGGCCTGCGGGTCGAACTCGCCAAGACGGAGCGGCAAGACCCCCGGAACCAAAAGAAAGCGATCAGGCACGCGCTGCGGTTCCTCGAAGAGTCGCCCCCGGAACTGGCCGACCGCGGGCTGGCGCTGATGGTCGGAAAAATGGCCAAACTGACCGGCGACAATCAATACGCCTCTAAAGTCTACCGCTCGGCCGCCAAGGCGTTTGCCGCCAGCAAGGACGAGAAACTCGTCGAGTTCGCCCAGACTCTGGCGGGAACCTCTCGCCGTCTGGCGCTGCCGGGAAACGAAATCCGGATCGAGGGCAGGCTCCTCGACGGTAGCACTTTCGACTGGTCGAAATACAAGGGCAAGGTGGTGCTGATCGACTTCTGGTCCACCTGGTCCGGCTCGAGCGTCGCCGACCTCAGGAAGATGAAAAAATACTACGACCGATACCACGACAAAGGATTCGACATCGTCGGGGTCAGTTGCGACCAACGTCTTGCCGACCTGGAAAAGTTTGTTAAGAAGCGGGACATTCCTTGGGCAATCGTCTACGGCAAGGACAAACCCAGCCCCTCCGTCGCGTACTATGGCATCACGGACATGCCCACGAAAATTCTAGTTGGCCGCGACGGCAAAGTGATACGGTTGAACGCCCGCGGCCTGAAGCTCAAGGAAGAATTGCTCAAACTCTTTGGCCCGGCGGAAGAAAAGAAATAGGGATCATTTATACGTTGCATTGCACCAACACGTTCCAGTAAGGGGCTTGCCATGCGTTGCCGGTGTATCGTGCGGATTTTGGCGTGTTTCGCGTTGATTGCGGGTTGGACCGCGGTTGCGGCGGCGGCGGTGAAGCTGCCGGCCATTTTCAGCGACGACATGGTGCTGCAACGCCGACAGCCCGTGCCCGTCTGGGGTTGGGCCGACAAGGGCGAGGAAGTCACCGTCTCCATCGCCGGACAAACCTTGACGACCAAAGCCGATGAAAACGGGCGATGGAAAGCGACGCTGGACAAACTAGACAGCGGCGATCCATTGACGATGACCGTCAAGGATTCTTCCGGCAGCACGCTGGTTTTCCAAAATATCCTGGTGGGCGAAGTCTGGCTCTGCTCCGGCCAGTCGAACATGGCCTGGGGACTCGGCGCGTCGAACAACGGCCGGCAGGAGATCGCCAAGGCCGACTATCCCTCGATTCGGCTGTTCTTCGTTCCCAAGGTGAAGGCTGCCGAGCCAGCCGAAGACGTCGCCGGTAGGTGGGCGCCATGCACGCCGGAGAACATCGTCAAGGTCGGTCGGGGTAGTTTCTCCGCGGTGGCATATTACTTCGGCCGCCAACTGCACAAGGAACTCGGCGTGCCGGTCGGATTGATCCAATCCAGTTGGGGCGGCACACCGGCCGAGTTCTGGACCAGCCGCGAGACCATGGCGGCCGATCCCGCGCTTAAATCATTGCTCCACGATCGCGATTCATCAACCCTCTACAACGGCATGATCGCCCCGCTGGTCCCTTGCGCCATCCGCGGCGCCATTTGGTATCAAGGCGAAAGCAATATCGGCCAGGCGCATCAATACCGCACGCTCTTCCCGGCGATGATCGCCAACTGGCGGTCCGATTGGGGCCAGGGCGACTTTCCCTTCGGCTTCGTGCAACTGGCGCCTTATCACTACGACGGCCAGAACCCGGAAAACTGCGCCGAATTGCGGGAGGCACAACTGATGACGCTCGAATCCGTGCCCAACACCGGCATGGCCGTCACCATGGACATCGGAAACGTGAAGGACGTCCACCCCGGGAACAAACTCGACGTGGGCAAGCGGCTGGCACTTTGGGCATTGGCGAAGGTTTACGGCCGCGACGTCGTCTACTCCGGTCCGATCTACAAGTCGATGGCGGTCGGGGGGGGCAAGATTCGCCTCAGCTTCGACCACGCCGATGGCGGACTATCCGCCTCAGACGGCAAACCGCTTGTGGATTTCACCATCGCCGGGGTGGACGAGAAGTTCGTGCCGGCGGCGGCCGAAATCGACGGCGGTTCGATCGTTGTCCACGCGGACGGAGTTGCTCGGCCGGTGGCGGTGCGCTATGCCTGGCGCGACGACGCCACCCCCAACTTGGCCAACAAGGCCGGTCTGCCCGCCTCGCCTTTCCGAACCGACCAGTGGAAAGGAGTGACGGAAAAGAAGTAGCTGGAGAGGGGATTTATGATTTATGATTTATAATTTATAATCCGTGTCGAAAAGCGAGGATCTTCCGTCCCGCAATCATTAGTCATGAATGGAGGCGTTTCGTGTCGAGTCCCGCGGTGCAACCGTTGTTGGCCTTGCTTGCCTATCCAGTCGGCGGCAACCCTACTCAATATCTGGTCGATCGGGCCTTCGCCGACAAGGATCTCGACTGGAGATACCTGACCTTCGAGGTCGGCCCCGAAGACCTGGCCGCCGCCGTCGGCGGGTTAAGGGCCTTGGGGTTCCGCGGCGCGCACTGCGCCGATCCGCATAAACAGGCCGTCATTCCACTGTTGGATCGAACCTCCGAAACCGCCGCCACCGTTGGCGCCGTAAACTTCGTTTTCCGCGACAAAGGGGCGCTGGTCGGCGAGAACCTCGAAGGCCGAGGAGTGGTCGAGGCGCTGCGCCGCGTCGTCGATCCGGCGGGAAAGCAAGTCGTACTGTTCGGCGCCGGGTGGCTCGCCCGCGCCGCGGTCGTCGAATTTGCCGCCGCGGGCGCCGCCGGACTGACGATCGTCAACCGCACCGCGGCCCGGGCCGAAGAGCTTGCCGCGCTGCTGGCCGGCAAGTTTGAGTTGCCGGTTTCCGTCGTTGCCTGGGACGGCGATTACGCCGTGCCGCCGGAGACGGAAATCCTGATCCACGCCACGAGCCTCGACCAAACCGCCGACGCCCCCTTGCCGCTCGTGCCGGAAAGCCTGCGGCCGGAACTGATCGTGGCCGACGCGGCGATAAACCCGCCCCAAACTTGGCTCCTGCGAGAGGCCGCCCAACGCAACTGCAAAACGATCGACGGACTGAGCATGTTCATCGAACAAGTGGCGATCGGTTTGCAGCTTTGGACGGGCGTCGATCCAAACCGTCAGGTGTTGCGCGAGGCCGCCGAGGAGTTTTTGGAACTGTAGCTACCCTACGGGGTTCTTCCGCCACGCCGAGGAGTTCGAGTGCCCGCGACAAACCGCGTTCCAGGACTGTTCATCACCGGCACGGACACCGGCGTGGGCAAAACCTACGTCGCCGCGCTGATCGCGCGGCGGTTGGCGGCCGACCGGCGGAAGGTAGGCGTCTACAAACCGGCGGCCAGCGGGTGCTGGCGTCAGGACGGCTCGCTGGTCTCCGACGACGCCGTGGCTCTATGGGAGGCGGCCGGCCGGCCGAGCAAACTGGAACAGGTCTGTCCGCAGCTTTTCGAGGCCCCGCTGGCCCCGCATCTGGCCGCTCGGGCGGAAGGACAAGAACTCGACGCCGATCTGCTCCGCCGAGGACTCGAACACTGGCGCCGGCGGTCCGAGATCATCCTGGTCGAGGGCGCCGGCGGATTGATGTCTCCCTTGGGCGAGGACGAATATGTCGCCGATCTGGCCCGTGAGTTCGGCTTCCCGCTGGTGGTGGTTTCGCCAAACGTGTTGGGTACAATCAATCAGACGCTACAGACTCTGATAACGGCGAGCATGTTCCACGAGGGGCTTTCGGTCGCGGGCGTGGTGCTGAACCATCCCCGGCCACCTTCGGCGGACGACGCCAGTTTATCGAGCAATCGTCGGGAGCTTACTGCCCGATGCACCTCGCCGATCCTCGGCGAAGTCGGCTGGGACGCGGACCAAACGGACGATGCCGTGGACTGGTTCGCTTTGGCCCGATAAGAGGCCGCTCGATAGGCCGAAGCCGATTATATCACAGGGAGTGGCCCAATTTTCGACAAGAAAACGCCGCGGGGCAGAGGGAAGAGCGAAAAGAGAGAGGGGGCGTTTTGGTTTTATCGAGAAGTAGGAGGAAAGAGCCGCGTCTCTTTTCCCCTTTCGGCGGTCTATGTCCCCGGGCTCGGTGTCACAAATTGGTGGTTTGATAAGACATCCGAGCAAACGGTTGAGATTACGAGACAGCGGCGAACGACGAATTCAGCCGCCGAGGTACGGGGTCGGCTGGAACGCCTCGTTAGACTCATATCAAAGAATACAGTTTGTCTGCAAAATCCGTAATGCCAGCAACAGCTTTATCAAGCATTCCGATGACGTTGACATTCGACCCTTCAAATGTGAAGGCAACCCATTTATCTCGTCTGTGAGTGAGCTTATCCGAAGGTGCTGTTCTGATTCCCTCGCGGGTGAACTGAGCCGGAACACCAAATACCTCCACCGCGCCCGGCATAGACGTAACGCGTACGTTTGGGTTATCCACGATTATGCTCACGCTACCGTGTTCGTTCTCGACAGAGTACGTCTCAGTCTCTGAACGAACCTGTGCTGTTAGCTTATCATGCTTGTTCTGATTCAGAATTGAGCAGAGATCACAAAGCCAAGGATCGTTGCACCGAAATGGCTGTATGGATGTAACAAGATCGTACACGGCAGGGCTGTTGGTATCCAATTCAGGTAAGGAGCTGCCTAATCCAGCCTTAAAGTCCAACTCCGTGCACCCATAAGGAAAGTAGATATTGCGAGGGTCGGGCTTGCCAGTAATGATTCTGACAGGCTTGCAGCAAATGTCGTAGATGTCGTGGGCCATGTAATCGAGTGCGCTTCGTAGGTTCTCCATAAGGTTTTTCACCGGAATACGGAGATCGAGAGTATGTTCTCGTAAGGCGCGATCATAGTCCTTGCGAATGCTTTCATATTGTTTTCTCGCAGCGGTGACGATTGTCCTTGTGTCCGTCCTCCGATTCATCCGATTCTCCTCTCACGCTCCGAGTCGCATTGTCCTAACATCCACATTCACCCGGCCGCGACGAGGGGCAATACGGGGTCAGAGCGCACTTGGTCATTAGGAAAACTCTACTAATGACTAAGTGCGCTCTGACCCCAATTCTACCCCCCCAATTCTACCCACCGCTCTCGACTAATTGCCCCTCTCGATCTACGCCCCCGTTCTCCCTCTTTTATTCTGCAACTCTCGCAACATCGTGACCAACTACCAAATCACTCGACTCCGTAGAACGCTTTGTACCAATCGACAGTTTCGCGGAGACCAGACTCCAAATCAAATACAGGCTTCCATTTCAGGAGGCGGCGGACCTTTTCCACAGATAGGCGTTGTTCCCGAATTTCTCCCTTGACACAGTTTAGAACAATAGGTTCCAAGTGTTCACAACCTATTAGGTTCCGAATAACATTCACTATTTCTAACACCGTGATCGGCTGCTCGGTGCTCAAGTTGAAAGCGTCACCCCATACACGCTTGTCTTCCAGAAGCTCTGCCAGACGCATAAAGCCATCGGTAACGTCCTTTACGTAGATGTAATCCCGTACATAGGTACCATCGCTTCTGATAGTAGGACGATGTCCCTTCAGGAACGAGCAAATTGTTCCTGGCACAATCCGGCTCCAGTTCAAGTCACCACCGCCGTATACGTTTCCACAACGTATGATCGCAACAGGGAGCGTGTAGGTGTTATGATAAGTCTGAGCAATAAGTTCAGCACACCTCTTGGAAACGTCGTATGGGAATTGACCGTTGGGCAACGTTTCTTCGGTACAGGGTAGGCTAAGTTGTTCGCCGTAAATCTTGTCGCTTGTGGCAATCACTACCCGTTGGACCATATCCATGTGAAGGCGGCAAGCTTCAAGAAGATTGTAGGTTCCTCGGATATTAGTCTCAAAGGTAGGCAACGGGAAGCGATTCGCCATACCGACGATCGCCTGTGCTCCCAGGTGAAAGATCGTATCCACCTCGAACTGGTTTATTGCTCGTTCCAGCACCCCAAAATCTTCCAGAGTGCCGTTTATTACTGATACCCGTTGGATATCCGAACTTCGATACAGTTCCGACTGAGGATTAGCATCGTGTATGAGGACAATTACGTTGGCATCCTGAGCTAGTAATGCCTTAACCAGCCATGAACCCACAAGGCCGGTAGGGCCAGTAACGAGGACTTTACGGTCTTTCCAAAAATCGGTCATTTGAAGCACATTTTGTATATCGACGTGCCAAAAATTGTCAGCGACACGAAAAATCCGCATAGATATAGGGCACTCAACGCTATGGAGTGGGACACGCACAGCGAAAGGATGTTACGCCATGACTTTGGAACCCACGAAAGTTCCAGGGCCTCAGGCCAATCGCGGTCAGGAGAAGCGGGGACTTCGGCGAGCAGGTGGTACGAGTCAGGAGGGCGGATCTTGAACAATCGGCTGAAAGTACCCTGATACCAGCGAGAACCTTCAAGGCCCCAAAGGTCGTGCTCGATCTCAGTACAGCGACGAGCTAGGAGCGTGTACAAAGAGCGAGTGCGCAAATCCATAATCCACAGGCAACCGCTGATGAGAAATCCCATGAAGCTTCCCACCGATCTAATGCACCAGTTGTCTGCGGTCAGTACGGTCTGTGCAAGAAAACATATTCCTGCCATATAAAAACCCGCGATGGTGAAGCGTATCGCCACTTGTGCATTATGATACGTGGCAGCTTGGGTGTACTCGGCTATTATCTCCTCTTGGCCATATTTGACTTCTGAATTCTCTATATCGGCCATAGGAGTTCTCCTGAAACGAATTAAACGGAATGCAGATCTATTCTCGCGCCTGATACATGGCCCCTTCCTTCCAGTTCACCGCAGCCATCCGTCACCTTAAGGTCGAGCGTCTCCACGATATGGCCGCCGATGCGAACACACCGCACCGCAAGGTGGCAAAGCCGTCGAGATGGAAGGTTGGTCCGGCTTCTCTGCCACATTCCTGACGCAAAATAGGCCTGCACACTACCAGTCAAACGGCGAAACGCTGTCTATTCTAGCTGCCCCAAGGGTTTCGGTGAAGTGGGCCTCGGAGGAGTGGGTTTTTCAGGGCGGTACGCCCTATTCTGCGAAGCCCCACCGCCATATCCATCATCCCAGTGGTTTCTGGCCTGCTGGCAACCACCAAGTGTCGTGATTGTCACATATTGACCTCACACAAGCAAGCCAGCTTGAACTTGCATGACATCCAGATTCAAGCCGCTTAACGCGTCCAAACCGGGTGTAAAAACTGACGGGGGTGTAGGATGTGATTCGGCCAGGTCGGCTGGCCGGTCGTCTCAGCAAACGTTCCCTTTCCGGTATCCTCCCATCATATCGCCCTTCGGCTGACTCTCCTGCCTTAGGAGTCCGAAATTGCGATCTCGGAATTCAAGACACTGGGAACCCGTCAGGAATGTAAGCGTCCGCCCGATCCATGCTTGACGGCTGTGGTAGGCTGGTGGCATTCAGTCTTAGCTGCCAAGGAGTCACGTTATGGGTAAACCCGGTCGGCCTGGTCCGAGTCTTGACGACTACTTGTACTGGCAGGAGCGTTTT
>CBDAFL010000094.1:0-1122 GCA_965195225.1 uncultured Thermoguttaceae bacterium
GTTTCGGACTGCCTGCGCAAGTTCAGCCCCAGACGGCGGGCGCACCGCAGAGACCACCTTCTGAAGTTCAGCAGCCCCGCTTATCATCGCGGTCGTCTTCGGGAATGCGACCGTCGCCACCCGCTTGATCTGCTCTGGTGACGGGCGGCTCACAACCCGCGAGATCACAGGCGCAACACGCTGCGAGACCTGCCGCGAGACATACTGCGAGACGACTTGCGTGGGGCGAGTCGGAACGCGACGCACATAACTGGCAGCCGCCCGCGCTCCACCAGAGACCGCACTCCGCACAGAAGCCCGGCGGCTGGCAGCCACAGCATAGTTCGGCGTGAAGAACTGCGCCGCCTTCTTATACGCATCACCAAGCCAGCCGTCCCTCGCCGGATCGAGCGGAGCGCAATCGAACAGATCAGGCACGCCGTCGCGATCTGCATCAGGGAAATCGCCCGCCCTTCCTCTGCGAGAGGGTTCGATAAGATGGGTGGCGGGCGCGTTTTGCCCCACGTCGAGGAGGTTAAAGAGTTTTTCGGAATTGACGCGGGGCAGATAAGGATTATCAGTGGATTTCATGGTCTTTTACCTCCTTTGGAACGATGAACAGTAAGCCGTAAACAGCCATTAAAACGATAGCGAACGCAGCGCAGATCATAACAAAAGATGACACTGCATTGAGATCGAGGTACCCGGCTGCCACCAGCATCATAAAGCCAAGCGATCCACCGCACCCGAACATCGCAGCCATACCCTCCCGAAGCGAGAGCCGGGGTCGGGCGGGGTCGAGGATGCTGTCGATGCGGTCAAATACTGATGGGGCTTTCATGGTTTTTGGTTCTCAGATAGGGGGAAGTCCGCCGCCGCCGCCGCCGCCAAAGGTTCGGCGTGATGATTGTTCCCGCTGTCCTGACCGCCCTTGTGGATCGCCGAGAAGTGCCTCAAAACTGTTGGAAGTACCATGTTCAGAAACGGCTCCCTGATCTGACTGCCCGGATGGATCGCCAACGAGTCCCGCCAAAGCCGAGTCGGAACCGCTCGCCTTTATTTTTTGGCAGATCGGAAGAGCACACGTCTGAACTCCAGTCACATGTCAGAATCTCGTATGCCGTCTTCTGCTTGAAAAAAAAA
>CBDAFL010000095.1:0-25115 GCA_965195225.1 uncultured Thermoguttaceae bacterium
GTTGAAAAATAGGGACTTACGTCAACGGTTGTGATGATCATCATTTCAGATTTTTATGAAAATTGTTGAACTGGCATGACAAGCTCCGTTGTGGCAAGTGTTTTTCTGCTATCGTTGCTAGCGGATGCATAATCCTGTAAATCGCTGGGCTATTGCCAAACGACCCTACGGGTCGAAGTAGCCAAGACTTGTGTAGAACAACGAGGTGAATACACCCGGGGCACGGAGGGTTACGTGGTGCGCAACCATCACTGCCAGCCGTGTATTCACGGCCATTCCCCGTCCCTGCCGTGGCAGTTGCACACCGATGGTGCGCGACCTATAATTCAGCATGGGGTGTTTTGCACAATAGTACCGTTTGGCTCGACTGTTCCGAATGCTTGCAAAAAGGAGTGCATAGGATGAAAACGCTCATTGCCGCCATCGCCGTAATCTTGTTGCTGCTTGGTTCGACCGCCTACGGGGGCTGGTACGTTTCGCCCAGGGTCGTCCACGCTTATTACCCCGCACCGCCGGCCTACGCCTATCCCGCTCCGGCTTACGCCTACCCCGCGCCGGCTTACTATTACCGGGCACCTGCGATGAGGCCGATGCCGCGAGCGGTTTACTCGCCGGTGATGGTGCCCGCGCCGATGTGGGTTGGCCCGCCGGGCGTGGTCGTCCGCGGAAAGGTCTACATCCCCGGTCGCCCGATCCGCAACGCGGTTCGCGCGGTCCTGCCGTACTGATGGGCCGGGGCTAACAACCGCAAAAACCCAATCGGGGTCATGGCATGAGTACGTTAGTACCCCACGCGGCCGCAAGGACCGCGTTCGCGTTGATCGTTGCCGCCGTGATGTTCGGTTCCGCGGCGCTCGGCGCCGACGACCAGAAACCCGCCCCACCGGCGCGGCAAGAGGCTGACTCGGCCCAACGGATCGACGAACTGATCCAGCAACTGGGCAACGAGGATTACTATGTGCGTAAGCGGGCCCAGGAGGAGCTTGGCCGGCGGGGATTCGATGCCTTCGACGCGCTCAACGCCGCGGCAGACCACGAGGATCTGGAAATCGCGTCCCGGGCAAGGTATCTGCTCCGCCTGATGCGGATCGAGTGGACGACGGCCAACGATCCGCCGGAAGTCAAGCAGCTCTTGCAGAACTACGAGTCACTGAACGCCTCCGAGCGGGAAATGCGGATGCAAGCGTTGGCCCGTTTGCCCGACGGCCGGGGCATTCCCGCCTTGTGCCGGCTGGTGCGGTTCGAGAAGTCGTCGGCCCTTTCCAAGTCGGCGGCGGTGGCTTTTTTGGTCCATGCCAAGGCGGCTCCACCCGAACCCGCCGCGATCGAAACCATCCGCAAGGGACTGAAAAAGTGCAAGCGCCCCGGCGCCGTCTGGATGTTGGCCTGGACGCGGTTGGGCGAGGGGGCCGAGTCGAAGATGGCCGAGTGGTCGAAGTTCATCGACGACGAGCACAATGTGTTGAAGCGGACACCCAAGGAGTCCATGCCGAAAATCGTTTCCGGCTTGGTCCGCTTTCAGATGGACTGGCTGAATAAACTCGGCAAGGCGGATGACGCCGCGAAGGTGATTCGCCGGTTGGTGGCGCTGGAACGGGGCAATCCGCAATCGCTGGCCGAGTTGCTCGACTGGCTGATCGAACAGAAGGCGTGGCAAGCGGTGGACGATCTGGCCCGGCGGTTTCCGCCCCAGTTCGCCGTCGATCCGCCGCTGCTTTACGCGCTGGCCCAGGCGTATGCCGAGCAGGGAAATAAGGACCGGGCGGAGCAGACGGCCACCCGCGCGCTCAAACTACATCCCGGCAAGCAGCAGGAGCATTTGCTCAGTCATTTTCGGACGGCCGGGATTCTCCACGACCGGGGCCAGTTCGCCTGGGCACGGCGGGAGTACGAACATGTGCTTGAACAGGGTGGCCAGCAACAGATCGAACTGATGATGTTTGTCCGTATTTATCTGGCGAGGATGCTGCACGATCAAGGAGAAAACCTCGATGCCGCCAATACGTTGGAGAAGCTGGTTCTGGCAATCGACACCGGTAAGGTGGACGCGGCCAAACTCCGCAGCGGCATTTTCCCTCGCTCCCAAATGCACTACTTTTTCGCCTGCCACTGGGAAGCAAAGAAAGACGCGGCGAAACAGCGCGAGGCGTTGAACAAGGCGCTGGAGATCAACCCCGAGGACATCGACGTGCTGATCGCCTGCCATCGGCTACCCGGACAGCCGCCGGAGTACCGCGCCAAGATAGCCGGTCTGGTCGAGAAGGCCGCGGAGAAGCTCCGCGACGCGATTGTCGAAGACCCCGAAAGCGCCGCGGCTTTCAACCAGTACGCCTGGCTGGTCGGCAACACGGCGGGCGACCTGGACGAGGCTCTGAAGTGTTCGCTTAAGTCGTTGGAACTGGAGCCCGAAACGGGCGGATACTACGACACCCTGGCCCACGTCTACTTCGCCAAAGGCGACTATGAAAACGCCGTGAAGAGTCAGATCAAGGCCGCGAAACTGGATCCGCATTCCGGCATCATCCGCCGCAAGCTCGAACTGTTCCGGGAAAAGCTGAAGGAAAAGAAGGACCGTGGGTGACACTGGCGTCTCGCCAGTGTTCTTGCCGCCAGCACTGGCGAGACGCCAGTGCCACCCACAAATACAACCGCAATGAGGTGCTAGGGGACCGTTCCCTGTGAACGGTCAACAGTCGCCCAACCGGGGCACGTCAAACCCGAAATAGCCGGCCGCGTTGCCGTAGCAGATGTTCCGCACCATCGAGCCGATCATTTCCATCTCGTCGGGCAAAAGCCCCCGCTCCATCTCCGTACCCAATAGATTGCAGAGTATGCGGCGGAAGTATTCGTGCCGGGTGTAGGAAAGAAACGAGCGGCTGTCGGTCAACATGCCCACGAACAGGCTCAGCAGCCCCTGATTCGACAGCGAATTGAGCTGCCGCTCCATGCCGTCCTTCTGGTCCATGAACCACCAACCGCTGCCGAACTGCATCTTGCCGGGCGTGGCGCCGTCCTGGAAGTTGCCGATCATCGTGGCCACCACGTCGTTGTGCGCCGGATTCAGGTTGTAGATGATCGTCTTGGCCAGCCGGCCGTCGCGGTCCAATCGGTCAAAGAACCGCGCCATCGGCCGAGCAACCCGCGGGTCGCCGATCGAGTCGAATCCGGTGTCCGGCCCAAGTGCTTGGAACATCCGCGTGTTGTTGCTCCGCATTGCTCCGAAGTGGAACTGTTGGACCCAACCCTTTTCGCAATTCATCGCGGCCAGTTGTTCCAGCACGGCCGAGCGGAACTCGACGACCTCGTCGGCCGAGAGCTGCTTGCCGCTCCGAACTCGCCGAAAGGCGGACGCGACTTCCGGCGTCGTATAGTCGGCGGCGGGGAACGTCTCCAAGCCGTGGTCCGAGAGCCGGCAACCCCGCGAGTGAAAGAAGTCGTGCCGCTCGCGCAGGGCGTCGAGAAACCGGTCGTAATCGTCCTTCACTTCGATACCGCTTACCCCAGCGAGCCGGTCCACCCACTCGCCGAACGCCGGCGGCGATTCCACGGCCAACGCCCTATCCGGCCGGAATGTCGGCAACACTTGGACCGTGAAGGAGCTATCCTCGGCGATCGACCGATGATGCTCCAGCCGATCGGTCGGGTCGTCGGTGGTGCAGACCGCCAGGACGTTCATTTGCCGCATAATTCCGCGTGCGGAGAACTCCGGCCGGGCGAGTTTCGCGTTGCACTCGTTCCAGATTCCCTCGGCCGTGTCCGGCCCCAGCAGCCGGTCGTCGATACCCAGCGGCCGTTTCAGTTCGAGGTGGGTCCAGTGATAGAGCGGGTTGCGGAGCGTAAGCGGTACGGTCTCGGCCCATTTCTGGAATTTTTGCCGGTCCGCGGCGTCTCCGGTGATGAATCGTTCGGACACGCCCGCCGCGCGCATCGCACGCCATTTGTAATGGTCGCCGCTGAGCCAGATTTGCGAAAGATTCTCGAAGCAACGGTCCCGAGCGATCTCGGATGGCGACAGGTGGCAGTGATAGTCGATGATCGGCAGCCGGGCGGCAAAGTCGTGGTACAAACATGCCGCGCGGTCGTTCCGCAACAAGAAGTTGTCGGTGATAAATTCTTTTGTCATTGAGTATCGGAAATCCAATGCAACGTTGATGGTAAGCGTTCACGGGTTGGTTGGGACGCGGTGCCAGGGGGACAGTCCCCTGTTGATGCCATGTAACGTTGCGCTGTAATGCTACCGTGACCAACAAAAAAAACCCCGCCGCTCGCGGCGAAGCGAAACGGCGGGGCCGGAACAGAGAAGAGGCAATGCTTTGATAATACCAGATTTCACTGGGATGTCTAGTGCTGAACGAATAAAATCTCGGCGAAAAAAAGCGGCTCCAACGATTTCCCACCCGCATTAGGGGCAAAGTTACCCTATCTTACCGCCATGGAAACATGCCCTTTTAACTTTTGTTTTGGCACGGCAGTTGCGTACTGTCGCCCTGGAAAGCAACTCGGTACATTTGACTTCATATTACCCGGCGTGGACGCTGGCCCTAAACGGTGGAACAACAATGTTTTGCCGCCGCGGGGGTGGCACTGGCGTCTCGCCAGTGCCGGCCGGAACACGGGCAAGATGCCCGTGCCACCCAACACGCGTGGAAAACCAACATGGAAAAATATAACGATTATCTGCGAGTGTGCGAGGAGGCGGTCCGCGCCGCCGCGCGAGTTGTTCAGGACTGGATCGGCCGGACTGAGACCCGCGAAAAAGGCCCCGCCGATTTGGTCACGCAGGCCGATCTGGCCTCGCAGGAAACGGTCCGCCGCGTCGTCCTCGGAGCGTTTCCGAATCACTGCCTGTTGGGCGAAGAACAATCCGAGCTTCCTACAACGCGATCCGAATACCGCTGGATCGTCGATCCGCTGGACGGCACGACGAACTTCGTCCACGGCGTGCCGCACTACTGCGTCTCGCTGGCCCTGGAGCGCAACGGCGAGTTGCTCGTCGGAGCGGTTTACGATCCCGCGCTGGACGAGTGTTTTACGGCCGTCACCGGCCAGGGGGCGCGGCTGGGCGGCCGGGCTATCCACGCCAGCGGCGTCTCCAAATTGTCCGAGACGTTGGCCGCCGTCGGCTTTCCGCCCGACGTGCGGAGCGATTCACCCGATCTGCGGATGTTTTTGGAAATGATTCCCCGTTGCCAGGCCATCCGGCGGACCGGCTCCGCGGCATTGAATCTCTGCTACTTGGCCGCCGGGCGCTTCGATCTCTTCTGGTCGTTTTCCACGCATATCTGGGATGTGGCGGCGGGCGTATTGATCGTCCGCGAGGCCGGCGGCTGCGTCACTTCATCCGATGGCGGACCGTTCCGCCTGGAGGAGGCCGACTTCCTCGCCGCCGCCAACATCGAGCTACTTGCACAACTCCGCGAAATCGCCGCGACCATTACCGAATAGGACGCACCCCACCGGCAAAAAAGGGCTAATATCTGATATGAATGTGAAGTTGCGCAATACCATGTGGCGCGGAGGCTTGGCGATAGTTGGTGCCACGGTAGGGGCGAGTCTGTATTTCGTGGTCCTCTTCATCAAGTATGTGCTATTCCGCGACGAATGCACGATGCTAAATGTTTGGGAAGTCCTCTCGCTCCCGCTATTCGGGGTTGTCGTCATTCCGTTCGCTGCGCCTTCGGTCATTCTATTTCTTCTGCTTGAGACGACGTGCTCAACACGATTTCCGAAATACTTGGGATTCTTCCTCCCTGTGCTTGTGATAGGTGGTGGGTGCTCCTATGAAATTTGGTTGCTTCGATCACAGCGGTTGCTTCAGGGAACCTCCGATGGTGGCTATGACATCATGGTCTCCTTTATTGTGTGTTATGGAGTTGGACTCTGTTTTGCTTTCGCTTGTTTGCTACTGGCGCGGAAAAGGGGGCAGAACGATACTCGGCGGAATGGCGATAATGAAAGGGGCTGAGGTTGTGGGGGCGCAAAAGGTGTCAGAACTCTTTTCCTCTTGCGGAAGGAGAGAAATCCGGCTGACCCATTGCCCTGCCTCTCAAACCTGGCCTTTCAATTCGTCCTCGCGGCAGACCTGGAAAAGCAAATAACAACGGAAAATAGTTCCAATACCTTTTTCTCACACAATAAGCCCAACGCGTCATTCAAATGGCGCCCCGCTCACGCAGTTTTTGGATCACGCTCATTGCAATGTGGCTGACGCGGTCTTGATCGATGTTGCCGGTGCGTGTCGGACAGCCTTCGGGCGGGGCTTCCACGTAGCCGAAATCCGAAAGAATACACCGCAGCACACTCTGTAATGCAGCAAAGTCGATCCGCTGTGCGTCGCTTTGCGGCTGGCGACTACGGCCGAGGCGGAAGCCGCGGAGTTCCACGGCAGCGCGAAAGCCCTCTGGAAAATCGGCCGAATACAGCATGGTGTCGAACAGTTCCAACAGACGGTACTGGAGCTTCATCGCCTCGTCGAGCTTGCCGGCTTGCGTCAGATCGAACAACGTGCGTGTCAACTCCGGCACCACTCCGCTGGTTGCGTTGGTCCCGCCATCGGCGCCGACGATCAGCATCGGCACGAGCACCGCCTCCCACCCTGTCAAAAACGAGAAATCCGGCCGGATCGGCCTTACGGCCGAGATCATCCGCATCATGAGTGCCAGATCGCCGGAGGAGTCCTTGATGCCGATGATCCGCTCGAACTCCGCCAGTCGCTTCAGTGTAGGCACGTCGATCGGCGAGGCGAACATCGGGATGTTGTACAGCGTTACGTCGATGGGACTGTGCAGGGCAATCTCGCGAAAGTAGGCGTAGACCGATTCCGGGCTGAGCTTGTAATAGAACGGCGAGACGATCGCCACCGCCCTGGCGCCGTACTGTGCGTATGTCTCGCAGGCGGCGAGCGTTTCCCTGGCGTCGGCCTCGGCGGCGCCGGCAAGCACCGGCACACGACCGGCAGCCTGCCCACAAACGATCTTCACGATTTGCCGCCGCTCCTCGGGAGTGAATCGGACAAACTCGCCGGTGGATCCGTTTGGATATAAACCGTGTACGCCGCGATCTATCAACCAGTCGATATACCGCCGCAGTTCCGGTTCATTGATCCGCCCCTGTTCGTCCAACGGAACCATGTGCGGGGTGAAAATGCCCTGGATTTTCTGTGACATGGCGTACTCTGATATATCTTGTGTTTTTGGCCCTTCGGGTCGATTTTGCTGGACGCTGCCCGTACGCCCATGCTAACAGCCCATTGAGAAACTATCGTTCGATTGCAGGAGGCGACTCCAGTCGCCGAATTTCACGGGTTTTATCGCCACAATCGGCTTTCTCAACGGACTGCCAAGGGATAGTCCACATTTCTCACCATGGTGGGGCAGACACCCCTGTCTGCCCTAGGAATCATGGCAAATAGGACAGACAAGAATGTCTGCCCCACCAGGCACACTGTTGTCCATTCGCCCCGAGTGGTGAGAAATGCAGGCTAGATTAAAACATTTTGATTGCTCGTCCGCTACGTCCGTTGACAGCCAGAACTTATATGATATCATAACAGCATGTCGCACACAACACAGATTGACAAATCTACCCGCGGCAACCGCCTCGGACCATCGGCAACACGTTCCCCCACCCAACGATCTGACATCAATGGGATGGGTGTGCAAAAGGTTGACTTGGTCCGGGAGGTGGTGGACCGCTTACGAGATCAGATCATTACCGAGCAGTTCGAGCCTAATGGTCTCATGCCGCCAGAAGGGAATCTGTGTAAAACTTTCGGCGTTTCGCGAACTGTGATCCGCGAGGCGATGCGGATGCTGCGCGCGCAGGGGCTGGTGGAAGTTTCCCAGGGCCGGGCGCCGCGAGTCAGGATGGCCGATCCGCAACACGTGGTCGAAAGCTTTGGCACATTCCTGCAACGCGGAGATCACTCGCTTTTGGATCTGCTCGAAGTACGGCGTCCGCTGGAGACGGAGATTGCCGCATTGGCCGCACGGCGTGCCACGCCGCCGCAGATCAAGAAAATGGAGGAGGCAATTAAACAGCAAGCCAAGGCGAGCACATTGGAAGAACAAATTGATGCCGACATACGCTTCCACGACCTGTTGGCCGAGGCTGCCGGCAACCCTATATTTGAGCTGTTGCTGACGACGCTTGCAGGTCTGATGCGCAGATCGCGCCAAGAGACAATTTCACGCCTGGGTAGCAAACGGGCACTCGCCGGCCATCGTGCGGTGCTGGCCGCCATCCGGCAAACTAATGTTCGCGCAGCACGCGAGGCCATGCTCGAGCACCTTGCGATGGCGGAAGAGGACTTGCGCGGGGAAAAGGCATGAGCAAGCCATACAAAGCCGTCATTACCGATCTGATCACCGATTGCCTGGAGCCGGAAAAGCGGATTCTCGGCGACCTGGCCGAGGTTGAGGCACTGAACGCATACAGCGAGGACGAACTGGTCGGACGCATTGAGGATGCCGACGCAATCATGCTCTATCACCATCTGGAGTTGTCCCGAAAGACTATTCAGCGGCTCAACGGATGCAAATTGATCGTGCGCTGCGGCGTCGGCTACGATAACGTCGACCACGTTTGTGCCAGGGATTGCGACATCCCCGTGGCCAATATTCCCGACTATGGGACGGAAGAAGTGGCCGACTCGGCTGTCGGCCTAATGCTGGCGCTCAGTCGAGGTATTGCCTACCTCAATTCGCGGTTGCGAGCCGATCTCGGGCCATGGTCCTACACCCAGGTGACACCGTTGCGGCGACTGAGCGGGCAAGTGTTTGCCATCGTCGGACTGGGGCGGATCGGTACGACCGCCGCGCTGCGGGCCAAGGCGTTGGGCATGGACGTTGCGTTCTACGACCCGTACAAAGACGACGGCTACGACAAAGCCCTGGGAATTCGGCGAGTTGACGACCTCGACGAGTTATTGGCCCAGGCGTTTGTACTGAGCCTCCATTGCCCGCTGACCGACGAAACGTCGCATATGATCGACAGCCGAGCCATGGCAAGGATGCCGACCGGCTCGTACCTGATCAACACCGCGCGTGGAGCGGTGGTCGACGTCTCGGCGATTCCCGCGGCGATCGAGTCAGGGCAATTGGCCGGGGCTGGTATCGACGTGCTGGAGCATGAGCCGCCCGCCGAGGATGATCCGCTGATCGCGGCCTGGCGAGATATCAACCATCCGGCTTACCATCGCGTGCTGATCAATCCCCATTCCGCCTTTTACTGCGAGGAAGGTTTGATGGAGATGCGAATCAAAGGCGCCGAGGCCTGCCGCCGCGCGTTGTGCGGTCAGCCGATCCGCAACGTCGTAAATTGCGTGTAACCTACAAAAAGGACGATCCATGACGGTTCTGATTGACTTGTCGCATCCGCTTCAGCACGGTCAGCTCAATTTCCCGCTGGACCCGAAGATCAGCGTCGTTGCGCATAACACGATCGGCTCGATCGGCTACAACATCACACAGATCAGCATGTCCAGTCACCAGGGCACCCACCTGGACGTTCCGTTTCACTTCTACGACGACGGCCGAACGCTGGACCAGGTGGCGTTGGATCGGTTCTACGGCAGGGCATCGTTGATTGACTTGGCGCCCGGTGGAGAGTTGGACGCCAAGACGCCGATCACGATCGAAATGTTCAAACAACACGAGGACAAGTTTCTGCCCGGGGCCAAGGTAATCTATCGCACCGGCTGGGACCGGATGTTCGGCCGAGAGGAGTTTTTCTCCGATTTCCCCACCCTCACCCTCGAAGCGGCCGGATGGATCGCCCAGAAGCGGATCGGTACGCTGGGTATGGACACGCCCACGCCAAGCACCGATTGGCTTGAGTGCCACCACATCTTATTGGCCAAGGGCGTCGAGATCGTGATCATCGAGGGCCTGACGAACCTGGACAAGCTGCCGGAGCGGTTCACGCTCATCGCCTTCCCGCTGAACATCAAGGGCCGCGACGGGTCGCCGATCCGGGCGGTGGCGATAATCGAAAAATAATCATTAATACGTGGAGGCATACTCATGCGTTTGAAAGACAAAATCGCCATCGTCACGGGAGCGAGTAGTGGAATCGGTGTGGGTATCGCCGATGTATTTGCCGAGGAAGGCGCTAAACTCGTCTGTGTTGCCCGACGCGAGAAAGAAGGCGAAGCAATCGTGGAATCTATTCGAGACCGCGGCGGCGAAGCGATTTTCATCCGATGCGACGTCTCGAAGGAGGACGAGGTGGGCGCGATGGCACGGAAGACCATCGACACCTTCGGCCGCATCGACGTGTTGGTCAACAATGCGGGTGTCAACTTCGTCAAGACGTTCGACGAGATGACCGTCGAGGATTGGGACCGGGTCATCGGAGTCGATCTCCGTGGTACATTTTTGTGCATCAAGGCATGCATCGATCAGTTCCTCGGGCAAGGCTCGGGCAATGTGGTCAACATTGCCACGGTACATACGATGGCATGCCTGCAGGGCGCTGCGCCATACGACGCGGCCAAATGGGGTATGGTCGGACTGACCAAGTCGCTAGCCGTCGAGTATGCCTCCCGAGGTCTCCGTTTCAATTGTCTAAGTCCCGGGCTGATCGATACGCAGATATGGAATGACATTCAGGCTGGGGCAGAGAACCTTGATGCCTGCCTGACCCATTGGCGGGCGAATATCCCGATGGGACGGGTGGGTACGATCCGCGAGATAGGCCGGACGGCCGCGTTTCTCGCCTCGGACGAAGCTTCTTACATTACAGGCGCGAACCTCTTGGCCGACGGCGGCATGACCAGCCAACTGGTGAGCCAAGAGACCTATGCGAGTAAGACGCAGCAGCGCGGGTAGGAGATGCATGATGGTGAAGGTAGACCGAAAGATGGTCGATGGTTTCGGGGTCATCGAGTTTGCCAACGATGCGGTTCAGATTGCAATCATGCCCTGCCTGGGCGCCAAAGTGATTAGCCTTGTGCATTGCCGAACCGGCCGAGAGTGGATGTGGAAGGCCCCGCGCAGTCCGCAATATGTTCGATTGCCTACCGGTGCGCCGTTCGAGCACGGCGGCTAAATGGACAAAAGGTGCATACATTACTTCACTTCAGACGGCTGAAGCGTTACCCCTGGATTTTGTTTCACTGCGGCGCCAAGTGGAGATAATCGCATGAGTACAGATAGAAAATTGGCAGGCAAGAAGACCCTGGTTAGCGGGTCCGGCACGGGGATCGGGCGTGAGATTGCGTTGGAGTTTGCCCGACAGGGCGCCGACGTGGTGCTCCATTATGCGCACAGTGAAACAGGGGCAGAAGCGGCTGTTGAAGAAATCCAGTCGATGGGACGTCGATCGGCAGCCTTTAAGGCGGATTTTGAGTGCGTGGATGAGGTGGTCGAGTTGGCAAATCAGGCCATCGGTTTCCTGGGAAGAATCGACTGCTTGGTGAATAACGCGGGAATCACCTTCAATAAATTGTTCCTGGATGTGACGGGGGAACAATTTGACATGATGTATCATGTGAACGTGCGTGCGCCATTCCGCCTGACTCAGCGAGTTGTCGAGCACATGCTCGAACACGGAGGAGGTGCGATCTGCAACCTTACGTCGATCCACGGCCTGCAGGGCGCGCCGGAACACTCGGTGTACGCGGGAACCAAGGGCGCGATCATCGCGCAGACACGTGCCCTGGCGGTCGAACTGGCGCACAAGGGAATTCGTGTCAATGCCATTGCCCCCGGCTGCGTTCCGGTGGAGAACTACCAAAAGGCAATACCGGGATTTGACGAAGAGGATATGCGTAAAGCCGCCGAGAACGGGATCCCGGCGGCGCGGGTAGGCAAACCGCTGGAGATCGCTAAACTGGCCGCGTTTTTGTGTTCGGATGAGGCGGAATTCATCGTGGGACAAACCATGGTTATAGACGGGGGGACTACGGTCTTGATGTCGCTGATCTCAGATTTTCGCAACCAGTCAACCGCCCGCTTTGGCGCCGGTTACCTGCCGGGTATGTAGCTTTATCGCGAGAAACCGGAGAAAGATATGACAACACTCTTGGGAGTCGCGGTCGTCGTAGTCGCTGGCCTCATCATGGGCAGCGCGGCTTGGCCCATCAAGCTGATGCGTCGGTTCCAGTACGAGCACTGGGCCTTCATCGGTAATTTGGTGGGGATAATCGGCATCCCCTGGCTGGTCACGCTAACCTTCTGCCCAAACGCCTTGGCGGCCTATGCAACCGTGGACGGGCTTGTACTGATCAAGTCCAACCTCTGGTCGCTTGGGTGGGGGGTTGCCAACGTGTTGTGCCTGATCTGCTTCTTGCGGATCGGCTTTTCGTTGACCGGCGCGATTCTCACCGGGCTGGGGGTCTCGATGGGCGTGACCATCCCAATGATTGTCAAGGGTTCCGGTCTGTTTCAGGACGCACCCGGCTTGGGATCTCCAGCCGGTCTGGCGGTGCTCGCCGGAGTGGCGGTCATGCTGCTGGGCGTCGTACTCGTCTCGCTTGCCGGCTTTGGACGGGACCGGGCACTGGAAAAGCTGAAGGAAACGTCCGGGAGCTTTCTGACGGGCTTGATGATGGCAGCCCTGGCGGGTGTGCTTTCTTGTGGCATCAGTTTCGCGTTCGTTTATAGTCAAGGCCCGATCGTTGCCGCGATGAAGTCGCATGGAGCGAGCGAAATCCCGGCTAATTTCGCAGTTTGGGCAGTCGGGCTGCTCGGCGGTGCGTTGATCAACATCCTTTACCCGGCTTATCTCCTCACCAAGAATCGGTCGTGGAACGTGTTGTTGAGGAATTGGGGGGAAATCGGCCTGGCAATCATCTTTGGCGTCAACTTCGGCGTGGCGGTCGCGCTGATGGGCAAGGGAATGCTCCTGCTTGGCGTATTGGGAGCATCCGTCGGCTTCGGCGTACAGCAGGCCTCGCAGATGCTGGGTAGCCAAGCGGTGGGCTTCATCAGCGGCGAATGGCACGGTGTACACGGATCGCCTCGGAACAAAATGTATCTGGCGATTGCTATTCTGATCGTCGCGGCAATCATCATGTCCTACGGAAATACCTTGACCAAAGGTGTGACTCCGTAGTTCCTTAACCTTCACATGGCGAAGAAACAAACCATGACCGAAAAGCTTATCCAAACCCTCGGCGGTGTCGGCAAACCTACCGAACTCTACCGGAATCCAGATGGCAGCACTGTCCTGATCTTGCCCTATGGCGGACGGATTCTTGGTTTGTTTGCTCCCGAGAGCGACGAGAACTTCTACTGGACTCATCCCGCGCTGGAATCGGTATCCTCATCGCTGGATTTCTATGAGAGTGACCAGTGGCACAATTCGGGCGGTGATCGCACCTGGTTGTCCCCCGAGGTCGATGTTTTTTTTCCCAACTTTCCCAATACGGAAAAGTATTGGCAGCCACGCCAACTCGATCCCGGGCAATACCAGGTGGTCAAGACAGACCGGGGCCTGCGACTGAATAACCGTCTGAAAGTCACTCTGTCCCGCTCGAAACAGGAGGTTGAACTACGGATAACCAAGTCCGTAGCTCCGGCTCCTAACCCGTTACGGTACGAGCGAACACCGACTGATTTGGCAGGCGCCCAATACGCCGGGTATACGCTGCACACGTCGCTGGAGTTGGAGAATGCCAGCGCCGAGGTTCCGGCCCCGGTAGGGTTGTGGAACCTCGTGCAAATGCCTCATGGCGGGGAACTGCTGATTCCAACCTATGTCAGAACCAATCCCAGTATTTATTTCGGCTCGATCGACCGGGAAGACTTAATTGTCGGCGACCACTTGGTCCGCTACAGGATGCGCGCTTCGGGTGAACAGAAGATCGGCATTCGGGCAGTAGCGACGCCGGGTCGGGTTGGCTATGTATATCCCGCGCGCGACGGCCGATGGGCACTCATTATTCGCAACTTCTTCGTCAACCCATCCGGACAGTACATTGACGTTCCGTGGGATGACACCAAGGATCTGGGGTATTCAACACAAGCATGTAATATCAATAGCGACCTGGGCAGCTTCAGCGAACTGGAGTACCACGTACCCGCCATCGGGCACGGGACAGGCCACACGCGCTGTGAAGACGTAGCCCAGGTCTGGGCATTTCGCGGGTCTCGCCAAGAGATCGACTCCATAATCAAAAGCCTGTTGACTTCGGAACAATAGGCGGAACACCGAAAACTACATCGTTTAAGGAGAATGGCTGAAACATGAACGTAAACCTATCGAAGAAAGTGGCCTTGGTCACGGGTGCCGCCCGTGGAATCGGCAAGGCAATCGCCGACATACTGGCCGATAACGATGCCTACGTAATCTACACGGACATCGACCTCGCCACGGTCACGCAGTCGGCGTCGAAATCGTCACACTGCAAGGCAATGGGAATGGATGTGACGGACGAAAGACAAGTCCATGACGTTACTGCCGAGATCGTCCGTGAGTATGGACGCATTGATATCCTGGTCAACAACGCGGGCGTCAACACCTTGCAACACCGCGTCCCGATCGATCAGTTCCCACGCGACGAGTGGGACCGCATCCTTGATGTGGATTTGACCGGGGTGTACATTGTCAGCAAGGCCGTGGCGGGCGTGATGCGATCGCAAGGCTTAGGTCGAATCATCAACATTGCCTCGGTCGTTGGATTGGTGCCGCTGCGGTTGCAGTGTGCTTACGTGGCCGCCAAGGCCGGTGTGGTCAACCTGACCAGATCGATGGCGATCGAACTGGGTTCTGACGGCATCACGGTCAACGCAATCGCCCCCGGGTCGACCCTTACCAAAAGCACCAAAGATCTGTTTTACGGGGAAGATGGAACGTTCAAAGACTCGGTCAACCAAATGCTGGCCCACATCCCAGTCGGTCGCCCCGGAACGCCCGAGGAAATTGCACACGCCGCGCTCTTTCTTGCCGCACCGGAGGCCGGCTACATTAACGGTGCTGTCTTAAATGTAGACGGTGGCTGGATGGCCGGCTACGCCCGTGAATTCTAAGCTTGTTGGGCTCTTACTTCAATCATCACACAAGAAGATACCATGGCCAAGATAACTGTTTTTAAGAGCTACCAGGGCGATAATCCACCCACCATTCCCAAGCCGGATAAGCCGGTGGATCCCATGATCGTCACAGTCCAGGACGGCGTTCCAGTTGCGTACCCCGGATGCCACGGGCTTGGCGTCCGCGTCGTTCATCCGGTGAATCCCAAAGCGCCGGCCAAGAACTTGGGGTTGGTGATGTTCTACATTCCGCCACACGTGATCCTGGAACCCGGTTCGCACGAGACGGAAGAGACCTACGTCATCCTCGAAGGGCACGGCCGGATGACCTTTGCCAACTTCCAGCGCGAGATAAAGAAGGGTGATTTTGTCTACCTGTCGCCCTGGTGCATACATGGCATCGAAAACACCGGAACCGAAACGCTGGTCGTCCTCATCGTAACATCTCCGCCAAACCCATAAGGAAGCTCAATGGCAACTCTTTCCATCCAGGAGCTTCGGCGCCACCGCGTACCGGACGGCTCGCTCACACTCTGGTGGCTGGGGCAGGCCGGGTTCGTCATCAAAAGCCCGACCGGAAAACTCGTCGCCATTGACCCTTATCTGTCCAACTCCTGCAAGGTGATCGGCGACCAACACGGGTTCGACATGGATCGACTCATACCACCGCCGATGACGCCCGCAGACATGGTCGGGTTCGATCTCTACGCGATAACCCACAGCCACGGCGATCATTTGGACCCGGAAACATTGGCCGGCTATCGCGCTGCTGGAGGGATCGGTCCCTACTTGGCGCCGCCGGAAACGGTCGAAAAGCTCCAGGAGTTGGGTGTGCCGTCAGAAGAGATCGTGATGATCTGGCCCAACAAGACGCACACCGTTGGAGATATCCAACTGCGGGCGACGTTTGCCATTCCGTTCAGCGGTGACGACCTCACACACGTCGGTTATCTTGTGACTATCGACAATGGTCCCACGGTTTATCTTACGGGTGATACCGCCTATCACGAGGTGTTGGCTGATGCTGCCCGCCCGCACAAACCCGATGTGCTAATTGCGGTGATCAACGGGGCGTTCCGCAATATGGGACCGGCCGAAGCGGCACGGCTTGCCAAGCAACTTGATGTCAAGGTGGCCATCCCCTGTCACCACGATCTGTTCCCAGACAACTGCCTGCCACCTCAGTTACTGAATACCAATCTCAAGACGGAAGGCATCGGAGACAGATATCAACTGCTGGAGCACGGTGCGCCGTTTACATTTCCCGATAATCCGACTTGGCGATCATAACAATAGAGAGACATTTGGGGTCAGAACTCTCCGGAACTCTCAAAACTCTGTCTTCAATACCGCACGGTGAAGCCGAGGCTGAGGACATCGGCCGAGACCCTGTTGGTCACCGACGTCGACGGAAGGGGGCCCACCCCGGCCACGTGGTAGGGGCCAGTCTGTGCGTTCTCGAAGCCGTGGACGTAGGTTGCCGAGAGGAACGAATGGGCAGTCAGTCGATACGACGCACCGACCGAAACCAGGTGTTCGATGATCAGCGGACAGGCCACGTTGAAGAACGCATTCGTGTCGTTGATCGGGTTCTGCTGGAACGTATATCCCATACGCAGGTACAGATTGTCGCTGGCCTGATACTGCATGCCGCCGGACACCGAGAAGATATTGTCCCATCCCAGGCCGGTGACCGCGCCGGTGCCGTCGAACCCGGCCGGGTCTCCGAAACCTGGTGCGTTTTTATAGTCGAAGTAGCGGACGTCACACGCCAGAATGCACTTCTGGAAACCGGTGTATGCCCCGCCGAGCGAAATGATCATGGGGAGGTCCAAGTCGAACTTCGCCACCCGTGAGCCGCCGGCCCCGTCTCCGGTGATAAAGCGGAAGTCCTCCATCCACTGAGGGCTCTTTATCGACAGTCCCCAATTCCAGCAATTCCGACCGATGTAATAGAGGCCTGCTTGCACGCCGCCGCCCCAACTATACCGGGTCCCCTTCCCCGAGGTGTACAGGCCGCCGACCGGCGACGCGATGGCCAGGGGATCGAAGGCAATTCGGCCCATCGTGATGGTGGGCGACACACCGATCGACAGGTTGTCGGAGACGGCGTACGAGACGGTCGGGACGATCTGCAGGAACTCGGCCTCGGAGAACAGTTGCCCGAACCCCAGGCCTCCGGCGGCCGGTTGCGGCGTGAGGATCGGATTAGTGGTGCTTGCCGGATAGTTGGCTCGAAAGCCGGCAATTCCGTACATCCCTAAGCCGTACGTCCAACGCGAACACACTGGTTTGTGGACCCACGCCACCACCGGTATGGGACATGCTCCCGGCTCGCCTCCGGTCGATCCGCTCAAGGACACTGGCGGCACGCCAGGGCCGAATGCCCCGGCGCCGACCTGACTCGATATGTTCTCGGTGGGCAACAGCATATCCATACCGAACACCACTTCGGACTTGGCCAGGCCGCCGATCGTGGCCGGATTCCAGTAGATCGCACCGACGGCGTCAATTGGGGCCGCCGTGGAAGCGCCGCCCATGGAGCGGTTAACCGGCCCGATGCCGTTGAGCATAATCCCCTGGGCCCAAACCGCCCCCGGGGACATCAGAATCACACACAGCAGCAATGCCCCGCCAAAAAACAGTTTCTCTTGTAGACGTTTCATTGCAGATCCCCACCTAAAATTGTTCGATGTGAGCCGACCGTCGAACCGCGGCCGGCGGAGTCGCGTCACAAGGCGACAGTTCTATCGCTTATAGCGTATTTATCGCCTAGTATGCCTGTACGCAGCAGGTCTTTTATGAGTGTTCCGGTTGTACCGGTTGTAGGGGTCCGGCCCATGTGGAGAATACGGTCGTTGCTAAACAACCGGGATGTCGCCGGACTTGTGTTGCCCTTGCCCTGAGGCGTATTCGGCCACCACGGAAATCAACTTCTTGTGGTCGATCGGCTTGGTCGTATAGTCGTTGCAGCCGGCATCGAGGCACTTGTCCCGGTCGGTGCTCATGGCATGCGCCGTCAGTGCGATGATCGGACCTGTATATCCCGTCTTGCGGAGCTTGGCCGTAGCCTCGTAGCCGCCCATGACCGGCATCTGCATATCCATCAGGATCACGTCGAACGGGGTTCCCTCGTCTCGTGCCGTCAGGGCAAGGTCGTAGGCAATCCGTCCATTGTCCGCCACGACGACCTTGGCTCCCGCCTTCTCGAGCAGAAACACTATCAGCCGCTGGTTGTCGGGACCATCTTCGGCAAGAAGGACTCGGCAGTCGAGTTTGATCTTCACAGCGGCCGGCTTCCTGTCGGAGTGCGTTGGGAGTCGAGCTTCGCTTGGGCAGTCAAGCAACTTCACGCCGTCCAAAGGCCCGGTTCCGACCGTGACGGTAAACGTGCTGCCTTTGCCGGCGGTGCTCTTAACGCTGATGTCGCCGCTGAGTTTGTCCGCCAGCCGTTTGCAGATCGTCAATCCCAACCCAGTTCCGCCGAACTTGCGGGTTGTGGAGGTGTCTGCCTGTTGGAATGGATTGAATAGTTTGGCGATCTGCTCCTCGGTCATCCCGATGCCCGAATCGATCACCTCGAATTGCATCCTGGGCTCATCGCACTCGGCATCCAGCAAGCGAGCCACCAGACGGACCTTGCCAACCTCGGTGAACTTGATGGCGTTTCCGATGAGATTTATGAGGATCTGACGCAGCCGAGTCGGATCGGATTGAATTGTCCGGGGCATCGGCCCGTCGTAATCTATCTGCAAAGACAGGTTCTTCGCTTTGGCCCGAACGCGCATCAGCGAGGCTACCTCGGAAAGAACCTGGCACGGTGAGCATTGAACACTCTCGATTTCCAGCTTTCCGGCCTCAATCTTTGATAGGTCCAGGATGTCATCGATGATTCCGATGAGATACTCGCCGTTTCGCTTGATGGTCGCGGCCGCTTCGAGTTGCTCTTGGTCCATCACGTTTTCCATCAGGACTTCCGAGAACCCCAGGATGGCCGTCATCGGCGTGCGGATTTCGTGGCTCATGTTGGCCAGGAACTCGCTTTTGGCCCGGTTGGCCGCTTTGGCGGCTTCATTGAGTTCTTCGAGTGCTAGATTCTTGCTCTTTAGTTCGGCCAATGTCTGACTCTTGGCCACCTCGTACAGAAGGGCAAGAGCGAATACCAGTACGATCAGACCGATCCAGGCCAACAGACAAAGCAACTCATAGTAGTGCTGAGCCGGATCATCCGGAAACGAGTAGCCGGCGTAGTCGAGTGCATAGAACACGGCCAGCGACGACGACGTGACGGCCAACCAGAAGACGGCGGAGCGTCGGCCCGCGGTGCTCAGGGCTATGACGGGCACCGTCGCGTACCACGGAAGGATAAGAGAACCGTACCCCCCCAAGCGGCACGCCAGTAAGGTCAGCACACCGAAGAGGTCCGCGGTAATCAGATTGCCCGCTATGAAGACCGACCCGGTCCAACGCATGATGTACAGGGCAAGGATCGCCACGCCGATTGCCGTCACGAGCCCGACAGTGGGGATCAGGCTATTCATCCAGGAGTAAATGGCGCTGTAGAAAATAGCCAGCGCGATGAGGGTCCAGATAAACGTCACTACCAGCCGGGCACGGCGGAGCACGTCCGGATTGCCGTCGCGGATGTGGGTGGGTATGAACCAGTCAACGCCGGCGGAGAGCACCGCCCAAAGCGCAACTCCCATCCTTCGGTTGTTTCCCGTCAAGAACCTGCCCATCCGTTTCCCGCCGTTCATACGGTATGACTCCCCAGAGTTCGCTCACGCGTTCCGATAAGCGATTCCATCAAAATCCGCTGCGAGGCCATCCTGCCAGCAAGCGCAACCTCGCCACGGAGCGCATATTCCGACACACTTAAAAGATAGGTTGCGAAAGCAGTTGCCGGATGTGCGACCGAGGCGATTGCAGGTAGGGTTATAACGAATGTCCGAGCAGAAAAAACCGACTCACTTAGGACTGGCGAATCAATAACTGTCGCTTTTGACTGAGGGTGGCACGTCCCTGAGCGCAGCGAAGGGCGTGGTTTGGTCGTGTACCACGCCCTTCGCTGCGCTCAGGGACGTGCCACCCGAAATTCGACAATTAGTTTTTCTCAGGCCCTAAACAACCGGGATGTCGCCGGACTTGTGTTGCCCTTGCCCTGAGGCGTATTCGGCTACCACGGAAATCAACTTCTTGTGGTCGATCGGCTTGGTCGTATAGTCGTTGCAGCCGGCATCGAGGCACTTGCCCCGGTCGGTGCTCATGGCATGCGCCGTCAGTGCGATGATCGAACCTGTATATCCCGCCTTGCGGAGCTTGGCCGTGGCCTCGTAGCCGCTCATGACCGGCATCTGCATATCCATCAGGATCACGTCGAACGGGGTTCCCTCGTCTCGTGCCGTCAGGGCAAGGTCGTAGGCAATCCGTCCATTATCCGCCACGACAACCTCGGCCCCCGCCTTCTTGAGCAGAAACGCTATCAGCCGTTGGTTGTCGGGGCCATCTTCGGCAAGAAGGACTCGGCAGTCGAGTTTGATCTTCGCAGCGGCCGGCTTCCTGTCGGAGTGCGTTGGGAGTTGAGCTTCGCTTGGGCAGTCAAGCAACTTCACGCCGTCCAAAGGCCCGGTTCCGACCGTGACGGTGAACGTGCTGCCCTTGCCTGCGGTGCTTTTGGCATCGATGTCGCCGCCGAGTTTGCCCGCCAGCCGTTTGCAGATCGTCAACCCCAACCCAGTTCCGCCGAACTTGCGGGTTGTGGAGGTGTCTGCCTGTTGGAATGGATTGAATAGTCTGGCAATCTGCTCCTCGGTCATCCCGATGCCCGAATCGACCACCTCGAATTGCATTTTGGGCTCATCGCACTCGGCATCCAGCAGACGAGCCACCAGACGGACCTTGCCAACCTCGGTGAACTTGATGGCGTTTCCGATGAGATTGATGAGGATCTGACGCAGCCGAGTCGGATCGGATTGAATTGTCCGGGGCATCGGCCCGTCGAAGCCAATCTGCAAAGACAGGTTCTTCGCTTTGGCCCGAACGCGCATCAGCGAGGCTACCTCGGAAAGAACCTGGCACGGCGAGCACTGAACGTGCTCGACTTCCAGCTTTCCGGCCTCAATTTTCGACAGGTCCAGGATGTCGTTGATGATTCCGATGAGATACTCGCCGTTTTGTTTGATGGTCGTGGCCGCATCGAGCTGCTCTTTGTCCAGCGCGCTTTCCGTCAGGACTTCCGAGAACCCCAGGATGGCCGTCATCGGCGTGCGGATTTCGTGGCTCATGTTGGCCAGAAACTCGTCCTTGGCCCGGTTGGCCGCTTTGGCGACTTCATTGAGTTCTTCGAGTACTAGATTTTTGCTTTCCAGCGTGGCGGCATAGTCCTTGATTTGTTGCTCGGCCTGTTTGCGCTCGGTGATGTCGATTCCCAGCCCAACAAGGTGTAGCTTCCCGTCAATCATGACCCGTTTGCCGGGAAATAGGTACGGAATCGCGGCGCCGCCCTTTGTCACGAAACATACCTCGGACGTGGCCTGCCCCTTTGTAAATACTTCCTCGACGTTATGTTTGATAATCTCCCGGTCCTGTCCGCGAAAGAAGTCCAACAGTTGCATTCCGGGTATATCTTCAGGCGAGTATCCCGAGACGTGCTCGGCGTTCTTGTTCCATCGCAGGAGTTTCCCCTCGCCGTCAAGGAGATAGAATATGCCGGGCAGAGTGGCGATTACCGAATCCGAGAAGTCCCTCTCTCGCAGCAGTCTGCCCTCCGCACTTTTGAGTTCGGCCAATGTCTGACTCATGGCCGCCTCGTACAGAAAGGCGATGACAAGCACCAGCACGATCAGGCCGATCCAGGCCAACATACAAAGCAGCTCGTAGTGGTGCGGAGTCAGATCATTCGGGAACGAGTAGCCGGCGTAGTCGAGTGCATAGAACGCGACCAGCGACGACGACGTGACGGCCAACCAGAAGACGGTGGCTCGCCGGCTCGCGGTACCCAGAGCCGCCATGACGGGCACCGCCACGTACCACGGAAGGATAAGAGATCCGTGCCCCCCCAAGCGGCACGCCAGAAAGGTCATCACACAGAAGTAGTCCGTGGCGAGCAGATTGCCCGCAATGAAAACCGACCCGGTCCGACGCATGACGCACAGGACAAGGAGCGACACGCCGATTCCCGTTACGATCACGGCAGCGCTGATCGGGCTATTCATCAAGAAGAGGAGGGCACTGTAGAAGACAGCCAGCACGATGAGGATCCAGGCAAACGCCACCACCAGCCGGGCATGGCGGAGCACGTTCGGATCGCCGCCGCGGACGCGGGCAGGTATGAACCAGTCAACGCCGACGGTGAACACCGCCCAAAGCGCAACTCCCACCCTTCGGTTGTTTCCCATCGAGAACCTGCCCATCTGTTCCCTGTCGTTTACGCGGTATGACTCCTCCGAGTTCGCTCATGCGTTCCAATAAGCGATTTCATCAAAATCCGCCGCAAGGCCGTCTTGCCAGCAGGCGCAACTTTGCCACGGAGTGCATACTCCGACACACTTAAAAGATAGGTTGTGAAAGCAGTCGCCGGATGTGCGACCGAGGCGATTGCAGGTGGGGTTATAGCGAATGTCCGAGCAGAAAAAACCGACTCCCTCAGGACTGGCAAAAAGATTGCAAGACTCTTTCGACTACGGAGGAGAGGTGGACATTGACGGTTCGGCAATATATTCGGCCGAAGGCTTCATTCCTCCCGCTCTTGATTGTTTTCGCCTATCCGGCCGCCGGCCCAAGGAAACCGACTCGGGATTACACGTTGTGTTGAAGTTAGTATCGACACGTAGCCTTTGCAAACACGCTGCGTTTGATTTCGGCACGGTCGGTGTTGAACAATTCCGCGTTGAACTCGGGGTGATGATTGTTTAGCAGGTTCTGACCGACGATGGCCAACTCGAAATTTTTGCTGGGAACCCAAGCCAACTGGGCGTTCATCTCGATGTAGGCGGGCACTGTCTGATAGGACAGATTGTCTACATAGCGAAGTCCCAGTCCGAACTCCCAGTCATGCCCGATATCCCAAAATGAATGGAGTTGAGCCTGATTACGCGGAGAACTCCCCTCGACGGAAGCCTTGTAATTAATGGGATTCGGCGGTCCGGGTGGGTTGTGGATATTGAGTTTCAGGTAAGTGTACGAGGCGGAAACCCGCCAGGTGTCCGACGGTGTCCAGTGTCCGGCCAGTTCAACACCATACGACTCCCCTCGCTCGCTGTTGCTCGCCACGGCAGGAAGCACCAGGTAAGTGTTCTCAAAAAACGGCGTTCCCATCGTCGTCCATATCAGGTTGTCGTACACGTTGAAAAAGCCGGCCACGTCCCACGCGAACCGTTCGGTTGTTTGTGCCCGATAACCAATTTCATAAGCTATCAAGTCCTCGGAACGCACGTCCCTGGATCCGATAAGCCGATAAAAGATCGGAAACGGCACGCCGGGCTGGAATATCGGGCCAAGGTTGCTCACCATATCATCCTCGGCGCGGCAGGGGGTCCGCACGGCACGCGATATGGCCGCCCATGCTGAATGACGACGGTCGGGTGTCCACAACAGCCGTGCGCTTGGCTGATACTCGAAGCCCGTGTAATAGTTGTGCTCGAATTTCGATCCTACCGTCAGAAACAGCCGATCGTCGACCAGCGTGATTTCGTCCTGCACGAACACACTGTACAGATTCGTCGTCTGTTGCGTGGGAATATAAGACATCATGAAGTTGGTTGTAGGAAGGTAATCGCGGACCATGCGATAATCCAGCCCCCAGATGATCTTGTGATGCTCCGCCAGAGGAAAACGGTGCTGAAAGTCGATGTCCATCGTGTTGATCTGTTGCTTAAACAGTTCATAATCTCGGTAGGTTCGGTCGTAATACATCTGCAATTGCCAGTCAGACTCATCGTCGATCACGTGGGTCCAACGGGTCAGCACATTTGCGCCGGAAACCGCTTCGTCATCAATAATGCGGCTGCTGTAGGGCGGGGTGGGTATGGGTTCCATGCCGGCTATGCCCTCTTCCCCGCCATAGTAATTGCCCAACACGGTCAGCGTGTCGGACCGGCCGGGGTCCGGCTCCCAGTCGACCCGGAAGCCGCCGCGCCCCATCCGCCAGGCGTCGTGGGCGGCGCCGCTTGGATTGAATTCTCCGGCGCGTTCAAAGTGTTTTCCGTAGACCCGCCAATACAGACCCTGCCCGTTGCTCCCGCCCAGCCGCACCCCGTCGATCACCCGGTCCTGGCTGCCACCGCCGGCTGTCACCAATGCTCCCTGCGTATCCTTCGCGTTCTTCGTGATGATGTTGATCACGCCGTTGACCGCGTTGGCGCCCCACAACGTCCCACCCGGCCCGCGGACTACCTCGATCCGCTCGATATCCTCAAGCAGCATATCCTGTACGTCCCAATATACGCCGGAGTACAAAGGCGTGTAGACGGTACGGCCGTCGATCATAACCAAACAGCTTGTTCGCGAACCGGCCGTTGAATCCACGCGAGGTGATGGCCCAGATACTGGAATTGACCCGCGCGACCTCCAGGCCGGGGACCATCCGCAGCAATTCGGGTACGCTTGTGGCCCCGTTGCGGCGGATCATCTCGGCGGTGATTACGAACACCGCCGCCGGCGAGCGGCCTACAGTACTCTCCTGCTTCGCCACAGAGGTGACCTCGATGTCCATCGACGGCACCACCACGTCGACCTTGGCCAACTGCTCGATGTCCATGTCGAGGATGCTCTGCTGGTCGGCCGCCCCGCCGGGACTCTGAAGGTCCGTGGGATCGGGAGCGGCGCTCGATGCTTCTGCCGAAGCATGAAGACCATATTGGGCCTCGGCGAGAGATGCCCGACCGACAACGATTGCAAACACGACTGCAAGCGGCAACGCGCCTACACGGAGCGTCCACCCATCAAACAACCTGCACACAGCACCACCCCCAGTTGCCCCACAAGGATGCCGACGCGTTAGCACACTCGGGTACAACTGCAAATTCCAATGCCGCGTAGCCGCGTCTTGCTTGTCTTGTCACACGTCACAATACGTGGAATCGATGCAATCTGCACATAATTAGTTGTCGGATGATTGGGAAAAGTACCTTGACCAAAACC
>CBDAFL010000096.1:0-5124 GCA_965195225.1 uncultured Thermoguttaceae bacterium
CCGGTGGCCTTTGAAGTGACGCGCGCCTCGGCGAGCGAGTTGAAGCAAGGCAAGGCGATGATAAAGCGTCTGAAGGAGCGGCACGAAAAATTGATGGAAGACTGCGGGGCGCTCACGGCAGATAAGGGCTACGACGACGGCAGGCTGATAGAGGAGTTGTGGGACACCCACGCCATCAAGCCCGTCATCGACATCCGGCAGATGTGGAAAGACGGCGAAGAGACGAAACTGGTGACGGGCACGCGCAACGTCGTCTACGACTGCAGGGGCGGCGTCTACTGCCACTGTCCGGCCACGGGCGAGAGGAGAGAGATGGCCTATGGCGGATTCGAGAAGAGTCGCGGGACACTGAAATACCGCTGTCCGGCAATCCACTACGACATTGAGTGCGCGGGCAAAAAGAGATGTCCCGTCGCGGGCGCGATAAGGATACCGCTAAACGAAAACAGAAGGATATTCACGCCGCTCTCCCGCTCCAGTTACGCCTGGGAGCGGACGTACAGGAAGCGCACGGCGGTCGAGCGAGTCAACGGCAGGCTGGACGTATCATTCGGTTTTGAGCGGCACTTCATCCGCGGGCTGAAGAAGATGAAACTGCGATGTTCGCTTGCGCTTTTGGTAATGCTCGCCATGGCTGTTGGCCGCATCAAGGAAAAGCGCAGGGAGATGATGCGCAGCCTTGTGCGAGCGGCCTGAAGGGTGCGGGTCCGCCTCAGGCGGACCGGGAAGAGGGATCAGAGAGAGATAGTCTGTCAACAGGTCAGCCGGGAGCGTCGGGGGGGGCGCGAAAAGAGCACATTTTAGTTTTTGGCGTGTCTCCGTCGGCCCGAAAGCGGGCCCCACTCGTCCATCCTTATCGGAAAAACACCCACATCGCAAATGCCTCGTCCTGCTGGCTATTGACATTCGTCGTCGATGAGAATATCCTGTGTTGCTCAAATCGCGGCGCACAGGGAGGCTGGACGTGTTGACGGTGAAATGCAAGTGCGGTGAAGAAATAACGTTCGCCATAGAGATGGCGATTATGACGAAGTTCTGCCCGGGGTGCGGAGCGATTGTCGAAGTACGCGACGGCGAGGTCAACATTACGGAGCGGCAGACGTCGCCTGAGCCTGCGGCGCCGTCGTACCCCCGGCCGCCTGAAAAGCCTTCCGTCTCAAGGACTCCGGAGCGCGGGCCCGCTCGCATGGAGCCGCCGCACAAAGCGCCCGAACCGCCTCGCCCCCCGAAAGCACCCGCCGTGACGCCGGAAAGCCTCCGGGAACCCGAAACACCGTCGGAAGACTTTGAGTTGCTGCCGGAAGAAACCGGGCAGGTGACGCCGGAGCCGCAGAAGAAGGTCGTCCAACCCAAGCCGCCTCCTTCCGGTCCTCAGCCATATGCCGCAAGTCCCGGGCAAACTCCGCCGCCCCCGTACCGGTCGCCGCAGCCGCCACGGCCGCCGCAGCCGCCACGGCCGCCATTACAGCACCGACCTTACGGCACAACACCCTCCACGGAACCATATCCGCCGCCTTCCGAAAAGAAGAAGCAGGCTTCGAGTGCAGGCTGCGTGTTTGCCGTCGTCGCCGCCATACTGATAATTGTCTTGATAATTTTTGCCGCGGCTTACCAGGAAACCGGCACATCCGATAGCTCGGAAAGGACCGCCGTTCAAATGGCGGAGATGAAGGAAGAGTACAAATCGATGGTTGAGGTCAGGAATCTTACGGTCAGGAGGCTGTCCGCCGGGATGGACTTCGCCACGATTTCGTTCGAGGTCAAGAACAACGGCGACTATACAATTACGGATTTGTCGATTGACGTCCAGTTCCTGAACGCGCGCGGCGAGACGATAGGCAGCAGAAACGTCTGCGTGACGGGCACGTTTGAGCTGGGGAAACCCAAGGTGCTTGAGCCGGGAAAGGAATACGACGTGGAAGAGTTTCTCGTCCCCATACCCGACGGGTGGAGTGGTGAATGCCGCCACGAGATAACGGACCTGCGTCATGCCGGGATGCGGTGAGGGGGTCAGACGCCCGGTCTTGCGGCACAGCGGGAATGCGTCTGCCGGGGGGTGATTGCCGTTGCACAATCCGTCCGCAAATGGTTTCATGTTGAGCTCGGTTTTGTGTTTCTGATAGGGCGTGTATACGCAAGGAGGAGTTTATGCCGAAGAAGAAAAAAACAATCATTGACTTTCGGAAGATGAAGAAGGCCGGCGAGAAGGTGACGTGGCTGACATCGTACGACTACCCGACGGCGCAGTTCGGCGAGGCCGCGGGGCTGGACATGATACTGGTCGGCGACTCGCTGGGGATGTGCGTGTATGGCTATTCCGGCACGACGCCGGTGACGATGGACCAGTGCATCGTCCACAGCGAGGCTGTCCGCCGCGCCGCGCCGAACACCTTCGTGATGGGCGACATGCCCTTTATGTCCTACCAGATATCTCCGCAGGAAGCAGTCGCAAACGCCGGACGTTTCGTGAAGGAGGCGGATGTCGATGCGGTCAAACTGGAAGGCGGCAGGCGCATAATACCGATGATGCGCGCGATACTGGACGCGGGGATGGTGGTGTGCGGGCACATCGGCCTGACGCCGCAGTCCTCCGGCCAACTGGGCGGACACAAGGCGCAGGGCAGGACCGTGGAATCGGCCAAAATGCTGGTGGAGGACGCACTGGCCATACAGGAAACCGGCGCGCAGATGCTCCTGCTGGAGGCAGTGCCGCCCGAGGTGGGTGGGTTCATTACCGAACTGCTGGAAATACCAGTCTACGGCATAGGCGCGGGAATGCATACCGACGGGCAACTGCTCATCATAAGCGACCTGATAGGCCAGTTTCAGGCGTTCACGCCGAAGTTCGTGAAGAAGTACGCCAACGTGGCGGAAGTAGTCACCAACGCCATCGCGGCATATTGCGAGGAAGTTCGCGCGGGCGCTTTCCCCGAAGACAAGCACTGCTACCACATGCTCGAGGGCGAGCATGACAAGTTCCTGCAGGTGGCGAAAGAATATAAGAAGTAAGGACACATCTCTATTCCCTGTATTGATGAGGAAAGGGCAGCCATGAGCGAAGACCTCAGGAAAAAACTGAAGATCTCCACAAAGCGACTGAAGGAAATCAACGATTTCCTGCTGGACCCGAAGAACGAGCAGGTCAAGGAAATCCTGAAACTGGTCCGCAAGTACGGCGGCCCGGCGGCCATAAACCGCAAGGCCGCGAAAGCGAGAAAACTGGAGAACCTGATAGGGCGGCTGGAGAAGGAAAAGTCCCCCTACCTCAGGGACGTGATGTGGCTGATGGAGCAGCGCGACATGGGCGCGTTCATCAGCGTGAAGGACTATCGCAAGAAGGTCCTCGGCAGGGGCGCTGCAAGGAAGAAGTTCAACATGAAGAACGCGGTGACGCTGGAAATCAGCGCAATGCAATACTTCCCCTACCTCATAGCCCAGGCCAAACAGGCCGTCAAGGAGAGGGAACTCATGCCCGGGCGCTTCATCCGCGTGCGCAACATGAAGGAACAGGTCGCGGATAAGGGCGACACCCTGGCCGTGGCCGCGTCGATGCAGATAGTCGGCGCCTCCTACGTCGAGACGCTGGACACCAAGGGCACCGACGGCTCGAACTGCCACCTGGGCGGACCGGAGACCATCACCGGCTACTTCGGCGGCGTCGGCCAGCCCAACGAGCACGCAATTCAGTGGGCCGAAGAATACCTGCACTACTACACCACCTACGGCATCCGCCAGGTGCTGAACGTCAACGCCGGCACCATCATGGTTGCGTATCTGCTGCACAGGCTGGGCATCGACAACGAGTTCAAGATTTCCGTGTACATGGGCAACGACAACCCGTACGCGGTGATGTGGACGCTGCTGACGGCGAAGATGTTCGCGCGCAACGACGGCACGACGTCGCTCATTGGTCTCAACCTCTCCAACTCCGTGAACAACGAGACCATCATAAAGGCGTCGAAGATACGGAAGGCGCTGGGCCTGGAGAAGGTGGTGCGCTTCGAGCATCACATCGTCGAGACATACAAGTCAATCGTCATTCAGCCGTACAACCGCCGGGCGGAACTGGTGGAAGTGGCGGCGAAGGTGCCCAACATCTCCGCCAAGCACGAAGGGGGGGACCCGGAAATCGACTGCAAGCGCGAGCACCCGTCGGACATCCTTAACTACTTCCTGCCGACGGCCGAGATTGAGGAGAAGGGATGGGTGAAGGCGCTGGAGAGGAACTACCTGGACAAGCACGATGCGCTCAACCGCACCGCTGATGCGTTGACGAAGGCGGGCATCGGGGTAATCGCCGCGCGGAACTTGCACAGGTAGGGACACCTGAGCAATCGTAATGCAAACCTGCCGTGCGATTGCCCCGCACGGCAGGTTCAGTAAACGGGGAGCCGATTTGAACGGCAACAACGCATGACTCGACAAGTAAAAGGGAGAGGTTGGAATGAGGGGATGAAGCAGTTGACCGCCCGTGCGACACTGCTCCTTGTTTTCATGACGCTTGGGGCGTTCGGATTGCGTGTGGCGAACCTGAGCCGCTTCAGCCTGTGGCTGGACGAGGCGGTTGAGGCAGATTTCGCGGGCAGGGACTTGAAGGGATGCTGGCTTGCGGACGCGAACGTGCCGCCGCTAAATCGCACGATATTGCATTTCTGGACTCGCGCCTTCGGGAACTCCGAGTTCTCGCTGCGCTTCCCTTCCGTGATATTCGGCGCTTTGTGCGTGCCTGCTCTCTTCTTTCTGGGACGGCGACTGTTTGACAACAGGGTCGCGTGGCTTGCGGCGGCCCTGCTTGCAATGCGCCCCTTCGCAATAGAGTTCTCACAAGAGGCGCGTCAGTATCCACTCCTGGTACTGCTGACCATCCTGGCGACCTGGTTCTTGGTCAGGCACATGGAGCGTCCCGGACTTCTCTCCACGGCGGGATATGCCGTGTGCGCCGTGATGGGACTCTACACGTTCTACCTGTTCGCATTTGTACTGCTGGCGCATGTGGTATGGTACGCGGTACTGGGAACGAAGACGACCGTCAAAACCGTGACTCTGGCGCTTGCCTTCTTACTGTCGGTGATCGCCTACCTGCCCTGGCTGCCCGTTCTTGCTGACGCGCTTGGGCGGCAAGAC
>CBDAFL010000097.1:0-9263 GCA_965195225.1 uncultured Thermoguttaceae bacterium
TTCGTAGCGGACCCAAAGGTAATCCCAACCGCGTTTGGCAATCCCGGTGATGTTGCCGACCGCAAGCCCCGAGACGTTCGGACTGGCGGCGAAGCGGAAGGTGATCTCCCAGTCCTCTTCGCCCCGCTTCGAGCCGGAGGCCCCGAGAAAGAGAACCTCGCCGGCGGCGAAGCCACGGAAGGGCGCCGCGTTTAGTCGGCCGGTCAGGGCAAACAATGCCGCTTTATACGCCTGGGTCCGGTGCCGATGCTGTCATTAGCCAACGTCGAAACGATCCCCCGAGCGTAGCTGTTGTTGGCCACTTCGTACCGTGCCCGGCTGCGGAGCGTCTGCCGAACCTTGGGGTTGTTGGCAGCGTTGACCGAGAGCAGGTCGGCGTTGGCCCAGTGCCGGCGGCACGAGTTTCTTCAGCCCGATCCCCAGTCCCTTGCCGCGAGCCGCCTTCTTGCTCTCCAAATACCTGTCTGCCGCGATCTGGTCAGGCAGACTGTGTTGTTCCATACTGCCCGAATCCCCCGAGGCCTTCGCCGGGCCTTGGGCGTTGTCGCGGATCGTGGTCTCCAAGTCTTCACTCATCCTTCATCCTTCCGCCTTCATCCTTCCGGAGTGTCGGGTCTCGGTGTTGCACCAAGCGAGCAAGGCGTATGAGGCCTCGCCGGACACTGGTCCACCCGCAACAAACCAGACCGGCGAGCCAAACAAAAAAGGCCACGCGAGGATGCGGCCCCGCATGGCCTTGTGTTTGGCATCACCGATGAGGATCAATCACCGACGTCGCCTGATCTGGTTTTCTGCATTCATTTATACCCGCAGAAATGCGGTGGTAAAGAGCGAATTGCAACCCAAGGAGAAATCGTTACGCATATAGACACGACTTCATCAACCTGCATCAATCTGCATCATTCGATCGGTCGATCATGGACAAGTCCACCGGCTGCACGCCAATACTGGTGTCCTTATCCAGGTGAGGTTAAGCGTGCGATCAGAATTGGCTGCCGTCGATGGGCAGGCCGTCCTTACGGTTCCCGAGACGGCGGTATACCTCGCCGTCGATCGAGTAGTTGATAGTGCGGACCGAGCCGTCGCAAAACGACATGTTGAAGCTACCGGCATGTGCGCTGCCGAACCACTGGACACGGTTGCCTTCGCCAATCGCCGAACTGTCCTGTCGGGGCAGGTTGTTGTTCGTGGCGTTGCCGATTGTGCCGTTGATTCCTGTCCAACGGAGTATATTTAAGTGGTCGCCGCAAAACATGGTTTCGCTGTCGCCCAAGTCCTTGCCGTCGGCGTAGTGTTCGAGGTTGACATACTTCTCGCCGATTAGGAACGTGTTGCTGGCACCGTCCTGGACGTCGGCTAACGTTACTTGGCTGCGCTGGTGAGAAATCCCGGTTTGGCCCGACATGTCGTCCCATCGGAAGTCTGGATCGTCTCCTTCCTGCAAGCTGTCGGGCAAAACCGTGTGCCATTGCATGTAGTCTCCGCCATTCATGGTGTAGTCGTTTCGGGCGAGTTGGTCTATGGGGCCGGCAGTCAATTTGAACTGAGTGCCATAGAAGTGGCTGTATAAAGCAGCGGGCCGGCGCGTGGGGCAGTTCATAACCGCCAGCGGCGTGGCAAGCCGCTCCGCGTTGGCATCCTCGGTGCTCATGCCGCTGCCGTTCGCGCCCAGATCGTGCAACGCCTGCTGCTCGATGAATGGAAGGACGTTATAGACCCATCCGCCGGGCTGGCGTTTGTCGAATCCCCGGTCGGGATGACCGAGCCAGTACTTGTTCCAGCCGCCGGTCGGAAAAAACCCGATGGCCGACTCATGGCTTAGGGCACCCAGGGCCAACTGCTTGACGTTGTTGCCGCATTGCAATCGGCGGGCGGCTTCCCGCGCCGCTTGGACTGCGGGCAACAACAACGCGACCAGAATGCCGATGATCGTAATAACGACCAACAACTCCACTAGAGTGAAAGCGGCAGGCACGTGACCAACGATCCCCAACTTTCGATTTGTCGGGAGCATCGTGTCACCTATGGTCATGCACAAAAGCGGGATGCCCGTAGTATAAAGCATCCGGCGTAATTGTGCAACGAGGAGCAAGTTGACCGGATCACGCAATGACCCAATCTTCCGCCAGATTGGAGAGAACACCGTGCGGGTCGGTGGTCTGTGCCGTGCCCGTGCCGTCTTGAACCCCGACAAGTTCGACGGTGACAGAGAATACGCCGTCCGCCCCAGCGGTGGCCGTTACGCCGAAGCCGGCCAGCACGCCGCCGAAGGTGATCACGTAACCCTCGACATCGTCGTCTGTGTCCGTGACTATGCCGGTGAGGGTCCAGATATCGCCAATTTCATTGATGCAATAGAAATTGCTGATGACGGGGGCATCGCTGACGTGTACCTCCAGCGTTGTCTCCACGATCAGCCCCGCGGCGTCGGTGGCGCGGATGGTAAGCACGGCGTCGCCGGTTGCCGCGTCGTCAAAATCGAAGGTCAACTCGCCCGAGTCGATGTTGAGCGAATCGAACAGCGAAGAGTTTGTGTTCTGTACGATTGAATAAACCAGATCGTCTGCCTGGGTTTCCGCATCCTCGAAGAAATCGGTCAGCGCCAAGACATAATCCGCCGCGTCAGTAGCGACGCTCAGGTCTGAAATGCCGCAGGTAGTGGGGGCGTCATTTGTCATGCCCACGGGGTTTCCACTCGGCAGCGATCCTCCCACCTTAAGCCGAATGGCGTTGTAGTCGTCCAGCGTGATCACACCGCTGCCATCCACGTCGTAGCGGATGTTGTAGCTTGAGTCGCCGGCACTCTTGCCGTTTTGTAGGAGGGCGAGAAAGGCGTCGCCCAATGAGACGCCGCCGCTGGCGTCCGCATCTCCTGGCAAGAGGTTGAAACGGAACTGGAAATCGGTTCCTCCCTGACCATCGCCCGAGTTGTAGGTGCTCTGGGAATCGGTCCAGGCCCCGTCCAGCACGTCGGCGGTCGAAACGCTGCGCACCGGATCGAGGCCGTCGGCATCGAGATCGAGCATCAATTTATCTTTGGCGATCGGAGCGTCGAGCGTCCAGACGGCGGTGTATGAATTGGAGTCGTAGCTGAAATCGCTGAACACATAGGCCGTGGTGTTGACGCCGCTGATGGAAAGGTCGGCTGCTTCAACCACCACGTCTTCGCTGAACGTGATGCGGATTTGGTCAAGGTTCGTCCACGGAAGGGTTTGGAGTTGGTCCGATGAGCCTACCGGGATTGCGTATCCCCCCGTTCCCAGTTCCGAAGACTCAAGATAGGAAACAAAGCTCGAGTCCCAGTCTGCGCTCGATACGTTCACGGCCGCGACGGCCGGGTGGGAGAGCATGAAACGGTTTTCGAGGGATTCCAAACGGAGGCGGCGTTCCTTCTGGATCGAACGACGATCAATCGGCGCGAAACGCAACATGGCAGCATCTCCTTGTAGTCCGAGTAGCAATTGGTGGCGGCAGGCGAATCCAAATGGGCATGGCCGAAAGAAGAGTGCCGTGCCATAGAATCAATTGTGAAACGAAGCCAAAAGCGGGCGTTGGCTCGATAACGTGCGGCATAAGAGCAGCAACTGCCGTGCCGCAACAATGACGCTTGACGCGACCACTCGTTTCATAACGAGTAGCGCCGCCGCGAGCGTTTGCCGAGTTGTCTTTTCACAACACGACAGGTTGCATTTCCGCAATTGGGGGAGAAGAGCTACGGATTGCCGAGCGGATCGACCAGTTGCACGGCCTTTGCCGGCTTCGACTCGGATGCCGGTCTGCTAAGTGCGTCGTGAAAGGCCGGCTCTTTCTGAAATGCAGAATAGCGGGGACCGGAAGCGAACGCCTCCGGACGAGCGCCCAATTCGACGGCCTTTCCCACGTACTCGATGGCCGGCTGAATCAGTGTCAAATCTTGTTTCGCTGCCGTTGCATAGAGGGCGGAAACACGACGATAAAGGTCGGCAGTGCGAGGCCCTATCTCAATAGCTTTGGCTGCGTGGACAAGCGCTGTTTTGGAAACAGGTTGGCCCTGGAGCGCACGACGTAAGAGGAGCATCATCATGTTGTAGTGAGCAGCCTGTAGATTGCCGTCAAGCTGGACAGCTCGCTGGAAGTGTTTTTCGGCCTCGGCGAGTTGACCGAGCATGAGACAACTGTAGCCGATATTATTGTGCAGCAATGCGGGCCGGTCATAGCCTGCCTCCAATGCCAAATCATACATGGCCATCGCAGCTTTGTAGGATTTTATTCGGCTCAGGCAATATCCTCGGCAAGCGTTCAGTATCGGACTGGATTCAAGTCGATTAGCCGAAGTGTAATCCTGAAAGGCCAACTGGAACTCACCGAGTCGTTGGTACGCGCGTCCGCGGGCGGACAGTGTCTCGCCGGAATCGGGGTTGGAGCGGATCGAGTCGGTCAGGCAGTCCACGGCCTCCGCGTACTCATCGTGGTCGAGGTGTTGAAGTCCAATCTGATACTGCCGAAGACTATAGGGTGGGCGTAGCGCTAAGAAAAGACTTACCGCGAAGATAAGTGACAACAGAACCGCACACATGCCGAGCACCAAACCGCGATGATTGCCGATCCAACGCCGTCCCCGGCGGGCTGCGGAAAGTTCCCGACGAAACGCCACGGTCAACTGCCGAGCGGTCTCGGGACGTTGCTCCGGCTCGAAGGCCAAGCAGCTTTCCACCAGTCGAGCCAATCGCCGATCGACCCGGCCGTTCAATTCTCGGATCGGTCGCGGTCCGGCCGCCTGTTGTTTGCACAACTGGTTTGCCGCCTCCTCCAGGGGAAGGTTTCGTGGAATCGCTCCGAAGGGAAGCGTGCCGGTAAGAAGTTCGTAGAAGATAACGCCAAGTGAGAATAGGTCGGAACGGGGATAGTAATGTGAGGCATGAGACTCGCTCTGCCGGTTGGCCAGCTTAGCCAGTTCCTCCGGCGCCATGTAAGGCAACGTGCCGCCGATCTTCCAGGCCGGCAGACGCGAGTCTATCGAAAGATTGAAATCCAGCAGCAGCGGCCGTCCCTCGATCGTCATCAACACGTTCGAGGGTTTCAGATCGCGGTGATAGATGCCGCGTTCGTGGGAATGCGCCAGCGCGTCGGCCAGTTGGGCAATAATATGGATCACGCCGTCGACGTAAGAACCTTTGCGGAGGACAGACGCGGGCAGCGGCGACTCGCGGCAGTCGAGGTCGCCGTTGGCAACCGTGATCGCATCTATAATCGCCCGCGCCTCCAACGGAGGGTATCCCTTTTGGAAGGCAGGGGCCAACACGTCGCAGAGCGTTGCTCGCCCAAGATACGGCATACAGAATGCCGCCAATCCTAGGGGTTCGTCATTTTGGAAAGAATAGATTGGGACGATGTTTGGATGCCGAAGTTTGCCCAGGATATCCGCTTCGCCGCCACCCTGCGGCGTGACTTTCACAACGATTTTACGACCGCCAATGGCCGGCTCAGTCGCCAGGAACACCCGGCCGAACGCCCCCCGACCAATCTCGGCGACCAGATCAAACTGGAGGAAGCGGCTACCGGCTTCAGGCCAAGCCAAGCTTTCCTGCAAGAGTTGAAGTTCGGGATCATGGGAAAGCAAGCTCTGAACCTCGATTAGCAGGTAAAGCGACCGTTCTAGCGTGGGGAACCGTCGGGCAAATGTATCGGCGTCGATGGACTCGCCCGCTTGTTGACGCAGGCGGTACTCGGCATAGGCAAGGTCGAGAACTACGGACCTGTGACGCTGAAGTTCCGGGTGGCTTTCCAACACACCGGCCACGTCGGGTGGCTCCCCTTGCCGCCAACGGCATTTGATCGCGTCAATAAGCCGGTTGGCGCTCAGGAGTCCCCGATCATCGCCAATTCTGGCGGTTGAAGCGTTCTGGCTCGTGGACATTTCCACTGTCATGCGGCGGTTGTGTGGAGAAGTCTTTTGAGGAAACGACGTACCGTACATTCATCCACATGGACGGCATCGGCGATGCTCTGGTAAGTGTGCCCCTGCAACCGCAAATGGATGATTTGTCGATAGTGTTCCGGCTGATCCTTGAGTATGCGATCCCATTGCTCGCGGGCAATTGCAACATCAATTGGAGCGGGCTGGCGGCTGGGAATGTTGAGGTGTCCCTTGGCCTTGAGTTGATCCAACGATTGCTCGCGGTTGACGTTATATTTATCCGTCATCAGCCGGCGTCGCACCTCCATGCCGACCTTGTTTCGTGCCATAGTCACAAGGTAAGCGGTTAACTCTTCCGGACGGTCAAACCTGTCGAGCTTGTCGCGTACCCGAAATAGCGAATTCCAAACAAGTTGGACAAAATCCAACGAATCGAACTTGGACCGCAATCGCTCATTCAATGCCCGACGAACTGCCCGGCGAATAGCCTCTCCATATTGCTCGACCAGATCCCAGGCGGCATCCTCGGAACCTTCCCGAACATGGCATATCAGACTACGGAAGCTATCATCACATTTTGCCATGTCGAATTACCTTGCCTAGTTTCCGCGTATGAACTTACCAAAAAAACGAGAACGAATAATAATATCTCCTTTGACGCCCACTTTTGCAAGTGAATCGCAATAGTTTAACGGGGGTTGTAGCGCCTTGCAGTCTGCGCGGCGGGGCAGCCGCGTTGAACTCCGGCGCTACAGCTCTCCTTTCAAGTGCGATCCGGTTTGTTGCTGTCCCTGCAAATTAACTTATCCGTGGCGACCTCATCCCAGCAAAAAAAACATGGCAAGCTGACTGACTCCAACCTTCGTGCAACACGCCTTACTCGATGTTTGCGGCTACTGAATATGCTGCAATCGCGGATCGGGTATTCTGTTCACAATCTTGCCCAGGAACTTGAGGTCAGTCCACGGACAATATATCGGGATTTACGTCTGTTGGCAGAAGCGGGGATCCCTACATTTTACGACGTCAATAAACGCGGTCATATCCTCCAACATCACATCCACACCCGCACTTCGGGACTCTCCGATGAAGAGATAACCTCACTTCTTCTGGCCGCTCACATTTTTTCCCTTTCGTGTGCCCGGGAGGTCAGTAGTCCGATTCTCCAGGCAATCAGCAAACTTTTGGCACAATTGCCCCCCTGCCTTCGAGAAGAAGTTACTTGTCTGTTAAGCTTGATTGAGGGAAAACCTTTCCAAACATTGTGGCCGGGAGGATCGCAGCCGGTAGTTGCCGAAATCCTGGCGGCGCTTCGACAAAAACGTCCCATCCGAATAATCTATCGTTCAGCCAAAAAATCAACTCCTTCGCTTTGCACCAAAATTACCTCCCATCGTTTAGTCGCACATCAAAAACGCTGGTATCTCGTCGGTCGATCGTCATGGCATCGCAAGATTATCCGTTTTGATTTACGACACATTCAACACGCAGAGCAAACCGAAAATTCCACCGATCCAGTTGAATCATCGTACAATCAAGCTCGACCACCAAGACGGCCGCTAACTACGACCAACCCCCGATAGGTTATCTATCAGAGAACCGCTCCGTTTTCTCATTCCGAAACAGGTTTAGCACTATGGAAATAATTGCCGACATAAGTAGCGCGATGGTGGACGGCTCGGGAACAAACACCAAGGATTCAACCACCCCCGGCAGTCCAGGAAGAGACTCCACGTCAAATAGCATCGGATCGAAAGTATCGGAATACCACACCGAATCTATTTCTGTGCCTGCTACTACGACAATATCGAACTGCCCCACCGCTTGGTAAGAGGTCAATTCGATTTGCAGCAGGTTCATGCCCGTCTCTGGCACCTCCACAGGACCAGCCTCACCCGTAAGCACGGGGAAGAATATCTCATCGAGGGCTACCAATAATTCGAGAGAGGATTCCTCTGATTTGGCGATATTGTGTGTTATACCGCTAAACACGTAGTTCGGCGGCTCGCTGATTGAACCAAAGTGAACCCAGCCGCTAGCATCTGGATATCGAACGATTTCACACCTTAATTGCCAGCCAGTGAGACCAAACGTCGTGCCTGTGTTGTTGACTCCGAGTGTGAACTGACACGAAGGATTGTCTCCCGATATCCACGTCACCCCATTACTAACGATGCTCAGGTTGCCCGCGCACGCAACCTGTACCATCCACAAGACGATGAGCGTCCCAATGCCGACCTTCCGCATGATACACTGCCTCTCTCGCGCGGAGAAGTTTGACGACGCGCCCAGTATCAGCTAGAAAGCCTATTTTCACACATAATACACAGATTTGCAATAGACAGCATGGGAATCATCAACACCTGATAGCAGTAGATAGTAGTTGGTTGATCCCCGGCAAAATAGTGGCTGTAACTGGTGGGCAAGGTTTCGCAACATTAACCCGCTGGAGTTAATCCAACCTGCCCCGATGGAGGGGAAATCAGAGAGCTGTGATGTCGTAATCCCCCGCCTGTTCGTCCCAGTCCATTAAGAGCAATTGTGACGCTATGACACTGTCAAGGCAGCCTTTTCCAAGGTCTTCCGAAAAACAACACACGGACAGATGAGAACCATAGTCAGGATCGTCCGTTCGGACGGCCTTCTGGAACTCAAACTCTGCTGTCCACATGTAGTTTGGCAACGGCAACTTCTCCGGCACGATTACAAATACAGGTGCTTGGGGAGGCCTAATCTGACGGGCCTGGGTACGAAGTCTTTCGAGAATGCGCTTGCTGCCAGTTTTCAGGCTGCCTGAGAGCATTTCATCATAAGTGCGAGTCACAGATAGGCTTCGCAAGAGTACCTGTCGTCCGTCTCGAAGTTGATACTTACCGCACTGCATGTGGGGGCGCTAGTTCTCTTTGTGTTCTGTTCGGAAAAAAGGCCGGGGGGGCGGCGACAAAATCGCCTTCCTGTCTGGGGCAGAAGACCGGAGCCCCCCGACCACGGTATTTTGTACCACGAACCGCCTCCCTTGTCGATGGTTCCGGTATACCCAACCTAGAGGTCATCTAAAGAGCTACCTGAACCATCACGGGGCCGAGAGTCAATAGTCATGGAGTCCATCCGCAAATCGTTTGTTTTTCCACAAGCGCTTCGTCGCTCCGGGTGGTGGCGAGGTTTCTGGCCGCAACGGTGCAGTTTTCCCATCTCAACAATCAGCGTCTCAGGAACCCGTTGCTGCAAGTAAGCGTCCGCCCGATCCATGCTTGACGGCTGTGGTAGGCTGGTGGCATTCAGTCTTAGCTGCCAAGGAGTCACGTTATGGGTAAACCCGGTCGGCCTGGTCCGAGTCTTGACGACTACTTGTACTGGCAGGAGCGTT
>CBDAFL010000098.1:0-33720 GCA_965195225.1 uncultured Thermoguttaceae bacterium
CGTTTCCCGGCTCCAAGGCATACGCTTTGTCAAGCACGTCCATCGCGGTTTGGAGATCCTCCTTAAGCGCGTGAACTCTCGCCTCTTGCACCAGTGGGGCCGCCAAGTTGGGCACGAACTCTTGGACCGTCTTGAGGCTGGCCAAGGCTTCGTCGAATCGCTCGAGCTCGATCAGGATCACCGCCCGGGCCTGGTGCGTGGCGGCGTGGTCCGGTTCGAGTTTGATGGTCGCGTCCAGGTCGGCCAGGGCTTGCTCAATGTTCTTCTGAACAACGTGGAACGACGCCCGGACTCGCAGGACGGTCGCGTCGCGGGGATTAACGCGGACGGCCTCGTCGAGATCGGCCAGCTTCTTCTTCGGCTCCTCTTGCAGACCGGCCCGCATTACCAGTGCTTTTGTCCGTTCCATCGGGTTTTCGATATCCAGGGCAAGCGCTTTGTCGAGTGCCTCGCGTGTCTTTTTCGCCCCCTCGCCGCCCGGCAGCAAACTCAACCGCGCGATCATCAGAAACGATTGAGGCTGCTTCGGGTCCAGTTTCACGGCCTTTTCCAGATCGTCCATGGCGAACTGGCGGCGCCGGCGGAAGTCGTCCATCGAAGCGACATTGACGAACAAGTTCTTGATCGTTATCTCGGCGCGTTGGATGAACGTCGAGGCCAAGAGTTTATTGGCGAAAGCGGCGTTGGATTCGTCTAGTTCCTTTTGCAGAGCGCTTTCGATCAGGCGGATGACCTCGCCCAGGTCGTCGATCGAGTCGGCGGTAAGCTTGGTTTCCATGGCCTTGTTCAGGTCTTCCAGTCCTTCGCCGGCGGCCAGCGCCGGGGCGGCCAGCGCGAGCGGCAGAAACAATAGAACCGCGATCCAAGTTTGGCGGAACATGAATAGACTCCCTTTGATAAAGAGCGGCATGGTTTGCACGAAAACGCCGATCTCAGCATATCCGCGAGTTGCTCGGCGCAAGGATAGCAGGAAATCCCGCATTGTTCAACGGACGCATGCTGTGGTTATCAAGGACAAGTTGCTCAATTTGCGAGAAATCCGTGTCCATGAGTGGCAATGCTTTGCTACGTTATTCCTTACACGCCACTTCTTCGCGCGGCTCACATTGTACCGGCCGCTTGGGGAGCGAAACCGCCCGAACGCCGGATGCCTCTTGCTTCCGGCGAAGATCGCGGCATATCGCGTCCAGGTCGAAATCGAATTGACGCGCGTAATCCTCGCGCGCCTTGCGAACTTCGTCTACAATTGCGTCACGCATCGTTTTCCCTTTTCTCCAATGATCCCAATTCTACAGCGTCCAGGGGGAGAGTCAATCGCTCGTTTTCGGCGGTCAAGAAACGCGAACCGCCGGCGAAAAAGCCGGCGGTTTCGGCGACGCTCTCCCCGTGCCGCTCGCTTTTACGGAATCATGTACACCGCGGCGACCACCGCGCCGGCCTCGAACAACGCGGCGCGGACGCTTAACGGGATCGGATCGAACATGTACGGCGCACAATTGCCGGGCCGGTAATAGCCCAGGGTGTACAGGCACTCGTTGGGCAGTTCGAGTCCCATTTTGTACGGCAGGATGGGGAAGGTGAGGAAGAAGTGGGCGCCGGAAGCGAACGGCTGGACCCACGGCCCGGCCATGTGCCCGTAACGCTCCAATTGCACGTCCTCGAAGTACAACGGCTTGTGGCACAACCCGGAAGCCGTCCACGTGTAGGTGATCGGCGCGAACGCGCGCGGCTTGAACACCGCGTGTCCCAGCGGACAGTCGCGCGGCAGGTCGCCTTCCGAGGGCGTGATGTCCGTGCTCAGGTCGTCGATATCCTTCAGATCGTCCGGCGAGGGACAACCTTCCTTGAGTGCAAATGGTCGGGCCGCAAACGACTCTTCCAGCAAAGGCTTCCGCGGGGCGTCGCTGTTCGGCTTTTGATTGAAGGATGGGAAAGCGCCCGGCGGAGCATAAGGCTGTTCGTCGACAAGCGGACGGTCGGCCACAAGGCCCGGCAGAGGGCTTGCCGGTCGAGGCTCCTCGGGCATAGCTTGCGGCATGTTCCCGTCGAAATTTCCCGCCGGCGCGCTCTTTCGATCGCCGAACGGATCGCTAAACAAACGGGAAGCCGGGGCCTGGCCAGTCGCATCGCCGGCCTGCGTCGTCGTCGAAGGCTCGGAGTATTGGGTAGCGATCACTTTCGAGTCGCCGCGGGCCGACTTCGGCCGACAGGGGAGCCATTTCAGCCGGCTGCCCGAGTGTCCGGTGCTGTACTTGGCCTCGCCGATGGATCGATCGGTTGCCGCGCGAACGGATTGAGCTTCGGTCAACAGACCCGCGGCAATCAACACCACTCCAAGCCTTAGTAAACCACTTCTTCCGACATACCACGAACCCGACGGCGAACTAAGAATCGCCGTCAGTGTACTCCGCGCTGTAGTTGGGCGCTTCCTGCGTAATAGTGATGTCATGAGGATGGCTCTCCCGTACACTGGCTGGTGTGACTTTTATGAATTGCGCGTCTTGGCGCAACTCCTCGATAGTCCTTGTTCCGCAATACCCCATTCCCGCCCGCAATCCGCCTACGATCTGATACACGAACGGGCCTAATTGTCCCTTGAACGGCACTCTTCCTTCGACTCCTTCGGGCACCAGCTTACCCGACCCTCGCGAGTCGGCCTGACGGTATCGTTCGCTGGAGCCTTGAACCATTGCTCCCATGGAGCCCATACCTCGATAAACCTTGAAAGTTCTCCCTTGGAAGAGGATTTGTGCCCCTGGGCTTTCTTGCAGTCCCGCGAAAAGTCCTCCTATCATCACCACGTCGGCGCCGGCGGCGATTGCCTTGGTCAGGTCGCCGGAGTAGCGGATTCCGCCGTCGGCGATGACGGGAATCCGGCTCTTTTCAGCGACCTCCGACACCTGTCGGATGGCGGTTATCTGTGGCATACCGACGCCGGAAATCACCCGCGTGGTGCAGATCGAACCGGGTCCGATGCCGACCTTCACGGCGTCGGCGCCGGCGGCGATCAAGTCTCTGCACCCCTCGGCCGTGGCCACGTTCCCGGCCACGACATCGATGTCCCACTGCTTCTTAATGCTCCTTAGGGTTTCGATGATGTTCGACGAATGCCCGTGGGCACTGTCGACCACCAAAACGTCCACGCCTTTACGGATAAGTGCTTCTACCCGTTGATAATCGTGAACCCCGACGGCGGCTCCCGCTCTCAGCCTGCCCTGTTTATCTTTGCAGGCTTGCGGATACCTCCGCATCATATCAATGTCTTTGATCGTAATTAGCCCTGTCAGTCTAAAATCTTCGTCAACCAGCAGAAGCTTCTCTACCTTTTTTGTCATTAAAATCTTCTCAGCTTCCTCAAGCGTTACGGTCCCGGTTGCAGTCACCAGGTTCTCAGCGGTCATGACCTCCGAGATAGGAACGTCCCAGTCTTCGAGGAATCTGAGGTCGCGGCGGGTAATAATGCCGACCAGCCGGCCGTTGCCGCCGGTTATCGGCAGGCCGGAGACGTTGTACTGGTCCATGATTTCCTTTGCTCGGCCCACGCTGGCGTCCGGCGGCAGCGTCTCTGGGTTGACGATGATCCCGTTGGCGCTTCGTTTAACCTTCTCGACCTCTTCGGCCTGGCGTTCGACGGACATATTTTTATGTATGACGCCAAGCCCCCCCTCTTGGGCCAGCGCGATTGCCATATCGTTTTCGGTGACGGTGTCCATCGGGGAGCTGAGCATCGGGATGTTCAGGCGTATCCGCTCGGTCAGCCGGGTCGAGAGGTCGCAGTCGGCCGGCACGACTTCGCTATAGCGAGGCACCAGCAGCACGTCGTCGAAGGTCAAACCGTAATCTTCTTGAATCTTTTCGTTCATGACGTCCGCTCCTTCGGGGGAGGGGGGCAGGTAATGGGAAACCTATTATTATTGCCGTAACGGCGGAAAATGCAAGAAGGTCTCGCGCGATTGGATAGCGTTCCTATCGGTGGTATAATCGCTTCGCAGATTATGAGCGTATCAATATCCCAAACGAATTTTACCGATCTCGACGAGCACCTGCCATTGGAGTTGCAGGCACTGGAGAACCTCCAGACCGCGATTCCCGCCATCGCCAAGGACCGAAAGCTGCTGGCGCTTAGCGAACAAGCGGTTCAGGAGGTTCCGACCACGCACGAGTTATATCTTGGCGATGCCCGCCGCATGTCCGGATTGGCCGCGGGGTCCGTCCATCTTGTTTTGACTTCGCCGCCGTACTGGACCCTGAAGGAGTACCGCGATACGGCGGGACAATTGGGACACGTGGCCGACTACGAGGAATTTCTGCACGAGTTGGACAAAGTCTGGAAACTCTGCTTTCGTGCTTTGGCGCCGGGTGGTCGGTTGATCTGCGTGGTGGGAGACGTTTGTCTCTCTCGGCGGAAGAACGACGGTCGGCACACCGTTGTGCCGCTGCACGCCTCGATTCAAGAGCATTGCCGCCGGATCGGTTTCGACAACCTGGCCCCGATAATTTGGCACAAAATCGCCAACGCCGTGTACGAGGTTGCCAACGGTTCGAGTTTTATGGGAAAGCCTTATGAGCCTAACTCCGTGGTAAAAAACGACATCGAATTCATTTTGATGCAGAGGAAACCCGGAGGCTACAGAAAACCCAGCGTTGCCGCCCGACTGCTGAGCGTGATTTCTTCGGAAAATCACAAAAAATGGTTTCAGCAAATATGGACGGGCGTTACCGGCGCCTCCACCAAGCAACATCCCGCTCCGTATCCGTTGGAATTGGCCGAGAGACTCATCCGCATGTTCAGTTTCGTCGGCGACACGGTGCTCGATCCGTTCATGGGCGGCGGCACCACCAACGTTGCGGCGGCGAGTCACGGCAGAAACAGTATCGGCTACGAGATCGACGACCAATATTTCGACCAAGCGGTTCGCCGCATGGCCGACACAACGGCCGGCTTTTTCAACAAGGCCAAGGTGGGAACGCATGGCAAACGATCGAAAAAAACTTAATAAGCGGGTTGAGGAAGCCGTCCGGTATTTTTGGACGACCCGCAAAAAACAGTCGCGCGACCAAGGGCATGACAGCGGCCGAAAAGATCGGGGCGCGAGAAGCGCGGTGACGGGCGGTGCGCAAATGGACGGCTTCGTGGCCGTCGCGCGCGACTTGTTGCTGGAATCTGGTTTGCCGGAATCAACCGTGTTTCTGAAAAAGAGACTGGAACTGCCAGGTTTCTTTCGCCCGGAGAAGCAATGGGACTTATTGGTCGTCGTCGAGGGGCAACTTCTGGCAAGCATCGAGTTCAAGTCGCAAGTGGGGCCTTCCTTCGGCAACAACTTCAACAATCGCACCGAAGAATCGCTCGGCAACGCCACCGATCTTTGGGCGGCGTATCGTGAAGGCGCGTTTCGACCGTCGCCGCGTCCTTGGTTGGGATATCTGATGTTGTTGGAGGAAGCAACCGAATCGCTTCGCCCCATCGGCGTTAAGGAACCCCATTTCCAAGTATTCGAGGAGTTCCGCAACGCATCTTACGCGACGCGATACGAAATATTGTTGACCAAGCTCTTGCGGGAACGGCTTTATGACGGCGCTTGCCTGCTCCTTTCCAGCCGCGCCGAAGGTGCTCGCGGTAAGTTCAAAGAGCCGTCCGCGGAGTTGTCCATCCAGTCGTTCGCCGGTTCGCTCATCGCTCACGCCATCGCGTATGTGAAAACTCGATAGAACCTGGGCTGTTTGCCACATTCTGCCTGTTTCAGTGAACGGTCGCCTACCCCGGCGGCCAGCCGAGACGTCGGCCGGCCAAGACGTGGAAGTGCAGATGCATTACCTCCTGGCCCGAGTCGCGGCCGCAGTTGGTCACCACGCGGTAGCCGTCGGTCAGCCCAAGTTTGGCGGCCACGGCGCGGATCGCCGTGAACAGATGGCCCACGACCGCCTCGTCCTCCGGCTGCACGTCGTCGACCGAGGCGATCTCCCGTTTGGGGATTACGATCAGGTGCGTGGGGGCGGCGGGCTTGATGTCCTCGAACGCCAGGCAGTGCTCGTCCTCGTAGACGATCTTCGCCGGGATTTCCCCGTCGATGATCCGCTTGAATATCGTTTTTTCGGCCATGATAATCGGTCCTCCCTGGGTGCAGTATAACATCGGCCTTGCTAGAATAGTAGCAGAGGGGACGTTGCAACAGCAGGAGGATTTTTCGTGCAACACTCGCGGAGTGGAGACCGGCCGCTGGACGGCGTGTGCGTGATGGTCACCCGCGCCGAAAATCCATCGGACCCGTTGGCCCGACAATTGCGCGAACTGGGGGCCGAGGTGGTCTTGCAGCCGGCGATACGGATTTCGCCCCCGGCCGACTGGCGGCCCGTCGACGAAGCAATCGCCCGACTGAACGAGTACGATTGGCTTGTTTTTTCCAGCGCCAATGGCGTCCGTTACTTTCTGGACCGTTGCGAACAAAGACTCCACGGGGAAAAGGGGACAGGTCCAATTTGCCGGAACGGCCCACGGGGTGCTGCGCACAAATTGGACCTGTCCCCTTTTCCGCGTGTGGCGGCGATCGGGCCGAGGACCGCCGAGGAGTTGGCTCGCTTTGGGCTGCGTGCCGATCTGGTACCCCGTGAGTTCCGCGCCGAAGCCCTGGCCGATGCGCTAATCAGGGAAAAGGGGACAGGTCCAATTTGCCGGAACGGCCTGGAGGGTGCTTCGCACAAATTGGACCTGTCCCCTTTTTCCTTGCTGCTGGTCAGGGCCAGCCGCGGCCGGGAGGTGCTGGCCGAGCGGTTGACTGCCGCCGGAGCAACGGTCGACCGGATAGTCGTCTACACCAGCAGCGACCTACAGCGGCCCGACGCGGAAATTGCGGCGATGCTCGCGGCCGGGCGAATAGATTGGATCACGGTCACCAGTTCCGCAATTGCCCGATCGCTGGCGCGAATGTTTGGCGACGATTTGCGCCGCGCCAAGTTGGCGAGCATCAGCCCGATCACCGGCGACGTACTCCGCGAACTCGGCCATCGGCCGGCGGCGGAAGCGGCCGAGTACACGTTGGCCGGATTGACTGCGGCGATTCTCTCATTTAGCTCCGGGTGAATACACCCGGGGCATGGTCTGGTGCGAAAAACCACTCTTCCCCGCCGTGTATTCACGGCGGGCTAAATGGAATTGTTTCCGGACACCCCAATTATTTCAGAGGAATCTTCAGTTCCACCCCGATGGGCAGCAATTGGGGGTCAAACAACACGTCGCGATTGGCCTTGAAGATATCGCCGGCACACAAGGACGAACCGAGATACCGCTCGGCCAACGCGGCCAACGTGTCGCCGTCGACGACCTTGTGGGTGCGTGCCCGTTGTTCGGTTGGCGCGGGCACCGGCAGCATCATGTCCATCGACCGGCCCCAGCGCGAGTTGGCCGGTCGGTCGGGTCGGGGATATTCTTCGGCCAGCGGAGGAGGCGACTGCCGCAGTTGCGAAGGCGACAACACCGTGGGCGATCGTCCGCCGCCGGCCGATGCCGGGCGGGGACATGGGGAACTCTCCGGTTCGCGCAAGGAATAACGATGACCAGAGGCCGACCGACGCCGATTCCGAACAAAGACTCCCGACCCCTTTTTTCCGGGGATCAGCAGTTTTTCCGCCGTCGCGGGGCCAGGCAACGCCGGCCGAGTATGATCGCGGCCGAACAGCAGCGCCGCGCACACGCCCGCCAGGAGCACACAAAACGCCATCGCGGTTTTCACGGCAGGGTCCATCATCATGAATCTATATCGGGACCATCAGGCAGTGGTTTTCAGGCGATTCAGCAGGAACCGCGCGGAGTGGAAGAAATAGCGGTCGGCTTCTATCGAGTCTGGCGAAGATACCGCAAGCGCGCGAGCGGCGACCGTGCCGCGCAGTAGGGTTGTGCTGGCGGCGCGGGTTATTTCCCTTGGTGGGGCTGTAAGAGACGGCTCCTGTTGCCGATGACAACTGCGAATAGGTGGGTGCCATGGGTAAGCGAAGCTTACCCGTGTGGGGTTTCCGCTATTTTCGGCCCACGGGTAAGCTTCGCTTACCCATGGCACCCGTTCCAATGGCTTTCCGCAACAGATTTGATGCCACCGAAAAAAGCCCACGGGTTGCACAACCCGTGGGCTTGATCGAACGTCGTTGCAAGTAGCAAGGCGGTTATTCCGTCGCCTCGGACAGGTCCAGTTTTTTCGTCCGTGCGCCGACCACCGAGAGCAACACGTACAGCGCGAAGCCGACCACGAAGGCGGTCACCGGCGGCACGGGCACTCTGCCTTCGTAATCGGCCAGGTTTGGCAGGCGCTCGACGGCCCAAGGCCACTTGAGCAAGAGAACCACCACGAGGTTGAACGCGCCGACGACGAATCCCACGATCCAGGAAATCCAGCCAGCCGGGTTGAAGCCCGTCCGCGGTCCCGACCATTTTCTGCCGGCCATGAGGTAATCGGCCAGCATGGCGCCGCAGACCGGTCCGAACGAGGCCCCAATCACCTCAAAGACACTTCTTATTTCGCCGGCTATGCCGGTGACGGCCAAGGCAATGGCCGCCAGCGCGCCGAAGCCCACGGAGATAAACGGATTGATCTTGGGCATGGTGGTCTTGAAACTGTTGACGGCGATGAAGGACGCGAAACACGCTCCGGGGAAGGCCGAGATAGCCAGCGCAATCAGGAGCACGTTGGCGAACTTTGGACTCAGAATGTGAGGCATCAGGTCGACCGGATTGTAGGTTCCCACGAGTTCGGGTGGGACCAATTTGCTGCCGTACGCGCCGGCGACGATGAACAGCGAGGCCCCGCCGGCCAGCACCGTCGGCAATAATACACCCGTAACGCCTCCGATGTGAACGTCATCCTTGTTGCGGCTGTTCATGGCGATGTCGGCACCGGCCGCGCCGGCGGTGGCGAAGAATCCCACCACGTAAATACACATGATTCCGATGATCTGCCAGGACGTTGTTAACCGTGGCGGCCGGGAATTGTAATCGGCGACTTGCTCCAAGTAGATGGTTGCTTCCGCTGTGGTCGTCGGCTCAACAATGGGGAAGAGCACGTCTGGTTTCTGGGGGCCGCCCAGTCCGCCCCAAGTGTTCACCAGCAGGATCAACAACACGACGATCGGGATCAGCGGCAGGTACGTGCCCACGCGGCCGACGTAACTGATTCCTTTCATTCCCACGAATGCGGCCAGGATTACAAACGCCGCGGCGATAATCCCATGCCACAGGCCGGGAACCGTAGGATCCATCGCTCCAGTTGGACTGGAACTCAACCCGAGACCAAAACATTTACAGAGGATTCTCGCCACGAAAAAGGCGTTCACGGCAAGCCAGCCGAATTGCAGCAATCCCATCAGGAAGCCGGGCATGTACAACCCGCCCCGCGCGCCGTAGGTCGAAGTGCCCACGACGTACAGCGGCAACCCGGTGCTCATACCCAACATCGCCGGCGCCATGTAGAACAGGAAATGGCAGATCACCGCGGCGATAATCAGGCCAAAGAACGCGGGGGGGAAATCGAGCGCGAGCGTACCGGCCGGGGGACAAGGATCCATGCCGCCGCTGCCGATATCTTGCCAAAACACAAACCAGAGCATAACCCCTAGGTAGGCGGGCGTGATGGTCTTGTGCCAAGGAGCACGGTTGGCCCACGGTACAGGTTTTGCCGCCGCCAAATAAGCAGGTAGCTTGGACATTGATCTATCTCCTAGGAGTATTAGTATTGTTTAGAAGTATACATGTTGTCTTGGGGAAGTAAATCATGCCCCGCCCCGAACAACCTACCGGCACCACCGCCGCCGGCACATTTTCTCGCCAAAGGCCCCAAACCTGCCTTGACCCTAAAAGGCTTCCCAGGGTAACATATCTCGCCCATTTTCTCAAGCTCGGTTTACTCCGTTCCGCCGGCATGAAATACTCCTCCTGGCGTCAACTTGCGCTGCTGTTGATCGTCGCCTTTGCGTTGCGGCTGGCGGCCGGCGGAGTATGGCAAGCGCAGCTCGACGGACGGTTCGCCTTGGGCGACAGCGAAAGCTACTGGCAGCTTGGCCGGGCAATAGCCGAAGGCCAGCCTTACGTCTACGGACAACAAGATGCCCAAGTCTTCCGTACGCCCGGCTATCCGTTGCTGCTCGCGCCGATCTTCCTTCTGGCCGGCGACGGGCCGGGGGCCGTGCTTCTGGCCCGGGCGGAAGCCGCCCTGTTCGGCACGCTGGCAGTGCTCGGCGTGTGGTGGATTGCGCTGCTGCTGTTCGACCGGCAAACGGCCTGGATCGCCGCGCTGCTGGCTGCTTTTTATCCGGGCGCCATCGTCTCCAGCGTGTTGGTGCTCAGCGAGGCCCCGTTCTGTCCGCTTATGCTGCTACAAATAGCGTTATGCATTCTTGTATGGAACGCACCAACGTCGAATCGAAGGACCGCTTGGGGGTTTGCCGCCGGATTGGCGGCCGGCGCGGCCACCCTGATGCGGCCCGGCTGGCTCCTGTTCACGCCGCTGGCCGCGATCGTGTTAATGATGCCGCGTGCCACCCCGACGGCTAAACAACGTGCCGCGATTGCGCTCTGCATGATCCTCGGCCTGGCGGCGGCGATGTCGCCGTGGTGGATTCGGAACGCACGGGTGACCGGCCGATTCGTTCCCACGACCCTCCAGGTGGGCGCCAGCTTGTACGACGGTCTGAACGCAGACGCCGACGGCTCGAGCGACATGGACTTCGTCGACCGCTTCATCGCCGAGGAGCGTCTGAAAAGTGTTGGCTCGACGGATGGACCGTCGGCGGAGTTCGAGCAAAGGCTCGACCGGCGGATGCGGGACGAAGCCCTGGCCTGGGCCTGGGCTAATCCCGGCCGCGCGGCCCGATTGGCGGGTAAAAAGTTCCTGCGGATATGGAACATTTGGCCAAACGAACAGCGGCTGTCCGGCTGGCCCATCCGGATGATGGTCTTTTTAACGTATACCCCGTTGCTGTTTTTTGCCATAATAGGGGCCGGCAGAACACTCGGTCGGGGTTGGCCGTATATATTGTGCTGGCTCCCGGCCGTGTATTTGACCATGTTGCACGTCGTGTTTGTCAGCTCCATCCGCTACCGCGAGCCGGCGATGCTGGCGTTGCTGGCGCTGGCGGCGGGAGAGATCGGGATTCGGGTATCGGGATTCGGGGCTCGGGGAAAGGACGGCAACACCGATCCCCGAATCCCGATCCCTGAATCCCGAACCCCGACATAACAGCCACGGAGGGCTTGTTCAATTTTCGCGCGTGCCGTCAACCGCTGTTGGGTTTGCTTCAAGTGGATAGTCGTGCCGGCGATCGTCGTCGGCGCGGTGGCCATCCCTTTTCTGTATCGCCGCGTCGACGAGGAGATTCGCGGCCGCGTCGAGCAGCGGATCGCGGAACACTACCGGGGTTTGAGGGTCGACATCCGTTCCGCCCGTTTTGTCGAAGGGGAGGGCATCAGGGTCTACGACCTGACGATTGTCGACCCAGGCGCCGAGGGGCCGCGGGCGGAGTTGCTGCGCGTCGAGGAGGCGCTGCTGGAATGTTCGACCGACTGGCGGGAACTGGTCCGCGGCGAGATACCCATTCGGCGGGTGACGATCCGCCGGCCGACGCTTCGCGCCACCCGGCGACCGGACGGCACGTGGAACGCGGGCAAGTTGTTTCCGCCGCCCCATTTCAGCGATCGGCCGCCGCCGATCACGGTGCAAGGGGGCGTCGTCGAGATATTCGATCCACAAAAAGATCCGGCCACCGCGTTGACCTTGCGGGACTTGAACTTCACGCTCGCCTCGCCGCCGGCGACTGAATCCGGCGCCACCTCCGGCTCGCGCCGGTTGCAGGGAATGGTGGCCGGCGACGGATTTCAGCGGGTGGCCTTCGAGGGGTGGGTCGATTTTCTCGCGCCCGCCTGCTCTATCCGCGGCCAGGCCGAAGGAGTGAATGTATCGCCGGAGTTGCGCGACTGCCTGCCTTGCCGGCTCCCTGAAGGACTTCTGGCCTTGAGCAATTTGCGTGGCGAGGGAGACCTGCGGTTTGCGTTGAGCCACGATCCGGCGGCAGTCCCGCCGACAAAGTTCGACGTTTCGGGCCGGCTCTTGCGGGGGCGGATCGACGACCCGCGGCTGCCACACGCCTTGACCGAAATCCGCGCGTCGGTCCGCGTCGACAACGGCGGAGTGACGATCGACGACCTGACGGCGCGGATCGGACAGGCCACTTTGCGGATGTCTTGCCGGCGGTCCGGGTTCGAGACAAACGCTCCGCTGTGGCTGACGGCGGAAGTCCGTCAATTGGAATTGGACCGCGCGCTGTTGAAAATCCTGCCGCAGTCGCTGCAAGATCAATGGTACAAGTTTCTTCCCGCCGGCCGGATAGACGCCGACGCGCGGTTGGATTTCGACGGCCAAAAGTGGCTGCCGGAGATTTCCGCGCGGTATCTGAACGTATCGCTGACGCACCACAAGTTCCCCTACCGGCTGGAACACGGCAAGGGAATCGTGGAACTAAAAGACGACGTGCTTAAAGTGAATCTCACCGCCTACAGCGGCAGCCAGCCGGTGCGTTTGGCGGCCGAGATGACCCATCCCTTCTCCAATCCGACGGGCTGGTTCGAGGCCAAGGGAGACAACATCCAGCTCGACGAGGCGTTGTTCGCCGCCTTACCCGAGAAATCGCGGAAGGTGGTCCGCTCGCTCGATCCCCGCGGCACGGTGAACTTCTATGCGCGGATGTGGCGTCGCCGGCCCGACGAGCCGATGCACAAACATTTTCTGGTAAGTCCGAACCGTTGCTCGATACGCTTCGATAAGTTTCCTTATCCGCTGACGAACGTCCGCGGCACTATCGAGATGCTCGACGACAACTGGACGTTCCGGAACTTCGAGGGAACCAACGACACGGCGCGGGTAACGTGCGAGGGACATCTGACCCCGGGGCTTCAAGGAAAAGAGCTGATCCTGAACTTCGTGGGCCGGGACGTTCCGCTGGAAGAGGAGCTGCGCGACGCGCTCAGCCCGCACTTCCAGCAGGTCTGGCACGATTTGCAGCCGCGAGGCATGATGGACCTGACGGCGGAAGTCAGCTATCTGGTCGAGCGGAAGAAATTCAGCGTTGGCGTCCGCGCGCAGCCGCAACCGCAGACGGCCTCGATCGAGCCGGTGCGGTTCCCGTATCGGCTCGACCGGCTCGAAGGCGTGCTGCTCTACCGCGACGGACACGTCGCTTTCGAGCGCTGCAAGGCCGAACACGGGCCGGTCAAATTCGCCGCCGAGGGTTACTGCGATTTTCAACCGGACGGCCGGTGGCACACCCGCTTCGAGCGTTTGTCGGTCGATCGGCTCCGCGCCGACCGGGAGTTGCTCCAGGCGTTGCCGCCACGGTTGAAGAAGGCCCTGACCGCGCTGGATCCGAGCGGGCCGATGAACCTCCGCGGCAGCCTCGATCTGCGGCGGACCGGACGGTCTGGAGAACCGCTCCATTGGCAATGGGACGTGACGCTCGGCCTGCAACGGAGCAGCCTGCGGTGTGGCGGCCTGTTGCTGGAAAACGTTTGCGGAGAGGTGTCGCTGCGGGGCGCGTTCGACGCCCAACGCGTGCGATGCCTTGGGGAATTGGCCCTCGACTCGATGAGCTACAAAGACTTTCAACTCACCGAAGTGAGAGGGCCGATCTGGATCGACGACGACCGGGTCCTGTTCGGCTCATGGGTGGACCGGCGCGATGGGGCCGCCGCTGGCCAGACTCCGCGCCCCATCACCGCCAATCTTTTCGGCGGAAAGTTTGTCGGCGACGGCTGGGCAACGCTGGGGCCGGAGCCGCAATATGCGGTCAACGCCACTTTGCTCGACGCCGATCTGGCCCGATGCGCCCGGGAGGTCATAGCCGGCCGGCAGCGGCTGCGGGGTACGATTACCGCCACGGCCGATTTGACCGGTCGGGGGTGGTCGCGTAACTCGCTTGCCGGCAGCGGCACGATCCGGCTGTCCAACGGCGACGTCTACGAGTTGCCGGTGATGATCTCGCTGTTGAAGATTCTCAGCATCCGCCCACCCGACCAGAACGCCTTCAGTGACGGCAGCGTCGATTACCGAATCGAGGGGGAGCACGTCTACTTCGACCAAATCGACTTCCGCGGCGACGCGATCAGCCTTCGCGGCAAGGGAGAAATGGATTTTCAGTCGGCGATCAAGCTCACGTTTTACACCATCGTCGGCCGAGGAGAGTTGGAGCTACCGGTGATAAAACAGGTCTTCCGCGGCGCCAGTCAGCAGCTTATGCTGATCCACGTCGATGGCACCTTGCAGAACCCCAAGACCCGCAAGGAGGCCCTCCCGGTCGTCACCCAGGCCCTGCAGCAGTTGAGCGAGGAGCTACAGCGGAAGTAGTGGGTAGTGGATAGTGGATAGTGTTCCGTTACCCACTATCCACTATCCACTATCCACTATCCACTATCCACTAACCACTAACCAATGAGCATCGGACCCACAGGAATCCCCGTCGGCGCGGCCGGCTCTCCGTTGGCCCAAACGGCCGGTCCGGAAGCGGATCGGGTTGAACATGCGTTGGGCGCACGGCGGCGGCGCGTGTATCATAATCGGAAGGCCGAGGCCGCCGAGGGAGTTAGCGAACCCGACGGCGAGGACCACGAGTCCGCCGAGCGCGACGCCGACGGCCGACGGTCGTGCGAGACCCCGCCGCAGCGGAAGAGGGCCGCTTCCTCGCCACCCCCGCGGCAAAGCAAAGACCACCGACGACAGAGCGGAAACCTGCTCGATCTGACCGGATAACACCTTGTTCCCACGGAGGACCGTGGGAACGAGGATGTATCCCACGGAGTACGGACAATGCGATTGACCAAGATGCACGGGGCGGGCAACGACTACGTCTACGTCGATTGTTTCAATCAAACGTCGCCCGAAAGGCCGGACGAACTGGCCCGAAAAATCTCCGACCGGCATTTCGGCGTCGGCGGCGACGGACTGATACTGATCTGCCCCAGCGAGTCGGCCGACGCCCGGATGAGGATGTTCAACGCCGACGGCTCGGAGGCCGAGATGTGCGGCAACGGCGTCCGCTGCGTGGCAAAGTACGTTTACGATCACGGTCTGTGCCGAAACGATCGCTTGCGGATCGAGACCGGCCGGGGTGTTCTCGATCTGGAGTTGGAAATCGCCGACGGCAAAGTTAGTCGCGTGCGGGTGGACATGGGCGAGCCGATCCTCGAACCGGCCAGAATCCCGGTGGAATTGCCACGTTCGCCGGACGCCGACCGGATTGTCGATTTCCCCGTCGATGAGTACATACCAGTCGTGGGACAGGTTGACAACCTGTCCTGCTTGCAAAACGACTGGCGGGACCGTTGCGGATTGGACCCGCGGATAACGTGCGTTTCGATGGGCAACCCGCACGCGGTAATGTACTGCCGGGATGTCGCCTCGGTCCCGCTGGAATGGCTCGGACCGGAGTTTGAGCGATTGCCGATTTTCCCCCGGCGGATCAACGTGCATTTTGTGCAAGTCGAATCCCCGAGTGAAGTAATCATGCGCGCCTGGGAGCGCGGCAGCGGGGCAACGCTGGCCTGCGGCACCGGGGCTTGCGCGGTGTGCGTGGCCGGCGTGTTGACCGGACGGACCGAACGCAAGCTGCTTGCCCATCTACCCGGCGGCGACCTGGAATTGGACTGGGCCGACGACAACCACGTCCACCTGACCGGCGAGGCCGTGGAGGTGTTTCACGGTCAATGGGAGGAGCGATCGGTTTGTTGACTCTCTGAGATGCGATGCAACAAAAGAAAACGCCCCGCGACTGCGGTCGCGGGGCGTTTTCCACTACCCACTATCCACTACCCACTATCCACTACCCACTATCCACTACCCACTACCACCCGCCATGAAGATCGATAACCCACTGCTGAACAAGTTCGGCGGCCTGTTGGCCTCGGCGGCGGTGCGCGGGTGGATGGGTACGCTGGACTACAAGGTTGCCTACTACGACCGGGCCATCGACCCCTATTTCGCGGACTGCCGCGGTCAGAAGATTTACATCTTCTGGCACGAGTACATTCTCTTTCCGCTGTATTTGCGTGGGCATTGCAACCTGGCGATGCTATTGAGCCGCCACCGCGACGCGGAAATCCTTTCCCACGTGGCGCACCATTTCGGGTTCGAGTTTGTGCGCGGCTCGACCCGTCGGGGTGGCGTGTCGGCGTTGCGTCAGTTGTTGGCCCGCAGCCGGCGGATGCACTTGACCATTACGCCCGACGGTCCGCGTGGTCCGCGTCGGCGGTTGGCCCCGGGGTGCGTCTACCTGGCCTCGAAACTCGGTATGCCGCTGGTGGTGATGGGCTACGGCTACGACCGGCCGTGGCGTGTCCGCAGCGCCTGGGATCATTTCGCCATTCCGCGACCCGGTTCTCGCGCTCGGGCGATACCCAGCGGCGAGATATTCGTCCCGCCCGATCTCGACCGGCAAGGACTGGAGCATTATCGCCTGAAAATCGAGCGGCTCCTAAACCGTTTGACCTTCGAGGCCGAGTCCTGGGCCGCCTCCGGCTCGCGCAAGACCGGTCAGATGAACGTGCGCCACTACGGGTGAGGCGAGAAGGCATTCAGAGTGCTATGGCACCCCAAAAGCGGATCACTCCTTGATCAACTCGACGCAGATGCCGCCGGCGCGAAGCGCCTTGTGCATTGGGGTGAACCAGAGTTCGCGGTCCCAGCGAAGGCCCACTTCACCGCAAATCTGGGCTAATTCCCGGCGATTGTAAGTACGGCAGCACCACATCCGACTCGTCCAGGCGCCGGAAAAGGTGTCCTCGGTCGTAAGCAGCAACATGCGTGCGCCCGGCTCCATTACCCGGCTCAATTCCGATAATCCCGGCCGTGCGTCGGGCAGGTGCTCCAATACGTATCCGCAGGTCACGCGGTCGAACGAGGCGTCGGCAAAAGGGAGCCGGGTAAGGTCGGCCACCACGAACCGGGGCCGGGCGCTGCGGAGCCGGTTTCGGGCGCGGCGGAGCATCTCGTGCGAGAGGTCGAAGCAGACAAGCTCGGCCTCCTTGTCTGAATACTTGATTAAGTGCCGGGCAATTTGGCCGGCGCCGCTGCCTACGTCCAGGATGCGGCGGGCGCCACGGAGGTCGAACTTCCGCTCGCGGAACAACCTCGCGCCCAGCGGCGTGTGCAGGGAGAGCATGCTGCACGTGGCAAGGATTGCCCCCTGCGGTCCGTCGTATACGTCCCGGACCTTCTCCTGGTACTCATCGAGGCTGACCCGCCCGATCAGTCGATGCTCGACCAGCCGATTCAGCACCGGCTTCCGTCGTTCGGCGGGGCCGGACGGATGTTTTCGGGGCCGAGCGGCGCGGCGGCGGTCGGTCTTTGATGCCATGTTTTCCTACAGCCTTTGGTGGAGCTGCGCTGCGCTTATCCTACCCTACCACTATCGATCAGCTTTCGTTTACGTTTATAGATATACCATTTTGGGAGCAATACCGCCAGCCCCCGACGGGTTGATAAGTCCCCGGATTCCCCCCTACCCGCCTCACAATCGCTTTTGCCGGCAAATTTTAAGTTGCTGTTGCGGAAAAGCCTGCGTGGGGTGGGTCAAGCGAAGCGCGGCCCCACCAACAGCGGAAAAATCATGATGGGGCTGCGCTTCGCTTGACCCACACTGCTTTCCGCAACAAAAACTATTACCCAGTGTCGCCGAACAGCAGGCAGAGGATGTCCAGCGCTTGGATGGCCCGGTCGGATTGCCGGATGCCGTCGGTGTCGGCACAGTCACCCCAAATCGACAAGGCGTACCGCAAATACTGTTCCCGCGACTCGGCCACCATTTCTTCGCCCAACTCGTCGAGCAGCTTGGGCCAAGCCGCTTGAAGCTGTTCGAGCGCGCCGGGCTGTCCGTTGATTGACTCGTAGACCAGATCGTCGAGGTGCTCCAGCTTGTCGAGTACTTCCGGCGAACTGAGATCGAAGCATGTAGAGCGGTGTGGCGCGGTCGTTGCCGTCGAAGCCGTCGTGTCGCCCTTCGAGAACCGATGATGGGCGGCATGGGCACTGCGTGCGGAGGGCGGGGCCGCCGCCGACCCGACCGGTCGCCGACCGCCCATCTCCAGGGCATCCAACTCCTCCTGCAATTGCAGTCCCAACGCGGGAAGGTCGTCCAGCGAAAGACTGAACCGTCGTTTGGACACCTGCGCGGCCAGAAAGGGGATTTGCCCGGTCGCCAACGCCCGCCGGACGAGTTGCCCCCAGCCGTCGAGCGGCATCAATCGCGGCGCCGTGTCGCTTCGCAACTCCAGCATCGCGACGTTTGGATAACCGGCCACCCAACAGCGCTCGGCCGGATCGCCGGAGAGGGCCACCATGCGGAACGACCGCCGCGGCGAGAACTTCAGACCCGTCGAGAACGAAAACTCCAGCCGGCACTCCGGCGGCAGACAACCGAACAGCCCGGCGATCAAAGACGCGGGCGAAGGCGTGCCGCCGACGGCCAGACACACGGCGTCGCGCGACGCCTGCACCAACGCGGCCATGTTTTCCGAGCCGGGGTCGGTAGACAGAAGAGTCAGCAACGTCTCGTCCACCGGCGCCGCGCCGCCGGGCAAACAGAGCGGATCCAACAGCGGGTCGGCCGGATCATCGACCTTCCAAAGACCCTGGTTCGACGTCGCGCGGATCAGCGAGAATGGATTGTTTCCGAAGCGGGCCAGTGTCTCCGGCGGCACAATCAGGCAATGTGTATAAACGCGTCGCCCGCCGTCGCGATATGCCCCATCCACGGTCAGAGACCTGGACACGCAATACGCCCCGCTCGGCAGCGGATGGAAGTTGAAGCTCTCGGCCTCGGAGTCCGGGTCGATCATCGAGTCGTGCGACGGCCCCCAAGCGGCCAGCTCCCTGGCGTCCGCGTCGCCGACGCCGGCACTGCTGGCCACGACCCGGTATCCGCTCGTGTTGGCGGTCTTGACCGAGGTGAATACGGCTTGTTCCACTGGTTGCTTGTCCACGCTTTCTCCCGCTACACACTGTTTATCTTGGCCGTAAGGGCCTGGGGAAAATATGTTGTCGAATTGGGTGGCACGTCCCTGAGCGCAGCAAAGGGCGTGGTGAAAGCCCAAACCACGCCCTTTGCTGCGCTCAGGGACGTGCCACCCTCATTGCTACACACGGTTTATCTTGGCCGTGATTTTCTTCTGTTGGGCGACCGATTCGGCCAACTCGGCCGCCAAAGCGGCCAATCGCTCGATTTGGTCGTCCAGCGTCGCCCGATCCGTATCTCGTTGGGGCTGCCGGTTGGCAACCTCCTGGTCCAACAGCCCGTCGGCCAAACCATCCAGCCGGTCGAACAAGCCCTCAAAAAATGTCTGCAACTCGGCGTGAGACGCGCGTATTTCAGCCAGGGCGTCTTGGACGCCGCCTGCTTCGGCGGATTGGTTCGATGACTCGACTGACATGGACATTCCTCTCGGGCCGAAAAACAACTGCCATAGGAAACCTACGTCAGGCTTCCGCCGCGGGCAAATCCGGCCACATTCGACTTGTTCCGAGGCGTTGTTGACTTTTTGCAACTATGTAGCAGCCCGTTGAAAAAGTCGGATTTCGGGAGTTTTGGGTGCCACTGCTGGCTTGTCCAGCAGTGTTTTTCCGGTAGTTCTCTCCATGCACTGCTGGACAAGCCAGCAGTGGCACCCTTTTTCAACGGACTGGTAGGGTGGGTCAAGCGAAGCGCAGCCCCACCAACAGCGGGGAAAACGTGGTGGGGCTGCGCTGCGCTTCGCTTGACCCACCCTACTTACCTACTGCTTGCCGCAATAGAAATTACATAAGCCATAGACGCCCTGGAGGTTCGGGGTAACTAAGAGGGCTTGGCAAAAACTCGCTCGTCCGCCTGGAATTGCCCTGGACAACCTTCCGGCTTTTTGCGACACTCCCGCCCCGATTCCACGGACGCCGGGCCTTCATCGCTCGGATCGTCTCGTCGCTTGTTCCGTCTCTCGGCAACCTTATGAAGAGGTGCGAATTATGAAGGCGAAAACCGCAAAACTCATCTCGGTCGCCGCGATGCTGCTCGTGCTGGCCGGCACGCGACCGGCCGTTTGCCAAGGTTGGTCGCCGTGGAAGCCGTTGGCTTCCAGCGACAAGAGCGAGGCCGAGTCGAAAAGACCGGTTTCCAGAACGGCCCAAAAGTCTCCCTCAACGTGGAACAAAATCACCTCGGGCACCAAGAACTTCTTCGGCAAAATCGGCGACGCGTTTTCGTTCAAAAAGTCACCGCCGAAGAAGCGCGTCACGATGCCGTACGCCCATCCGAGGTATCCCGGCCTGACGTCGCACAAGAAGAAAGAATCGAAGTCCTGGTTCGATTCCTGGCTCGGGCCGAAGGAGTCGGAGGAGCCGAAGAGGCAAACGTCGGTCAACCAATGGATGAAGGAAGGCAAACGCCCCGATTTCTAAGGCTATTGCGGCGGCATGACGAAGCCCGTACGAGGAATTTTTCCGCGTGAGTACTGTAGAAGGAAACCGATTGGTCCGATTGACGACCGCATGTCTGGTCGGTGCGGCATTGTTGACGGCCGGCTGCTCGACCACGTCGAAACTGGTTGGAAAGTTGCCCGGCCCCGTCGGACAAACCGCTCGCGACGACCTGCTCCGCGGCGAGGTCGAGTCGGACGATTTCCCCAGCGCGAATCAGGTCGGGCTGTAAGTCCGCAATCGGTCCCACTACACGGTCAACTCGATCTTTTACGTGTGACGCGCTACGTGGAGGGAGAAGAGAGAAGAGCGAGAAGGCGCCGGTTCGTTGCTCCCTCATCCCTCATCCCTCGTCCCTCATCCCTCTCCTCTTCCTCCGCCTGTGTTTTCTTCTGTTATTAAAGCGGCAGCCTCACCGGCCGGCCCCCCTCGGCGATAGAACGGTCGATGGCCATGCAAAGCTCGTGGGTCTTGTAGGCGTCGGCCACGTTGCAGTGCGACTCGCGCCCCTGAATGATGCAATCGACCAGATCGTTGATCTCGGCGTCGAAGGGGTGATGATGCACGTCGGCCGAGTTGGGGAGCACGGTCGGCAGCGTGGCCCAATCGGTCTGGCCGGGCAAGAGCTTCTTGGACCATAGCCGGTCGTCGCGCAGCGCTCCCTCGGTGCCCACCAGATCAATGTTGAAGGTGTAGGGCATGCGGCAATCCAATAGCACGGAGGTCTTGCCGATGATTCCGCCGCGGAACTTCACCGCCGCCATCACATTGGCGTCGTACTCGAAGAAGCCCAGCTTGTTGTTCGAGACGGCCGTAACCTCGACCACCTCGTCGTCGACGAACCACCGCAAGGCGTCCACGCCGTGGCAGCCCGCCAGGAGCATCGAACTGCCGCCGGTCTTGCTGGACACCGCCCACGATTGTCCGTGATACCAAGGCCCGATGCCGTGCCAGTAGTCCACCTCGGCGTAGAACAGATCGCCGATCGCGCCGGAGGCCAGCAGCGACTTGACGTTCTCGAACAGCGGGTTCCATCGCAACACGAAACTGACGATGCTGCGGACACCGGCCTTTTCCACCGCGTCGCGTAGTGCGAGGTTCTCCTCCATCGTGATGGCCATTGGCTTCTCGATGAGGATATGTTTTCCGGCCGCGGCGGCGGCGATACCCTGAGCGGCGTGGACGTGGTTCGGCCCGCTGAGGTTCACCACGTCCACTTTTTGGTTGGCCAAAACCGCGTCGAAGTCGTCGCCCGCCGGACAGTCCAAGCCGAGATCATCGATCAGCCGTTGTGCGGTTTCTCGCCGCCGGCTGCTGACCGATACTATCTCCACGTTTGGATTTTTTTTCCAGCTTGCGGCATGAGCGTGGGCCACTTTGCCCGCGCCGTGAATGGCCACTCCCAGTTTTCCGTTTTCCATGATTTTGCTCCTGGATGATTTCACGAGCCACGATCATATCATTATCGAACAACGCCGAAAAGTCACGCGGCACGGCATTCCACCTTTTCAAGGAGTCCTTCCAGGCCAACTTTTCCCGAAGTCTCCCGTCGTGGTTTTTTGAGGACAACCGCCGTCGGCGCGGCCGGAGCGGCCGCCGCCCAGGTGATCCCAGCCAGCGCATTGGGCAAAGACGGCGGTACTTCCGCAACAGTCTCCCGGCTATCCGGCATTAGGCTGGATTGCCCCACCACCAAACGTGGGGTTGCTGTGGGACCGTAACCGTTCACGGGGGGCTGTCCCCCTGGTGCCGCGGGAAGAGGACAGGCCCATGTTTTCGGCCAACGGTTCGTCGGCAAAATGCGTTTTTTCGCCGAAAAATGGACCAGTCCCCAGTTGGCCCGTGAACGGTTACGCGGGGCCTGTATGACTGGCGTAATGGGACGAACGTCCACTGCCGGTCTTCCCCTATCGCGGAGGAATTGATAAACTGGGGGATTCTATTGCGTTTACCGCCTTTTGGAGCCTGAATGATGTCCAAACCACATCGCGTAGTCAAGAAAGCCAACCACGGCAAACGTCCCGCCAACGCCAAAGCCCGCAAGGCCAAGCGGCACGCGATCCGCACCTGATCGGTCGCAAAGGAGTATTTACCGTGGGCCGAAGAGCTCTGATCATCGATTTCTCCGAGTACGACCTCGACCACGTCGTGGCCGATACGGAGGAAATCCGCCGCACCAATATGCAACGTTACGAAATGGAGCAGCTAACGGCGATCTGCTTCGAGGACTCGGATCGAGGTATCTGCGTCGGATACAAAGACCTCACCGAGAACGAGTTCTGGGTCCGGGGCCACATGCCCGGCATGCCGCTGATGCCGGGCGTCATGATGTGCGAGGCCGCCGGCCAGTTGTCCAGCTATTACAGCCGCAGGTACAATCTGATGGGGGGAGTAATCGGTTTCGGCGGGCTGGAAGACGTTCGCTTTCGCGGCGTGGTGCGGCCCGGCGACCGATTCGTCATCGTCTGTCGCCTGTTGAAACTGCGCCGTTCGATCATGACCTGCGAGTTCCAGTGCTTCGTTAAGCAAAACCTGGTCTGTGAAGGCAAGCTGAAGGGCGTGGCGCTGCCGAAAGACTTTCACCTCGAAGAGCAGGCAAGCGGATAGCCGACCCGTTGAAGAAGGGTGCCACTGCTGGCTTTTTCAACGGCAGATAGCCGTACCCACTTACGCCGTGACGCCCTTCGTCAGCGCCATGAACGCCGTTTCCAGGTTCAACTCGTCTTCCTTGAACAGCGTCAGCTTGAAGCCGGCGTCGATCAGCACCGTGGGCAATTCGCTGTAGTCGGCGACGTTCTCGGACAAAGTGACCGCGATATATCCGTCGCCTAAGTCCACGTTTTCGACGAGTGTGCTTTGTTCCATCAATCGGGCGGCCGGCTCCAAATCGCCGACGACCGCTATCTGCAACCGCGTTTGCCGGCGAATCTGTTTCATCAGGTCCGATACGGTTCCGTTAAACTCCAGCACTCCGCGCTCGATGATGCCGACCTTGTTGCAGATGTCGGCCAGCTCGGGCAGGATGTGGCTGGAGACCATGATCGTTTTGCCCAACTTGCGAAGCTCCTTGAGCAAGCCGCGCATCTCGATCCGCGCCCGAGGGTCCAGGCCGCTGGCCGGCTCGTCGAGCAGCAACACTTTGGGGTCGTGGAGCAGGACGCGTGCCAGCCCGAGCCGCTGCGTCATGCCGCGCGACAGACTGGTGACCAGCGCGTCCCGCTTGTAGCCCAACTCGACCAGTTCCAGCGTGTCGTCGCAGACCTTCCGCCGCGCCGGGCCGCGGATGCGATAGGCGGCGGCGAAAAACTCCAGGTATTCGATCACCCGCATGTCGTCGTAAACGCCGAAGAAGTCGGGCATGTAGCCGATCAGCCGGCGGATTTCCTTGGGATGGGTGTAGATCGAATGGCCGCAGACGCTGGCCTCGCCCCAGGTCGGTTGCAGGAGCGTGGCCAGGATGCGCATGGTGGTGGTCTTGCCCGAGCCGTTCGGACCGATGAAGCCGAACAAGTCCCCCTCGGACAGATCCAAGTTGAGATTTTTTACGGCGTGCAGACTGCCGTAAACTTTTGTGAGGTCTTGGGTTTTGATCATAGTGGAGAGTGGATAGTGGATAGTGAAGAGTGGAGAGTGTTGCTTTTCTCTCCACTCTCCACTCTCCACTCTCCACTTTTTCCTTCTTTCACGGGAAACACAAACCGATACATGGTGCGATGTTGATCGTTTGGGCCGCCGAGCGGTTCGCCGTCGCTAAGCAGGGTTGCGCCCCGGTGATTCTCGTCCCCGTCGTCCGGTCCCTGGGCGATCAGTATGGCGCGGCCGGTCTTCAGCAGGTCGCTCAGATCGACAAACCCTTGATAGTCGTTCCAGAGGCCGGTGTAGCGGCGTCCGCCCGCCTCCTTGTAAAACATCATGATCCGCAGGATATAGGAGAGGTCCAAGCTCGACTGGTCGTATGGGGTGGTCTGCTGGCGATACTTGTCGCCGTCGGTCAAAACGGCCCTGCGACCGGTCAGCAACGTTCTCAATTCGCTCCGTTTAGTCATCGCCCCCAGCCGTACGGACCGGCCCGGGTCCAGAGTGCCCAGTTCGTACGCCGATTGGCCGTAAGCCAAAAGACACTTGCGGAGCGGGAAGCCGAGCGTGTTGGTGATAGTGCCGGAGAGGAGTCGACCGGTAGCGACCAGTTCCGCGGCGGGACACGCGGCGGCGGTCGCCTCCCATCGGGCCGTCAGGCTCTTGCTCGACCAGATTGGAATGGGAACGTCGAGCAAGACGTCCAAATCGGCCGCGTAGCGGAACCCTTCGGTCCAGAGCAAAGGGCCGGCGGCGCGAGGGTCCATCCCTCCCAGGCCACTGCCGGGCAAACCCAGCCAGGCCATCAACGGCCGCGCGTCGGTCGCCCGCGGCCGGACGGAAAGATCGAACGACTCTGTCCGCGGGCTGAAGACGTTCAGCCAGGCGGCGCCGCGCATCCGCCCGCTCTCCGCGTCCACGTCGACCAGGTTGATCTGATTTACCCGCGGCTGGTTTCCCTTGAGTCGATGTGCCAGCACGTATGCCGCCAGACTCACCAGCACGACGATCAGAGGGAACGTCAGCCACGTCCACTCCATTCGCCCGACGTATTTGCGGAGGAAGAAAAAGTCGCCCGGCCCGATCAACAGGATGTACACAACGATCAATCCGGCCACCAGCCAGAACGGGGCCAACCGCACGCCGGCAAACTGGTCCAGGGCGCTGCGCATTTGGCCGGACATGTCGCTGTAGCCGTGGTGCATCATGGCGGAGCTGGTTCTCGATTCCTCGGCCTGCGCGACGGGTAAGTCGAGCAATTTGGCCGCCAGCAGCGGCCGGTCCGTCCATCCGGCCAACGGCGGCTCGTCCAATTCGCCGGCCAGAAAGAGCACCTGTCCGAAGCCCCGCGCCGCGCGGACCACCAGCGGCAAGTCCGCCTCGCCGACCTCCACCCGGCCGTGGACGTCGGTCAATCGCGGCACCCGCATCGTGCCCCGGTCCTTGCCGGACAGAAGCAGCCCCGACCGGCTGCCGCAATACGTTTCCAACGCTCCGGTCTGGCGCAGCGAGATCACCTTTTTCAATCGGCCGGGAACGAACCGCCGCAACGGCGAACCGTCGCCGAGGGCCTCCTCCGCGCGCGAGCCTGCGCACAACACCAGTCGTCCGCCCAGTTGAACCCATTGGTCCAATGCGTCCGCTCGGGCGTCGTCGGCAAGGCCGCGGTAGATTTCCGGCCGGCCGGTGGATAGCACAACCGCGTCGATCCCTTCGTAACCGTACCAACAGGTCGGCAACTGGCGGACGTCGTCCAGCCGGGCGACGACCGGCCGATGCTCCGGCTCGACGCCGCCGAGCTTGCCTGCTTCCTCGACCCCCAAATCCGAGTCGCCGACGACCACGAACAGTTTGCAAAACTCCAAGGCCGGCAGAAAATGTTCGCCGTCGGCCTGGGCGGACGTCTCGAACGTCCGCCGCACCGGCTCCCGACCGCCAGAGCGAAACTCGACCGTCAGATTGCCGTGTACGCGGCCGAATCTTGTAATCAGCCGCACCGGGGTCTCGCGGCCGGCCTGAATCCGGCAGGGGGTCGAGACACGGCCCGGCACACCGTCGCCGTCGGGGGCGATCACCGAAAGTTCGCCGTCGAGCGTCTCGTCGCCGCCCAGCAGCGCGACTTCCACCTGCGTCCACAACCCGGCCTTGTAGCAATCGTCAACGCCGACCCGCACGCCGACGATCTTAGGCGGTCGAGGGGACTGGGCCATTGCGGCGGCGGGCAGGGCAAGGCTTGCGCCAAGAATGAGGAAAATGCAAATTGCAAATTTGCAATTTTCAATTTTCAACTTGCAATTTCCGATCGTTTTCATGGTTTCCCCGCGTCGGGGCAGGTGCAAACGAAACGTCCGCACCCCGGGCAACCCGAGCCGTATTTCCGCGCCACCGCCTCGGTCAGATCGACCCCCGCCACGTTGGCGATCGTGACCAGCCAGGCCAACACGTCGGCGAACTCGGCGGAGCGCTCTTCCTGGGTGCCCTCCCGCAAGGCGGAGGCCAGCTCACCCACCTCCTCGATCAGCCACATAAACGTGCCGTCGATGCCCCGGGCAACGTCCTTTTCCATGTACATCTTACGGATCAATTGTTGCAGATCGGCCAGCGTAATCTCTGGCCGGGCATCGGCGGGTCGGGGCGGGTCGGCGGCAGGTCCAGTATGGTCGCTCACGGCGAAGGCGGCTCCTCATGAATTTCCAGAAACATTCACCTTATCCCAATTTGTCGGGTTCATCAACCGGACCGCGAGTGCCGGACCGGTATGGAAGTGAAATAGTGGCGGGTCGGTTTGCTCTCCGCTATTCCCGCTTCTGCTCTGCCTCGCCGGTCATTGGTACGAACTGGACCGGGGCCACGGTGGTGCGATTGACGCTGCCGTCGGGCTGCTTCTCTATCAGCAGTAATGCCTGAAAGTGACGGCCGACGGGGATTACCAGCCGCCCACCGGGGGCAAGCTGGTCGATCAGCGGCTGCGGCACGTGGTCCGGCGCGGCGGTCACCAGAATCACGTCGAACGGAGCGTGCTCGGGCCAGCCCTGATAGCCGTCGCCGCAACGGACGACGACGTTTTCGTACCCCAGCGCGGCCATCCGTTTTTCGGCATCGTTGGCCAGCGGCTGGAGAATCTCGACGCCGTAGACCTGTTTGCACAACTCGGCCAGCACGGCCGATTGGTAGCCCGAGCCGACGCCGACTTCCAAGGCCCGGCAATCCGCCGTGGGGCGGGCAAGCTGCGTCATCAACGCCACGATATACGGCTGAGAGATCGTCTGCTCCAGACCGATCGGCAGCGGATAGTCTTCATACGCCTGCTTCCACAGTTCTTCGGGAACGAAGCGATGTCGGGCGACCCGGCCCATGACCTCCAACACGCGGGCATCGGAGATGTCGCGGTCGGCAAGCTGCCGCTCGACCATCCGCCGCCGCGCCGCGGCATAAGGATCGTCGTCGCGGGGTGACGCCGATGGCTCGGGTTCGGCGGAATCACGAAAAGGGTTAAACCAGAATGCCATGAAGACGCCGATTGCCGCGGCAACAAGAAGGACGATTGCTAAAGTCATTACGGAGACACGGAGATTGCTGAGGACTGACATGAGTAACTACAGTCTCTGAAGCTCGATAAGCGTCCGGAACCGGAACGTGTCATCTGATTCCACTTAAGAGCATAGGCGAGTGTTTGTCCACCGTCAATTCCCCACCCATTGGCGGTGGAAGGGTAGTTTTCGCCCTGTCGCGATATGCAATTTCGGCATAACCCAACCGAACCACCGGCGGGCCGGGTGTTTGCCTCGTTGCGGTAAGCTAGCCTTTACAGGAGTTGCCGCAAAAGCCCGAGGGCAGAACGATGAGGAGCGCCGCCTGGAAATTCTTTCTTGTGACTGCCGTGCTATGTGTCGTTTTCGGCGCCATAGCGACCTGGCAAATCGCGTCCCAAAGCCGCGCCACGCTGGAGGAAGCCGTTTCCCGCCAGAGCGAGATCGCGCTGGCCTTCGATCTGGCGATTCGGAAATACGTGGGTGATGTCGTTCGTCCGGAAATGGAGAAGCGAGTTGCCCCGGATGAGTTCATCCCCGAGACGATGTCTACGTCCTTCGTCGCTCGGGAAGTGTTTAACGAGGTTCGCAAGCGGTTTCCGGAGTACGTGCTGAAGTTCGCTTCCGACAATCCTCGGAACCCGGAAAACCTTGCTCGACCCGATGAAAGGAAAATTCTTTCTTTCTTTCGCCGCAATCCACAGACAGAGGAGTATGTTGGTTGGATCAACATGGACGGCAAGCGCTATCTTACGTATTGCCACGCTCGGCGAATGAAACAAAGCTGTATACGCTGTCACGGCCGCCCCGAAGACGCGCCGCGGTCGCTGCTACAGCGTTACGGCCGCAAGGCGGGATTTCATCACCAAGTCGGCCAAGTGGCGGCGATGGACATGGTGGCCATACCGGCGGAGCGCATCGACGCCGCGGTTGCGTCGCTGGCATGGAAACAAGTGTTGATCACGGTCCTTTGGTTCGTACTGTTCGGCGCTAGCATCGTCGTGCTGTTCCGGTTGCTCGTGGGGCGGCGGCTGGCGGCAATCACAAAACACCTTACCCGCAGCAACCACAACGGCGACCTACCCACCCCGATTCGTGCGGGCGGGCACGATGAGATCGGCGTTCTCGTATCGGCCTACAATGCGCTTGTCGAGAGGTTGCGGACGTTCTACGAATCTCTGGAGCGGCTTGTCGAGACCCGCACTGGGGAGTTGCGAGAAAGCGAGGAGCGGCTGCGACATCATGCGGCTGAATTGGAGTCGGCCAACCGCGCTCTGGAAGAGGCCAAGCTCGCGGCCGAATCGGCCACCCGCGCAAAAAGCGAGTTCCTGGCCAACATGAGCCACGAAATCCGCACCCCGATGACGTCCATCCTCGGATACTCCGAACTCATCGCCGAATCGTCGGGGTGTTGTACCGAGTGCTCCGTCTACTCCACGTGCGAAATCCGGACGGCGAACTGTCAGCACTCGCAGGCGGTCCGGCGCAACGCCGAACACCTCTTGGAACTGATCAGCGACATCCTCGATCTCTCGAAGATCGAGGCCGGCAAGCTCCAGATCGAGCCAACTCGCTGCTCGCCGGCGCGACTGGTGGCCGATGTCATTGCCCTGATGCGCGTGCGGGCAGACGCGAAGCAACTAAATTTGAAAACGGAACTGGCCGATCCCCTGCCCGAAACCGTGCTCACCGACCCTTTGCGTTTGCGTCAGATGCTGGTTAACCTGATGGGCAACGCGATCAAGTTCGCCGACCAAGGCGAAGTCCGCCTCGCCGTCCGACTGATTGCCGATAACGGTCCTCCGCGCCTACGCTTCGACGTGACCGACACGGGCATCGGTATGAACGAAGAGCAAATCGGGAAACTCTTCCAACCCTTCTGTCAGGTGGACAGTTCGTCCACGCGGAAGTTCAGCGGCACGGGACTGGGACTGGCGCTCAGCAAGCACTTGGCCGAGGTTCTGGGGGGGAGCATCGAAGTGCGTTCCACTCCGGGCAAGGGGAGCACCTTCAGCGTCACGATTGATCCGGGGCCTCTGGACGGAATCCGCATGATCCAAGGCGCCCGGGAAGCCGTTGTCCAGCCACGGCCGACGGCGGCGCCGGCCGACGCCGACAAGACCACGCTGCACGGCCGGATACTCCTGGCCGAAGACGGGCTGGACAATCAACGGTTGATCGCGCTGTTTCTCAAGAAAGCCGGCGCCAAGGTGACGACGGTCGAGAACGGTCAGATCGCCGTCGAAGCCACACTGGCCGCACGCGAGGCGGGCAAACCGTTCGACGTGATACTGATGGACATGCAGATGCCGGTGCTGGACGGTTACGAGGCCACGCGGCAACTCCGCTCGATGGATTATCGTGGCCCGATCGTCGCCCTGACCGCCAGCGCCATGGGCCCAGATCGGCAAAAATGCTTGGAGGCCGGCTGCGACGATTACCTGCCCAAGCCCTTTGAACAACACGACCTGCTGCAAATCGCGGCCAAACACACGCAAGCGTCCGCTCCGGATGGCCAACGCGACAGTGTCGTTTTTGACTCAGTCGAGCAGGCCGGGTCGTGCCCCGGCGAGTCCGAGCTACAGTCGTAGGGTGCGTGAAACGCACCATGTGCCACCGGTTGTGATGCGTTTCACGCACCCTGCGAAAAATTCACAACCTCTCTGCATGGGAACGAGAGTGGGCGCCGACGAGGCTACGCCGCCATCCGCTGCGGCGCCAATTCTTCCAGCAAGTTCACCGTGCGGAGCATGTTTCCCGCAGCGTCGTAAAACTGGACGATGCCGATATCCACCAACCACATCGCCATGTGGCCGCATGCTTTGTACGTTCGGGCGGAATAGCGGCCGTCATTGATCAGGATTGTTTCGTCGAGGTCCCAAGGACTGTCGACGTCAACGTCGAGGTACTGGAACGTGCGAACAACCAACTCGCGCACCTCGTGAGGCATCGGTTCCGTCCTCATTTTGGCAACCTCCTGTTGCACTTGTCGTTGACGGGTGGCACGGGCATGTTGCCCGTGTTCCGACCAGCACTGGCGAGACGCCAGTGCCACCCGAATCCGTCAGATTAACCGAGATAGACCAGTAGTATCTACTCGTCCACGAATGGGCGGGAAATGTACCCTCGAAGCCCTTGCAAAGCAAGGTGAAATAGCCGCAGAAATCGGTTCGCCGGCCGTTCTCGGCCTGCGGAAGGGGTATACTCTGCCGCCAAACAATCCGACAGGGGGGTAAGGACCGGCGAATCAATAACTGGCGCTTTCGGCTGGGGGTGGCACGTCCCTGAGCGCAGCGAAGGGCGTGGTGAACGACCAAACCACGCCCTTCGCTGCGCTCAGGGACGTGCCACCCTCATTGGAACTTCACCAAGTTATTTCTTCCCGGGTTCTAAACGGTGTTGCATTACCGTTCTAACGGTCAATAAACCGCCACCTTCGGGTTATTTGTTTTCGGGCGCGGGAGACTCGACGTTTTTTTCGGCCTCCTTCGCTCCGTCCTGAAAGCGAATTTCCTTCGCTGCGAGCCGCTGCCGCCAGCGCCGCACCGATTGTTGTCGCCGCGCGGCCGTCTGTTCCGGCTGATACGCCGCGCCTTGGCCCGTGATGTCCCGGAGGTTCCAGTAGCCCAACACTCGCATGGCCAGCAAGTCATCGTCCAAGGCCCTCACCAACGCGGCGTCGTCACCGGCCCGCAAGTCCTTGTCGCTGTAGCCCCAGAGCATCCGATACAATGTGGCGGCCCGCTGTGGATATTGTTTCTCCAGGGCCATGCGGACCGCTGCGGCCGTTGCGGCGTCGCGGCCGACCGCCGCGCGCAACTCCTCGATATAGTCGGACCACACCAACTTGTTGGCGGAGTCGTCCAAGGCCACCACCACGTCGTCGAATTGCCAGATGTATCCCAGGCACCGCAACGCCAACCACTTGACCTCTTTCTGTGGCCGGGAAACGGCAAGCTCCATTAAACTCACCCGCGCGAGCCGGTCGGTCGGCAACGCATCGGCGATGGCCACCGACGCACGGCGGTCCAGGGCGCCGATCGACGACGATTCGATCCACGGCGGCAGTTCCTTCGCGTCGATCGGCGCCGAGGTCAAGTGCGAGTCGAAGCTCAACCGCTGCCACGGCGCCAGCCGGAGCGGCTGACCGCCAGCGCCATCGACCGACTCCTGCCAGGTGATGCCGCCGGTGGTTACGTACAGATCGGCGACGACGCGCGCGGAGCCGTTCTCGGGGTTGGTTCCCGGCACTCGGAAGCGGCGGACATCCAACGCAACCACCGTTTCGGCGTCGGTGAAGGCGATAGTCCCGGTCCGATCGCCGAAGGCCAACCGCATGCGCGATCCGACCTTACCCAGCGGCATCAGCACCACTTGGCCGTAGAGGACGCGCAGCCCCGGCAGTTCCCGCGCGCTGCTACCCAGCAACTCGACGTGCGAACCGCCGAGAATCTCCATCGTGACGCCCATCGTCAGCGCGATCTTGGCGCGATAGGTCGGCGGAACCAACACCTGTTGCGGTATCAACATCTGGTTGGCCGCCACGCGGGCCCAACCGGCCCCGACACCGTCGCTGAGCAACACCTGCTCGCTCGACATCAATCGCCCGAGCGGCTCGGGCGGCAACTGAGGCTGTTCGATGACCGGTGGGATTTCCGGCTGTTTCTCCACGTCGGCGCCAGGCACCTCGTCTGGCGCGGCGGGGGTTTTTGGTGTAGGGGGCGTAGGCGCGGGCACGACCGACGACGGCGCTTCGGCCGATCCGTCGGGCGACTCCTCCGGCGCCGGCTGCTCGGGGGGCGTCGAAGGAACCGGACCCTTGGTTTCGGTCTTTACATCCTCGGCAGGCGATTGGACCGGTTCTTCGGCCGGTTCTTTGGTGGCTGGCCCGTCGGGCGCTTCGCTGGGCACTGGAGTGTCCGACCCCTCTTTCGCCGCCACCTCCAGCGGCGCGGAGATTACTCCCAAACGCACCAAAAGGTTTCCCGCCGGCGTTCCCGGCTCTAATTGGCCGAAGGCCATCAGCACAACGACGGTGAAACAGGCCGCCAGCAGCACTGCCGCCGCAGCCGCCCACCACGACGATTTCTTTCGCGGCTCGCGGAGATATTCGGGCACGGTCGGCTTCGGCCGGGGTTTCCGGCCAGCCGCGGCAACGTCGCTTGGCTCCAGGTCCAATCGCGGCGGGGTTTTCGCGCCCGACATGGCAGGGGTCGGTTGCGTGGCCGGCGTCGGCGGCGGTTTTGTTTTCCCCTCGGTCTCTTGGAGCAGATACATCCGCTGCCGGCTGGCCGGATCGACTTCCGCCGGCTCGCCCAAGACCAGCGCAAGAATCTGGTGCGAAGAAGCGACCTCCGCCAGATGGACGTCGGAATCGAGACAGACCTTCTCGAAATCGGTCACCCGCTCAGAGGCCAGGGTGTTGTCGAGATATTCGGCCACGGTGTTCGGATCGAGTCCCGGTCCGCGGTCGGTCAGGCTCGGCGCGCCGAGCCGCAGCCGCCGCATCACGTCGCGGATACGATGTACCAAGCCGGCGGCGTATTCGCTCTCCTCGATCTTCTTGCCCAGATCCTCGGCGTCGCTCGGTTCGAGGATTCCGTCCAGATAAGCCACTAGGGTTCGCAAAGTAAGTCGCATCGGTGACACCTCCTACTTGTATTAGTGTCGCGATGGCCGGATTTCCGTGCAAGAAAGTCCCAAGTGGCTGTTTTGCAATGGGTTGCGCTAAGTCTAAACAACCACGCCCGTAGGGCGTGGGTTTGGCCTGCCCCGCCAAGCGGGGCGGACACGTATGGAAGGCCCCGTTGGGGCCAGGATTCGTAATGCAAACGTTACTCGAACAACTTGTTCTGTTTCCGTTCTAGATTCCGGGTACTCCTACACGAGTCACCGGCCAGCCGTTTCCGCCTCTCTGCCCAACCATACACTGTGTTGGAAAAGGGGTACGCCGGAACGGCTTAGCCCCAGGGTCGCACGGTCGTAGACCGTGGTTTTATTTGTTAATAACTGGACTTTTGCAAACTAGGCTAACCGTATTTTAGCGAACACATGGTCAAGATCCTTTTCGTGTTCCCGGACTTGTTGGACGACCCAGGTGAGGGTGGCGCGGAGCGTCTCGTTCAGCATCGCTCGGCAGGCTTCGC
>CBDAFL010000099.1:0-1002 GCA_965195225.1 uncultured Thermoguttaceae bacterium
TTTGTTTTTTTTTTTTTTTCAAGCAGAAGACGGCATACGAGATTCTGACATGTGACTGGAGTTCAGACGTGTGCTCTTCCGATCTAGGAGTGCCTGGCGAGCCCGTGAGTCCGCACTGTAGCGCCGGGGTTTATCCCCGGCGCGGGACACACGCCGCAGCCTCAACGGCCGCCAGGCATAAAGCCCGGCGCTACAGGCAGCAGAACCAGAGAATCCGGGCACACCGAAACGTCCGATAACACGAAGATTGCCTTAAGGAAGCCGAGTGACGATGCCGATAACGCTCTTAGTCCGGCGGAAAGCCGACTGTGATGACCTTCCCCTGCCCCGATACATGAGCGAGGCGGCGGCGGGAATGGATGTGTGCGCGGCCGTGGACGGCGAACTCGTCCTGGAGCCGGGCGACATCAAACTCGTTCCGACGGGTCTGCACGTGGCCGTCCCGCCGGGATACGAAATCCAGGTCCGGCCGCGAAGCGGTCTGGCACTGGAGCACGGACTGACGGTCGTCAACGCACCCGGCACGATAGACGCGGACTACCGCGGCGAGGTCGGCGTCATCGTCGGCAATATCGGCCGCCAGCCGTTTGCGATCACCCGCGGCATGCGGATCGCCCAGTTGGTCGTGGCGGCCGTTGCCCGGGCCGACGTGCAGCAAGTGGATGAACTGCCCGAAACCGGCCGCGGCGAAGGCGGGTTCGGGCACAGCGGCACCCATTAACCTTCGCTCATGGGTGCCGAGACGAGGCGCCCGTGAAGCAGACGAGCCGAGCCCGAATCATTGCAGCCGTCGTCACGGCCTTCGTGGCGGCGTTCCTGGCGGTCAGCATCGCATCGTTCGACCCGGCCGACCCGCCGAGCGAGGCCGTCTACCCGCCCAACGACCCGGTCCGGAACTGGTGCGGCGGCGTGGGGGCGTACGTGGCCTACGCCCTCCTGTCGGCCATCGGCGACGCGGCGTACCCGCTGCTGTTGTTCGTCATGACGGGTGCGCTGCTGTGG
>CBDAFL010000100.1:0-31525 GCA_965195225.1 uncultured Thermoguttaceae bacterium
CACAATCGCCGGCATTTTCGGACCCTCCGTGGTCATCCCAACACGCCCAGCCGTCCTGCGCCGGGCCGAAACACTGACATTAAACCCGAAACACCCTATCTTTCCAACGTCATTTGAGAGTTTGCAAAAGCTCAGTCCAAAGTGAGATTGTCCGCTTCGGTGACAATGCAAGTGGTATTATTACATCGTGCGGATCATCTGCATGCAGGATATGCCCCATGAAGCTGATGTTTGAATGGGACAAACGCAAAGCTGCGTCCAATCTACGGAAGCACGAGGTAAGTTTCGGGGAAGCCATCACGGTTTTCAACAACCCCTTGGCGCTAATCTTTGATGACGAGGAGCATTCAGCCGACGAGGAACAGCGGGAAATCGCGATTGGTCATTCGGCGAACAACCGCCTGTTGCTGGTCGTCTTTCATGAGCGCAAACAAAATGTGGTTCGAATAATCAGCGCCCGCTCGGCGACGAAAAAGGAGCGCAGGAACTATGAAGAAAACGCAACGTTCTAAGCCCGTCAAACGCGACGACGATATGAAAGCCGAGTACGATCTCGATTACCGCAAGGCCAAGCCAAATAGGTTTGCTGGCCGGAGCGGAAAGAACTGCACGGTGGTCGAACTCGATGACGACGTCTCGAAAGTGTTCTCGGATTCGCAGTCGGTAAACACCGCTCTGCGGGCGTTCATTTCTGCAATCCCGCGCAAGGCCAGATAAGGGATTTACGAAGAGTATTGCAAGGGAGCATGAGAATGTCCGACGTTATTCCCATAGCCACGACAATATGGATACGCGATTGCGAGTTGGATGAAAGGTGGTTGCAGGATCAAATCGCAGAGAACCCCGCATGTTTGCAGCTTGGGGAACTCGAACTCGTTTCGCGCGAGCATCAACAGGCCGGTGGCGGGAGGTTGGACATTCTGCTGAAAAACCCCCAGGACGATTCCATGTACGAAGTCGAGGTCATGCTGGGGGATACCGACGAAACGCACATCATCCGAACCATCGAGTACTGGGACCGAGAGAAGCGAAGATGGCCCCAGCGGCAGCATTTCGCGGTGCTGGTCGCGGAGTCCATCACAAGCCGGTTCTTCAATGTCGTCCAATTGCTGAGCCATTCAATTCCGATAATCGGAATACAAGCCAATATTGTCGAGGTGGAGGGCAAGAGGGCCTTGCACTTCTCAAAGGTACTGGACACTTACGAGGAACCGGAGGATGTTTCAGAACCGCCGGGGAACTGGGATGAGGAGTATTGGCGCGAGCGCTCTTCTTGGACACTCGACGCGGCAAAGGCTCTCTTGGAGGTGGTGAGCCCGATCTACACGGATGTTTCTCTGAATTTCCTGAAGTACTACATCGCTATTGTGGTGGTTGATCGAAAAAACTTTCTTTGGATGCACAAACGAGGCGGTGGCAAATCCATGCTTAACTTCAAGCTATCGGAACGATTGTTGCCGCAAGCAATGGAAATCCTCGACGCTGCCGGAGTGACATACGTTCAGAAAAATCAAATTCTCCGAATGACGGTTGACCCGCAGATGATACAAGCCAATGCCGAAATGTTGACCAAGATCGCCGATCTTGTGCGGAAGTCGTGGGAGGAATAGTTGTAGTGCATGCGTCTCGTCTGATCCTGGTAGGCGGGCGCTGTGTGAGGACTACAGAAAACGGACGTTCGGCAACCTATCCTTTTCTTCTCTTCAGATACCGCTCGACGAAGTCCCGCGGCGTCAAAACCGAAATGCCGGCGTACCCGGACGTTTTCAGCAATGCTTTGTCGCCGGAAACAATGCGTTTTACCTTGCCGGCAATGGCGCAGGTGAGAAACTTGTCGTCATCCGAATCACTACAGACCTGCTCGGGCAACGGGAGAGGATCAACAACGATCGACGTTATCGTCAACAAGTCAAGCACCGGCTGCAAGTCGATGGCGGGGAATCTGTCGGAAAGCTCCACGCCCACACGCTGATACTCGTCTAAAATATCCGGCGAAACAACGATCTTCAGTACGCCTTGCCGCCAAGCATCAAGTATCTGAAACGGAGGTCCGGTGAAGAATATACCGGAGATGAGCACGTTCGTGTCAACGACAATTTTCATTTTCGGCCCCGAACGGCGGCCAGCGCGGCGGCCACGTCGGCACGTTTAAGGCCGGCTGCTCGCGCCTCTCGCCGGGCCTTCTTAATGAGGGCGTCAAAATCATTCATCGAGGGTTTTTCAATCCCTTTCAGTATGACAACGCCTTTCTCCGCCACAACCACGAATTGATCGCCGGCGCTCAGGCCAAGATCGTTGCGCACGTTTTCAGGAATGACTACTTGCCCCCGAGAAGACATTTTTGTAGTGGAGATCGTTGACACGGTGGACTCCTTTCTGTAATCTTACCAGTAAGATTATAGCACGAGCGGATTCACGAGGCAAGGAAATTCGCTACACGAAGGGGAAATCGCTTTAGCCCCCCTCACTCCGTCTGCGAAATCGCCTGATCCAGCAGTTCGGTGAAATTGTCCAGCCGGCGGAGGTCGGCCGCGATACGCGGATGGGCGAAGATGCGGACCCGTTTGACGTAGTCGTCAAACTGCTCGGTGGCCAATGTGCGGACAACCGGCGAGACCTCGCCCAGCGGGCGGTAGCGGTCCTCCTTGGGGAAATGGATTTCCACGTCGAACTGCACCTCGCGGGCAACCGGCGGGGCGTCGAAGAGCAATTCATCCGGAGCGACGACCTGACCCAACGCCGTGCTGACGATCGCGGAGAGCCGCTCGCCGCAGGCCGCCAGCCAAGGGTACGGTCGGCGGGCAAGCCGCTGGTATAGCTCACGCTGTTCCAAAAAGCTGTACTGCGCCAACCGCTTGTAAAGTTGGCGAGTGGGACCGAACAGACCGAGCAGCAATTCGTCGGCCGGTCCGCCGCCGGCCGTGCGGCGCAGCTCGTCGATCATCTCGTGCTCGGTCATGCGAAAAAGCGTGTCGAGATCCAACATTCCGTGCAGCAGGTAGAACGCCCGTTGGAGCATGGCCGTCGCGGCGCGCACGCCGTGGTGCCAGTAGACCTCGCTGAACATGACGTATCGGGCGAAGACCATCAACTCGGCGGCGGTTTTCCCTTTCTCCGAGATGGCCAGTCCGTCGCCGGCCCGATTCAGGCACAGGCTACCCAGCAACCGCTGCTGGTCGAAATGCCGCCCGTAGGGGACGCCCGCGTGAAGACTATCGCGGTAGAGGTAGTCCATCTTGTCGATGTCGATCGGGCCGGAGAGCATTCCGGCGAGGATTTTCGCGCTCGGCGTACGGGGTTTCTCGCTCAGCAGCGCGACCACGTTGCGGGGGTTGATGTCCCAGTCGTGCCGCAGCACGTCGGCTATCTCGCCTTCGAGCAGGAAGCTGTTGGCAAACAACTCGTGGCTGGGTACGCTCGGCAGCCGGATGTCCTCGATCGGATGGCAGAACGGCCAGTGGCCCAGGTCGTGCAGCAACGCGGCGACGATCAGCAGTTCGGCGTCTTCGCGGCCGACTAGCCGGGCGAACCGTTCGTCGTGAGCCAGTTGTGTTAGATATAGCAAGGCCAGGCGATAGACGCCTAGGGAATGCTCGAATCGCGTATGGATCGCCGCCGGATAGACCAGCGAGACGAGTCCGAGTTGACTGATTCGGGCGAGTCGGCGGAAGTCGGCGGTGTCGATCAGTTGCCTAACCCGCGGGGTCAGCGGCACGTCGATTTCCGGCGGAATCCGCACCAGACTGCGCCGGGCGTCCAACGCGACAACTTCGGGGATGTCGAGGATTGCGTTCATGGGAAGATTGGATTTATGATTTGAAGTCCTTGTTCCCACGGTCCTCCGTGGGAACGCACTGTTCGCGACGCAGAGCGTGGGAACCAGGATAAATTAAATATCCCAAATCCACGTCATTCCCGCCACCCAACGCAGCACCAATGTCACCAGCAGGTAAAAACCATAGTGAAACATCGCGTTTCCGAAATCGAGGTCCAACGCGGCCATCGCCGCCAGTCCGCCGGCAACGACCAGCGGCGGCAAGACCATCCCCCAGTTCCACAGCTCGCCGGTAATCAGACCGCGAGAAGCCAGCAGCGCGAAGATACCCCAGAGAATCACGTATGCCGTGCCGCACATTGCCGAGCGGATGTAAAGCGGGACGCCGCGGTACGGCTCGAGTTCATCGTCGTGGAGCACTTCGTAGGCGGCGAACACCAGCGGCGGCGAGACCAGCAGCAGTCCGATGGCCAATGCCACCGCGTTGTCTCGAAACAGCCCCCCCATCGCCCACGTCACCAACAGCGTCACCAACACGGCGGCGACTATCAGGGCAGTCGTCACGGGTTGGAACTTGGCGTTGGTTCGGACAATAGGTTTTGTAATGAGTTTACCGGTTTTGGAGCGCCCGCCGCCGGCGAACTGCTTGGGGACGTGGACCTTTACCTCTTCGGACTTTTCCGGCACGCGGAGGGTGTGCTTGCAGTTCGGGCAGGGGCCGGACTTGCCGGCAAACTTGTCGCCGACCTTGAAACTCTTCCGACATTCCGTGCAAACGACGATGATCGACATGTGGCGGCTCGCGGCGTGGCCTTCTTCCTAGATTTCCACTCCCTAGTTTCGCACACGCCCTACGACTGTCAAGGATCGCTTTTTTTCTCGGCGGAGCGATTGTATCGTCCGTTGCGGTGAGGTACGATTCAGCAGTGGTTAGTTGCTGGTGGCGGGAGATTCGATCACGTGCCGAAAACCCCGCTTTTGGGATTAGCGCCCCCACCTCTCGGGAAAATCGTTGGGAATTTCCGCGAAATCGCTTATTTTGCATTTTCGATCTTGCCTGCCCGCCGTCCACTATCCACTACCCACTATCCACTATCCACTACCCAGGTAGTTCCCGTGATCGAGTTCCTTTGTCCGAATGGACACAGAATCCGTTGTCAGGCGGAACAGGCAGGGCAAGCTGCTAAGTGCCCCCACTGCGGGGTTAAATTTCGCATCCCCGACGCCGCCGACCTGAACATATCCGAGACGGGCGATTCCGACCCGAATGTCTCGCGGCCGGATTTCACCGACTCGGGCTTTTCGGACAACAAACTCGCTTCCGTCGGGGAGGAGATTCAGAAGGAACCTCAGATCGAGTTCCTCTGTCCGAACAATCACCGGCTGTTCGGGCCGGCCAACCTTCAGGGCAAGCCCGGCGAGTGCCCCGAGTGCGGCTCCCGCTTCCGCATCCCAACATACGACGAGGGCCCCGGCGAGGAGCAAACCCAAAAGAAGGTCGATTTCGGTCAAATCAAGGATATTGGGACTCAAAATGCCGCCGCGTCGGCGAAAGCGGAATCGCGGCCCGCGCCTCCGTCCGTCAAAGCTCAAACTCCGCCCGAGGTAAGCGGCTCGCCACCGACCACTTCCAGCCCAGGCCCGGCGGGGCAATCCATCGCGGCTCTGTTCGCGCGGCTCTGGAACCTTCGACCGAAAGACGCCACCGTCGAGTTGCGGCTGCGCGACGGCGAGACGATCGTCCCGCATCAATTCCTCGAAAAGGCGTCCCGGCAAAATCGCAACGGCGTGTTCGTCGTGAAAGAGGCGGACGAAAACCTCTCGTTGGTGGTCGTGGCCTGGGACGCGGTGGCGCGGGCTACCGTCCGGGGACTAAAGGAAGTGCCGCCGGAGTGGGCCGAGTAGTTGAAAGAGAGGAGAGAAGAGAGAGGAGAGAAAAGAGAAGAGAGACGTGGAATATCGTATCTCTCTTCTCTCCTCCCTCCTCCCTCTTCCCTCCTCTCTCCTTTTTTCGCCGCCCTCCGCCTAATCTTCTTCCATCAGATCGGCCTCGGTAATCATCGAAAAGCCCTTGGCGGCAAGCGTCTCCTGGGCGATCTCGATGTTGTCTACCATCAGCGCCACGGCGGCACAGCCGCGCGGGCGAACCAGCAATGGATACGCCTGCGCGATGTTCACTTCGGCCTGCAACAGAGCGGTGCAAACTCCCAACAGCGGCTGAGGCCCCTCGGGCAGTTCCACCCCGATTAGATCGCTTTCGACGATCGCCAGCCCGGCCCGCTCCAAAATCTCACGCCCCTGCTCGGGATGGCTCAGCAAAAACCGCGCGAAGGCGCATTCCGTGGTGTCGATGATCGACAGGGCTACGATCCGTACCCGGCTACCCTCGAACCGGCGGACCACTTCCAGCAGGGTCCCTACCTTGTTTTCCAGAAAAACCGTAAACTGCCGGATTGCCGGATAGTTTCTTCCACGCATGGTCGAGAAGTCTATGCCGGAGGATTGGTCTATGGACATCTGATACCTGAATTTTAGGAATATTTTGCTTTTTAGCGGGCGGACAAGCCCGTCCACATGCCGCACCAATATATATCCCTTAACAGTTCCTGAGAACCCACCCATGCTCCACCAACACGAAATTGAACTGCGGGTGCGATACCAGGAGACCGACCCGATGGGTTTCCTTCACCACGCCTGCTACTTTACCTATTTTGAGATCGGAAGGACCGAGCTTCTTCGAGCCGCCGGCGGAAATTACCGCCAGATGGAGGAGAGCGGGCTGTTGGTCGTGGTGGTCAAGGCCGAATGTCGGTTCCATCGTCCCGCCCGCTACGACGATCTGTTGCGGCTTCGGACCACTGTCACCCGCGTGACCCAGGCCAAGATCGAGCACCACTATGAATTGCTACGCGACGGCGAGCGCCTTGCCACCGGCCACACGACGCTGGCCGTCGTCGATCGTAGCGGCAAGGTGCTGCCCGTGCCGGAGTGGATGAGGGTGGAAAATGAAGAATGAGCGAAGCCGCCGATGATTGGCCCCTGCATTTTTTCATGATCCAGTTTACCGGGAGAGTTCAGTATAGGCGAAAAACGAGCAGCGGAGTTTGTTGTCCTTGCTCTGTTGCGTGATGAACGTGTCGATTGCCTTGAAAAGGCCGCTGAGATCATCCGGTATATAGTTGGCCAAGTCGGTGTCGGTGTATTTTGCTCGGCCACCCGCCCTGCCCGCGGAGCCCGACGGGTGTGTCCTGTCAGATAGGGTTGTTAAAGCGGAGGTTTAGGCGAACCGCTGCTTTGGCTTTGGGATCGACCGGCTCACAGGAGACGCTCACGCGGAATGTTCCGCCGCCGCTCAACCGCGGCAGATCACGAATGGGGACTTCCTTAATGATTTGATGGTTGGCGTTGTACACGCAGACAACTGGGATTTCGTGGGGCGTGGCAATGTACTGGCCGGGCTCAAGCGTTACCGGAACGCAGATCTGTTTATCCAGGTCGCCGTTGACGACGAGGCGCGGATTCCGTATCGCACACGGCGCGTCGGACGGTGTCCGTAACACAAACAACAAGGCGTGACCGCTGCTTATGTGATTTTTGCTATTCAACGTCCACGGCGGTTTGACTTTGAATTCACTGGCCTTTGCACCGCCGGAATGGATGAGATCGTCCGTGAGACAGGATTGCCGGTAGATGCCAGGGTCATGTGTCCAATTGAAATCGATGCTACACGATGCCACCGTGCCGATCTTGTCGGAAAGCGATTTGACCGGAGCAGAGGAGGGCGCCTCGATTTGGAGCCGGCTGTCGCGCCAGCGGCGGACGAAACGCGGTTCCCAGCCGCCACCCGGTTTGCGGTCGAGCCTGAACAGGCAATCGGTTTGTCGAAGTTGGAGCTTCTGTTTTTCGGTAAATGCGCCGGCCAGACGAGCCTCTTCCCAGTTACGGATCGCGTTGAGAATCCGGTCTTTGTTGGGGTTGTCGAAGATTTCGCCTCTCATAAAATGGAATTCAACCCCGGCATCGTAGCCGGCGCCCAACGCCATCACCCATTCGATGTCTTCCACCGTGGTCTGCTTGAGGGGATAATATTGACCCATCTTGCTGGGCATGTGGTTGCGGCGCAACCGGATCTGTTGCAAGAGGCGATAGTCCAGCCTGGTGCCGCGAAATCCTTTTTCGAGATCATATTCACCCCAACTCCCGTATGTTGTGATGTGCCAGCAATAGTTATTTAGTTGGCTGACGGTGAATGTGACGTTCTCGCCCACCTCGTCATACACCCTTTGCATGAAGGCATTTTGGGAATAGAAATCATGGCCGGCGGAGAAACTACCTTCGATTCCATCCAACGTCACGTGCGAGAGACCGCCTTTTCGGGCAACGGCAGCGATGTTCTCGGCCACCGCTCGATTCATCTCTTCCGTACCCGGGAAGAAACAATATCCTCCCTCCCAATAGACGAAAAACAACTGCGTGACCGTCGTGCCTTGCTTGTGATCCTTCGCCGTCGTGCCGAAGAGGCCGCGCCGGCAGCCTTCCAGCCGCACACGGGAATCGTCCGGCTTCGCCGCCTCATAACCGATCAGTTCGTTACCGATGCGCATAATCTTCTGTTTCACGCCCACGAACGGTGCCTGCAGCCGCTTGATATCCCCGCCCGCAAGGACGATTTCCGCGGCATCCTTTGCGACGTCCTCCGCCAGTTTTGCGGCGGGAGGGACAATTCGGAAGCGCTGGTCGGGAACCGGCGCGATGAACGGCTCAGGCAGACCCTTCGACATGATGAATGTGGACAAGGTATGCATGGTGGAGCGAATGCCGGCGGCGCGGGCTTTTTCGGAGCAGGCGCGCAACCCGTCGATCCCGCCGGGAAAACTCCTCGGGTCGGGATCGTAATGCCCCCAGTTAGCAAACGCGCGGAACTTACTCAGTATTCGCAGACCCGCCTGCTTCGTCAGTTCAACGCAACGGTCGATGTTCTTCTCGTCATAGTCTATCCAAACGGCGGATTCCCCCGACCGCGGTGAACGCTTGGCCCACTGTCCGTCCAGCATCGGATGCGGCAACCCTTCGCCCAACTCGATCGCTTCGACCACATCCAGTTCCCGCTTTGGCTCGCACCCGAACAGGGCTACCGCCGAGCCTGTGACCGTCAGGTTTGGTATGCCAATCGCCAGCACCGGCACACTCCCCCGCTCCGGAACTCCGAGGCCGCAGGGGATCTCCCGCGTGCGGCTGCGGTCGATCGATATTAGCTCCAATCGTGATCCGCCAACCGATGCCGGCAACCAACCGCCAACGGAAGCGAACATGTGGCCGATGACCGGCCGTCCATCGGTGTTCAGATTCAACCCGAGCAGCCCGATCGTAAAGTTATCACGGCGATTCAATCCGAGAAACTCGCCGATCGGCCCCTCCATGGAAGTCGCATACGGTCCCCAGTGAACCCTTTCGATACCAGTTTTGGATTGCACGTCCGAGACGGCCAAACGCAGATAAAGTGCGCGGCGGCGGATTTCGACGGTCGTCGTCGCGCCGCTCTCGTAGTCGAGCGCGACCCGCGCCGACTCTTTGTCTTGCGCGAGCACCCGCATCCGGGTTGGGTTCAGAACGGTCTTCTGCTTCCCGTATTCCACAATGTTGAGGAGATAACCGGCCACTCGTGGATGTACGCAGTTGGCACCCGTGGCGAGGTCAACCAACTCCGTGATACGGCCACGTTCATCCAGCGCTAACTGCAAGCCGCCACCCGCCACGACCAACGCAACCTGCCGAACCCCGGCAGACGGCGTTGGTTGCGCTTCAGCGCGCGCGGTGGGCGTTGCGGTCTTGTCCGGCTCGGAAGCAGTTGCGGTCAGACACGCCGCGCACATAAATACGGACGCGCAGGCGGTGAACAGTTGTTTTTTCATGGCGCGTTCCTCATTGGGGAATAGGATTAATCGGTCAGGTCAAAGCGGAAGTCGTTCGGTCCCTCTTTGGTCACGGTGGCTCGCAAAGGCGACTGTAGGGGTGTGGCGTAGCGATCCGACAACACTGAGAGCATCTTTGGATAGGGGGAGCCGCCGCGGTCGTTTGGGTCGGGCACGAACTTGGCGATACAGACGACATGCTCGCCCACCACTGCCCCGTCGCCCGGTGCAAAGCTCAACAAGGTGAACCGCCCCTCCGCATCGGTCAGCCCCGAGGCCGGGCGGGTGTCCTTGGGGATGAACATCACGCGAGCGCCTTCCAGCGGCTTGCCGCGGTAGGTCACGGTCCCGGTGACGGTGAAAGTCGATGGCCGGCCGCTGCCGCAACCGGTTGTCGACACTATCGCCGTGGCGAACAGCAACGCCGCGAGAATCCGGCACGACCGCATAATCGGAAGAGTGTTTCGCACGTTCATCAGTAAGCTCCAATCGGATAGCCATCGCGGCGATCGCCCAGCTTCTGGTAGGTCATGTAGTCGATGCTCTCGTTAAGGAACTGGACCGATCCGTCGCAGAATGCGAAATGGCATCCGCCCGGGTGAGCCGACTTGAATGCCTGCTCGCAAGCGGATTTGCCGGCCCAATCGCCGGTCCAATCACCGAGATTGATGAAGCCCGGCTCGCCCGGGCAAGTGGGGTAGTTGATCGGCGTTGAAGTGGCGATCCACAGGCTGTTGACGTGCATCCAGCCGTCGCGGACATGCCAGGAGCACAGGGGCCGCACCTCGCCCAGGGCGATCGTGTAGCTCGTGCCGTCGGTGATTTCGTGTATCGCCGCCCCCCAGGCGAGATGGCTGAATACGCCGGATATCCGCGAACCCGTCGTATCGTGACCGTGCCAGGCGGAGCCCGTGCCGAACACGTTTCCCACAAAGGGCCCCTCGAGCCAGAGTTGGCTCCCCATGCTGGCACCGTAGTTTGAGATGGCCCGCTTCTGGTATTGCGTCGAGCTGGCGAATGACCAGTAGTATGGGTTGCCGCCCCAGTCCTGCACGGAGGCATCGCTCGGGCAGATTAGCGTGTTGATCCAAACCGTATGGACCTTCACTGTCGAAGTAGGCGACAGGGTGCTGTAATAATCGGTATTCGTGGTGAAGTCGCAACGGTCGTAGAGAGGCTGCTGTTCGATGAACGGCAGCAGCCCGACAATGAAGCTGCCATGATTGTGGGAAGGGATCTCACGCCAACCGTCCTGGTCGGGATGCGAAGCGCCTAGCGGGAACCGGTGCCAGACGTCGTGGTAGCTGTGGAGAGCCAACCCGAGTTGTTTGAGGTTGTTCATGCACTGCAACCGCCTTGCCGCCTCGCGCGCCGCCTGCACCGCCGGCAACAACAGCGCGATCAAAATGCCGATGATCGTAATCACCACCAAAAGTTCCACTAACGTGAATCCCCTCTCCCTTTGGGAGAGGGCTAGGGTGAGGGCAGTGGATTTCTGATTTCTGATTTCTGATTGATGATTGTTTTGAAACATCGCTGGCCTCCTGACTGAACGAAACAAATACCTGAAATACAACTCGAAAACCTCATGCCAAGGCACGAAGGCAGAAAGACGACGAGAAATCCGCTTCTTTGCGCCTCGGCGCCTTTGCGCAAGTTCTTGTGCTCTCGAAAATGGCCGGCGCTCCGAGCGTCGTCACAAAATGCCTTCGTGACGACGCCGGAAAAGCGCCAGTCAAATCAGAAATCATACATCCTAAATCTTGTTGTGGTGGCAGTTGAACTGCCACCACAACGAAGGTTGTTATCTCCGCTTCCTCCACGCGTAACAGAGCAGACCGATCAAGCCGGTCGTCAACAGCACAGCACGGCTCGGGAACCTGGTCCAACTCGTCCAACTGCATTAAGGCCTTGAGCAGGACACCGACGCCGTTCGTGGCCTCGTAATACGGCGAGCAGGGATGCCCGCGGAAAAGGCCATTGTAGTAGAGCTTGGACACGGCTTCGTTGGCAACCTTGTGGGCCAAGTCGACGTATTTGTCATCACCGGTCAATTGAGCCATACTCACGAAGAATTCGATAGTCTTGCCGTAGTAATCCGCGTAGGTGCCGTGTATGCCCCAGTCTTTCGCGTATTCGGCATACCAGGTGTCTGTTGCGCACGGGCCCGCAGGCAAAGAATCACTGATGAAATCCGCCCACCGCTCGGCCGCCTGGAGCAGCATGCCATCGCCGGTCAGCGCCGCAGCCTTGGCATAGGTTATGGCCGTATCGAGCCCCCTCGAGCAACCGCACGCGTAGGGTTGCCAGGGATCGATGTATCCGACCGGTTTGAGAGAGTCATAATTGTTCGGATCGATGCTCAGCGGCGGGCCGGACACAGGGGTGCCGTCCAGCTTAAGACATCCCCACCACTTTCCTGTCGCGCCGTCGTACCCGTACTGAGCGTAGGCTTTCAGATAAGCTACGGCTTGGTCGCGGAACAGCGTGTCGTTCGTCCGTTGATAGGCGCTGAGCAGGCAGCCGCAGTACAGACCCGCGACGGTCGTGTCGAAGTGGCAGCCGTCGAAGCGGGTAGTTCCCAAGTTCGGGGTCATCGCGACGAGGTTGGTGGTGGGGTTGCGGTTTTGCCAGTAGTAATCGGCCAGCAGCCTGGCCCGATCGCGCCATGTCTGATTGCCGGTCTTCTGATATACAAAATCGAATAAATCGAGAGCCGCGCCGGCGGCAAAGCAAAAGGCAATGCCGTGCTCGCCGTTGTCGTGGCGGTTCGTTTCGCCGGTTGTCTTGTTCACCACGTGCCATTGCCAAGTGAGGTTGGCCTCGTCCATAACGGCTGCGGAATTGACGGCCCAAAGCGAATCCCAGTCGCCGTACCATTGGTGAAGCTCGTGGTGGTCGCCGTAGTCCCAAGCCTTGCGGTCTGTATAGGCATTGTAATACTCATGCCAGCCCCAGTGTATCAGGTTGTGCTTGTTGCGGATGTTTGTCGTGTAATGGCTGATGTAGTTATTGGCGCATTCGGCATAGCCGGCTTGGCCGGTTTGCCGAGACAACTTGTGCATTACGCGGATCGTATCCTGGTCCATCCAGAGGTTGCTGCCGGCGGGATTGCGGCGGCCGCGTCGCACGACGCGGTAGCCCTCATCCAACGCCAAAGGGTTACTCGGGGAAGTGTTGTTGCGCACGTCGATGATGCTCATCAAGATCGGCGTGTGGTGGTCGCCGTAGCGATCCGCCCCGTACTGCACGAGCTTGTCGACACATTGCCGGACGTAAAATGAGTAAGGCTGGTTTTGCACCTCGGCCGGCGTCAACCCGCTGTCCAGCGTGTAGACGTCCAACGCCGGAGCGGAGCGAGAAAACACCACCAGGACGGCAACAACCGCGGGCAGCCAGACGAAAAACCAGCGACTTCTATACACGGTAAACCTCCAAGCGAGTTGAAAACTCGGATGATGGATGCGCGCCTACCGCGACACATCCACCATCCACTATCCATCAACCTGTTGGGGTGGCAGTTTCACTGCCACCCCAACGGTTTACCACTGGCCACCAAACTCTACTTTCGCTTCTTCCATGCGTAGCAGAGCAGGCCCAGCAATCCAGCAGCCAGCAGAACCAGCGTGGACGGCTCGGGAACCACGCCGAAATTGTCCACCTTTGCTGTAAAAGTATTTGCTGGGTCTCTCCCCGCTCCCCACAAGATGCCGTAGTACGGCAACGACTGGGTATCGTACGACTGGTCCCGGTAAATCTCCGTGTCATTGTATTTAAACACGTAGTCGAGGCCGTCTCGCACCACGCTGAGCGTGGTCACTGCGGGAAGGGTTGTTCCAATGGTATACTGGCTTCCCACTGCTACGTTACCGTTCTTAAGACACACAAGGCGGTAATTACCATAGTTCGTCGTGATATTGAAGCGATAGTGCGCTACGCCGCCAATCACAGGATTTGTGACCGACGAAATCACAACGCCGAGATTCATCCAGCCGCTTCTGTTGCCGGGGGATACATCCGAGATATCCATCGTAACCGGATTCGGATTGGCGTTATCCCACGTCGCGCCATTCGGCATGATCAACTTCATGGACTCTGAACCAGAAGTCGCCGCAACCGACAGATTTTGGGCCGTGGAGTCCCAGCTAACCGTATTAGCGGCATTGAGGGGGTTGTAATAAGCAGTGGCCGTCCACTCCGTGGCCAACTGCGGATCCGTCGAGAAGTCGAAAAACATCGGCTCCGCGGAAACCAAGCCGGGCGTCGTGAAAACCAACGCCAGAACCGTCATCGCAACTAAACTTTGCAGTCTCATTATTCGATCTCCCAAAAAAAAGAAACACAAATTGAAAAAAACAAAAACGCACGCTTTGTCACTTCATAGACGGGTCTCCTTTCTCTTTGCCGGGAGGCGACCTTGCCCGCTGCTCAACTCGCACCCTTTCGGAAGCATGGCCTTCGTCGACGTCGCCGGTCGGCGAAGGCAAAGTGGGCGCGGACGGGAACAGGAGCATTTCGGGGCGAAATCGCCTCAACAAGGCTGAAAGCCGCACTTCGTCGATTTCCCCGTCAACGGCCGACTGCACCTGCGCCTGCGACTGCTCGTAGCCGATCAGGAAGGGGCCTTCGGGCGGGTAGGGCCGCCAGCGGTTGAAAAGTTCTCCAGCCGGTCGGCCGTTCACCCAAAGCTGAGCCCGTCCCCACTGGCACACCAGAGCCACATGGGTCCATTTTCCCAACTCGACCGACACGCCCGAATCGACTATCTTGATGCCGCCAAAGATAAACTTCCATTTGCCACCCGACATGAACAGGCCGAAGCCGTCGCGATCCGAGTGACCATTGTAGGCGATCAACGTCGGACGGACCCCGAGCTTGTTCACCTTGACCCAGGCCTCGAGGATGAAATTGTCGCGAACGGTATAACAAGCGTGTGAGTCAAGGCCTTCGCCGACAGTGCCGTGAAATCTCATCGAGAAGTCGCCGCCGTCGGGGGCGGCATGGGCACTGTAGCTCGGCTCGCCACGTCGGGAAAGGTTGCCGTGACCCTCGTGGTCGATGGTTTCCTTGTTGACCGTGGCGCCGGCGACCGCGCCCGGATCGTCGTCGCCCAAGCGGAACCACGCCAACACCTTGATGGGCGAAGGTTTTGGGGCCGCCGGCATCCGCCGAACGAAACTCTCCGGCTTGCAGGTTTTACTCCCGGCCTCGATGTCCCGTTTCCAGCCATTCCCATCCACCTGCACTGACTCGTTTTCCGCCAGTTGGATCGCGGGGACGTTTTCCTTTCCGTCGCCAGCCAACCGCACTTCGACCCTTCCCATAAACACATGCGTCAGGCTGTCGCCGGATTCTTTCACGTCCACGCCGAACTCGGTGCCCAGGTCGGTAACGACGGCCGTGGGAGTACGGACGGAGAATAAGGATGAAGGATGAAGGATGAAGGATGAAGGCTCGGCCTTGGACCTTGAACCTTGAACCTTGGACCTTGAACCTTTTCCGCCCCCCGCCTCCACCTTCGCCGTCAGTTTTCCTAGCGCGAGATAGCCGCCGGCGGAGGATTCGACCTCGTAGGTGCAGGGGCCTTGGAGGATGACCTTCGCGCCGGAGTCGTAGGTGATTTCCAACAGCCCGGAATCGAGGATGTATTTTCTGTCTAAGGGGACGTGTGCGAAGTCCGGCGGGGGCAGATAGCGGGGATCGTCCGACCATTTCACATCGACCATGCCGGTGATCCGGCCAATGAGCACGATCTCTTTGTGTGAGTCCGACCTGACCGGCGTTGGCTCGACTCGGGCCACCTGCACATGATGAGAGACGTAAATCATCGAGCTGACCCACATCGCAATTCCAATCAGCACGGCCGATATCGAGTAGGGCAACACGAAGTCATGATTGGAGAGGTAGCCGGTCGCACCGTGCCACGCGGCGCCGAGGAGGCCGGAAGGCGGAGGGGGAGGGAAGTCGCCGGCTTGGGATTGTGGATCCGCGACGGAAACCAGATCGGTCCGGCTCGGGACGGCCGACAACGGTGGCCCGGCCCCCCAAAGCAACATACCGTGCAATGTCATGAAGCTATCATAGAACGTCTGCGATTCCGGAGACGTTCGCAGAATCTCTTCCAAGCGGCGCAGGCCGTGCGCGTCGAGTTGCCCGTCGACAAGTTCGCTCAGTAGCTCCCGGAGTTCTTTAGGGGGTTGGCTTGTAAGCATCGCCGCCCTCCTGTGAACTCAGAACCTGCTGAATGCACTTCAACAACGTAGTGCGTATGCGATATAGCGCTTGGGAAATCGCGTGCGGCGAGCGGCCGAGGTTTTCGGCGATATTGGCCACCGAAAGACTCTCGGTATAGCGATAATCCAACAATTCCCGATCCGCCTCGATGAGCTTGCTTTTGCAAAGTTCCATCGCCTCAAACATGACGTTGGTACTGCCAATTTGGGAGATGCCTCTATCGGCCAACTGATCTAGCAATTCTCCGTGAAATACCAAACGATCGCGCTTTGCATCGCGACAAAACGCAAGCACCTGATGGCGGGCAATCCCGGCTGCCCAAGCATTGAAATCCGCCTCTACTCGATATTCCTTCTGCTTGCTTAGTATCACGACGTTGGTCTTCTGCAGCACGTCGTTCGCATCTATGGTATTTGGAAGCAGACGTACGAGGTACGCGTACAACCCGCGCTGGACGTCCAGCAGATTGCGACAGAACTCTTCGTTTTCAGATTCAGATTGCCGACTCATGATCCTTCCAATATCCCCTTGGGCAGTGGTTGGACATTACGGTTTTTTCGTAGCGTCGCGACGCAAGATAAGATGCAAGGACGCATCACCCTCCCCTATTAATTATTACCAGAACATGCCGAAACATCAGGGCATTATTATTGACGAAGGGAGTATTCGCGGAACGCGCCGCGCGATAGAATGTCGCAAACTCCACGGTATCAATGGGTTGCGTACATCGAAGCAGTTTTCGCGACGTTTTGTGTTAAGCCAATCGGAAATGAAAATATGCACTCATTCCGGCTACAATCACCCGGCCCGTGTTCTGGCCCAAAGAATCTTGATAACCAATAAGAAGTAGACCTGTTTCCCGCAGAACAGCTAGGTCTGCCGCAATCGGATATGTCCGTTGGCCGGTTGGTGTGCGCTGTTGCTAGCAGCGATTGGCGAAATGCGGATTAGCCCGCCTTCCTCACCATGGTGGGGCACACTGTTGTCAATTCGCCCCGAGTGGGTAGAAATGCGGATTAGCGTTGCGCGGTCTTGGCGGGAACCACCGGCAGGTAGCCGTAGAGCGTCTCGTTGCCGCGGAGGATGAAGAACTTTACGGGGTTCAGGGTGGCGAAATCGGGGCGCTTGAGGATGTAGGCGACGTTGTCCAGGGTGGCGGTTTCCCAGATGTGCATGCCCACCAAAACGTCGCCGAGGACGATCCCTTGCTTGGCGGCGGGACTGTTGGGGCGAACCATCGTGACCGTCAGTCCGCCACGATATTTGGTCTGGTGATTTTTCCGGAACTTCGCGGGCGGGATGGGTTTCAGTTCCACGCCCAAAAGCTCCCAGGCGGGCTGGTCGGCCAAATTCACCCGCTTGGACGCTCCGCCAAGCGTAAGGTCCAGCTCCAGCGGATTGCCTGAACGCCGCACCGCCAATCGGATACTCTCGCCGGGCTTGCGGTCGAGCATTGCCCGCTGAAAGTCAAGCGGCCGGCAAACCTCGGCGTCGTCAACGGCGACAACCACGTCTCCGGCCAGCAGTCCAGCGTCGGCGGCGGGGCTATTGGCCTCGACCGTGCCGACGATCATGCCTTTCTTCGAGGGCGAGGCGTTGGTGGACGACTCCACGCCGATCCACGTTTTGTTGGCGTTGCAGGTGGCCAGCAGCCCGACGGCCACCTCCGTGACCTTGTCGATGGGGATGGCAAACCCGATTCCCTGCGCTCCGGCACGGACCGCCACGTTGATGCCGATCATTTCGCCGTCAATGTTCAACAGCGGGCCGCCCGAATTGCCGGGGTTTATGCTGGCGTCGGTTTGGATCAGGTCGTTGTAGAACTGCGCGTCGTTTACCTGCACCGCCCGGTGCAACGCGCTGATAATGCCGCGAGTGACCGTGTGCTCGTATCCGTAGGCGTTGCCCACGGCGATGACGGTTTCGCCGGGCAGCAGGTCGGAAGACGTCCCCATCGGGACCACGGAAAGCGGTTTGCCGGCGTCGATTTTAATAATGGCCAGATCGGTCTCCATGTCTCGTGAGACCAGCTTGGCTATATGGCTTTGTCCGTCGGCGGTGTTGACGAGGATTTCGCGGACGCCGTCGACGACGTGGAAATTCGTCATGATGTATCCACGCGGATCGATCACCACGCCGGTACCCATGCCGTTGACGCGTCGGGCGGAATCGTACTCCGTCGATTGCCCGGCCGGGGAGGCAATGGTTTTCTCGCCACGGATGTTGACCACCGCGTCGCGAGCCCGCTGTATCGCCTTGACAATCGGCGTGTTCCGCAGCTCCGACCCATCGGCATGGGCCGACAGAGCCAGACAACAACCAAGCAATATCCATACGGCCCAAGCATGACGGGCGTGATGTCGAACGGGACGCGCTGAGTTATCGGTCATGGGATGTCTGTCGCGGGTGATTTTATGCGTTGCACGGAACCGTCCAGCCCGCGCGGACACGTTGAGACTGTTGATAGATCGGCCCGGTACAAACGGGGGCTTGATCCCCAACGATGTTACCCGCACAGCCCCCCTAGCTTCACGCGCGTAAAGCCAGGCAAGATCGGGGCGTATCTCTTGTTACCACGCGGAGCATGGAAACAGGGGGGAAGACCAGAGCGTGGGAGCGAGGGGAGGGGAAGGGAGGGCGGCAATCAATCAATCGCCAAGTCCGGCCACCTTGGCTCCGAACGATGAAACCGCGGCCGGTTCGGTGGAAACGACACCCAGCAGCGGCCACCAGGAGACAGCATCCGGCGATGGCGTACAAAAAGCGTTTGTTAGCCAACAGCACGCCCCTCCAATTGCCGACAGTTTGACAAGACTGCCACGCGTTTCACATTGGGTGGGATCGGCAAGGGACAGGCGGAATATTAGGCATAACCCGCAAAAAGCCCCCCCCTTTCACTTTGGGAGAGGGGACTGTGTATTGCACTTTTCGGATATCTACTCCGACCCCGTTGCCAGGCGTAGGGCGATCTGGCACGCCCGGCGGAACTCGTCGAGACAGAGTCGCTCGGAGGTGGTGTGGACGTTCTCCTGGCCACAACCGAGCGTGACGGTGGGTATTCCCCTGACGGTCATCCAGTTGGCGTCCAGCCCGCCGTTCCCCACGGCTCGGACCGGTGTGCCGCCGCACTCCGAAACCGCCTCCTCGGCGACCAACACGCACGGCTCGTCGTTGTGCAAACGGAACGATTCGTAATCGAGATGGCCGTCGATTTGCACCTCTCCGCGAAGCCCTTCGGCGCTGCGGACGCTTCGGGCGGCCTTCTGAAACGCCTGCTCGATCGCGCGGATGATTCGGCGGCGGAAGGCGGAATTATGGCTCCGCGCCTCGGCCCGCAACAGCACCTCCTCGGTGACGACGTTCGTGGCCTGTCCGCCGCGAATGACGCCGACGTTGCTTGTACCCGTCCGGTTGCCCTTCTCGATCAGGCCGTGCCAGCCCTCGCTGTGCAATTGGGCAATGGCCAACGAGGCAATGGTAATTGCGCTGACGCCCAACTCGGGCGCTACGCCGGCGTGACTCGCTCGGCCGACGACGCGAATATCCATGCGATAGCCACCGGTGGCGGCGACGATGAGCTTCGAGGCCGAGCCGCCGTCGTAGTTGAACGCCAGCTGCGGATTGCCGAGCAACCCCAGTCGGCCGTTTCTCGACCCGCGCAATCCGATCTCCTCCTGCACCGTCCATAGAAAGGTCAACGGAGGATGCGGGATATCGCGGCGGAGAATTTCCAACGCGGCCGAGAGGACCACGGCCGTACCAGCGCGGTTGTCGGCGCCGAGGCCGGTGTTTTTATCCGCCGGCACGATGTATCGGCCGCGGCGCACCGGCCGGGTTCCCTCGCAAATCGGCACGGTATCGACGTGGGCCATCAGCAGCCGTCTTTTACCGGGCAGCGTACCCGGCAGACGCAACACCAGATTGCCGACCTCGCCGTTCTTCTCGCCGCGACGATGCACGTTGTCAAACTGGACGGCGTTTTTCGGCGCGCCGGCCTTGTGCAATTGCCCGGCGATGCACTCCATCACCTTGCCTTCTCGACCACTCACACCGGGAATGGCCATCAGCTTTAGTACCAGCGACTCGGCGTTTTTCAGGAATGCGGCTTTCATCGGCGATCGGCTCCCATGCGGGTTTTGCGAGGGGTGAAAGCCGATGATTTTACCAGAATCGCCGCCGATTGTCACTTGTCCGAAATAATGCTCCGGGGCTTAGTTTCTCGGCATAGGACATCATCCCCCATGTCACCAGTTCCCAGGTAATCAGTTGGGTAACCGGGGGGTTCCCCTTCTCGAAGAGCAGGTTACCAATGTAGCGTAGTTCCCGATCGGCCTCGGGAGCGAGATATCGGTACTCCGGTAATTGGTGAGCAAAAGCATACATCAGGAAGGGCAGGCCGGTCATATCGACATGACACCCTTCATCATCGCTCTTGTCATAGTTCCAAGGAACCTTCGCTCCCCGGCCTTTCTGGTTCTCCGCCATCCATTTGACGGCCGTGGCGATCTGTGCCATGGCGGCCTCGCGCTCCTCGGAGCCGGCCTTGAGATACTTCATGCCCGCGACATAGAGTTGGAAATCATAGTAGATCACTCCGGAAGGTCTGTCCTGGATAGTAATGAACTCGGCCGTGCGGTAGTCGCGCCCGACCATCCAGCCCATCGCACCCAAACCGACCTTCCGGTATTTCTCCTTGCCCGTCTCCTCGTAGAGATGCAACGTCATCGCGCCGAAGGTCGCGGTGGAACACCACCACTCGTCTTTTTTCCAAGTGCCCGTCCAGTCCTCGATGATCCCTCCCCCCTTGCCGATCCGATCGGCCATCACCAGTTCGGCGAATGCTTCGACCGAGTTCAAATACCGCTGCTTGGCGGCCTTGTCCGTGCAGCGTACGGCCGTGGCCAACACCGCCATCCCCACCGAGGCGGAGTCGGAAATCAACCAAAGGCCGTCCGTTCTGCCCGGCTCGCGAAGGTAGTTCATGTAGTACGCCCCTTTGGGAATCATCTTTTCCTGGTAGGCGATCATCCGGTCAGACCAAAGCTTGCAGGTGTCGAGATATTCCTTCTTGCCTGTCACGTCATAGGCGACGGCGATGGCCCGGACGGCATGGGCATCCTCGAAAAACGGCATGTGATGGGTTCTCGGGTCTGCGTTGTCTCGGAGACCAGACGGAACGTCTCGGCGGCTACCAAACGGAGTCAACTCCTTGTTCAGTTCCTTGCACGCAATGTCGCAGAGTCGGAGAAACTGAACTTTGGAGTCTGCGTCTTTGAAGTCCGCGCCTCGCTCTTCCTGTCCCAGCGTTGGCGTGGGTGCGGCTACGCCCCAGCCTGCCGCCACGGCCAGCGCCAGCGCGAAGAGGTTGATCCTAATGGCAGTGAATTTTCGCATGATTTCCTCCCTAAACAAGAAAGTGTAAAGATTCCAGGCCCTATTATCACCCCCCTACAAGTCGAAGTCGATGGTGTTTTTACCATCTTTCACTTCGGCCGTCAGGGGCGACGATTCCGGCCGGGAGAATTTTTCCGGCACGAGCCACTCCACGTGCTGAACGCCGCCTCCGACGCGTCCTTCGTCCAAAATACTTTTCGGCTTTTCCACGGGACCGCCGATAAGCCGGGTTGACTTGATTGTCACGCGGTGACGCCCCAACACGGCGCCGTCGCCCGAATCGAAAGTGGTCAGCGTGTAGCGTCCGTCGGAACCGATCGCGCCGATGGCCGCTCGACCATGCTCCGGCAGGAACATAATTCGTCCGCTTGCGACCGGTTGGCCTTGATACGTCACCCGGCCGACGACGGGAGCGATGGCCGGACGTTTCGATCCGCAACCGCACAAGACCGGCAAGCAAAACACAAAAAACAGAACGGCGACAACGTAAGATTTTGTGCGCATTGTCCGTTTCGCTTTCATTTTCATTGAAAATAGCGGGTAGCCCCGATAGCTCGTCTATCGGGGTGCCGTAGGCACAAGAGGAATTCCGAGTAGCGCGAAAAACCTCTTGCGGCTTCGCCGCCCCGATAGACGAGCTATCGGGGCCACCCGCGAAATAGAATCTTTAGTACGTGTTGCCCGGAATCGTTTCTCCGCCGTCGATGCTACCCAGCGCTTGGTATACGTTCAGGTCGATCGAATCGTTGACGAAGTCGACGTGTCCGTCGGCGAAGACGAAGTTCGCCCCGCCGCTGTGAAAGCTGCCGAACGGGGCGTCGTTCTCTTCGTTATCGGCCATCGGCAGGAGGCTCGAGTTGATCGGGTACTTCGTGCTTCGCATGGCTCGCCCGATCGACATGCTCGCCACGGGGCAGTCGGGCGAGTTGCATTCGCCGCCGAAATACCACGTGACGGGTCCGCCCACGTTCGCGTCTCCGTAGCCCGGTCCCATCCCCCACTTGGCCACGTGGACGCTCTCGCCGATGGCGAAGGTCGAGGCGGTGCCGTCGCGGACGTCGGCGACCCGTCGCCAGCGGTTCATCACGAACAAGCCGTCGATATACACGTCGCCGCGCCAATTATGCGCTGCCCTTGGCGGCTTGCCGCCGCAGACGCCGAAATAGACCCGCTGATGGGAATACTCTTCCGAGCGGTCGTCGCTGGGGCACTGGTAAACCGCCAGACGCGTTTCCATGAGTTCGGGGTATGCGTATATCCATACGTTCCAGGGTGTGCTGTAGTCATACTTGTCCTCCAGCCCCAATTGCTCGATGAACGGCAGCAGCACCACGTAGAGAGCAGTGCCGCGGCATCTGCCACCAGTGCAGTGATCTGGAATATCGACCGCGGACGCGGCCGGAAAAGAATTCCAGGTCTCGTGGTAGTTGTGCAGGGCCAACCCCAGTTGTTTGAGGTTGTTTTGGCATTGCAATCTCCGCGCCGCCTCGCGGGCCGCCTGCACCGCCGGCAGCAACAACGCGATCAAAATGCCGATGATCGTAATCACCACCAGCAACTCCACCAGCGTAAAACCGTGTAGGGGTCGGCGAAGTCGGGAATGGCCGACGGTCGATCGTGGATTTCGTCGCATAATATGTTTCCCTGAGTAAACGTGTTAATCGCGGAAAGCGAAACTGAACAACCGGGCGTCGCGGAGGCGGAACCGCAGGCTGATCGGCTTGCCGGCCAGCGCCGAAACGTCCCGCTCGCCGCCGAACGCGACCACGTGCCGTAGCTCATCGCCCGAAAACGGATCGGACGGCGGAAACTCCGGCAAGCGTTTTCCGGCCGCGTTGCAGATTTCGACCACCACGCTCCCTTCGCCGCCGGTCGCGGCGTTCAACTCCAGCCGATTGCCGGAAAACTTGATGGGGATCGTCGTCACCGAGCCTCCTTCCGCCGGTCCGTCGGCCGAGGCGAACCGGTCGAGTTTCCAGGTCACCAGCCCGATGCCGGCGTTGTATTTCGTCCGGCGGCCGGTCGAAGTGCCGTCGGGAAAGGCCGCCTTGTAGTGGGCGGGCGTACCGTGCGCAAAGTTCCCGCCGCCGTAGTAGAGCCATACCTCGTCGCCCACGCGGAAAGCGTGTGCCGCGGTAGTGTGGTAGCTCGGATCCCACTCGTCGAGATCGCCTTGCGGGATGACGGGCGAGCGGAACGGCCGCTCCCAATTCACCAGATCGCGGGAAACCGCGAGCTGCACCTCCATCGGTCCCGCCGAGCCGCCGCCGTAACGCGTCTCGCTGTTGATCGACAGCACCCAAGGAAAAGCGATCGTGCAACTCTCGGCGGCGTAGGCCCCCACGCCGTAGAAATCGGTATGCATGAAAGTCGGATCGTCGGGCATATCGAGCACCGGCCGCAACCGATCAAATCGCTCGGTAAGATGGGCCGGATCGTCGTCTAACAGGTCGGGCTTCCACGACAGGACCGGGGCGGCGGTCCAGTTGACGAAGTCGTTGCTGGTGGTCGTGTAGAACAGCCGCCGATAATGTCCCCGCCACTGGGTATACTTCTTGGAAAAAGCGACGTACTTCTTTCGTCCCGGATCCCAAAAGGCCGTCACCACGTCGTGGATGCTGCCGGCGATCGGCCGGTCGGACGCCCTGCGCCAGTTCAGCCCGTCGGGCGAGACGTAAGTCAATTGCCGCCTGGCGGCGCGGCAGTAACCGACCATCTTGTATCGCCTGGTCGGATCGGGTTCGTTCAGGTCCTTGAAAACACTGGCCATCGAGACGGTGGAGACCGCGTTGTGGGGCTTGCCGTTTTTGGCGGTCAACGTGCCGACCAGGGGCTTTTCCCAATGGATGCCGTCCCGGCTGGTGGCGTAAAAAGTGATCACGTGGCAGAGTGCTCGCCGATCGAAGTAATCCTGCGCTTCGTGGCGGTCGCTCACGTCGGCGTACCACATCTTAAATAGTTTCTCTTGTTCGTCGAAGATCACGTCGCCGTAGAAGCAGAGCCGCCAACCTTCCCAGGGTCGATCCGCCCACAGCAGCGGATTGGCCGGATGTTTCCTGCCCGGCTGCTGGCGGAAGGCGACTCCGTCGGACTTCCTCACCAGGAACCGGTCCACGAAAAGCTGCGACTTGTCGGCGACGTCGAAAGGCGCGTCGCCGGCAAACGCGGCGGTCGGCAGGCAAACCCACTGCAAAGCCGACAATACCAAAAACAATACTGGAATATGAATCTTCATCGGTGTTTTTTCTCGTGAGGTGAGATAAACGGGTTAAACGAGAGACCGCTGAGACGACGGACCTTCCGCCGCCCCAACGGGCAAACCATCCAACATTTACCTCTCGTTCCCACGCGGAGCGTGGGAACCAGGAAACCATTTGCTTCTCGTTCCCACGCGGAGCGTGGGAACGGGCGACCGACGACGCTCCGCGTCGGCGTATGCCCGACTCACCAACGCAGAGCGTTGGAAAACGGGGGTTCCCACGCAGAGCGTGGGAACCAGGAACAGGTTGCTGCCCCCTCCCCTCATGGGAGAGGGGGAGTTTTTCTTGTTTACTGGCCACTGACCACCGGCCACTGGCCACTAAACTCTACTTCCGCTTCCGCCAGGCGTAGCAGAGCAGACCGATCAAGCCGGTGGCCAACAGCGCGACGGTCGACGGCTCCGGTATGGGAGCGTACGCCCCTTTTGTGAAGCGGACGTAGTCGACCTCCGCCGTGCCGTTGTCGAGGCCGCTGCAATCGCCAAATATGAGCCGCTCGTAATCGCCTCCGACCCAGCCATCGGTAAGACCGCTGCCCAGTTCTTCCCCGTTGCGCCAGGCCGTGAATGTCCCAGTGTCGGGATCCAAGGCCATGCGGAAAATATGGAAATCATCGCTGTTGTCGCTGGTATCCAGTGTCGTTATGTCCGACAAGGTCTTCCCGCCATTCTGGGTCCAACCGACTTTGCTCATTCCGATACGGAGCGAACCATCCGGTTCGTCCGCACCGGGATTGAGGGGGTCGTCCGTAGGCGTTCCAGCCAGGGCGAACACACCGTAGCTCCCGGTTTGCGCGGTAATCTTTACCTTGGCTTCAATCGTGAATCCGTCGGAGGGCAAGATACTATAGTTGTACCAAACGCCGGTCCCGGCAGCCTTATCCCAGTAGGAACAGTTGCCCGATCCTCCCGAGATCATCGTCATAATGCCGCCGGAAATTGTCCCGGCGTCGCCGTTGAGCAACATGTCTTGGCTAAGGTTGCCGTCGATATCCACGGTTGGGTAATTGTCGGGGGTATCCGACGTGCCCGTAAACTCGAATCCAAGGTCGAAGTCGCTCGAGTCCATGGTCGAGACGATTTCGGCCTGGGCCACGGCGCCGAGCGCCAGAAAAGCCATCGCGGCCGCGGCAACGCACACATAGGTAAACCTACTCATCGTAAATCTCCTTCAGGAAAAAAACGTACAAAAAAGTACACAAAAACACTACTCCGTCTTTGAACGGACTTGCCGTCCAAAAACCTCCGTTCACCTCCAGTGGGGCAGGCATTCTTGCCTGCCCTGGACAGACAGGAATGTCTGCCCCACTTCGCGTCACCTCCTTTCTCGGTTGTTGTTACGGGACTAATGCGCCCACTTTCACGTAATCGACGATCTGCTTCCCGTTCACGTAAGTGCCGCTGAGATCGCCGCACCTCAAAACGCCGGGGTTTTGCGAAGCGATCAGGGGCCTGACGGCAATCAAGCGGTCGTCCAGGTAGATGTCCAGGTTGCCGTCGGGCTTACGATGTATCTTGACGATATAGAACCGCCCTTTTTTGAGGTTCGACACAAGCCACTCGGGCGATCGCCCCCTGTCCCCCTCGTCCCAGCCCCACCAGCCCAGGACAAACACGGGGCCGTTTTCCATGCCCTGCTGTATAACGCGCAGGTCGAAGCCCTGCATCTCCCGGGTGGCGGGAGGAACGGTAGACCCGCCGAGCACGATCCAGTGGCGCGGTATCCAGGAATTAGTCGTTAGGGACTCGCCAATCTTGAATCGAACCTCCACCCACCAATCGTTGGGAGAACCGCTGAAATCCAGCGGGGCGGCACCCGTCAAGTACGCGGAGCGGTCGTCGGCAAGGGTGTGGAAAGTCATCAGACCGCCCGCGACGGAGAGCGTGTCGCCGCGCGAGGCGTCGACGACCCATTTGCCGGCATCCACCGCGTCGCCGTCGAAATCGTCGTGGAAGATACTGCCGTCGACGGTGCCCAACGAGTCGAGCACCTTAGGCGGCTCCACCAACCGGCGGACGAATTTTGGCGGATTATCGACCGCGCCGTGCAGCACCAGCCGCGGACCACCGCTGCCTTTACCCTGCTCCACGCGGGCCGACTCGTTCTCGCGCAAAATCACGTCTTGTTTCCGGCCATCGCCGACTACTTGCACCTTCACCAAACCGCGGAAGACGCGCGAGGTGGTGTTCCCCTTCTCATTCACTTCCACGCCGAACTCGGTGCCCAGGTCGGTGACGATGGCGGTGGGAGTGCGGACGGAGAATAAGGATGAAGGATGAAGGATGAAGGATGAAGGCTCGGCCTTGGACCTTGAACCTTGAACCTTGGACCTTGAACCTTTTCCGCCCCTCTTCTCCACCAGCGCCGTGAGTTTCCCCAGCGCGAGGTAGCCGCCGGCGGTGGATTCGACCTCGTAGGTACAAGGCCCTTGGAGGATGACCTTGGCGCCGGAGTCGTAAGTGATTTCCAACAGCCCGGAAGAGAGGATGTATTTTCTGTCTAAGGGGACGTGTGCGAAGTCCGGCGGCGGCAGATAGTGGGGATCGTCGGACCATTTCACATCGGACATGCCGGTGATCCGGCCGACGAACACCATCTCCGGTCTGGCGTCCGACGGGGCCGACTGCGACGGCGCCTCGGCGATATGTTGGTGATGGGTGATTTTGTACGCCCAAAACCCCAGTATCGCCACGCCCATGATCACCGTGGCGACCATGTAGGAGAACGCCCAACTGCCGACGGAAAAGTGGCTAGTGGGTAGTGGATAGTGGGTAGTGGAGGAAAGATCGAGGACAATAGGCGGGACTGGGGGTTCGGGGTTCGGGGTTCGGGTGTCGGAAGACATAATATCCCGAACCCCACCGTTCAATTGCGAGTCCCCATGCACTTCGGACGGCGGCGAAAAGCCGGCGGCGCCGAACGGCACTTCGCCGTAGACGCCCAACTCGCGCCTGAGCAAGGCATGGGTCCAGCAGAAGTCGAGATAGACTTGCTGGGCTTGGGGGTTGTCGCGGAGCAGGTCCGCCAGCCGCGCCTGTTCGGCGTCGGACATCTCTCCGTCGAGCATGGCGGGCAGAAGTGTCGAGAGTTCCGGATTTGTTTCGTTAGGGTTCATCGCGGACCTCCGCGTTGACGGCCCTTTTGACGCACTCGGCCAGTTTGCCGCGAATCCGATACAGGGTTTGGGAGATGGACCCCACGGTGCGCCCCCACTGCTCGGCGATCGCACCGACCGATTTGCCGCCGTATCGGAGCTTGAGCATTTCGCGTTCTTGTTCCGAAAGGATCGAGATGCAGCGGCGTAGGAATTGCAAGTCCAGGCTCGGCTCGCTGTCGCGCTGGGACATCTTGGCCGCCAACTGGTCGACCAACACGTCGTCGAACCGGCGCCTTGCACGGGCCGACGAGTCCCAAAACCTCTGGACCTCGTGACGGGCGATTTGCATGGCCCAGGCGCCGAAGTTGGCGTCGGGGCGAAACGCCTTTTGCTTTTGCAACAGGGCTACGTTGGCGTTCTGCAACACGTCGTCGCCATCGCTCGGGTTGCCGGTCAGCGATAATACGAAGGCGTACAATCGCGGCTGCCAGGCGATGACCTGCTGCATGTACCAGATTGCCCGATTGTCTTCGTCCATACCGACCTGCGCTTGCGCCCGTCGTGGAGCGGTGAAAAGCCTGCCCGTGATGAGACGTGCTCTACCATTAAGTAAACCAACAACGCCTAACGAATCTCAACAAAAAACCTGGGACTCCCGCGCCGATTCGGAAAAATGCCGAAAAAGACCGGCGAATCGACGACCAATGGGGGGATTAGCGGCAACGCAACATGAGTATAAACCGCCTGCGATCGGCCATCATGCCGCGAAATGTAGAAGGCATCTCCAGATGCCGACAACAGAAGCAAAATAGTTTCTGTTGCGGAAAGCTATTGGACCGGGTGTCATGGGTAAGCGAAGCTTGCCCGTGGGCCGGAAAACGCGGAAACCCTACACGGGTAAGCTCCGCTTACCCGTGACACCCGCCCATTCCGCAACAGAAACCAATCAAGCGGTCGCATTCTCGCGGGCCAGCCGGTATCGCAGCGCCGCGCCGATGAAGCCCGCGAACAACGGATGCGCGCGGGTCGGCTGCGACTTGAACTCGGGATGATATTGAACTCCGACAAACCAGGGATGATCGGGGATTTCGACGACCTCGACCAACAAACCGTCCGGGCTGGTGCCCGTGAATTCCATTCCGCGGTCGGCAAACTGCCGGCGATAGTCGTTGTTGAACTCATAGCGGTGTCGGTGCCGCTCGGAGACTTCCTCCGTACCATAGCAGGCGGCCGCCTTGCTGCCGGGCGTCAGCTTTGCCGGTTGCGTCCCCAGCCGCATGGTGCCACCCTTGTCGGTGATTTGCTTTTGATCGTCTAGTAGGCAAATGACCGGATGAGCGGTCTCCGTGTCGAATTCGCTGGAGTTTGCCATCTCTAGCCCCACCACGTTTCGGGCAAACTCTGCCACGGCGCATTGCAAGCCCAAGCAGATTCCGAAGAAGGGGACGCCTTTTGAGCGGGCGAAATGCACGGCGTCTACTTTCCCCTCGATTCCCCGCTCGCCGAACCCGCCCGGCACTAGGATTCCGTCCACGTCGGCCAACAGTCGCTCCACTCCTTCTTCCACGATGGTCTCGCTGTGTATTCGATCGATGTGGATTCGAGTGCGATGATGTACGCCCGCGTGATCGAGCGCTTCGTAGATCGACTTGTATGCGTCGCGGTGTTCGGCGTACTTGCCCACCACGGCGATACGGACGTCGTGCTCCGGGTTGCGGAGGCGGTGCAACAGGTTGTGCCAGCGGTCCAGGTCCAGCGATCCGGCCTTTAGGGCGAGCTTGCGGACGATCAACTCGTCGGCGCCGTGCTCGACCAGACTCATCGGCACTTCGTAGATCGAGAAGTCCTTGTCCTTCTCCTCGATCACGGCCTCGATCGGTACGTTGCAGAACAGGGCGATCTTCGCGCGGTTGTCGTGGCTCAACGACCGTTCGGTGCGACAGACGAGGATGTCCGGCTGGATACCGATCTGCCGCAACTGGCCGACCGAATGTTGCGTCGGTTTGGTCTTCAGCTCGGCGGCCGCTTTCAGGTATGGGACCAGCGTCAGGTGGATGTAGAGACAGTTTTCCTTGCCCACGTCGAGCGCGAATTGGCGGATGGCCTCGAGGAAGGGCTGGCTTTCGATGTCGCCCACCGTGCCGCCGATCTCGGTTATCACCACGTCCACGTCCGCTCCGGCCGGCTTGATCAGCGCGGCCTTGATCTCGTTGGTCACGTGGGGGATGACCTGCACCGTCTGGCCCAAAAACTCGCCGCGCCGCTCCTTCTCGATTACCGATTGGTAAATCTGGCCGGTGGTGTAGTTCGAGTGGCGGTTCAAGGGGCCGTTGGTGAACCGTTCGTAGTGGCCCAGGTCGAGATCGGTCTCGCTGCCGTCGTCCAGCACGTAGACCTCGCCGTGCTGATAGGGGCTCATCGTGCCCGGATCGACGTTGATGTACGGATCGAGCTTCTGCATCCGGACGCGGAGTCCGCGCTGTTCCAACAACATGCCGATCGAGGCGCTGGTGAGTCCCTTGCCCAGCGAACTTACCACCCCACCGGTGACGAAGATGTGTTTACTCATAAGAAAGCCGTCCTGGTGCTAAAAAAGGGCGCATCGTGCAGCCGCGAAAGGGACTATTGTAAAACGATCCGGGCAAATGTGGAAGTGGCCGTTTAACCCGGAGCCATCGGCGACGGCGGGGGTTGCACAAAACGCCCCGTCGCCGTAGGCTCCGGGTTAAACGATTAACCATCCAAAAAGGAGCAATAACAATGAACGACATTACCCTCGAACAAGCCAACGCGGCGGCGGTCGCGGCCGTGAAAAAAGCCGTACAACTCGACACGAAAATGGACATCGCCATCGTCGATGCAGGGGCGAACCTGAAGGCCTTCGCGCGGATGGACGGGGCCTGGCTGGGGTCGATCGACATTGCCCAGCGAAAAGCCCGAACCGCGCGGCTGTTCGACATGAACACCGGAGCGATCGGTCAGCTTTCGCAGCCGGGCGGGCCGCTGTATGGCATCGAACACTCCAACGGCGGCCTGATCTCGTTCCCCGGCGGAATTCCGATACTAAACTCTTCCGGTGCGGTGATCGGGGCCATCGGCGTCTCCGGCAGCACGGTCGAAAACGACCACGCGGTGGCCGAGGCCGGCGCGGCTGCGGTAAAGTGAGGGGCGTGGGGTAAGAGGCGGGGGTTTGGCCGGCGCCGACAAGCCGCTTGCGGTTTCGCACCAATCGCATTGCCCCCCTCTACAGGCGGGGTTGGGTTTCGCGGCCGCCGGAAAATTCTCGACCGATTTTCCGATGTTTCCCGCTTGTACGCGGCGGCGAAACTGCTATGCTACGTGTGATCAGTGGCGGCCGTCGGGGCTGCCCCCGGGGAACGAGGGACTTTTTGATTCGTTGCACGGCTCGAAACGATACATCTCGCAATTAAGAGAAGATTGTATCTATTTCTACCGTTCACCGCGGAAAACCCACGAAACCCGTTTGCAACCAGAAGTCGCGCTGTCGCCCTCCGCGCCAGCGCCGTGTAAGGAGTAATCTGAGGGATGTCGAAAAAATTGTTTGTTGGCGGGTTAAGTTGGGGCACTACGGACGACGGTCTGCACGGCGCTTTCTCCCAGTTTGGCGAGATCGTCGAAGCCAAGGTTATCACGGACCGCGAAACCGGCCGCTCTCGCGGCTTCGGGTTCATCACCTTTGCCGACGACGAGGGAGCGACTAAGGCCATTTCCGAAATGGACGGCACCGAGTTGGACGGCCGGACCATCAAAGTCAACGAGGCCGAGGACAAGCCAGTCCGTAGCGGCGGCGGCGGTCGCGGCGGATACGGCGGCGGTCGTGGCGGCGGTGGCG
>CBDAFL010000101.1:0-1463 GCA_965195225.1 uncultured Thermoguttaceae bacterium
GTCTCGCCGTAGAGGGGGTATTTCCCGGTGTGCCCGGCAGGTGAATTGAAATCGACTGCCTCGACCCACTTCCCCTTCTTCTGCACCTTTATGACCAGCCCGCCGCCTACCTTCCGTTCTGCGATCTGGCATTTGATCTTCTTCCGGCGCATGATCGCCGCGACTGCGTTCGCCGCGGTCCGTGGGTCGGTTACGATTATGTCAAGGTCGCCTGCCCGCCTGCCGCCTATCCGGTGTGTGGCTGCTGCTGCGCTGCCGTAGACCTCGTGCTTGCCTGCGTGCTTCTTAATCCAGTTGCGGATTGCAGGCTCTACGCTGTCCGGGATGTTTTTGATGTTAACGCGTGACAGGGGCTTCGCCACCACCGAGAGTTCGTTTGCGAGAGTCTTAACGATGGTGAGGGCGGCTGATCTGCGCTGTGTTGCTGTTGGGTTCTTTGCTGGCATGGTTTACCCCTTTATGATTTCTACGGACTTTGAGTTTAATCTGTCCCGTGCGTATTTGTGGCACTCCGCCTCTGCCTGCTTAAGTGTGGGGTGAGTTCCCAAAACAACCCATCGCTTACCATCATACGTTACGCCATACGCCGCCCTTGCGTTTTTGAACGCCTTGTGTTTCTGCAACTCTCTCCAAATATTGGGGTGGCTCTTTGCGTCTGTTTTCATTATGTAAAACGTTGCCATGTTCTTATTCACCTCTTTTCTTCGTATTCATGTTCTCCTGCCCGCCTGCCGCCACTGATTGGGCGGCGGGCTGGCGGTTCTGTCATCACACGATCTCGCCTTTTCTGAAGATGTACTCTCCTTTCCATATATCGTCCTTCCACATGATCGAGATGCAGCCGAATCCCGGTGCCTCGATTCTCATCACCCCATCTTTCCGCTTGTACACTCGTTCCATGTTATCGCGGATGCGCTTCTGTCGTGCGGTGAGGTGTTTTCCCTTAAGGATCGCTCGCCCCACATCTAACTTCATACGTCCTGTTTTTACCATATTGTCTACCCCCTTTTGTGCTTATGTTCGGTCATCGCCCGTATCGCTTCGTCCGCTGCGTCCGCTGCCCCCTCTTCGGCTTCAGTGCAGCATCGCCCTCGAACTTCCGCCCGCTTGGCTTGCTCGGTCGCCGGGTCGCGAACGTGCCATCATCGCGGTGGTAGTCCCGGAGTGCTGGCTCATAGTTGTTGTCGCTGCGGCGGTACCATTCGTAGTACCAGCCGGTCGCTGTCTTCTTTACGTTCGCCATCCGAACGGTCTTTGGGTGGCTGTCTACAGAGACCTGCAACTTCCCCTTCTTCAACACCGTGTTCTTCTGCTTCGCTGTCAATCTGCGGCGGTGAACATCACCGTGTCCGCTTGTGGTTTTTGGTTTCATGTCTAACCCTTCTGTAATTTACACCGTTTTGGTGATTGTAACAAATTTCCCGCCCCGCTTCACCTGCACGAACCCATTGATCGCCAGATAC
>CBDAFL010000102.1:0-1284 GCA_965195225.1 uncultured Thermoguttaceae bacterium
CCATTGGTCGCGTGTGGGCAAGCGTTTGCCCTTTTTGCGCGGCGCGCCGCGGCCGGTGTGTTTTTTGGGCGCCGGCTCATACAAAGCGCCCGTGGGATGGACAGCGCCGACCATGTCGACATTCGCCGGAAGGTAGTTCAATACGCTTTCGCCCGTGTAAAGGCTATCGGCCACGAAGAGGAATTGCCGCTCGGGAAACCAGGATGCGACCAAAATCAACATCTGACGCATCAATTCAGGACGTGTAACATGTGTCGAGACGCTTGTATTCTTGAGATTCTTGGTGTTCTTCCGTTGCCGTGCCGCGGCCTTTCGCGTCTTGCGTTGGGCACGCTTGGCTTGTTTCTTCCGTTGCTTCGTTGATGGAGCCGCCTTTTTTTTGCTGCCCCCTTTTTGCTTTGCTTTTCCTTTTGTCACGCCTTGCTTATTGCGATACAGTCGCATGCAGATCGGTAATGCGAACACCTTACTCGGCGCCCACCAAGGGTTGGCAACAATCAAACAGAGGTTTACCCAATCATGCCCCCAACTGACTAATTTCTTGGCTCGACTGGAAATCAGCGGATCATGGTGCATGCCGACGCCGAATAGACCCAAGCCGCGCTTGCGGCACAAGGTGTCGTCTCCCGCCAGAATGATCACCGCGTCGGGACCAACAAGATGGTTAATCAGTAATCGAGCCAAGTGCTTCCATAAATTGTCAATCTCCCATTTGGCATGGCTAAAGAAACGGTGGTAATCGGAGAAGTGTCCGTTACCCACCGAATCACTGGAGATAATCAGATCCGTTACATAGCGATGGCGAACCGAGAGAATCCAACCCGTCGTCAGCAGGCAGAACGTGGAGTAACTCGGGGATGTAAAGACCGGGCGAAATTCTTCTAGCAAGGTCATGAACGTTGTGGTAAGTTCCATTTGTGGCCTCCGTGTATTTCTGGGAACTCGTCATTGAATTCACCAGATTATGCACGGTTGGCCGCATTTCACCGATACCAATTTCCGCCGTAAAAAGTGCAAAACTCGAACTTAGCGGGGACAGGGTGTAGGCTTTCCAGGGAAGAAAAAGGCATCCGTGCCTTTCGTGGCAATCCGTTATGCCTACGCTTAAGGGGCTGGCGTTGCGGAACCACCCCCGGAAGTAGTTGTTCCTAGTAACCGGCGCAGCGGAAGCGGTGAACACCACATGAATTTTCAGATGTTGTCGTGAAATACTGGCAGGCAATACTCACGACGACCCTCCGCTGTTCCAGGCGCCGAGCCAAATACAACGATGTGACTAAGAAT
>CBDAFL010000103.1:0-1874 GCA_965195225.1 uncultured Thermoguttaceae bacterium
CTCGAGAACACCCATTCTGCGATGGGCGCAAAGAGAAGGCCTCCCAAGTGCCGAGATTGCAGGTGGATAGACGCAACAGGCACGGAAGGGAGGCCATCATGCCAAGGCAAAGTCTTCTGGTTAAAGTTTCGGTTCGTCTGGAGCAGTTTCTGAAGCCAATTTTTGCCGTCTCGGACAAGGTGCGCGGCCGCTTCATCCGGCAAGCGGTCTCCGGCATCCTCGCCTCGGGCTCGGTGGTGGTCACCGAGATGGCCCGTCGGATTCACGACCGCACCGCCGCGCTGGACTACACGGCCAAGCGGCTGTGTCGCGAACTGAAGGCCGAGACCTGGGAACTCGATCGTCTCCAGGATGCCTACCTTGAAAGCGTCGCACCGCAGGTCACGGACGCGACGGTCATCGCCGTCGATCTGACGGACCTCGCCAAGCCGCGCGGCCGCCACTTCGAGCACATCGCCCTGGTCCGCGACGGCGACAAGGATGACCTGAAGCCCGGCTACTGGTGCATGGAGGCTTACGCCGCCTGCGGCGACGAGCCGTTGCCCTTGGTGCTGGAACCGTTCAGCGTCGAGGACCCCCAAACGCCCAGCCAGAACCTGGTCATCCTCGCGACGCTCGACCGACTCCACCGCGCCCTTGCCGGTCGGGGCATTTACACCTTCGACCGCGGATTCGACGGACGCGAGGTCCTTAACTCGTTGCTGGACAAGGGGATGCGTTTTGTCGTTCGCCTCCGCGGCGACCGCCACCTGGTCCTTCCGAACGGGGTCCACATGGCCGCACGCGAGATCGCTGAACATCTGCAACCGTTGAAAGCCTGCCAACGGTGGCGGCGCAAAAAACGCCGGTTCCAGGACCACTACGTCGGCTACCAAGAGGTCCGGCTGCCCGGCCGCGACGAACCGCTCTGGCTCGTCGTCAGCATCGTGCCGGGAAGACACGGCGGCGTGATGATGCTCTTGACCAATCTACCTGTCACCCGCTTCCGAAAGGCCGAACGGGTGCTCCGGTACTACCGCCAACGTTGGAAGGCGGAGGACGGCATCCGCCTCATCAAACAACGGGTCGGTCTGGAAGGGTTCCGCATCCGCAGCCTGCGGGCGATTCGCAGACTCGTCTTCCTGGCCCTGCTGGCCATCGCATTCCTGGTCACGCTGAGCCTCAAGACTCTCAGCCTCGCCGAACGGATCGCCAAACGCGGCCAGCCCCTGCGCCGCGCCACCGGTATGGTCCTCTACCGACTCGCCCGCGGCATGCAGAACCTACTCACTCGACCATCACGACACGACCTTTGCTTCCTCAGGAAATTCCAAAATGGGTGATCTCGAGATCTGTTCGCCGCCCCTTCGGTCGTGCATCGACAGGGACACAGCCGTCCGCCACGGAAGTGGGGGGACCGGTCGCGTGCGATGGTCGGGGCCAACTGGATTTGGGCCGCCGCTTACCGGAGCGCGTCGGTTACCACGCGGCGCATCGTTTCGACGGGGGCGGGCGCACCCGTCCACAACTCGAACTGCTCGACCGCCTGGCGGACGAAATGGTCGATGCCGCAGACGGTGTGGCAACCGGCATCGCGGGCTTCGGTGAGCAGGCGCGTCTCGGCGGGGTTGTAGACGGCGTCGTAGACGACCAGGCCTTCTCGGAGCATCTCGCGCGGCACGGCCGAGGCGTCGGTCTTGGGGTGCATCCCGACCGGCGTGCAGTTCAGCAGAATGTCGCACGCCTGTGCCGTCATCTCGGCGTGGGCGACGTGCGAGACGCCGACCTCGGCGGCCAGCGCTTCGGCTCGCACCCCATCCACGTCGGCCAGCGTTACCAGAGCGCCGCGCTGGGCGAGTCCGAACGCCATCGCGCGGCCGACGCCGCCCGCGCCG
>CBDAFL010000104.1:0-1380 GCA_965195225.1 uncultured Thermoguttaceae bacterium
GGTACAAACCGGGCACATGGTTTACAGAACAGACCGGGCAGAGGGTTTCCAGGTTCCTCGTAGGATGCATGGGCGAAAGGAGCGTGGCCCATGCCGTGGAAGGAGACCTGTGCCATGGAGCAGCGTTTTTTGTTTGTGCAGGATGTTTTGGCCGACCGTGAGAGCCAGGCGGCGTTGTGTCGTTGGTACGGCATCAGCCGGCCGACCGCCAGGAAGTGGCGGCAGCGTTACCGCCAGGAAGGGCTCTTGGGCCTGCTGGATCGTTCGCGAGCGCCGCGGCATCATCCCAACGAGATGCCGGCGGAGCTGGCGGCGATGATCCTGGCGGTGCGTCGTGAGCACCCGACGTGGGGTCCGCGCAAGGTGCGAGCCTGGCTGCGCGAGCGGTACCCGGGCTGCCCCTGGCCGGCGGCCAGCACGATCGGGGATCTGCTGACGCGTCACGGGTTGACGGTCCCGCGGCGGAGGCGTCGTCGCACGCCGCCGGGGACACAGCCGTTTGCTGAGTGCCGGGGCGCCAACGACGTGTGGTGCATGGACTTCAAGGGTTGGTTCCGCACGGGCGACGGCCGGGCCTGTCACCCGTTGACTTTGAGCGATGCCTGGAGCCGCTACCTGCTGCGTTGCCAGGGCATGGAGCGGATTCGTCAGGACACGGTTCGCGCGGTGCTGGAATCGGCGTTCCGGGAGGTTGGCCTGCCGCGAGCCATTCGCACGGACAACGGGCCGCCCTTTGCGAGCCGGGGCCTGGGCGGTCTGTCGCGGCTGTCGGTCTGGTGGCTGAAGCTGGGCTTGGCCGTGGAGCGGATCGACCCGGGCAAGCCGCAGCAGAACGGGCGGCTGGAACGGTTCCATCGGACGTTGAAGGCCGAGACGGCCAGCCCGCCGCGGGCCACGCTGGGCTCGCAGCAACGGGCGTTCAAGACGTTCCGGGAGCTCTACAACACGGAGCGGCCGCACGAGGCGCTCGGGCAGCGTCCTCCGGCGACGGCCTATTGCCCCAGCGAGCGGCTTTACCCCCGGCGTCTGCCCGTGGTAGAGTATCCTGCGGAACTGACCGTCCGCAGCGTGCGTCACGACGGGTGCATCAAGTGGCGAGGCCGGATGTTGTTCGTCAGCGAGACGCTGAAAGGAGAACCGGTGGGTCTGCAGCCGGTGGCGGAAGGGCGCTGGGTGGTCTACTTCTGCGAGGTGCCGCTGGCGGTGGTCGATGATCGTCGGGGACGTCTGTGGCCGCTGCACCAGGCCTTGCGTAAGGGCCTGGTGGCGGCCGACAGCCTGCGAAGCCCCGTCCGCTACGCTCCCGGGGCTTCGCAGGCCGTGCCCAAAGTGGAAACCATGTCCCCGGTCTAAAGTGGAAACTATCTGCCCGGTCGTACA
>CBDAFL010000105.1:0-2489 GCA_965195225.1 uncultured Thermoguttaceae bacterium
CGCCGCGAACCGATAGCTTCTGGCCGTCTGGAAATCGCAGCCGAATCCCGGTCACCTGGCCGCGGGTGTCCCACATGGGAAACGTCCAGGCCGAGCGGGTGGCAGACCAGCCCGTCTGCAATCGCCGCAGACTGGCGATGGACAGCCCCAGCGAATCTGCAAACTGCTCCAATTGGCCGTCCGTCACCTGAGAACACGCGATTTGACCTTCCCCATGGCTCGTGGACACCGAGTTAAGGTGTTAAACTGCGAGATTCCATGAGGAGGAAACTATGACGAGAAAGCGTCGAAGTTACACGAAAGAGTTCAAGATCGAGGCCGTTCGGCTTGTGAGCGAGGAGGGGTGCAGTATTCGCGAGGCGGCCGAGAGCTTGGGAGTTTCAGATAACTCCCTGCGAGTCTGGAGAAAACAGCTAGCCCTTAATGAAGCGAACTTTTCGCGCTAATTTCACAAGAAAACGCGAAACTTTCCGTGTTTTCCGACGTCTAAAGGGTATAGGACTTAACCTTTGATCCGGACACAAGGAGGATTTCGAGTGAACGCTAATATACAGAATCGTCTCCGGAAAGCCAAGCGGCAAATCGAGCGACGGTTGGACGGCGCCAGCGAAGACCGAGGAAAGCCGATGTTCCAAACGGCCAACCTTCGTGTCGAACTGGCCGATAAGGTCCAGGCCATCGGCACCGGTGGCATCGGACTCGTGCAGCGATTGGCCGAGCAGACCGGGCTCGTCGACGCCATCAACTGCCGCCTGCACTTGCTGAAAATCCATCGCCCTTACCACGAGTCGGATCACGTGCTGAATCTGGCCTACAACGCGATGTGCGACGGCGTCCGGCTGGAGGACATCGAACTGCGACGCAACGACGAGGCCTTTCTCAACGCCCTGGGCACCGAGCGGATCCCTGATCCGACCACGGCCGGCGACTTCTGCCGACGCTTTTCCGAGACGGACATTCGCAGCCTGATGCGGGCCATCGACGACGCGCGGTTGAATGTCTGGGCCAAACAGCCGAAGGAGTTCTTCGACCGGGCCACGATCGACGTGGACGGCACCCTGGTTGTCACCACCGGCGAGTGCAAGCAGGGAATGGATATCTCCTACAAAGGCACCTGGGGTTACCATCCGCTGGTGGTCTCGCTGGCCGAGACGGGCGAGGTGCTGCGTCTGGTCAACCGAAGCGGCAATCGTCCCAGCCACGAAGGAGCGGCCGATGAAGCCGACGAGGCGATCGCCTTGTGCCGAAGAGCGGGCTTCCGCCAGATCGTGCTCCGCGGCGATACGGCCTTCAGCCAGTCCGCCCGGCTCGACGCCTGGGACGAAGCCGGCGTGATCTTCTACTTCGGCTTCAAGGCCATGCCGAATCTGGAAGAAATCGCGGACAACCTGCCCAAGAAGGCCTGGCGCAAGGTGCTGCGGCCGCCGCGCTACGAAGTTCAGACCGAAGCGCGGCAGAAGCCCGCCAACGTCAAGCAACGGATCGTCCGCCGCCGCGAGTTCGAGACGCTGCGGTTGCAAAACGAGGACTACGCCGAGTTCGAATACCAACCGGTTGAATGTCAGCAGCCGTATCGCATGGTCGTACTCCGCAAGGTGATCTCCCACGAGAAGGGCCAAAAGTGGTTGTTCGAGGAGATCCGCTACTTCTTCTACATCACCAGCGATTGGGCGATCGATGCGGAAGACGTGGTGTTCGAGGCCAACGCCCGCTGCGATCAGGAGAACCCGATTGCCCAGTTGGCCGGTGGGGTGCGTGCGTTGTCGGCCCCGGTCGATAATCTGCACAGCAATTGGGCTTGCATGGCGATGACTGCGTTGGCGTGGAACCTCAAGGCGTGGTGGGCACTCTGCTTGCCGGCGAAGGGCCGTTGGAGCGAAAAGCATCAGGCCGAGAAACAGCGCGTGTTGCGGATGGAGTTCCGGACTTTTCTCAACGCGTTCATCAAGATCCCGTGTCGGATTGTCCGCAGCGGTCGCAAGCTGATCTACCGCGTGCTGAGTTGCAATCCACACTTACCTGTGTTCTTCCGGCTCTCGACGGTTTTGCGATGTTGACGAAGCCGCCCACGAAGCCGGAGTCTGGATGCTCCGGTCCGCCGCCACTCCAAACCGCACCGAAGTGCAACCGAGTTCCGAGATGAAGCGAATCACAACCCGACGCCTCCCGCGGCGCTGCCCGACGCCGACTTGCTCGGCTGCGCCCCCATTGCCACTCAAACCATTCACCGAATTAGCCATCGCCATTCGCTTGTTTAAGGTCTAGATATATAAGAAATAGCGTCAAGAAACCTCTACTGACTAGTTTTCGCCGCTAGTTAGTGTCTGTCGAGAAAGTGTTTGCTCTCGAAAAAATCGGGGAATTCGCACGCCGTTGGGGTTGAAGATGTGAAGGCTTTGCGCGAAAACACGGTGAATGCTACAACATTCGGTTTCCGCCGATCAAATCTTCGCCTCAAGGAGGGCTCTGGGCGATGCGAATTCCCCAAC
>CBDAFL010000106.1:0-1352 GCA_965195225.1 uncultured Thermoguttaceae bacterium
CATCGTGACGGCCGTCGGCGTCATCGACAACAGCGATACCGAGACGGGCATCGGCGGCCTGACCGAGTTCGCGGGCGCGCCGGTCGACGAGACGAGCATCCTCGCCGGCTACACGTGGGCGGGCGACATAAACCTTGACGGCATCATCAACTCCAACGATTACGACCGCATCGACACGAACTGGATGCTGTGGTCACACGAGGGGAGAGTGCCCGACGGCGGGTTCCGGTGGGCCGTCGGCGACTTGAATTACGACGGCACCATCAACTCCAACGACTACGACTTCATCGACAGGGCCTGGATCCTCTCCGAAGGGGCGCCCTTGGCCGGTCCCGGCGCGCCGGCAGCGACTCTTGCCGGCCCGGATCCGGCGCCGCTTGCGGCCGCGCGACGGCAATCCGACCTGACGGATTCGCCCGAGGCGGCCATCCTGGCCGAGGGTTCCGATTCGCCGGCCGCACTGTACGCGCTCCCCTTCGGGTCGCGGCTAAAAGGGCCGCGGCTAAAAGGGCCGTTTGTCGTTACCCAGCAACCGCCGTTCTCAGCGTTCTCTGCCCCCTTTGCGATCTCTGCGTTGAAGGCTGTTGTCGTTCAATCCGCAATCCGCAATCCGAAATCCGAAATGGCCGCCTCCCCTGCGTGGTCGCCCACGGCGTCGGACTCGGGCGCCGGTCCGAACGGGTTTGCGACGGAGGCGGACCTCGCTGGCAGCGGCCTTCTCGACCCGCTCGCGCTGCCGGCCCTCAACGTGCGGCTGTGATAGGGGATTGTGCCTGCGCCGGAGGCTGCCCCAACCCGTTGGGGGTCCTGGCAATCTCGCCTGTGTTCTCGGCGTTGAAGGCCGTTGCCGTCTGCTGTTACCCGGATTCAGGCCGTTCTCAGCGTTCCGCTCCCTTGCGGTCGCGGCTCGGAACGGGCCGTTGCCGTTTGCCGTTACCCGGATTCAGGCCGTTCTCAGCGTTCTCTGCGTACTCTGCGTTCAAAGCCGTTGCCGGTTTCGGCCGTTTTGTTAGAACTCTAACAAAATCCGGCTCCTCCCTCGATTTTGTTAGAACTCTAACAACTTTTCGGACCTCTCGTCCGGCCTGCCATTTTGGCATGGGTGACTTACATCAATTTTGCCTCCCTGAAAACGCCTCAAAAAGGGGGCAAAAAGGAGCAAAAAGGACGAAAAACGATGAAAAAGGACAAAAAAGGACGAAAAAGGCGAAAGTTTTGCGTTACCTATCTTAACAAAAAACGGCCCAATCGCCCCTCACGGCCCAGAAACGAAGAATTAGACTTCAAAAAGCGCGTTTTGGGGGGTTTTGGCGAACGGCAATTTGACGTAAGTGTTATGGAGCAGGACGAAT
>CBDAFL010000107.1:0-7798 GCA_965195225.1 uncultured Thermoguttaceae bacterium
TGCTGATGGTGGAGACCACGTGTTGGCCCTTTGTGCCCTCATGCCCCGTGCCGGTGGTCAGAGTGCAAAGCCAATTGCCGTCCTTGGTCACGACGACGTACGGTTGATCGCAGTACCCTTCGTCCGGGATTACGTTGCCGAGACGCGCGTTGCGCGGGTCATCCGCCGTCGTGGAAGCCGGGCAAAAACACGCGAACGCAACCAACAAGACGCATAACTGAACAAATACGGGCATTTTCATGAACATGTGAAGTTCCTGTTGGCGTTCACCGTGGAAAAAGTGGTTGACCTGGCAATAAGCGTTCGAGTGGGCACGGCCCGCAGTGGCGCAGCACGTCGATCATCCGCTGGAGCGTCTCCCGCTCCACGGCTTTGCTCGCATCATTCCACACCGCCCCGACAATGCCACACATTAAGAGGCATGATATACCGCGGGACGCGACGTGAGCAAGGGGTCGGTCCTTGCCGGTCAGCACGTTGCGGGCCACTAGCTTACCGCCGGCTCGACGCGTTGCAGAATGTGCAGCGAGCGGCCCGGCAACTCCCATCGCTTCTTGGGGGCGGACTTCGGATCGGCCGGGGACAGATACGCGTCGGCCGTCTCGACTTCCACTGCGGCACGTTCGTAGTTGGCCAAGACCAGGTGCAACTGCCGATTGGCGAACGCGGAGACGACGACGTTCTTATCCGGCGGGCAACGCAACAGGTCGCAGTCGCCCACGTCGAGCCAGGCCCAAGTCCCTTCTTCCACCAGCGGCAGATACTGTTTGAGCCAGCGGGCGTGCGATGGTGGCGGGAGTAATTCGGCGGCACAGTACCTTTTCAAACAGGACTTGCAGAATCTCGTCAACGATTTGGGAATCGAAATCCGAGTGGCCCACTACCCGAGCTACTGCTCGAAGTTCAACCCGATTGAACGCCGCTTCTTTCCGCATGTTACTCGCGCCTGCCAAGGAATGTTGTTTGATACTCTCGAAACTGTGGTCTACCTGATGTGCAAAGCCTCGACCACCACCGGCCTGCAAACCACCGTCAACGTCATCCCGGCGTTTACCAGCCATGCCGGAAATTATGCGCGTTTATGGAAAACGCGCAACACCACCTTTGCGGGGCACGAAGGAATGCACAAATGCCGTGCCGAACAGGATTGGTTCTGACCCCTTTATTACGTCCCACCGATCAGAACTTTTTGCCGCCGATTACGGCTTCTTCGCAGGCGTCATCCGTTTCGGCGAATCCAGCAACTTGGCCAGACGGTCCAAGGCGCGGGTGGCACGGGTCGCGTCAAAGGCGTTCTTGGTGCGTTTGTTGCGAGTGAAAGTCAACTCCACGGACCAAGTGTCATTACGCAACAGATCGGCCACGCGCCGGGCCTCTTTGTAGTGCCGGCGGGCCTCCTCTTTTCGCCCTGCCCAGGCCAGTTGGTACGTCTGAACACACTGATCGTAATAACGTAGCGTCCGCTCGGCGTAGGTGAACATTCGCTCGTCCACGGCCAAACGGAACTCGATCCTTTTTGGCAAGTCCATCGCCATCACTTCGTCGATCAGCTTCCGGCATCCTTCGCCGTAAGCCACCATTTCGGTCAATGTCGGACCCTTGCTTATCACACCCGGCTTGCGGCGATATTGCATGTGCGAATTGGGAAAAAGCGGCTTGATGCCTCGGCTAAGGGAATATGCGAAGCAGGGATCGGTCCAGGCTTTCAGCATTTCCAAATTGCACAGCATCTTCTCCAGCGACTCGTAAAACCGCCGCATCGGGTCCGCCGCCGGACCATAGCGTCGGGCGAAATAGTCGGCCCAAAGCGGTTCGCAGTCGGTATCCACGTTCCAAAGCTGCCGGGCCATTTGATAATTGGTCAACGACTTGCTTCCCCAGCGGCCGGTCGTCACGTGCATGTAATGAAACTGACGGGCACCGAGGCTGTAATAATAAGGAATGTCGTGGGCCATCACGTGCATGAAGCAGCCGGGCAGGCATTCAAAGCGGGAGACGTTGTAGTACTCGCCGATTATCACCCGGCCACGGTAATGGCGGTCCGGATCGGTCATCCAGCCGGCGAGTTGCCGTTGGTAGGGGACATTCACTTCGCACGATGGATCGTCGAAATAATGGACGTAGCAGTGGCCGATGGGAAAGAAGGTGGCAGTGCAGGTTTGGTAGTCGAAATCCGCCGGCAAGGGTTTGGTCGGCGGATCGACCACGTCCGAATAGGCCATGAACAGAATCTGGATGGGCCGGGCGAGCCTGCCATCACACCTTGCCTGCTTGACCTCCCGGTCAAAGCGGTGGACCACCAACAGATTGCGGTCGGTGGGCGTCCCCAGGGCCTTGCACTTTGGACACTTGCACCACTTTCCGCCATTGTCCAGCATCCACAGATTGACCACATCCGCCCCGCGATATATCCCCTCGCTGACGGCATGTACGATGTTCCGCGAAAACTCCGTGAGCGCATCGGCATTGGAAGTGCAAAAATTACAATAATTAGTCGACAGTCCCTGCCTTTGCTCCCGCTCCGCGCCGGGGGTGCGCCGGCCGCCGACCATCGGATACCACTCGGGATGAGCCTCGAAGTAGGACAACTCCCCGTCCCCATTGGCGTCGCCTCGGTATTCTTCGCTCAATGGATATGGATCCACGGGCTTCCGCCCCTCGCTGTGAAAACGAGAGTGTTCATAAGGGTACGGCGAATCAGGATGCATGAACAACCACTGCGTAAGATGGCCTCCACAGGCGAGTTTGATTCCCAGCTTGTGCAGCAATGCCTGCTTCTCAACGTGAACGGTCCAGAAATTGAGTCTGTTTCGAGCCATCCAGAGGATGAACTCCGGCGATTCCCGCTTCTCGGTCGCGTGAAAGCCACGCAGAGAAAATGACGGCCGCTCGGTCGCGTCGAACGACGGGTTCCACTCGACGCGAGGCACGTCCGCGTCGAACTCGGCGGGGCTGAACCAGCGGCAGCCCTGCCGGTGCAACAAGTCGTAGGCGGCGTAAAGAGTTCCCACGCGGCCGCCGCCAGCGACGAGCGTCACCCGTCGCCCGTCGATTTCACCCGTCTTGATCCGATAGCCATCGGCGCCGAGTTTTTCGATCTCCCCGCCCGAGACGCCCAGCTTCGAGGCGACCCGCTCGGCCGCGGCATTGGTCGCCGGCGAGCCGATGACGACCAACTCTCCCTCGGGAAGCTCGTCGTCGTCGATGATGACGAAATCGTCTTCCCGGCCGGTCATCGCCCGCAGGTAATGCTGCAACTCCAGCGCGGCGAAGGCCTCGGTGCAAATCGCGTCGTCACTGTGGTCGCCGTCGAGCCAATCGATATTGGCCTCGTCGTTTCCGGCGGCTTCGGCCGATGTGTACTTGCCGAGATTCACCACGATCGAGGCGCCCATCGCGGCGCGCTCCACGCAAAACGCGGCCAAAGTCAATAGAACGATCGCCAAAGGTTTGCTCATCTAAGTAGCTCCGTTTACAATATATTCCACATTTTCAATCAACGGTTTTCGATCCAGGCACACTTCAGTCGGATGTGTCTTACAAAAGGGAGGCGAACCGGCGAATGATCCCGGCCGCCTCAACGCGCTTCTGTCAACTTAAAATCGAACTGGTTTTCGGCTTCGGCGGTAATTTCGACATCAAGCGGCGACTCGTTGAATTGCAGTTGCTTTTGTTCGGGAATATGCCCCCGATCGGGATCGTAGTAAGTTTTTCCGGTCTCCCGAAAAGCGATGAATTTGACGGTATACTTCCCGGCAACGGGGCCGCGCGCTTTTGGGATCATGAATTTGCCGTCGATCACCGGGCCTCCGCTGCTCGGACCGTGTGTGCCGGAGGCAGGCGAGAGGTTCACTACCCCATTGGTCAACGGCGTTCCATCGACCGTTACCGTGCCGGAAACGGCAAAGCGGTCGACGTCGCCGCCGCCGCCGCCGCAACCGATTAAGCATGACAGCGGGAGTAGTATCGTCGCCAGGGCAATAAAGGTTCGATGTTGCCGCATAATCTTCTCATCGGGCATGGGACAAAGTGACAAAGCCGAGTGCCATTCAATAGGCGTTGGCCGGGATTATTTCACCGCCCTCGGGCGTAGCAAGAGCTTGCCACACGTTTAGGGCGATGGAATCGGAAATGAATTGAATACTGCCGTCACACATCCCCGAGTTCACACCGCCGGGGTGCTTGCTCCGCGAAGTATGCAAGACCATTCTCAGTTTTGTCACGATGCCGCCCGCAATTCCCGAACCGGCAGCGCAAGGGGATTCACCCTGGTTTTGGTCGGACTTGTCGCACCAACGGGTAAGATCGGGGGTGGGGTCGTTCGGGGTGTAGTCGGCCATGACGAGAGGGCCTTCCACGTATATGACAGTCCCTCGAACACTGCATGGTCCTCCGGGAATCAGTTCCGAGCAAAGCAGGGTATGACTGGTGCCGTCGTGGATTTCAGCGATCGAATAGGCGCCGAACCACTTGAAAACGCCCTGGATTCGATCGGGGGCTTCCATTTGCCCGATCCCAAAGTTGCCGGCGTATGACGTCCGAGAGTGGCCCTTCGACGACACCACGGAGTTCGGATTGCATCTTATGCCATTATTCCATCCCCAATTGTCTCTCACGCTGTCGTCGGAAGGGCACTGTAGGATTGGGTATTTAGTGGTGGCGATGACCTCCTGCCCGGGAGCGTAACCGTTGGCGATGTTGCCGATGTGGAACGAGTAGTCGATATTCCCCGCCATGGACAGTTGCTCGATGAATTCAAACAGCCGCGCGGCCCAGGGCCACTTCGTGCAATCGGACTCTGAAATGTGGGAAAGTCCGTCACTGTAGGAGCCCTTGGACATGGGGCCATAGCCTGGAGGGAAACGGCTGTACACCCCATGGTAGCCGTGTAAAGCCAAACATATCTGCTTCATGTTGTTCTGGCACTGTATCCGTCGCGATGCTTCGCGGGCCGCCTGAACAGCCGGCAACAGCAGCGCGATCAGAATGCCGATGATCGTGATAACGACCAAAAGTTCGACGAGCGTAAAACCATGTGGGGCGTAGGGCGAGGGACGGGAAACAGGGATGAAGTGATCGTTTAGCCGCCGCGTCCATACGGCGTCGGTGGATGGTGAATTTGGTTCCATGATTTTCTCCTTATCCATTTAGTTCCTTGTGTCCTGCAGCCGTTGTGTGGGACGGTTTGACTGCAACATGTGGTATTCGACGGTCTCTCTGAGCACAACGTATAGTGGCTCGCAACGGCCGCAGGACACAAGGAGATTTTGGACGGCGGACGCGCCGTTGCCGGACACGCCGCCATCCGCAATCCTTCGCCTGCCATTCCCGAACTCAATCAGTCAATTATTGATGCGGCGAAAAAACCGCCGCCCAATCACAGTACGTAAATCCTGAATCCGTTTTACCGCCGCTTCCGCCAGGCATAGGCCAGCAGACCGATTAACCCAGTGGCCAACAGCGCCAGCGAGGATGGCTCGGGAACGTTGGTCGTCACCATGACGTTGTCCACCAGATAATTATTCATTGTTTCATCGCATCCTATAAAGAGTCCGTCGAACGACGACAGGAAACCGTAAGGATCATCGCCCGCCCCACCAAGCGTTCCGTCGTCTGTATAATCGGACAAAACCGTGTCGTCAACTGAAAACACGACCTGCATGCCGGCACTCATAGTACCGGTATCCGTGCGAATCAGCTTCATGCCCACCGTATGCACGCTGGTATCCAACTCGCACGTTCCTTTTGGGGCATCGAAGTTATACTGATCCGACCCAGTGGGCGTCAGAACCATATGGGTGTCGCTAGTTTTTCTGCGAACTCTGATGGAATTATCCTCGGGCGGATTGAGGCCGTCTCCGGTTCCCAACATAACTATGTAGCCGTCAAACTCCGCGAGATGCAAGGTGTAACTACCTGTATAGTCTTCGGAGGGTGGCGCGGCGGCGCCTGAAGAATGTAAGCCGAATCTAAAAGAGTTTACATCCTCAGCCGTGTTTGGCAGCCGAACGTCGAAGGTCAACTCCAGCCAGTCTCCGACACTCGTCAGACCCACGGCGGAAAAACCGCCCCAGACACTGGAATATTTATTAGTCGCAGTGACCGTCAGAGCATTGCCGTCGTTAATGCCGCCCACGTCCGTGGTCAGGCCCATGGAGGTGACGCCGTATCCCGTTTTCCACCAAGCCGTATCGTTTGGATCGTTCGCGTCGTCGCCGCGCGTCGCGGACACCGAATCAAACGTGTCGTTTAGCAGCATGTAATCCGCTTTTGCGGCCGTTGTGCCGATCAACAGCACGAAAACGGCCGTCAATCCGCAAATGGTTTTTTTCGTCTTCATCGCGATTCTCCCAAAAGAAACAGAGGTGTAACCGCTCGCGGGCCGGCGGCTACATGCCGCCGAAATTCGCCCCGACTCGCGGTTCTCCAAATTCCCTTCTCCACACTACTTCCCAAGCCATCGTAGGGTGCGTGAAACGCACCGCTCGGATCGCTTGACGCGAGGTTATTCCCGCTCATGGTGCGTTGCACGCACCCTACAACCACCGCGGCCGCCTATGGATCATTCATCGAGTCACCTCCTTTCGGCTGTGCTGTTGACGACGACGGTTGGGCCGTCGTTTTAACGGTGGTTTTCCGAAAAAATGGATCGGTTGGCCCCTCGAACAAGCGAAAGACTTCTTCTTGGATCAACGCCCGATTGAAAACGGCGACTTCGTCGATCCGCCCATCCCAAAACAGACCGGGGGCCAATGGGTTGTACGGTATTTCGCTACGACCGATCAACAATTCTGTTCCGGGCGGCGAGGCGATAACGCCGTCGCACGGCGTGGAGGCCACCTCGACGCCGTTGCGGTATAGATGAATGGCCGATCCGTCGGCCACCACCGCCACGTGCTGCCATTGGTCCACTGGAAACGGCTTCAAACGGCCCTCGCGCACGATCCGCGTGGCCCCGCTTGTGAGAGGCAATCCATTATTATTGCCTCCGTGTGCGACCCGCGCAAACAGATCGCCGTCATTCTCACAGAGGGTAAGTTTCAGGCGGTAAGGCCGCCGATGACTGTCGACGGCAATCGGCGCCTCCCGCGGCCTGCTCTCGGCGAGAACCCAAGCGGAAAAAGAATACTGGTTCGTGTCGCTGTCGGGCGGCCTTGGCGCCGACATGTAGTCGCCGAAAGTGGAGCCACGCAGCCAGAGCGAATCGCCGAAACGGCCGAACACATACGCCCGATCGCACTCCTGATTGGCCCAATCTTTCCAATGCAGTTTCCCTGGATAACCGCCGGGCACCGAATTCCGCACAACCGCCTTGTTTTCCCCTGCCTTCGATCGTTCCATCCGATAGTAAGCGACCGGACCGAGCGACATCACAAGATCGGCGTAGGCATCGGCGCGGGCCTTTTGCACGTCTTTTGGCGGCGGCATGACGCGGGCGAATGTTTTCTCTCCGTCGTCGGAGGCGACCACGATTGCCGCATTGCCCGACTGAACGATTCCGGACTGGCCGGCCGATAGCACCCGTCCTTCGCCCGCTTTGCCGCTTGGCGCAGTTGACGCCAAACGCACCTTGCCTACGAAGACGTGCGTTCGGGTAACGCCCTGCTCGTCCACCTTGACGCCGAACTCGGTGCCCAGGTCGGTGACGAGGGCGGTAGGAGTGCGGACGGAGAAGAGGGGAGAGACCGGGAGACCGGGAGACTGGGAGACAAGGAGATGGGGAGATGCGGCATCGGCCTTCTTTCCCTTGTCTCCTTGTCTCTTTGTCTCCTTGTCTTCCCCCACCCGCGCGGTCAGC
>CBDAFL010000108.1:0-53681 GCA_965195225.1 uncultured Thermoguttaceae bacterium
AGACCACCCCCAGGGCGCGCAAAGGAGTGGCAAAGAGCGCCGCCAGTATCCTCCTCGTCCAACTTTTTCCAAACAAGCGAGCGGATAGCCCGCCCCGAAAACTTTCGTCGATCTCCAGCCCGAGGAAATCGGAGTCGCCCGGCGGGTGGCACTGTGGAAGTGTGCCACTGGCTCTGCCAGTGCTTGGTGGACGCAGTGAAAATCCCGCACCGTTTTCCGATGAACCATTCGCCATTTCTACTCGTAGCACGATGAACCGTCAACCCATCCGCGGCACTGGCAAAGCCAGTGGCACACCGCGTGGCTGGCCGTTGGACCACGCCCTTCGCCTCGCTCAGGGACGTGCCACCCGCCGTTACGTTTGCGCCGCTAATTCCGGTTATTCTTCATTTTCTTGCTTCTCCACGGAGATTTTCCCGGGCAAGAAACCTTCCGGTGCGGCAACTATCGGATGTGTAGGCAAAAAGATCATTGAGGAGACATTCCATGCAAATCGACGTCCATCAAATCAAGGACCGCGTCGTCCAGCAGTCCGAGGCAATCCATCAGTTGCAGGCGGAACTGGGTAAAACCATCGTCGGCCAAAAGGAAATGATTGCCCGGCTATTGGTAGGGCTGTTGACCAACGGCCACATTCTTCTGGAGGGTGTGCCGGGTTTGGCCAAGACGACGGCGATCAAGTCGCTTGCCCAAGCGCTGGCCATGGAGTTTCGCCGCATCCAATTCACACCCGACCTGCTGCCGGCCGACCTGTTGGGCACCATGATCTACGTACCCAACGAGGCGGCGTTCCGCACTCGCAAAGGGCCGATCTTCGCCAACTTTATCCTCGCCGACGAAATCAATCGTGCGCCGTCCAAGGTGCAGTCGGCGCTGTTGGAGGCGATGCAGGAGCGGCAGGTAACCATCGGCGAGAACACGCATCCGCTCGAAGGGTTGTTTCTGGTCATGGCCACGCAGAACCCGATCGAGCAGGAAGGGACATACCCGCTGCCCGAGGCACAAGTAGACCGTTTCATGCTCAAGGTAGTAATCACATACCCCGAGGCCGACGAGGAACAGCGGGTTTTGGACATGGCACTGGACGATTCCGCCCGGACGATCAAGCCCGTGATAAAACCAGAGGATATTTACGCTATGCAGGACGTGGTCAAAATGATCTACGTCGACGAGCAGATCAAACGTTACATTCTCAGCCTGGTCCGATCCACTCGCGATCCGGCCGCGGCCGGAATGAAAGACCTTGTGCCGCTGATCGAATACGGCGCTTCGCCGCGGGCGTCGATCTATCTCGGTACGGGCGCTCGGGCCGTGGCGTTTCTGCAAGGCCGCGGATACGTCACGCCGCAAGACGTCAAGGACATCGCCTACGACGTGCTCCGCCACCGCGTGATACTCAGCTACGAGGCCGAGGCCGAGCAGATTACCAGCGAAGACCTGATTAAGACGATCCTCGAAACGGTGCCGGTGCCGTAAAAAAAGTAAGGCGGGATTCGGGGCTGGGGGGTCGGGGTTCGAGAACACCGATCTCCAATCTACCCCGATTCCCGAGTCCCGAACCCCGATTCCCCAATGCCGCAACAAGACGTCCTCGACATCCTGAAAAAAGTTCAGCGGATCCAGATCGTGGCCAACCGCACGGTCAACGATCTGTTGGCGGGCCAGTACAAGAGCGTATTCCGCGGCCGCGGCATGGAGTTTGACGAGGTCCGCGAGTACCAGCCCGGCGACGATATCCGCACGATCGACTGGAACGTGACCGCGCGGGCCGGAACGCCGTTCATCAAACGGTTTTGCGAGGAGCGCGAACTTACCGTGATGCTGTTGGTCGATGTTTCGGCCTCCGGCGTGTTCGGTTCGACCGAGCGATCGAAGCTCGATCTGGTCGTCGAGATGGCGGCGATGCTGATGTTTTCCGCCTTGAAAAACAACGACAAGGTGGGGCTGCTCACCTTTTGCGACGACGTGATCGACTACTTTCCGCCGCGAAAGGGGAAGGTGAACGTGTTGCGCCTGATCCGCCAACTGGTCTCCGCCGAGCCGGTCGCGCGTGAAACCGAGCTGGCCGCCGTGCTGGACTACCTCAATCGTGTGCAGAAGCGCCGCGCGGTGGTGTTTCTGATTAGCGATTTTCAGGCCCCGGAGGCCCGGCACGCGATGGCCGTGGCTAACCAGCACCACGATCTGGTGGCGGTTACGGTCGGCGATCCGCGCGAGCAGGCGTTGCCCGACGTGGGCTTTCTCTCGCTCCGCGACGCCGAGACCGGCGAGGTCGTCGAAGTGGACACTCGCCATCCCCGAGTGCGCGAGTTGTTCCGCGACCGGGCCGCCGATCGGGCCGCAAACCTCGCCCAGCGACTGAAGAAAACAGGCGTCGATCAACTGGCAATCAACACCGACGAGGACTATCAGAAAAGCCTCCGCCGCTTTTTCCGCATGCGCGAAAGACGGTTTAGATAATGAATAATATATTTTGGACATATATTGCAAAACGATACACCACTAGCTGTCTTCTTCTAGTGGCGTTTCTCTGTCTTTCCGGTTGCGTCGCGAAGAACGACGCGGCGTCGGAAGACTCGAACGCCAAGCCTGCCATAAGCACCGTCGAGCGTGGCCCGGTTCTGGCAACGGTCGAGGTCAGTCCCCAACGAGCGCGACTTTCGGACGAGCCGACGCTCACGCTTACGATCGATTCCGCCGAAGGGGTGAACGTCCAGAAGCCGCCGTTCGGCGAAACGTTGGGCGATTTTCTGATCCGCGACTTCCGCGAGCCGCTGCCGAAGGTCCGCGACGGACGCGAAATCGTTCAGCAGATTTACACCCTCGAGCCGACCCGAGCCGGGAGGATGACGATCGATCCGATCAGCATCTCTTTCACCGATCTGAGGACCGACGGCGACGGCAAGACCCACACGCTGGAAACCAAGCCGATCTCGGTCGAGATCACCTCCCGGATCGGCGACCAGCCGCCGTCGCTGGGCGAAATGCGTGGTGCGGCCGGGCCGGTCGGTTTGACCGCGCCGACGCCCTTTTGGGTTTGGGCGTTAATCAGCGCGAGCGTGGCGGCTTTGATCGTCGGTTTGTGGCTCCGCCGCCGTCGCCGCCGCGAGACGGCCGCCGCCGTGGTTGTTCTCTCGCCCGAGGAGATGGCCAACCTGGAATTGGACAAGCTGGTCGAGTCGGGGCTGGCCGAGCGCGACGTGAAGTTGTTTTACGTCGAGTTGACCGCCATCGTTCGCCGCTACATCGAGCGGACCACCGGCGTCCGCGCCCCGGAACAGACCACCGAGGAGTTTTTGCGGGAGATTACCCATACGAAGACTTTCGAGCGCGACGACAGCACGCGGCTGCGTAATTTTCTCGAGGCGGCCGATCTGGTTAAGTTCGCCGCCCATCGGCCGCGATCCGAGGATATCGACGAGAGTGTCCGCCGCGCCCGGCTGTTTATCGGCATGAGGCGGCCGCGACAAATTGCGACCCCGGAGCCGGAGGAGGTGGCCGTATGATGGGCTTTCGATTTCAAGACCCGTTGTGGTTGTTGCTGCTCGTACCGCTGGCGGTGTTGGGGTGGTGGATCGCGCGGCGTCGGGCGTCGGCCGTGCTCTACTCAAACGTGGACATTATCCGCTCGTTGCCCCGGACTACCGCTCAGCGAGTGCGCCGGTTGCTCCCCTTGCTGGCCGTGGCCGGAATGGCGTTGCTGATCGTCGCGCTGGCCCGCCCGCAACACGGACGCGAGGATTATCGCGTTCGGGCCGAGGGGATCGCCATCGAGATGTGCATCGACCGATCTGGTTCGATGCAGGCGATGGATTTCGAGTTGGACGGCCGACGTGTGAATCGCCTGGCGGTGGTTAAGAAGGTGTTCCGCGAGTTCGTCAATGGGGCAGGCGCGTTGCCCGGCCGGCCGGACGACATGATCGGGTTGGTCGATTTCGGCGGATTCGCCGTGGCCAAGTGCCCCTTGACCCTCGACCACGGGGCGCTGATGCAAATGCTCGACACGGTGAAAATCCCCGGGCCTATCAAGGACTCCCAAGGCCGAGTAATCAACGCCTCGTTGCTGAAGGAGGAGCTTTCCACGGCCGTCGGCGACGCATTGGCGCTGTCGGTCGAGCGACTCGAAAATGTCAAGGCCAAGAGCAAAGTCATCGTTCTGCTTTCAGACGGCGAAAGCAACGCCGGGGTGGTCGATCCGGCCGAAGCCGCCCGGCTTGCGGAAACACTCGGCGTCAAAGTGTACACGATCGGCATTGGCACCACGGGCCGGGTTCCCTTGCCGGCGATCGACGCCTTCGGCCGCAAGGTGCTCGTGCCGCAACTGGTCCGTCTCGACGAGCAAACGCTACGGATGATCGCCGACACCACCGGCGGGAAATACTACAACGCCCAGAACACCGAAGCATTGAAGGACGTTTACGCAGACATCGACAAGTTGGAAAAGACCGTCTCCGAGGGGCGGATATACACCGAGTATCGCGAGTTATTTGAATACGCATTGTTCCCCGGACTGGTGTTGATACTGGCGCAAGTCGTGTTGGTTTCGACGCGGTTCCGGTCGTTGCCCTGAGGAATTGTAGGGTGCGTGAAACGCACCACAACCGATTGTTCAAGGTGCGTTTCACGCACCCTACGCTACTATCCACTACCCACTGATCACTACACCATGTTCTTCCAATACCCCGCCATCCTGCTGTTGCTGTGGATTCTGCCAGTCGTGGCGTGGCTGCTTGTGCGCGCGGAGCGGAAGCGGTCCGTGGCGGCACGGCGGTTCGTCCAGCAACCGATGGTTTCGCGGCTGATGCCGCGGCTTGGCGGCCCACGTCCGTGGATCAAGGGAACATTAGTGGTGTTGTCGTTGGGGTTGTTGATTGTGGCGGCTGCCCGGCCGAGATTTGGGGTCTATTTCGAGAAGGTCGTCCGGCGGGGGGTCGATTGCTTCGTGCTGCTGGACGTCTCTCGCTCGATGCTGGCCGAAGACGTCGCTCCCAATCGTTTGGAGCGGGCGAAGTTGGATATCCGCGATTTGCTCAACAAACTCGTCGGCGACCGGGTTGGATTGATCGTCTTCGCCGGCAAACCGGTGCTGAAAGCGCCGCTGACGACCGACGAGGGATTCTTCCGCGGGGTACTCGACGACGTCAGCGAGCGCAGTGCTCCGCGTGGCGGTACGCTGATCGGCGACGCGATCCGCAAGGCCCTCGAGGCCATGCCGCCGCAAGCCGATCACGATCAGGTGCTGGTGATCTTCACCGACGGCGAGGACCAGGACTCGTATCCGATCGAGGCCGCCGAACAGGCCGCCGAGCGGGGCGTGAAAATCTTTACCATCGGCCTGGGCGATTCCGCCGAGGGCGCTCGCATTCCGCTCCATGACGCCTCGGGCAATCTGGTTTATCTCAAGGACGATGGCAAGGAGCATTGGTCGAAGACCAATCATAAAACGCTCGTAGAAATATCGGATGCCACCAAAGGCGCCCACGTCCCGGCGGGCACCAAGTACATGGGACGAGTCTTCGAGGATCATCTGGCCGATCTGACACGCAGCGAAGACGTGCAGGACCAGAAACGCAAACGGCACCGCGATCGGTATCAGATATTTCTGATGTTGGCGGTCGTGTTGTTCGCGGCCGAGATGTTGATTCCGGCACACGCTCGGGCGTCGCGGAATTGTGGCACGGCCGCGCCACATCCCAAGGTGGCGACGAAATGCTTGTTGGCCGCGCTGTTGTTGCTCCCCGCGCAGGCGTTGGCTTCCGTGCCGGAAGCTGCCCGAGAGGTGGACAAGGGGCTGGCGGCCTTTCGGGGTGGCGATTTCAAGGCCGCGGCCGAGGCCTTTTCGGCCGCCGATCGGGCATTGCCCGACCAGCCGCGGATCGCCTTCGATCTGGGTTGCGCGTATGCCGCCGAAGGCAAGCACGTCGAGGCCACCGAACAGTTCCGCGCGGCGGCGTTGTCGCCCGACGTAAAACTGGCCGCGACGGCCCATTACAATCTCGGCTGCCTCGAACTATCGAAGGCGAAAACCATCTTCGGAGAGAGTCCCGAGGAAGCCGCGTCAGAGGTCCGCGAGGAGGGAATCGCCATGCTGGTTCAGGCGGCGGGCAATTTCCGCGACGCGCTGGCCGTCGATCCCCAACTCACCGACCCCCGGTACAACCTGGAAGCGGTCCGGCTGTGGATCAAACACATCAAAGAGGTCTGGCGGCAGCGCGACCGGGACAAGCTCCGCAAGGAAATGAACCTGCTGCAATTCCTCGGGATGTTGGAAGGCCGGCAGCGCGAACTGCGTACCAGCGGCCGGACGCTTGCCGAGACGCCCCCCTCGCCGTTGCGGCGTGAGGAGATACGAACAATCGAGAAGGAGCAACGCTATCTCGCCGAGGAAATCGAGCCGTTGAAGCAGAAGGTCGCCGCGGCGCTCGGCACCGCGCCGCAACCAGGCGGCGCCGCGCCGCCGAACGTAGGCGCCGATTCGCAAAAAGCCCTCTCGCTGTTGAACAACCTGGCCGACGAGGTCCACGGCGCGATGCGGAAAGCAGCCGACTCGCTGGCCGCGGGCAATCCGCCCGACGCGGTCGCCACGCAGTCCGCTTCGGTCGAGAAGTTGGATCAGGTATTCATGGCCGTCGCGCCGTTCGTCAATCTAGTTCAGAAGGCCGTCAAAACACAGCAGGGATTGATCGACCGGTCGAAGGGCGCGATTTCGGCTGAGATGGAAAGTGAGGAGAGTGAGAAGAGTGAGAAGGGTGAGGCCGTCTGGAACCAGCGGTTCATCAGCAGCTACGGCCGCATCCTGCCGGCCAAGGCCCAACGTGAATTGGAGCAACTCGAAAAGGCCCCGGCGGCTCAACCGGCGATGCCTGATCCGCAAAACGGCAAGGCCGAAGACGCCGCCAAAGCCGCCGAAAAACAGAAAAAACAGCAGGAGGAGATGAAGAGGGCCTTGAAGGCGGGCGTGGAACTTGCGCCGAAGGTCGAGGAACTAAGCGTCCAGGCGGTCGCGGCGCTGTCGGCCGCCAAGCCGGCGGAAGCCTTGCCTCTCCAAGAAGAAGCCCTTAAGCTACTCAAGGAAATGCTGCCCAAACAGGAACAGCAGAAAAACAAGCAAGACAAAAAGGACGAACAAAACAAGCAAGATCAGCAAAACAAGGATCAGAACAAGCAGGACAAGAAAGACAAGGACAAACAGAAAAAAGACGAGCAAAACAAAGACAAGGAAAAGGACAAACAGAAGAAAGACCAGCAAAACAAGGATCAACAGAAGAAGGACCAGCAGAAGAAGGACCGCGAAAAAGACAAGACGCAGGCCCAAAAGCAGCAGAAAGAAAAACTCTCCAAGCAAGAGGCCAAGGCCGTGATGCGCAAGGCCCGCGAACGTCGGCAGCAGCGGAAAGAGCTGGAAAAGGCGCTGCAAGAGAGACTCTACCGGCATGAGAAAGTGGATAAGGATTGGTAACGGACATGCAACGTACCCTGATTATATTGATCGCCGTTTTCGCGTGGTTGCCGTCGTCGTCGGCCGCCGAGCCGGAGATGATCGTCGAGGTTGATCGCACCAGGCTCTACGAGGGAGAGTCGCTGCTCTATCGCGTAACACTCAACCACGTGGAGAACCCCCGCGAGCCGGACATGAAGCCGCTGGAGGCGGATTTTGAAGTGACGCCTCTCGGCCAGCAACCGCTCAACTCGCGGTCCGTGACGATCATCAACGGCCGCAGATCGGAGGTCGTCCGCCACGGTCGGCAGTACAACTTCCGTCTTACGCCCTTGCGGACCGGCGTGCTGACGATCCCCTCGCCCAAGGCGGAGATCGACGGCCGGCAGCTTCGCGGACGGGAAGTTACGCTGACCGTTCTCGCGCCGGACGAGCAGGACGTGGTGCGGATGGAGATCACCGCCGAGAGGGATTCGGTCTATCCGATGCAGCCGTTCAGCGTGACCCTTTCGATCGCGGTCAAGGCGCTGCCGCCGCCGTACGAAAGCAAAAATCCGGTCGGCGTACAGTCCACCCCTCCGGCGCTGAAAATCCCTTGGGCGGTCGACGAAAAACTGCCGCGGGGCTTGTTGCCGAAGGTTGAGTGGCGGCAATGGCTCGGCAAGATGGAAAACAGCCGCGGCTTGGGCTTCAACGTCAACAATCTCAAGCACGAGTCGGTGTTTTCGCTGTTCAACGAGCGGCATCTGGCCTTCCTGCCGCCGTCGGAAAAAGTCCGCATGGCCGACAAATCGGGGAAAGAGACCGACTACTGGCGGTTTGAGTTCCGCCGCACGTTCGTGGCCAAAAAGATCGGCGACTACACGTTCGGACCTGCAACCTTGAAAGGCACGTTTGCCACGACGGTCGAAGCCGGCCGGCCGACCGGAGAGGGCGTCTACGCGGTGGCCAAACCGCTGACGGTTGCGGTTAAGGACGTGCCCATCGATGGCCGGCCGGAATCCTACATCGGGGCGATCGGCAAATTCAAACTTGCCGCCACACTGACGCCGCGGAAAGTGAAGACCGGCGACCCGATGACGTTGACCCTCTCGCTCACCGGCGAAGGCGCGTGGGACGGCGTCTCCCCGCCCGCGCTCGGCAAGATTCCGGCAATCGCCGACCATTTCAAAATCTACGAGGCGACCGAACAGACAAAGGGTGCCCGCCGCGAGTTCACCTACAGTCTGCGGCCGCTGGACGCAGGCGTTGCGGAGTTCCCCGCCGTGCCGATGTCGTACTTCGACGTGGAGACGGATCGATACGTCACGCTCCATTCGGAGCCGATGCCGATCGAGGTGACCAAGGCCGTCCGGCTTGCCGGGCGCGACATCGTCGCCTCGCCGTTGGGAGGAAACGGAAACCATCGTGAACTCGAGGCGTGCCAAGAGGGGATTTTTGCCAACATCACCGATCCGGCCCAACTGGACGACCAGTCGGTACGGCCGAAACGTTGGCTGATTGCGCTGGCCGGATTGGTCTGCGCATACGGGCTAATCGCACTGACGGTGAGCCGCTGGCGGCGTGTAAGCGGCGACACGGCCTTGCTGCGGCGTCGCGCGGCGCACGGAGTTGCACGACGAGGGCTTCAGCGTGCAACGGCCGAACTCACCGCCGGACGCATCGGCGAAGGGGCCGATCTGGTGCGGGCGGCTCTGCTCGGGCTGGTGGCCGACGTGCTCGATCTGCCCGCCGCAAGCCTGACCCCCGACGAGGCCTGCCGACGGCTAGATTCGCTGGGTGTGGACGCGGAACTGGTGGGGAGGCTGCGTTCCTTGCTGGAAACTTGCGAGGCCGTTCGCTACGGAGCGGCCGGCGGCGCGTCGGCCTCGCTCGGCCAAGACGCGCAAAACCTGTTGCGACCGTTGGCCGCGGCACTGAGGAAAACTAGACAAACTTTGTAGGTTATGCTTCAGCATAACGAACTGATCATACGCTTGGTTGTTATGCTAAAGCATAACCTACGGAACTAGGGAAATTGAGAACACCGTAAAGCAATGATGGATTTCCGCGAAACCAACACCGTCGATAGTCTGACGCACACACTAACGGTTGCCGTCTTGTGTGCCGCTCTGTTGCCCTGCCTCGGCGGATGTCGGGGAACGGTCGATCTGGAGTCGGCGCGGAAGTTTCAAGCGTCCCAGCAAGCTTTCGACGACGCGCGGACACCCGAGGATTTCGCCAAAGTGGCCGCATTGTATCAGGAAATCATCGACCGCCACGGCGTCTCGGGCGCAGCGCTGTACGACCAAGGCAACGCCTGGATGCGCGCCGAGCAGCCCGGCCGGGCCATCGCCGCCTATCGCAGGGCATTGCGCTACCTACCCCGCGATCCACGCCTGAACCACAACCTTTCCATCGCGCGGGGCTTCGACGCCCCCGAGTCCCGTCGCCCGGTGATCGAAACGATCCTCTTCTGGCAGAATTGGCTGAGCTATCTCGAAAAGTTTTATCTGGCGGCGGCGGCCGCGCTGGCAACGTTCGCGGTCGCGACGATTGGGCTTTTCGTTGCCCGTCGGACGCTGAGACGAATTACCTGGGCGGGACTCGTTCTGACGGGCATCCTGGCACTGTCGGCCGTCTACGATTGGAATCGCTTTGACAATACTCTGCACGGCGTCGTCATAGTGCCGGAAACCGTCGCCCGAAAAGGGAACGCCGTCGGCTACGAACCGGCCTTCAACGAGGAGTTGCCCGAGGCGACGGAGTTCCAGGTGATCGAGCGGCGTGGCGATTGGCTTTTGATCCGATTGCCCGGCGGCGGCGAGGGTTGGATCGAAGAAAAAGCGGCCGTCACTTATTAGGCATTACGATCCGGCTGGGGACTGGTCCATTTTTCGGCAAAAAAACGCATTTTGCCGACGAACCGTTGGCCGAAAACATGGACCTGTCCCCTTCCCGCGGCGCCAGGGGGACAGTCCCCTGTGAACGACCGATCCGCCTACGAAAACAGGACGACAGTGCAACTGCCGCTACGGCTTAAGGACCGGCGAATCAATAACTGTCGCTTTCGACTGGGGTGGCACGCCCCTGAGCGTAGCGAAGGGCGTGGTTTGGTTGTTCACCACGCCCTTCGCTACGCTCAGGGACGTGCCACCCGCCTACGAAAACAGGACGACAGTGCAACTGCCGCTCCGACTTGAGCGTTGCACTGTCGCCCTGTATAATTTTCCAGCGGCTTCCGTTCCGCCGTTTATTGTATTCCAGACCTTACGGGCTGGACGAGCCGGAATTGGCCAGTGCCACGGGCACGGCAATCGCGGTTGCGACCAGGCCGGCAATGACGATCGGATTGCTGAGAAACATCTTCAATCCACCGCCTCCGCCGTATCCACCCTGGGTGTATACGATGGCGTCCTTTTGAGCCGAAGGCGGCGCCGTGTTGGCTGCCCACATCCGGTAGACGCCTTGCCCCTGTGCGGCGGCGAGTTGGTAAACGCCGCCTTGCAGGCCCTTAACGCTGAATCTCCCACCGTCGGTGGTTGTGGTGCGGACGACTTCCTGATTCTGGGTTTTCACCGAGACAGGAATGCCTGCCACACCGCTTCCTTGCAGATCGACGACCTGCCCGTGCAGCACTCCGCCATCGGTCAAGGCGATGTCCATGACCGGGGGCGTGGGTGTCGGCGCGGCGGCGAAGGCCACCTGCGGCAGACATAGCCCCACCGCTGCCAGCGAGATCATTACGTTTCTAACGAACCATCCAGTCTTCATCTTTTTCTCTCCCAAAAGGAATGAAAGGCTGCCCAAATATCCCGGCCGCCCAAGTCTACGCAACAATGGCGAGGTTAGGTGTTTTGGGGATTTCACACACCCCCAATAAGGTCTAAAATATTATGCTTTATATCGGCTCAGTAGCCGCGGGTTCTAAAGAAAACGTCCGGCGAAACCATCCTAAACAGGCAAACTTTTCCGGACCTCGACATCCCGGCGACACCGCGCCGCCGGTGGCCACGATTCTCGGATTACGACAGCACAGATCAGTCGCTACGATTTCCCCGACCAATTCCCTCACGCGCCGGAATGCCCGACGGAGGATGGGCGGGCGGGTCTTGGTCCCGTGTGCATCGGTGGCGACGAAATGAACGAGTCCTTGCGAGACCAGCGATTCGGCGAATTTTTGGACTTGCGAACCGAAATCGCCCGTCAGACTTCCAGCGGTCACTTGCATCAGGCAGCCGTGTTCGACCAATGGGCGCAGCACGCCGGGCTGGTTGATTATGCCGCGGTTTCGTTCCGGGTGGGAAAGAATTCCGGTCAGGCCGGCGGAGGCCAATTCCCTCAGGAGACGCTCCAACGGGAAGTAGACGCCGTGTGGCAACTCGAGCAACACGTGCCGGCGATGGTCGGCAAGCGTGACGACCTCGCCGCTATGGATTTTTTTCAACAGCCCCGGTTCGATTCGCACGTCGGCCCCCGGCAGCACGCGCAAAGGCAGCCGCCGCCGGTCGAGTTGCTGCTGGAAACCAACGACCGCCGCGCGGATCGTCTCGCCCGAGTTTCTCGCGTTGTTGCCCAATTGATGGGGCGTGGCGACGATCGTTTCGATCCCGTCGGCCACGGCCGTTTCGGCCATCGCCAGCGCATCGTCCAAGGCGGACGCGCCGTCGTCCAACCCCGGCAGCAGGTGACAGTGGATATCGGTGAAAGGTTCGGAAAGGGTCATCGCAGTTTTTCGTTTTCGAGCGCCGCGCGGCGGCGGCGGCCGTCAAGCCGTCCTTTGAGGGCCTCGCGGAGCTTGTTTTCCACGTCGCGATTGCCGGGCGTTCGCTGTTGGCACCACCGCAAGTGCGTTTCTGCCTCGGCGTAAGATTCCTGTTTCATCAGGTCCAAGGCGAGCCGATAATGCGCGTCGTAGTCGCTCGGATTGCGTTGCAGCGCCATGCGGGCACATCGCATCGCGTCGGCGGCGTTGCCCAGTTGGCCGTGAAGTAGACGTGCCTCCATCCAGACCCCGGCGGCCTCGACGTTGCCCAGTTTCGTCGCTTCCGCCTCCGCCATCTTGACTCGGCAACGCGTCAACGATTCCAACTGCTCCGGTGGGCAACGTTTCGCGCACTCGGCGTGCAGCAACCGAAGCCCTCCCAAGTCCGGCTGGAACTCGCGGATAACGTAATCGGCCACTGCCGGCAGGTCTTTGGCGGGCGTGACGGAGGTCAACTCGCCGATGATTTGCCGTTGTCGGCGGGGGCCGGAGCGAAAAGCGCGCCGCGCGTAATCCAACCATCCCCGAACGTCGCCGGCCAACAGGGCCTCGCTCGCCGCGGCCTGCAGCACGGCGCCGTCGTAAGGACGCACTCGCAGGGCCTGCTGGAGATAGGAGTGACGGACGGCGTCGTTGCCACCGCGGAGAAACGACAACTCGGCCAGATAGACGTAAGCACGGCCTTCGAGCGGGCAAAGCGACAGCGCCTTTAGAGTATGATCGAGACACTGCTGGAGATGCACCCAGTGGTCGCCAACCGCCCGCGACAACCATCCGTCCAGCGCCTCGCGCGACGGAAATCGCGATTGCAGCGCCGCGCCGCGGATATGGGCCAAGGACATCAGGTTCTCGGACTTCGCTTGCAGCGAGTCGAACAACCGACGATGGGCTTCGGCCAGAGCTAAATGTGCTTTGATGTGGGTCGGCGACCGGCGCACGACGTTTTCCAAGCACGCGATCCACCGCCGTTGTATTTCCTCGTCGGCGCTCTCGGGATTTTGGTCCGTTGCCGGGCGGATATGCATCACGTTGCGGGCGACAAAATATTCGTCCCAATACCTTTGAGCCACCGCGGGGCCGGCGCGGTCGACAATCATCCACCCGCCGACGAACGTCAGCGCGACCACGACGGCCGGCCATGCCAGACGAGGGGCGAGGGACGAGGGGCGAGGGGCGAGGGGCGAGGGGCGATTGAAGGCGGAGGGCGGAGGGCGGAGGGCGGAGAGACGTTTAGCGGCCGCCGGTACGGCGGCCCCATCTCCCCTCTCCCCTCTCCCCTCTCCCCTCGATAGCTGCCATACCCGTTGCGCGCAGGCGGCCAGAACGATCGCCATCGCCATGCAGGCGGGAACGTACCAGACGAAGTCCACCAGGGCGTGGGCCAACGACGCGGCCAGACTGCCGGCAATTGCCGCGGAGCATATCTGGTATCGCGTGGGCGCGGAGGACCGGATACCGCCGACGCACCAGAAAACACAAAGGCCGATCCCCACCAGCATCAGGATCGCCCCAACGGCGCCGGTTTCTAAAAGCTCCTGTAGGTAACTGTTTTCCGCGTGCGTGGAGTCGATCCTCTCGTCCGAGAGCAAATCGGTGTACATCGGGTAGACTTTGCGGAAACTTCCCGCCCCGGTCCCCAGGGGAAGAAAATCGGCGGATGCCCCAACGGTGGCGGCCCAGATTGTTCTTCGCCCGGCCGAGGAGTCGAGCTTCTCCAGCGAGCCGGATGTAAGACTTTCCAGACGATTGCTGACCCGCTCGTAGCCGAAAATCCCCAGCGAGGCGCCGATCAACGCGCCAGAGACGGCCAGCGCGGCGAGCAACCGTCCGCCGAGGGCCGCCGTGCGATAGCAGACCGCCGCGGTAATCGTCGCGGCGATGAACATCGCCAGTATCCCGCCCCGCGAGAGCGACAGCAGGCCGGCGAACAGGACAAGCCCCAGTGCCAAGCCCAGCATGTAGGTCGTCAATTCACCGCGACTGATGTTGGTTCCCGGCGATCGGACCTTCCTGGCTCCAGTTCCGTGCGAGCGGCGCATGGAGTTTTGTAGCCACCAGATTAAAGGACCGACCCCCAAGGCGAGGAATTGCGCGAAATGGTTGCGGTTGGTGAAAGTTCCCTTGGCGGCCCCGGAAGCCAGCGAAAGGGGATGCTCGTAGAACCAAAGGAACTTGCCGTTGCCGCACAGCAGTTGCAGCACGCCCAAGGCGGCCATGATTACGGCCGTCAACGCGCACCAACGCAACAACCGCTCCACGTCCTCGATGCGCCGTATCCGCTGCACGGCCACCAAGAACAACAAGGCATAGTCGAGAAAAATGACCAAGGCCGCAAGTGTTGCGGCCGGAGTGAAAGAGACGTAGGGCCAACTCCCGAGCCGTGCGGGATTGTCGCCGCCGGCGGTCCACAACGGCAGGACTTCGGCGGCGTGGGGCGTCAGTTTCGACAGCAGCCCGTAAGGCAAAGGGACCGCCTGTACTATCAGCAGCAACGCTCCGAGCAGCAACAGCGGCAGCGCCGCGGTCGGTCGCCAGGCGTTGTCGTCGTCGCGTAGACATTGCCGGAGACACCAGGCCCAAGCCGCCGCCACGGCAAACACCGTCAAAACGAGTTGCCCCAGTGCGTGTCGCCCACCCATCAACAGCGGCACGACGAATATCGATCCCGCCAGACCGCAGTCAACGGCCCGCAGCAGAAGCCCTTCGATTGTTCGTCGAGTGCTTAGAACCACGAGAGCGAGCCTCCTAGGCTGACGCGGAAAAATGTTCTAATCACGTCGGCGGCGGCCGTCATGGCGGTCTGTTCGACCGAGACGGTGTCGCCGGGGGCCAAGGCTAGATTGTCTCGGCCGTTCTTCGCGGCTTGAATGCTGATTTCGATGCGGACCGGCTCGGCCGAGTTTGGCGGATGGCGGATTACCAACACCTTCTCGGCCACGGGATTGGAACAACCGCCGGCCAACGCCAAGGCGTCCAGAACGCGCAATTCCTGGTCGGGTGGATAGGGGAACTCACCCGGTTCTTTCACTAATCCGATTACATGCACCGGCGGCAACGTGCGTTTCGAGACGTGGACCACGTCGCCGTCGCTGAGGTCCGGAACCTTCATCGCGCCGACGGTGGCCGCGGCAAGGTCCACCTTCGTGACCGCGGGCGCCGCCGCCTGCTCGTAAGCGACTGGCGAAGCGGCCCCGTCGGCTCCGGCCAGCGGATTGTGCGGTTGCGACATTGCCCGCGCTATGCTGCGTGAGTCGGTATGGCGGATTTCCACTTCCGTGCCGGCGTCCTTGCTCAGCCCTCCGGCGGCCAGCAGCGCCGCCATCAACGAAGTCGATCCCCGGGGCAGTGCGTGCGTTCCCGGACTGTTCACTGCCCCGACCACCGTGACCTTGCTGGTGTGGCACTGCTTCATCGTCACCGTGATGCATGGATTGCGGAATATGCCGCGGGCAATGCTCTGGGCGTTTATCAACTGTTCGGTCTGCTCGATTTCCAGGCCGCTCACGCCCATCCGGCCCACCAACGGCACGACGATGCATCCGTCGTCGGCCACGCGAACCGGTGTAGCGGTCGTAGTGAGCTTCTTGTAATCGGTGACCATCGTCACCTCCAGCACGTCGCCCGGCTGAATGACCTCGGCGCTGATGGACTGATCGGCCAACCCCGAGAGATTGATTGCATCGAGATCCATGGTAGCCGGAGCGTAGAACTCCGGTGGCAGGTTGGCGACGCGATATACGCGCCGGGAACATCCATGAACGGAACAGACGGCCGCCAACAGGAAAGCGGTCAACAAGAAAGAACCCGCACTTTGGAGATGTCTATACTGCATAGCCCCAGTCAATTGGAAAAGATGACCTTGATTGGCAAGAAGACGATACGCCACAAATTGGGCCTTAATGGCCCCGTCACGAATAGGGGGCGGAGAATACCGAAAGGCCACCGAAGCCGTCAAGGCCGGATTGGCCGAGAGCCCCCATTAAGTCGCGAACGGTGGTCGCGACAGCTGTAACCGTTCACAGGGGACTGTCCCAATTTTCGCGGCGTGAGGGACGTTGCCAGGCGAATTGACTTGACCGCCGCGAAAATGGGACTGTCCCCCTGGTGCCGCGGGAAGGGGACAGGTCCATGTTTTCGGCCAACCGTTTGCCCGTGAAATGCGTTTTTCGGCCGAAAAATGGACCAGTCCCCAGCCACAAACCGGCGCGACCACCGGTCGCGGCTTTATGGGGAGAGCGATCAAATTACGCGGAGAAAATCACACTGGATTGGCTGCGCAAAATACGCCAATTGGGTTGCTCGGGATGTATTTTGCCAGTTTTACCGGATTTTCCAAAGAATCGCGTTATATCGCGCCGACCATTAGACTTCAGGCAGGTGTCTTGCGCGAATATGTTCCGCGTCGGATGCCAAATTGTAACAAAAATGATGGGTCTGGATGCCAGGAGCGGGAAGTATGTACTTGAATCGACATGGTTTTCAAGTTCCGGCCCCTGGACGTCTGAACCCTTTGGTTGCGGCCTCGGCTGCCTTAAGTAGGGGGGACACCATGAGGTCTTCGTTTATGCTGTTGTTGGTTGCGTGCGTGACGATTGCGGGATGCCGAGCACCGTGCAACAAGAATAACCTGCCACCGGCCAACATGCTTATGCGTCCTGGTCCGGGCGTTGCTGGTCCGGGGCCGGGCATAATGATGCATCAGCCCGGCATGCCCTCGCCGGGTATGACCTCGCAGGTCGCCTTCGTCGGCCCCGAGGGAATGGTGGTATCTTGGGACGTCATGGGGCCGGGTATGTTTGACTCGGAACCGATGATCTGCCCGGGCCGCTACAACTTCCCGCAGGCCGCAATCTACCGGCTGAAACTGACGAACGTTCCGGGCCGGCCGGGTGTCGAGTTGTATCCCACGATGGAAATTGGTCCGGCCATGCCGCGAACCGAGGCGTTTCTGGCGCACAACGCCATTCCGGTGCAATACACGCCGGAGGATTTCGACCAGGTTCTCAGCGGCAACTTCGTGACCAAGGTGATCTACCTACCCGATCCGGAGTATCAAGAGTTGGCCTTGGCCGGCGTGGAAACGCTGGTCAGCACGCGTCTTGATCCGGGTGTGGATCCAATCGTCGAGGCCGACCGACGCGGAGCGATCATGGCTATCGTCCGGTTGGGCAACAAGGATCTCCAGGTACCCACCGACATGATGCAGGAAGGTGGCGTGTCCACGGCCTCGTATCAACGATGTCCGGATGGATACGAAGGTGGACACCAGGGCATGCCCATGGCGCCGATGCCGGTGGGTATGCGGGTCGGCGCGCCCACGACGATGCCGAACGGTTACATCTCCGGCGTGACCAGCCCTCAATACGGCATGCCGATGTGTGGCACTCCGATCGGTTTACCCGGTCCGCCCCACGTGCCGCTTGGAATCCCCGCCGGTCTGCAAAAGCACGTCATGAAGAACCATACGCGGGTTCGGATGCCGGGTCCGACCGACAAGGTTCGGATCGACGTGAAGCAGAAGCCGGGGTTCAGCTATCCGAAGCCGGCCAGCCATGCACGGATTGTCGAACGCACCCGCAAGGGCGTCGGATACTTCAAGCAACCATTTTTCGACCGCCGCGAACGGGTAAAACCGGACTGCTCGGATCAGTATAACTACGGGGGAGAGTACCCCGTCGAGGAATAACGGCACACGGCGAAAACCGCCTCGGCGGTCATGCGAAATGGAAGCAGGCGATTCCAAGCCCACGGGTTGCGACCCGTGGGCTTTGTATCAAGCAGTCGAACGAACTCTTTTCCTGAACGACACTTGAACCAACTCGCGACAATGGTCCGATTGATCCGCTTTCTGGCAACGCAGGCGCACTGCCGTCGATTTTTTGTCGGCAAGACAGCGGTGCTGGCGGTTTGGCTGTTGAGTACGGCGGCAACGCTGCCGGCCCAACAACCAAACGCGCACTACCTGCACCACGGCGCGATGCCACCGGGAGCGATTGGCGGCCAGCAACTCCAGCGGGGAGGACCATTGCCCGGGTTCTATCAGCCGGTGGAGATCAAGGCCCCGACGGGGGTCTTGATCTCGCTGGCGGTGGACAACCAATTCGATCAGGCCATGCCGGCCCCGAGAAAGGCCGGAATGTTGATCGGAGCGGTCTATCGGTTGCGAGTGACGAACATCCGGTTGGCCGAGGGGTTGGAAGTCTTTCCCACGATCGAGGTCATAGACCGAATCTACGCGCCGGTCGGCCAACAGCTACGCTTCGCCATGCCCGTCGAACTGACCGAAGAGGATCTGAAGCTGGCCATCCAGGGCAAGTTTGTCACGCGGGTGATTTACCTCGAAGACCCGCGCCGCGCATTGCCGGCGCCGGACAATTCGCCGGGACAGAACTGGTTCGAGGCCGCGCCGGGCCAGGATCCGTTGGTGGTGGCCGACGGCCTGGGGCGTCCGGTGGCGATTCTGCGAATGGGCGCGAGACTGCCGGATCGGGGACTCGACGGGGGACTCGACGCCTCTTTCTTCTTCGGCTCGCCGCCGTTCGTCGCCTTTCCGGCGACCCCAAAAGTGAACCTCCTGCCGCCGCCCCCTGGGACGCCGATGGGCGAGAGGCAAGGGATGGTCGGTTCACCGACCATTAACCCAGTAAAGCGGAGGCCATGAAACACTCCGTTTACCATCAGCCGAACACTTCACTTTGGCCCAATCCGTGGCGGATGGCCCTGATCGCGCTCTGCGCGCTGATCCTCTGCTCGTGTCGCAGCCCTAGCAAGTTGGGTACCATTGCCGGCTTGTCCAGCGGTGCTGGAAGCACGGTTGGACAAGCCGGCAGTGGCACCCGCGCAGTCCCGCCAGACGGACATGGCGGCACCTTGCCGAGAGAAGCATACACGGGCGTACCTGCCGGAGCCGGAGTACCGATGGGGCAGCCGGGCATGGAACGGGGCGTGCCGCTGCCGTATCAGCCGCAAGGCCCCTGGGCACCACCGGGGCTGAGCCGGCCCTGGCCCGCCGACGAGTACATACGAGATGGCGGCGACGTGGGAGTGCCCGCCGACGTGAGCGGCCGAGGCGAACTGGGCGGCTTGGAAATGGAAGACACCGTGGCGCGCTACGACACGCTCGACGGTCGCACGCTGGTCGAGCCAAGCAACAAGGTATACCTCTACGCCCCGCGCTTCGGCGCCGTTCGTCAGGTGGTTGGCCTTGTGGCCCACGAAGAACGTCAGCACATCGGCGGCGTCCACCTGCCAGAACATCTAGATTCGCCGACCACCTTGCAACTGGTGGCCGACGCGGAGCAAAATGTCCAGGCGGCGGGCGAGGCGACCGCCCGGCCGGCCGTGGCCCTGCTCACTAGACAAGGCGAAGGCGTAACGTCGAGCGTGATCCATCCGCGGGCGTTCCAAGACGCCTTCAAGCCGTTCGAGAACCTGTCGGTGGTCCGCATGGGCATGTTCGAGGGGGCCGAAATGCCCTTCCTCGCCCGCTCTTCGGAGGCGGCAATCGCCTGGTCGCATATTCAGGCCGTCCAGGTCATTCTCGACCACACCGGCGCGATGGCCGAGGTCAAGTATGACAAGGCACTCTCGCTCTACACAGTTTCCTCGCCGCCGGGTAAGCCGAAGCTGCGGCTGGTAAAGGTGGCCTCGACGCCGTTCGCCCAGCCGGGCGACGAAGTCTTCTTCACGCTCCGATTCGACAATATCGGCAACCAACCGCTCGGCAACGTCACGATCATCGACAGCCTCAATACGCGGCTCGAGTACGTGGCGGACAGCGCCCAGTGCAGCGTCGAGGCGAAGTTCTCGACCCAGCCGAACGAGGGCGATTCGATGGCGGTCCGCTGCGAACTGGCCCGACCGCTCGAACCGGGCCAAGGCGGCATTCTCCGCTTCCGCTGCCGCGTGCGGTAGTCAAGACCGCCCGGTTGTGGACTTGGGTGTATTCACCAGAGCCAAAATATCCGCTCCGTATGGGCGGGGTTGCATGGTCCTGTAGCGTGGCGTTTGCGGTTCCTCAAGTTGCTCGGTGGGATCGCAAGATGTTTCCCCGCTTGGAATAAGGGCACCGGAGGATTCGACCGTCTTGACACCCCACAAGCCGGCGGATATGCTTACTGGATTGTTGAAACCACTAACTTGTGGTGTCGTAAGATTTTGTAGCGTCTCGGCCGATTCGCCGTCGCCGAGCGGGGCGTGGAAAGTATTCTCTAATCAGGAAATCGAATGGACCCCAACGAACTGCTTCGCATCGTTGACGCGATCCACCGCGATAAGGGTATCGACAAGGAGATTGTCTTCGAGGGAATCGAGGCGGCCCTGGTTTCAGCGGCGAAAAAGCATTATGGGGAAGAGGAGGAGGTTACATTTGCGATAGACCGCGACAACGGTGCTATCCAGGGTAGCCACAACGGAGTGCCGATGGACACCGCCGAGATAGCCGAGCGGATCGGCGCGCAAACCGCCAAACAGGTGATGATCCAGAAAATCCGCGAGGCGGAGCGGGACGCCTTATACTACGAGTACGAAGAACTGAAGGGGCAACTGGTCGCGGGCGTAATTCAGCGATACGAAGGGGGGGCGGCCACCGTAACCCTCTCGAATGTCGAGGCAATCCTGCCGAAAGGCGAGCAAATACCCGGCGAATCGCACCATCCAAACGAGCGAGTCCGAGCCACGGTTTACGAGGTCAAGAGGGCGGGTAGCCGCGTAAAAATCATCCTCAGCCGAACCAAGCCGCAGTTGGTGCAGCGGCTCTTCGAGCAAGAGATACCCGAAATCGCCGAAGGGGTGATTGAAATCCGCGCCATTTCCCGCGAACCAGGCTATCGCACCAAAGTCGCCGTCAGCAGTATCGACCAGCGGGTGGACTGCGTGGGGGCCTGCGTCGGAGTGCGAGGCAACCGCATCAAGAATATCGTCGACGAGTTGGCCGGCGAACGGATCGACATCGTCCGATACAGCGACGACATGCAGGCGTTGATACCCAACGCCTTGCAGCCCGCCGAGGTCGAGGAGGTGATCCTTTGCCAGATGCTTGGCCGCGCGATCGTCTTGGTCCAGGAAGACCAACTCTCGTTGGCCATTGGTCGGCGGGGCCAAAACGTCCGGCTGGCCAGTAAGCTCTGCATCTGGGACATTGAAATCATGACCCGCGAGGAGCTGGACGAGCAGATCGAACAGGCCATGTTGGGATTTTCGTCCATCGATGGCGTGGAGTCGGAGTTGGCCGAGCGATTGGTGGGCGAGGGCTTCCTTTCCTACGACGACCTCGAGGTGATCGAGCCGGACGCCCTGATGGAAATGGGCGGACTGACCGCCGAGCAGGTGGACCATATCGTAACACAGGCCGGCGCCAAAGCCACCGAGGCCGAAAAAGCCGCTGTCGATCAACGCCGGAAACAGCGCGAACAGGAACGGATAGATAAGTCCAAAGCGTCGGAAGAAACCGAGGGTGCCGAGGCGACTGAGGATGCTGAGGCAGCAGAAGAGGCCAAGGATACCGAGGCAACAGGAGAGACCAAAGAGGCTGAGACGGCAGAGGAGACAGCAGCGACAGGAGAGACCGAGGAGGCTGAGACGGCAGAAGAGACAGCAGCAACAGGAGAGACCGAGGGGGCGGCCGATCAATCGGCTCGTCACGCCAACGGCGAACCGGCGGAGACCGTCGAACCAGCAACTACCGAAGCGGCCGGCGAGGAAGTCGTCCAAACCGTTTCCGAGCCGTCCCGGCAGCGCCACGCGGAGACGTCTGATGACGCCATCCTTTAACGGAGAAAAAGTCCGATATCCCGATCGAACAGCGTTCCACGCCACTTACCCCAGGAACCGGCCCCGTGCCCATCCGCATTTACGCCTTAGCGAAACAACTGAAGCTCGACAGCAAGGTGCTGGTCGATATCTGCACCAAATCGGGTGTCACGGGGAAGGGGTCCGCGCTGGCCAGCCTGACCGATCAGGAAGTGGAGAGGGTCACGGCCTTCATCAACGGCGGCAAGGCGGCCAAGTCCGGCGGTCCCGCCAAGGCGTTGGAGAAACCTAAAGCCGCTTCCGCGCCGACCGTTTTCCGACGCGAGGACTATATAGCTCCGGCGGGCACGACCACCGGCCGAGTCCCCGTTCTGCCGTCGCAGCCGTCAAAGCCTTTCGCAGCCAAGAAGAAGCCGGGTGATGCGTCTTCTTCAACCGCCCCCGCCGACAAGGAGAAAGGGAAGGAAGACAGGGCGCCTGCGATTAAGCTGGCGCCGATGCCGATGGCGTCGAAGCTGCCGCGCCGGCCGAAGAAGTCGCAGCCCGCCCCGCAGAAGCCCGACATCAAGCTCCCGTTGGATGCCATCCGCGCCGGCAAGGCCGGCACAAAGCCTCTTTCCGAACACCTGCGCAAGCACGAAGAGAAGCGGATTGCGGCCGAGTCCGCCAAGACTTCGCCACGCAAGGAATCGCCGCAAAAAACGTCTCCGGCGAAGGGCGAGCCATCCACCTCGGGGCGAGAGCGGCCGCGCCGCGGCGGTCGATCCCCGGCGGTGCCGGGGAAGGAAAAAGACGGATCGGTCGCCCTTGGCGGTCGTGAGCAACGACAGTTGAAGCGTAAGAAGGTGGCCACCGCCCGACGCCGAGGAAGGGGCGGCGATGAAGAATCATCCTCCCCGCCGGCCTTGCGGAGACGCACCCGTATCCGGCGGACAGGGGCCAACACCGCGGCGCCGCGGCGGGAAAGCGTCACCCTGACGTTGCCCTGTACGGTGCGGAGTTTCTCCGAGGCCATCGGCGTGGCGGCCCGCGACATCCTGGCGAAGTTGCTGGAGTTGGGGACGATGAGCAACATCGCCGCCACGCTCGACGCGGAAATGGCCGAGTTGTTGGCGGCCGAGTTGGGTGCGCAGGTCAAGTTCCAGCACCACGAGAATCTCGAACAGCAGGTCATTCAATCACTGGAAGGCGAAGACGACCCGGAAACACTCTTGCCGCGGCCGCCTATCGTCACTTTCCTCGGCCACGTGGACCACGGCAAGACCTCGCTGCTGGACCGGATCATCGGCATCGACGTAGTTACCGGAGAAAAGGGAGGCATCACGCAACACATTCGCGCCTATTGCGTGGAGAAGGACGGCCAGACGGTGGCCTTCGTCGACACGCCGGGGCACGAGGCTTTCACCGAGATGCGTGCCCGAGGGGCAAACGTCACCGACATCGCCGTTCTGGTGGTCGCGGCCGACGACGGAATCATGCCGCAGACCGAAGAGGCGATCAGCCACGCCAAGGCGGCCGATGTCCCTATTGTCGTGGCGCTGAACAAGATCGATCTGCCGGGCGCCAACTCCCAACGGACCTACGAACAATTGGCCGCCAACGAGTTGCTGCCGAGCGAATGGGGGGGCGAGACGGAAGTGATCCAGACCAGTGCGACAACCGGCGAAGGGATCGACAAGCTGCTGGAAACGTTGTTGACCGTTGCCGAGTTGCACGAGTACAAGGCCGCCCCGGATCGCCCCGCCTGCGGAACTTGCTTGGAGTCGGAATTGCACGAAGGGCGCGGGGTGGTGGCCAAACTGTTGGTCCGCAAAGGCACTTTGCACGTGGGCGACGTGGTGGTCTGCGGCACCGCGGTCGGCCGTGTAAAAGCCATGTACGACACGCTCAATCTGCGGCAAAAGCACGAGGAGGCCGGCCCTTCCATGCCGGTCAACGTGACGGGATTGGACTGCGCCCCCGGCGCCGGCGACCGCTTCTACGTGCTGGACGACATCGCCCAGGCGCGGCAACTTGCCGGGCAGCGGGCGGCCGATACACGCCAACGCGAACTCGGAGACGTCGTGCCGCACGTCACCTTGGAAAACCTGTTTGAACGGCTCGGGCAGGAAGACCAGGTGCAAACGCTCAACATCATCCTTCGCACCGACGTACGCGGCTCGATAGAGGCCATCCGCAAGGAGTTGTCCAAGCTCGATCATCCGGAGGTCCAGGTCAAGGTCTTGCAGGCCACCGTGGGAGGGATCAGCGAGGCCGACGTGCATCTGGCCCACGCCTCGGACGCGGTGATTATCGGTTTCTCGGTGGTTCCCGACGAGGGTGCCCGCAGTCTGGCCAAAAAACTGGGCGTACAAATCCGCCGCTATGACATCATCTACCAAGTGACCGACGACTTGAAGGCGGCCTTGGAGGGAATGCTCAAGCCGGAAAAACAAGAACGCGACCTCGGCCGCGCGCTGGTGCAGCAGACGTTCCACATCAGCCGCGTGGGAACGGTGGCCGGTTGCCGAGTGTTGACCGGGACCATCCAACGCGATGGCCGCGCGCGGTTGATCCGCGAGAGCCGAGTGATCGGCGACTACCCAATTGAATCGCTGAGACGCGAGAAAGACGACTCCCGCGAAATCCGCGAAGGGTTCGAGTGCGGCATCAAACTGGTCGGATTCAACGATTTCAAGGAAGGCGACGTCCTGGAAGTGTACAAGATCGAGGAGATCGCTAGAACGTTTTAAAGTTGTCAGTTGTCAGTTGTCAGTTGTCAGTTATCAGTTGTTAGTTGTCAGTTATTGGTCAAGGTTGACCACTGACCACTGACCACTGACCACTACCCACCACCCCACTACCCACACTACCTACCGATGTCCTCCCGACGCCTCGAAAAAGCCGCCGCCGCCATCCGGGGAGTCGTGAGCATGGCTATCCTGTCCGAATTGAAAGACCCCCGCGTCCGGGACGTCACGGTGACTTTTGTCGAGGTTTCGCCCGACCTGCGTCATGCCAAGGTCCACGTATCGGTGATGGGCGACGAAGGTCACCAGAAGTTGACGCTGCGCGGTTTGCAGAGCGCCGCCGGTTTTCTGCAAGCGAAAATTGCCGAGCGGATCGATATCCGTTACACCCCGAAACTGAGTTTCCTGTTGGACCAAGGAGTCAAGCGTTCGATCGCGGTGGCCCGGATCCTGCAGGAAGTCCTCCCCAAGGAAGAACTTTCCGAGACGGGCATGGAGTCGCCCTCCGTCGCCGAGGATTCGCCGCCGGCTGCCGACCAAGACCTTAACGAGCCAACTCCATGAATGCCCCGAGCCGTACCGCACAATTTGCCAAGGTACATAAAGTGCTGAAAAAGCACTTCAAACCGGCGCCCTCCCACGCCGGGCGCACGGTGATCGAGCATCTGTTGTTCGCCTGCTGCCTGGAAGACACCCGCCACGACGCGGCCGAGGAGGCGTTCGCGGCGCTGGTCCACACATTCTTCGATTGGAACGAGGTGCGGGTAACCTCGATTTCCGAACTATCGGAGGTGATGGCCTCTTTGCCCGACCCCCGCGCCGCGGCCAACCGCGTCAAACGGGTGCTGCACGCCGTCTTCGAGGCCACCTTCAACTTCGACCTGGAAGAATACCGCAAAAAGAATCTCGGCCCGACGGTGGCTTGGCTGAAAAAACTCGACGGGACGACGCGGTTCACGGTGTCATACGTCGTTCAGGCGGCGTTGGGTGGACATGCTGTCCCCGTCGACGGCAGCACCCTGGCGGCCCTCCACGTGCTGGACCTGGTGACCGAGAAGGACGTCGAAGCCAAGACGGTGTCGGGGCTGGAGCGGGCCGTCGCCAAATCGAAGGGGGGCGAGTTCGGTTCGCTGCTCCACGAGTTGGGCGCGGCTTATTCCGCCAACCATTATTCTTCAACCATCCGGGAAATACTCCTGAAGATCAACCCGGAGTGTGAAGACCGGTTGCCCAAGCGGCGCGTCAAACGCGCACAGCGGAAACCGCAAGAACCCCCTCGGACCAAAAAAAAGGGCGTCGAAGCCAAGGCGTCCACGACCGGAACGCCGGCCGAGACCAAGCGGAAGTCGGAAACCGAAAAAAAGTCGTCTGTCCCGGACACCTCCCAGACGGAACAGGCGCGGAAGAACCGGAAAAAGAAGTCGGCCGCTCCATCAAAGCCGGTTTCCCGAAAAAAATCGTCCTCTCGAACCGTTGCCTCAAAGAAACGTTCGTCTTCCGAGGGCCTCTCGAAGCGGAAGCCGCGGTGAAAAAGGGATGAGAGATGAGGGATGAGAGGGGCATAGCAACGTTTAGCCGCCGATGGCACACCGGCCACGAGGGGTCATGCCGGACCGACGTGCCGTCGGCCGCTAAACTCCCTTGTTTTTCGCTCTTCATGTTTCCACTTCTCTGCCTCTGTCTGACGATATCCGCGGCGGCCTCGCCCGCCCCCGCGCCGCTTGTGCTCGACGACGCGCCGGAACTTCTCGCGCCCCGGCGGCCCCGGACCGAGGCCAACCGCGACCATATCGAAGCGCTGGCGCTGTGGGCCGCGGGAAGAACCCATCAACAAAATGAAGAGTACGCCAAAGCGCTGCGCTGCTGCCAACGCGCGCTGCGGTTCGATCCTCGGTCGCCGGAGATTGTCCAGGCAATCATCCCCGTCGCCGACCGGTTGAACCGTCACGCCGTTGCCGCCCGATACGCGCTGATTGACGTGGAACTGAAGGACGCCGATCCGATGTTGCTCCGCCGGCTGGCGGTCTTTCTGGCCGGAAAGGGCGATTGGACCTCGGCGGCGGTGCTCTACGAAAAGGCCGTCGCCGTCCGCAAAAACGCCAAGCAATCCGCCGCCGACGTCTTTCTGCGGATGGAAATGGGGCGGCTTTATCTCCTGATGGAGAAATACGAACGGGCGGCCGAGTGTTTCGCGCATGTCGTCAACGCCGTGGAACACCCCGACGAGTTCGCCCTAGACGCGCATCTCAGCAAGGCCTTGCTCGACGACCCCGGGCGGACCTACCAACTGATGGGTGAGTGCTTTTTGGCCGCCGATCGGCCGGAGGACGCGCGGGCCGCCTTCCAGAAGGCCGAGGAACATAGCCTCGGTAATGCAATGCGGCAGTACAACCTGGCACGCGTTAATGCCCAAACCGGCAAACCGGCCGAGGCGCTGGAGGCGCTGGAGGCGTGCTTCGCCGAGCGTCTTTCCGGCCAAGGCACGGCCCCATACGAAACGCTGGCCGACGTGCTGGAAAAACTCGGTAAGAAAGACGAATTGATCGGCCGGCTCGAAAAACTCCACGCCGCCGAGCCGAATAACCTGCCGCTGGGATACTTCCTGGCCGCGCGGCTCCGCGACGCCGGACAAACCGACCGGGCCGAGTCGCTCTATCGGAAGCTGCTCGACGGCAAGCCCATGCTGATCGGATACCGAGAGTTGGCCGACATCCTCCGCCGGGCCAAACGATTCGACGCACTGCTCTCCGTCTTGGGCGAAAGCGTGGAGAAGATCGGCGTCTTGAACACGCTTGGCGGCGAGGAGCAAACCATCTCCAGCGACGGGGAATCGTTGCGAGGTCTCGTCGATGCGGCGCGAAAGTCGATCGGAAAAACACCCGACAAGTCGGCTTTCTGCAAAGCTTTGGCCGTTGCCATATTGGCGCTGGAGGCGAAGCGGTTTGAAACAGCCGGCGAATTCTTCGGCTTGGCGCTCGAAGCCGATCCGCAACGGGCCGACGAGACGCTGATGCTCTGGGGCGTCGGGTTGCTCTCGGAAAATCGCGCGGCCGAGGCCGTCGTGGTCTTTCGCAGGGCAATCGACCAAACCGTGCTGCCCAGCGGAGGCCCTGCTTTCCACTTTTATCTGGCCGGAGCGCTGGCCCTGGAGGGGCGAGTTGACGAGGCGCTGGCCGCCGCGAGAATCGCCGCCGAGAAGAACAAGAGTTCCGCTCGCTACCGCGGCCGCGCGGCTTGGGTGCTCTACTATTGCCGGCGCCACGACGAGGCAATGGAAGCCTACCGCGAGTTGATCGACGAGTTCGACGCGGACCACGTATTCGCCGAGACCCGCGAGGTGTTGCGCGAGGCGCGGATGGCGCTGTCGAATCTGGCGGTCATCAAAGGCGACAAGCCCCAGGCGGAAGAGTGGCTCGAACAGGTGCTCGACGAGTTTCCAGACGATTTCGGCGCTATGAACGACTTGGGATACCTCTGGGCCGATCAAGACAGGAATCTCCGGCGCGCGGAACGGATGATCCGTCGGGCCGTCGCCGCCGAGCCGGAAACAATGGCCTACCGCGACAGCCTCGGTTGGGTGCTTTACCGTACCCAAAAATACTCGGAAGCAGTGACCGAGTTGGAAAAGGCCGCCGCCGACAAGCCCGACGGGGTCATTCTCGATCATCTCGGCGACGCTTATTCCAAGACGGGGCAACGCGACAAGGCCGTAGCGGCCTGGCGCAAGGCGGCCGAGGAGTTTCGGAAGGAATTGGACGCGGAGAAAGCAAAGACGGTGGAACGGAAGTTATCGACAATTGGAAGTTGAAAATATTTCCTGGTTGCCATGCTCTGCGTGGGAACCAGGAATTTACAATTGCATTTTGGAGTCCCAAGCATGGCTGGTCATTCCCACTGGGCGGGCATTAAACACAAAAAAGCGTTGGTCGACGCCAAACGCGGAAAACTCTGGAGCAATCTGGCCAAATCGATCATCGTCGCCGCGAAACACGGCGGCGGCGATCCGGACAAAAACCTCCGCCTCCGCTACGCCATCGACGACGCCAAGGCCGTCAGTCTGCCCAAGGAGAACATCCAACGGGCGATCAAACGCGGCACCGGCGAACTGGCGGGCGGCAATCTCGAAGAAGTCATCTACGAAGGCTACGGGGCCGGTGGAGTGGCCGTCCTCTGCGAAGTGCTCACCGACAACCGCAACCGCACCGCCGGCGAAATCCGGAAAAGCTTCGAGCTTTCCCACGGCAAACTAGGCAGCACCGGCTGCGTTGCCTGGATGTTCGACAGCAAGGGATTGTTGGTCATCCCCAGCGACGCCGTGGAGGAGGAGAAGCTGATGGAGCTGGCCCTAGAGTCCGGCGCCGACGACGTGCTGCGCGTCGAGGACAAGTTCGAGGTGACTTGTGATCCGACCGTATTCCGCGACGTGGCCAAGGCTCTAACCGACGCGGGACTTACGCCCGAGGTCAGCGAGATTACCCGCTTGCCGCAAAACACGGTTGACATCGACGACCCGGAGGCGGCCCGAAAGGTGCTCAAGCTGATGGAGCGTCTCGACGACCACGACGACGTGCAAAACGTCTCGGCCAATTTCAACATCCCCGACGAAGTCATGAAGGAGCTTGGCGAGGGGTGAGGGGCGTGGGACGAGAGACGAGGGGTGAGGGATGGATTCTTGTTTTTCACTACCCACTACCCACTACCCACTACCCACTACCCACTACCCGCTACCCACTACCCACTCACTCGTCCTCTTCCTCGTCCTCGTAGTGTTCGACCAGCGGCCAGCAGGTGTCGAAATCGAAGTCGGGGCTGTTGTCCAGGTCGTGACACGAGATGCACTGGCGTTTCTTCGATTCCTCCTTGGTGATGACCACCGCCTTGCGGTACTTCTCTTGCAGTTTTTCATCGGTCCCGTCTTCGGCGGCCACGTGTTTCTCGCCGGGGCCGTGGCAGGCTTCGCAGCCGGTGTCGATTAAGAGCGGCGTTTTTTCCAGACTTTCGTATCCGCTCCGATAGGGAAAATACTTGGTCGGGTGCCAGCCGATTACGTGGCAACTGATGCACTCGGGATCGAAGTTCCGCGGCGGATCCAGCTCGGCCAGCGTCTTGTAGGCGCGGCCGTGTCTGCTGCGGATCCAGACGTCGTACGATTTCTCGTGGCACGACTTGCATTTCTCCGATCCGACGAACCGGCCGTTGGTTTCCGCCAGCGGATGCGGCGACGGCCGCAACCCCAGCCCGGCGAACCCGATGACCTTCAACTGGTCCTGATAGGCGGCCATCAGCATTTTCATGTCCTCCGAGGCGGGAAACCGCGAATCGAGCGGCACTCGCTGATAGCGCGGCGGACGGCCGTCGTACAACCCCAGCACGATCGCCTCCATCCCCTTGTGGCCGACGGTTATCAATAGCGTCTTGGATCCCTCGATAATCTCCGAGGTCTTCGGCGGCGTCGGCGGTCCGTCGGAGGTCACCACCACGTTGAACTCGGGAAATGCTCGGGCCAAGGCAATCGATTCTTCTTTCGTCGCGTGGGCAAGCAGCACGAGGTAGTCGGCCTTCTGTTTCAACTCGGGCACGATCGCCTTCAGCGCTTCGGCCGGATCGCTCAGTTCGATCTCGTCGTTGTTGATTTCCATTTGATACTTCAGTCCCAAGACGGCGGTCACGCCGATTTTCATGCCTCCCGCCTCGATGACCCGGCTGGTGGGCGTGATCCCGGCGTCGAAGCCGAACAGCCCGACGTTGGCCGAAACGAAGGGGCTTGGACTGTCGTTCACTCCGGCCGCCACCGAGACCAGCTCGCCGGCCGGCAGCCGCAGGTCGCCCGTGCCGAAGGCGATCACGTCGTAGCCCATCTTCCGCTTGCCTTCGACCGTCGTCTGAAACTTCATTTCGGCCTGACGCCCGAAGCCGCGGGCCATTCCGCCCACGTCCAGCACAACCACCGGCCAACTGTCCTTGCGTAGCTCTTCGATAAACGTGTGCCGGCGGCTCATGCCTCCCCTCATCCGGTTCAGGCCCGCGCAGCCGCACGGCTCCAGGTATCCGTCCTCCATGCCGGTAATGACGATCGCCAGCTTCGGCTTGGGCCAATCGACGAAGATCGGGCCGTTCTCCTTGATCGGGTCGAAGGGGACGTCGTTTTGCTCGCCGGGCCGCTGCTTCGGCATCGTGACAGGCTCGAGCGGTGCGACCGGCTCATCCGTCAACTTGGGCAGCGGATCTCCGGCCGGCGGCGCGGGCGGCTGCTGAAACTCGGCGACCGGCAATTCCGGTGCCGCGCTCTGTTCGTCGATCGTCGGTTGCTTCTCGGCCGAAGAAGGGCAACCCGCCGCCGTCGCAAGTATTACGACCAGAACGATGATCGCGATCGAGCGGCTGGGTGGCACGCCCCTGAGTGCAACGAAGGGCGTGGCCGCCGGAGAAAACACGCCCTTCGTTGCACTCAGGGACGTGCCACCCTCCTTTTTTAGCCGGATAATTCTTTGCATATCCATTGCCACATCCTGCGTCGTGAACCGTTCCGTCCTATTTCTCGATGGCCATCCGCACGAGGATTCGCAGCTTGGGAACCTGGGGGTGCGTGGTTTCCAAGATAATCTCGCCGAATTTGCCCAAGTCGGAACCAAGACAATTTACCGTGGGGCTGTCGGGTGGTATGTCGATCAGCAACGGCGTCTGAACGACGGCGCCGCGATTGATCTCGCGTTGCTCTCCCAGGCTTACCTTCATGGCGCTGGGGAAGACATCGACGGGCTTAAACGAAACCTCCCGGCGATGAGTACCGCGGACTATCAGCATCAGCCGCCGCTTGGCCCCCTTGCTGCTGGAGACGGCGCCGATGGTCAACACTCCCTTGTCGGCGTTCCAGCCGGGGCCGACCACCGCGATCTCGCTGCCGACGATCCCTTCGATTCGCAACTCCATTTTCGGCACCGACGACAGACTGGTGCTAAACGTCAATTTTTGCCGAAACGGTCCCTGGGAAAGTCCCGGCTTGACCGTAATCGTGGCCAGATAGCCGCTCTTAGCCGTCGGCCACTGCTTCAACTCCTCGGCCGTCAGCGGTTGTAGATCCACGTCAAAGTATTCTGCCCGTGCCTTGTCCGACCACTCGCGGTCCAAAATCCCAAACTGCTCGTCGAGATAGCACAGCAGCCGCGCCTCGGCGGTTGCGGCCTCGCTGGACGACACGCGGCTGAAGACCAACTCGGGGGGAGAAACTTGCGTTGTGGCGGAGATCCGACCCGACACGGTCAGTGTTACCTCCGTCCTGGCCGGATCGTTGGTCAATATCTTGGCCGTCTGCTGGTAGGGGCCGACCCTTTCGGCAGGCTTCCAGGAAATCGTCACCTTGTCCGAACCGCCCGGCGGAATAACTTTGTCGTCCACGTCGCTCGTTGTGCAGCGGCAGGAGGTACTGCCCGAGACGAGCTTCAGGGGGGCTTCGCCGGCGTTGGTGAACACGAAATCGTGCTTCCCGCCGGACTTCATGTCGAGCGTGCCGAAGTCGTATTCGGTCTTGTCGATGACCAGCTTGGGCTTTGGTTCGCCGGGCCGGGCCGTTGCGGAAGTATCTTCGCCGCCCGCGTTGATATCCGGCGTCCACCACGATTTTTCGGTCCGCAGCGCGGCCACTCCAATACCCAGGCCAACACCCAGAATAACAACCAACACGAGGCCGAAAAACATTTTCATCGTGAGAATAACCTCCCGCACGTCATCAAAATGGAATAATATCAGTAGTTTACCGCAATCACACCCCTAACGACAACATCGGATCGAAAACCACCGAAACGCCAGTACACGCTCGTTCCCACGCGGAGCGTGGGAACAAGGAAAATGTCATTTATCGGACAGATTGTATTTTAGCCGATCGCGTAATGCGGCGGGTAGTTTTTTGTCGGCGTGGGGGGTGGCTTTGTCCAACCGAAGAGCGGTCTTGGCCTCGCGGCGATACGCCTCCCGGTCGCCGGCCGTTCGATATGCTTCGGCCAGTTTCGCCCGATTCAGAGCGCTGTTTGGATACAAATCGACCGTCCGACGATATGCTTCCGCCGTCTTTTCTATGGCGTCGGGGGCGATTCTGTTGCCCGAGCGGTCGGTAATCAATGCGGCTTGTGAGTACCAATCGCCAATGGCCGACCAGGATTGCGCGGAATTGGGGGCCAGTCGCGTGAGGTTGGCGGCTGCCCGCTCGAAGCGTTGGTAGGCATCATTGTTTGGCGACCGCCGCCAATTGTCGAACTCAACGGCCGCCAGCCGCCGCCACGGCTCGGCCGCCCAGGAGTCGGTGGCGGCTGCCGTTTCGAGATGATCGACTGCCCTGGCCGGATTGCGTTTTGACAAATCCAATTGTGCTTGACATCCCAACACGGGCGAGTACGCCGTGGCGTAACAGGCCACCGCCAGAGCGATTGCCCCGCAGAGTGCCGCCCAGGCCCAAACCGTGCGCAACATTTGCGGCTGTTGGCCCACAAGCCCCAAGGCCATCAACAGCCATAACGAACCGGCCACGCCCGGAAATGCGATTCCGCCGGCCGCCGACAAATTGATCAACAACACGGCGACTGCCAATGCCGGCAACAACCGCGGCAGGTGGCCGTCGCGAATCCAGCCGAGCAACAGCGCCACGGCGATGCAGGCCAGCGGCAACCCCAGCAGCACGGCCGTCGCGCCCGGCGGCGCGGCGCTGAGCATCCCCAGCGGCAGCGACAGCAGAAATCCGACCGCTCCGCCGGCAAGGACAAACAGCCAGGCGTCGGGGTTCGGGGTTCGGGGTTCGGGAGTCGGGAGTCGGGGTTCAGGTGAATTGTTTGACTCTTGTCGTTCGTCCCGAAAGGTGGTCCAAGCGAAACAACCCAACACGGCCAGAAATGCCAGCGCGGCGGGCGTGCCGGCGGTGGTCCAAATCTCAAGCAGGAAATTATGCGGATCGGCGACCTCCTCGCTGGCCTCCGGCAGCTTGTAACGGGTGTAGGCGTCCTGGAAATTGCCCGGCCCGCAACCAAGCCACGGGTGATCGTCGATCATGTCCAGGCTCGACCGCCAGTATTGCAGGCGGTAGCCGAGCGATTTTTGCGCTGTTTCGTAGTCGAGCTTTCCGACGGTCGCGGCCACAGCAATCAATACGACTCCAGCCAGAATAACCGCCGAGGGCATCTTCCAACCGAACCGGGATATTTTTCCACGCGCGATCGGCCAAACCAGCGCAAGTCCCAGCAAGGCGGCCAAGCATCCGCTACGGCTATGGGTGAAAAACAAGCAGACGGCGACGGGCACAAGAAGTATTATGACGCCCAACAACCGCTTGCGGTTTTGCAATCCGCTACACGCAATCCCGGCAAGCACGACCAACCAGGGCGCGAGAAAACCGGCCAGCGAGTTGGTCAGTGCGAAGGTGGCCATCGGCTCGTCGTTTTTCAGCCGGTCCTCGAAGAGTTTTCGCTGGGGCGAGTCGGGCGGGAACCACAGACCCGCATCGCGCATGGCGAGGTCGGGGTCGGCCTGGTACAGCGCCCGGGTGTTCGGCAACTCGTATGCCCGCTGATAGAGGCCGTATCCCGCTAGTGCGACCGCCAGGGCGATCATCACGGCGGCCACTGCCCGGGCCTCGCGCTGGGTGTCGATCAATTGTCGCGCCAATAGGAAGCACAGGCCCAAGCCGATCCATTCCCAGAAGACGTTGATCGCCGGTCTGGGGCTGCCGTGCCGGACTGCCCACAGCGTGGCCGCCGCTTGGCAGACCATCAGCAACACGACGGCGGCGTCGATCCACACGAAACGAAGCGCAAATGATGAACCCGCCCTCACCCCCTGCCCCTCTCCCAAAGGGAGAGGGGAGTTGTGATTTGGCCGGCCGATTGCGCCGAGCAACCAGAACACCGCCAACGCGATCCAGAGCACTACGGTGGATAGTCCGTCGCCGTGCGTGGCGGCCGACTCGCTGGGGAACAGGGGTCGCGCGACCAGCAGCGCGGTCATTGCGCCGAGCAGCCAAGGACGCGCCCCCCATAAAGCCGCGACCGTTGGTCGCGCATCTTGCGAAACCGCAAGCGGCGGGCGAGAGCGCGGCGGCTTTTTTCGGCGTGAGTTCATGGTCCGCGCCTGCCGACGGTCTCCAGGATGGCCACCAGCGCCAAGATGCAAACGACCATCAGTCCGACGATGATCGCGCCGACGGCGTTGATCTGCCCCAGCAGCAACGCGCCCAGGCCGCAGGTGGCGGTGGCAAGATAAATGGTCAACACCGCCCGAGGCTTGCTCAAACCGAGTTCGACCAGACGGTGCGAGAAATGGCTCTTATCGCCGGTGAAAGGGCTACGCCGCTGGCTAATACGGATAAACACCACGGTGGCGGTGTCGTAGAGCGGCACGGCCAGTACGCACAGCGGGCCGAGGATCGCGTGCTTCGGCAGGTCGCCGCCGGCGAAGGTGGCGGTCAACGTGGTCATCGCCAACAGATAGCCGACCAAATAGCTTCCGGCGTCGCCCATGAACAGCCGCGCCGGCGGCCGGTTGTGCCAGAGGAACCCGACCAACGCACCGACGACCACCAGCAGCAGCCCGGCGACGAACAGTTGCGGCTGGCTGTTGTCTGGCCGGGGCGTCATCAGCATCATTGCGGCGAGCATTGCCGCGGCGATTGCCGCCACGCCGGCCGAAAGTCCGTCCATGTTGTCGAGCATGTTGAAGGAGTTGACCAGTCCGACGATCCACAGCACGCTGATCGCGCCGGTCAGCCAGGGCGCGTCGACAAAGAGACTCATCCGCCATCCCAGCGAGACCATTACGATCGCCACCAGCGTCTGTGCCGAGATGCGCAATCGCCAGTCCAGCCCGCGCCGGTCGTCGGCCAGTCCCAGTAGCATCAGCGCGGTTCCGCCGGCCAGCAGTTCCCAGAGTTTTCCCGATTGGTGCAACAGGCCCGATATGTGCGGCGCGATGAACTCCGGCAGGGAAATCCACGTTAGTTTAGCGTCCAATCCCCACAGCACGATCTGTCCAGCGGCCAGCGGGAGCAGGATCCCCAACCAAATCGCCAAACCGCCGGCGGTGGGCATCGGCGCCGAGTGGATCTTTCGATGTCCCGGCCGATCGACCAGTCCCCAGCGCGGTCCCCAGCGCCGCACGGCGAACGCCGCCGCCCAACAGACGACCATGCTCGGCACTATGCAACCAACGATCATCCAAGACATAAAATGTTCCAAAAGAAGGAAAGAGGAGAGAAGAGGGAAGAGAGAAGAGAGAGGAGAGACAAGGGCCGAGGGATAGTGGGAATACAACGAATGAAAAACCTCCAACTTGTAAAGAACATCACATTGCTTTGCATTATCCCTCTTCTCCCCTCTCTCTTCCCTCTTCTCTCCTCCCTTTCAGCCACTCCCGGCATTCGGAGAAAAACCGCTGATAATCCTCCCGGCGGTAGTCGGCGAAAGTGTACTCGTGATGTCGCCAGCGGTTATGTTTATATTGTAGCGTAACTTCGGCGTAGATGCCGCGCGAGAGATAAATGCGATGGGCAAAATCCTTTGTCGAGGCCAAGACCAGCTTGCCCAGGGCGATGTATCCGGGGTCGAGGTTCAGCGGCCGCGGCTCGGCGTGTTTGCACACGGCGGCGTATTCCTCTTCCCATTGGTTGGTCGAGAGCTTGATTTCGACCAGTTCCGCGGGATCGAACGGCCGCTGAAATGCGAAGAAAACCTTTTTCAGCTCCGGCCCCATCGAGGCGTCGTAGTAATGCGTCTCGGCGAAGTCGAAGCGGGGACTCTCCAGCGCGACAGGCCCCCAGCTTTCGATGGCTTTTTGTTTGGCCCAATCCAGCGCCTCGCCGTATCGGCTGAACGCGGCCAGGATGAGGAGAACGGGTGAATGTGGAGCGGGTTGGCCCATAATCTACAACCGGCGTCGAATGCGAACCGTGGCACGCGTGACCACACTGAAGCTGTCGTCCATCTCGGTGCCGCGATCGCGCACGGCCGTGGATATAATGTCTGCCTTGAAATCCGCGGAAAGCCCGGCCAGTCGAATCAGAACTACTCCGACATGAATGCGCCCCAGCCGATACACCAACTCGCCAAAATCCTTGTCCGCGGTGATGAGAATGGACTGGAGCGCGTTCGCCCTTGACAACACTTCGGCGTCCGAGACGCTTGGCGCAATCTCGGCGATGTACAACACGCTGTGCCCATCCTGCCGAAGCCGATCGACAATCTGTCGGTCAACGCTCTCATCGGCCAAGAGATTCATTTCGCCTTCTCACCCACGGGATAGACGACATCGGCGTGAAGGGCCTTGCCGGCAAAGTCCAGGGCCGCCAGCACGCTTTCTTTTGTCAGCCGCGGATGGGCTTCGAGCAATTGCTCGATCGTCTCGCCCGCCGCGAGCTTCTCCAAAATCAACTCAACCGTGATGCGCGTCCCGGCAACCACCGGCTTGCCCATCATGACGGACGGGTCGGATTGGATCAAACAGTCATTCATACTTGCACCTTTCGATCAAGTATACTCTAAAAACGACCGGTCGAACAGCAGTCGATTATCTGCCACGAAATCGCGCACCCTCGGTGCGTTCCTCGCGGATCAACTCGGCCAGCTTCTCCGCCGCGCCGTCCAGGTCGATCTGCTCGGACTCCTTGTCCCAGCGCCATTTGGTTTCCAACTTGCCTTCCTGCAAGCCGCGCTGGCCGATCACCACCCGCAACGGCACGCCGATCAGGTCGGCGTCCTTGAACTTCACCCCCGCGCGGCAGTCGCGGTCGTCCAGCAGCACGTCGATGCCCGCGGCCGTGAGTTGCTCGTGCAACTGCTCGGCAACCTTCATCGACGCCTCGTCGGTGACCTTGACCGGCACGAGCAGCACTTCATAAGGGGCCATGGAAACCGGCCAAATGATGCCGTCCTTATCGTGGCTGGTTTCCACCAGTCCGGCGACGATCCGGTTCACGCCTATCCCGTAGCAGCCCATGATGACCGGATGGAGCTTTTCATCGGCGTCGAGGAACCGCGCGCCGAGGACCTCGGAGTACTTTGTTCCCAGCTTGAAGACGTGGCCCACTTCGATGGCCTGGCGCAGTGAGAGGTTGCTGTTGCAGCGAGGACAGGGGTCGCCATCGACGGCGTTGCGCAGGTCGGCCGACGAACAGGGCTGGAAATCGCGCGGCGAGTTGACGCCCGTCAGGTGGGCGTCGGCGGCGTTGGCCCCGGTGGCCGCGTTTACCATCCGCTCGACGTCGTGGTCGGCGAGAACGGGAATCTTCTCTTTCATGCCCACCGGTCCGGCGAAACCGACCGGGGCACCGGTCACTTTATCGATAACATCGGGGGTGGCCAAATCGAGTTTTTCGGTCTTTGCGGCGCGGCGGATCTTCCCCTCGTTGGCCTCATGATCGCCGCGCACCAAGACGGCGATCGGCTTTCCGTCGGCCAGATAGATCAAGGTCTTGATCAGGTCGGCCGGGCGGCATTTCAGGAACTCGCTGACCTGCTCAATCGTGCACGCGCCCGGGGTGGCCACTTGTTCGAGCGGCGCCAAGGGAACCTCCGACGGCGCGAAATCGCGCGAGCCGATATCGGCCTTTTCCCGGTTGGCCGCATAGCCGCACTCGCGGCAGTGGAGCACGGCGTCCTCGCCGTTTTCGGCCGGGATCATGAACTCGTGGCTGGCGTCTCCGCCGATCGGTCCACTCTCGGCCTCCACGACGAGATAGTTCAGTCCGCAACGATCGAAGATGCGGCAGTAAGCGGCGTACATCTTATCGTAGCTCTCGCCCAACGATTCGACCGAAGGATTGAAACTGTAGGCGTCCTTCATCAGGAACTCGCTGGTCCGCAACACGCCAAACCGAGGCCGCTCCTCGTTGCGGAACTTCGATGTCACCTGATAAAGTGTGATCGGCATCTGGCGGTAGCTGGAAATCTGCCGCGAGACCATGTCGGTGATGATCTCTTCGTGAGTGGGACCGAGCACGACGTGTACCTTCCGTCCAGCCCGCTGGAGACTGAGTTGGACCAACACGTCTCCGAATGCTTCCACCCGGCCGGTCCGCTCCCAAAGTCCCCGCGGCGAGATAGCCGGCATGGCCATCTCGACGGCCCCGGCGGCGTCCATTTCGTCGCGGACGATCCGCTCGGCCTTCTTCAGCGCCCGGAACCCGAGCGGCAGGTATGTATAAGCCCCGGCCATCACCTGGTTGACCAGCCCCGCGCGGAGCATGAGTACGTGGCTGGGGATTTCCGCCCCCTCGGGCGTTTCCTTCATCGTGGGGATAAGCGTCTTTGTCCAATACATGGGGATTCGGGGGTTCGGGGATTCGGGGATTCGAGGGGCGAGTGCCGCTTGCGGCTTCGCATTGTCTTACCCGCCAGACGACCGCTGGAAGCTGGTGGTGACGGTCGTGCTGATCCCGCCGCGGGCGGTGAATTCGGCCGAGAGCGTCAATCGCCGCGGATGGAGTACTTTGGACAAGTCGTCGAGAATTTGGTTGGTCGCGGCTTCGTAATAGACACCCTCGTTACGGTACTGCTGTAGGTAGAGCTTCAGGCTCTTCAACTCGACGCACTTCGCCCCAGGCACGTAGGTGATCCGTAGCGTGCCGAAATCGGGCTGGCCCGTATTCGGACAGACCGAAGTAAACTCGGGACAGACGATCTCGATCGTGTAATCCCGGCCGGGATACGGATTCTCGAACGTCTCCAGAACGTTATGAAAGCCGTTTTCCACGTTCATGATATTGGCTCCGTTCTTTGTTCTTCCCTTGGGGAATCATTCTGTCATAATATATGGTTTGCGGACAGGGGGATTTGACGGATATGACTGCCACGGCCAACCGTGACGAGAAAAAGCTCGCGATTGTACTTCTATCGGGTGGGCTTGATTCGGCCACAACCACCGCCATTGCCCTACAGCAGGGGTTCACGCTGCACGCATTGTCGGTCGATTACGGCCAGCGGCATCGGTTCGAGCTTTCGGCCGCCAGGCGCGTCGTCCAAGCTCTGGGCGTTCAGGGGCATGTGGTCCTCTCGGTCGATCTGGCCCGGCTCGGCGGCAGCGCACTGACGGACGACATCGTCGTGCCCAAGGACCGCCAGTCCGATCGGATGGCCGACGAAATACCCGTGACCTACGTGCCGGCGCGGAACACGGTCCTTTTGTCGCTGGCGTTGGCCCACGCCGAGGTGATCGGCGCGGCCGATATTTTTGTCGGCGTCAATGCCGTCGATTACAGCGGATATCCCGACTGCCGGCCGGAGTACATCGCCGCGTTCGCCGCACTGGCCAATCTGGCGACCAAGGCGGGCGTCGAGGGCCGCTTGAAGTTCAACGTCCACGCGCCGTTGATCAATATGACCAAGGGGGAGATCATCCGCCGCGGCGTGGAACTAGGCGTCGATTACAGTCTGACCCATTCCTGCTACGACCCCGACGCGAACGGCCTCGCCTGCGGCCACTGCGACGCCTGCCGGCTGCGGTTGCAGGGCTTTGCCGAGGCGGGACTGACCGATCCGTTGAAATATCAAGTTTGAAAACCGCTTGCGGCTTCGCAAGAAAACATTCGACATGCGTATTGCCGAGATATTCCGATCGATTCAAGGCGAAGGGCGTCTGACCGGCGTCGATAGCGTCTTCGTCCGCACCAGCGGCTGCAACCTTCGCTGCCGCTACTGCGACACCCCCTACGCCTCGTGGTCGCCCGAGGGCGAAGACCTCTCGGTGTCCGAAATCCTGGAAAAGGTGTCAGAAACAACCTCCCCTCTCCCATTGGGAGAGGGGGCTTGTTGTAACGTCGCACCCGCGCACGTCGTGCTGACCGGCGGCGAACCGATGCTCTTCGCCGAGTTGATCCCGCTGACGGCCGCGCTCCGCGAGCGGGAGTATCACATTACGGTCGAGACCGCCGGAACGCTCTACCTGCCGGTCGCCTGTGACCTGATGTCGATCAGCCCAAAACTTTCCAACTCGACTCCGCCGCCGGAGCTTGATCCGCGTTGGACCTGGCGGCACACGATCAATCGGCATGCGCCGGAGGTGATCCGCCGGCTGTTGGCGGAGTACGACTGCCAACTGAAGTTCGTCGTCGATTGTCCCGACGACTACCGCGAGATCGAGGAGTATCTGGCGGAGTTTACCGAGATCGAGCCGTCTCGGGTAATGCTCATGCCGCAGGGCGTCGAGGCGGAGGTTCTGGCGGAAAAGGCCGTTTGGCTGGAACCATATTGCGTCGATCACGGTTTCACGTTCTGTCCGCGCCGTCAGATCGAATGGTTTGGTGCGGAACGGGGGACGTAGCGGTTGGCCGCGTAGGACAGGTTGTTAACCTGTCCAGGGCATTTGAGCGATCGGGACAGGTTAACAACCTGTCCTACTGGCCTGCCGCCGGCCTTCGGCGACATTGATCCGGGCCAGCAGCGCGGCGCCGAGGATGAAAAAGATCAGCAGGCTGACGGCGGCCAAGCGCGCCTGGCCGGAAAGATAGATGATCAGACCGAACTGCACGGGTCCGAGCACACTGGCGGCCTTGCCCGAGAGATTGAAGAAGCCGAAGAACTCGGCGGCGTGTTTCGATGGGGTCATCATGCCCATCATCGCGCGGCTTACCGATTGGGTTCCGCCCATCACCAGCGCCAACACCACGCCCATGATCCAGAACGACGTTTTATCGTTTATCAGCGCGGCGGCCACCAGCAAACCCGACCACACGGCCAAACACGCCAGCAGGACGGGTTTTTGGCCCAGGCGGTCGGAGAGCCAGCCAACCGCCAGCGCGCCGGGCAAGGCGATCAACTGGATCATCAGTACGAGCAGGAACAGTTCATCGATCGAAAACTGCAATTCCTTGTTGGCCAGGGTAGTAGCCTGGGTAATCACCGTCTGCATGCCGTCGTTGTAGAAGAGGAAGGCCAGCAGGAACAGGGCCAGGACCGGATAGTGGCGGACGTTGGCCAGTGTGCGGCCGACCTCGCCGAGCGCTTTTTGCGCGGCGCGAGGAAGCGGATCGCGCTTCTCCGGCCGAGGGCCTCGATCGCGGAGAATCCAGACGGCCGGCAGGCTGAACAACCCCCACCAAAGCCCCAGCATCAGAATGCATACGCGGTGCAGGTCCGTATCGTTTCCCAGTCCGATATGTTGACCGTATCTAAAGAGCAGCCAGGCCACGACCAGCGGCGCCGATCCGCCGGCATACCCGAACGCGTAGCCCAAGGCGGATACTCTATTGATAGAGCTTTTGTCGGTGATTTCCAGCAGGAACCCGTTGTATGGGACCAACGATAGTTCAAAGCAGACGCCCATCAGCACGAAAGCCGTCATGACGAGCCAAGTTTGGTCGTGGGGGATCAGGGCCATTGCCACGGCGGCGGCCACGCCGCAAAATGCGGTACCGGCCAGCCAGCGGTGTTTGCTTCGGTTGGCGTCGGCCACCGCGCCGACGATCGGCGAGAGAATCGCGGCCACCAGCATTGCCCCGCCGATCCCCCAGGCGAACGCCACCGGTCCCAATCTGCCGGGCAACACGACCTCCTGGATATAGTGCAGCACGACGGTGATCAACAGCGTGGAGTACGCGCTGTTGGCCCAGTCGTACATCGCCCAGGCGAAGACCTTGCGGCGGGTGGTCGTTTGTTTCATGGATTGTGTAGCGGGCGGGCAAGCCTACGGCAGCTCCTTGATCCGCACGTTGCGGAAGGCCACCGGGTCGCCGTGGCCGATCCAGCCGATGTAACCGGTGGCGTTGTGCAGGCCCGGATGCGGTTGGCCGTCCATCGGCTTGTCGATCTTGCTCAGGTCGGCGTCGACGATCACGACGCCGTTCAGCGTGACCTTGACGCGGCTGCCATCGGCCGTGATTTCCTGCTGGTTCCACTGGCCGACGGGTTTGAGGGCCCCGCGCTTGGCCGGCACGACGCCGTAGATCGAGCCGTGCATCTGATAGGGTTTGAGGTCTTTGTACTTCGGGTGTTTGTCATCGAGTATTTGGATTTCCATGCCGACGTAGGCGGAAGTGCCTTTCATCGGCGTGCGGATTCCGACGCCGTTGTTGCCGCCCGACGGCAGCTTGAACTCGAAACGGAAAATGAAGTTTGCGTACTGTTTTTTGGTGAAGACGTGACCGCCCGGCTTGCAGACCATCGCACCACCTTCAACTGCGTATCCCTTCACGTCGCCCTGCCAGCCGTCGAGGGTTTTGCCGTCGAAGAGGCCGACGAATCCTTCCTTCACTTCTTCCGGCGAGAGGCCCGCGAGTGGGGCGTCATCGGCGTACAGCGGGACAGTACATAACAAAAGCAACACAGCGACGCAAATTCGAGGCATGATATGACTCCGGTTAGTTCTTCATGTTTGTTGCTTATTCTTCCGCCTTCCCCCGCGTCATTGCCCGCAATTCCTCGGTGTTTTTCATCGAACAAAACTTCGGGCCGCACATGCTGCAATAGTGCGATTTTTTGTGGTCCTGCTCGGGTAGCGATTCGTCGTGCATCCGCCGGGCGGCCTCGGGATCGAGCGACAGACGGAATTGCTCGGCCCAGTCGAACTCGAATCGGGCACGGCTGAGCGAGTCGTCGCGCTGGCGGGCACCGACGCGATGTCGGGCCAAATCGGCCGCGTGGGCCGCAATCTTGTAAGCAATCACACCCTGGCGCACGTCCTCCAGGTTAGGCAGCCCCAGATGTTCCTTGGGCGTAACGTAGCAGAGCATCGCCGCGCCGTACCAAGCGGCCATCGCCGCGCCGATGGCGCTGGTTATGTGGTCGTAGCCGGGGGCGATGTCGGTCACGATCGGCCCGAGCACGTAGAACGGCGCCTCGTCGCACAACTGCTGCTGCAACCGCACGTTGTGTTCGATCTGGTCCATGGGCACGTGGCCCGGCCCTTCGATCATTACCTGGCAGTTCAGTTCGCGCGCGCGGCGGCCCAACTCGCCCATCACTTTCAGTTCGGCAAACTGCGCCTCGTCGCTGGCGTCGGCGATCGAACCGGGCCGTAGCCCGTCGCCGATGCTCCACGTCACGTCGTATTCATACATGATCTCGCACAACTCGTCGAAGTGGGTATAGAACGGGTTCTCCCGGCCGTGGACGGCCATCCACTTGCCAACCAGCGAACCGCCGCGGCTGACGATGCCGGTCAACCGCCGCTCGCACAACGGCAGATGCTCGCGAAGCAACGCCGCGTGGATCGTCATGTAATCGACCCCCTGCCGGGCCTGCTGTTCGACCACGTCGAGAAAATCACGCGGCTGCATGTCCGCGATCTCGTCGAGCTGCTCGGCCACCTGATAGATCGGCACCGTGCCGACCGGCGCCTCGGCGGCCTCGATGATGCGGCTCCGCACCGAGTCTATCTGCTCGCCGGTCGAGAGGTCCATCACTGTGTCCGCCCCGTGGCGGACCGCCGTGAAGAGCTTTTCCAACTCGCACCCGGGGTCGCTCGATACGGCCGACTTGCCAATGTTCGCGTTGATCTTAGTCCTCGCAGCCACCCCGATGCCGACGGGCTTTAGCCCCTTCTTTAGGTGGGTTTTGTTGGCCGGAATTACCATCCGCCCCTCGGCCACCTCCCGGCGAACCACTTCCGGATCGATCTGCTCGTCGCGAGCGACGGCCTCGATTTCCGCCGTCGCTTCTCCAGCCCGAGCACGTTCGATCTGTGTCATCCTTCACCTCAACTGTGCAAGAACAAAAATGCAGTATAGGGGCGCTGCCCGATGCGGTCAAACGCCAGCGACAGTAGCGGCCTTCCGTAGTAAACGAGGCAGGAAGATGCCCGGGCTTTGCCTATATTGCCCAAACGCCAGAATCCGACCAATACTCAAGATCGATGCAATCAGAACCGATACTTTCTCTTAACAGATATGCTTGTCAACTGGTGCGCGCCGTACGGCGTTGAACCACCCGGTGGGGAGGAAGTCAAAACATGGATCGAATGGAAACGAACTGGACAGTGCTGGCCCGCATTCCAGACATGAACACTTTCGGCAAGGGCACCCGAACCGAGGAAGAGGGCGGCACAAGCCCGTCGACGTTAGGCGGTCGGATACTCAATCAATCGCTTTCCTTCAAGTTGCTGTCCGGCCTGGCGTTGTTTCTGATAGCGGCGTCGGTTTTTCCCTTTTTCTCCGGCCGGAAGGAAGCGGGTTCCGATTCGGCATCCGCCGTCGATCCGCTTTCGCAGTGGCAGACCGGCGCTTCCGCCGCACCGGACGAGGCCAGGGTAGCACGCGCTCCCGCTCCCCGACCAATGACGTTGGTTTCGGCGACGCCCGAGCAGGCGTTCGCGCCGGAGATAATTCCGTTAGAGGGTGAAGAAAAGAACGAGCCGCCGCCGACCGTCGAGACGCCTCTGATGTCTAGTTGGCCGAATCCGGCGCAATCGAGCGCTCCACGCGACGCCGGTCCCGAGACACCGCGCGTGGGCGTCAATCGTCCGATGGCGGTTCGCCCAACTGAATACCAAGCCGACGCCCGCTCCGGCAAAGCGCCGCAAGGTCCGGGGGTGGGACCGCGGGAAAACACAAACACAAACGACAAACCTGCCGCCAGGAACCGTCATGACAGCACTCGATCAAGCGTTTATTAAGGCTTTCTCGCAACAAGGCACGTCTCCCGTGGCAACCGTGCCCCGGCCGGCCGCGCCGATGTCGAAGAACAGTCCATCGCCTTTAGGGGTAGATTGGGGCGAGGAGAATATGCCGGGGGAGCAGCGCCAAGCGGCAGTGGATAATGCGCCCGCCATTGCCCCCGCGATGTTCGACCGATTAGACGGCATATTGACCGCGCTGGAGAAAATGCCAAATCTGCAAGCGGAACCGTCGAATTTGGAAAGCGGAACTGTTGTTGAGGAAGAAGAGCATGGGGTGGGCGGGTTTCCGTCCATTGAAGTCGGTTTAGGGCAATGGGCGGTCGGCGGCGCGGAGTGGGCCATTGGAAATGAGGCCGTCTGTCCGGTCCCCAAATCCATGGTCCCCGGGCCTGAACCCCAGCCGTCCATACCCGAACCCCAGACCTCCGTCCCCGAACCATCGGTTCCGAACCTCGAATATCGCCCCCCGAGCCTCGAACCCCAAACCCCGAACCTCGAACCCCGAACTCCAAACCCCGAACCCTTCCGACCGGCATGGCAGGTGGATCGGTTTACATGGCCGCGAGTTTGCCGTCGCTTGACCTCTCGTGCAGCCGGCGAGTGGGACCGGCTGACCGACGCCCTGCTGGCCGCAAACGCCAAAGGCCAGAAAGTGCTGGCCATCACGGGTTGTCGCCAGGGCGAGGGCGCCACTACGCTGCTGCTCTGCGCGGCGAGCCGGCTGGCGGAACGGGGAATTAAAACCGCCCTGGTCGATGCCGATTTCAGCCGGCCGCGGCTTGCCAAGCGGTTGGGAGTGCAGCCGCAACTCGGATGGAACGAAATCTCGAATGAAGAGGCAAATAACCTTAATCAAGCGGTCGTCGAGACAACGGACGGCAACCTGGCTTTGTTGGCCATCCGCGAAACGGCGGAGAAAAACGACAACGCGGCCGGCGACTGGTCGCAATGGACCGCGTGCATCGAGCAACTCCGCAACCACTACGAGGTGGTTTTGGTCGACCTGGGGCCGCTGGAAAACAGCATCCCAGCCGACTACGCGCCGCGGTGGGCGACGGAAGGAAACATCGACGCCCTCCTGTTGGTCCACAACCGACGCGTCACCTCGAAGGAAGATTTGAACGAGATGCAGCGGCGTTTGACCGAAACGGACATCAACGTGGCGGGGATGATCGAGAACTTCGTGGCTATGTAACATACGAAGTGTCATACACTTTTGCACTATCCGTCCGGTGCGTTTCACGCACCCTACGATACAGAGGAATCGTCTAACCATGTACGAAACTTACTGGCGATTGAGACAGAAGCCGTTCGAGAACGCCGCCGACCCGCGGTTCTACTACCCCGGCGAGTCGCACCAGGCGGCGCTGTTGAAGCTCCGCTACGCCGTCGAGAACCGGCGCGGCGCGGCGCTGTTGTGCGGTCCGTCTGGCGCGGGCAAGACGATGTTGACGACCATGCTTCGCGGCGCGTTGGACGAGAGTTTCGCCCCGTTCGTGCATGTTGTTTTTCCGCAGATGCCCGCCGCCGAGTTGCTGGCCTATCTGGCCGACGAGTTGGACGGCGACGGCCTGGCCTCCGATGCGGCCGACGTACATACGAGCGTGCGGCGGATCGAGCGGTTTCTGGCCGCCAACGCCGAGAAGGGTCGGCACGCGGTCGTAGCCATCGACGAGGCCCATCTGCTCGAAGGCCCGGAGGCGTTCGAGACGCTTCGGCTGCTATTGAACTTCGAGCCGGGTGGATCGCCCGCGATGACGCTGCTCCTGATAGGGCAACCTTCCTTGCTGCCGACGATCAACCGGATGCCTCAGTGGGAGGAGCGGTTGAGCGTGAAATGCCTCCTCCGGCCGTTCAATCAACCGGAGACGGCCGACTACGTGGACCACCGGCTGAGGGTAGCCGGCGCGACGCACTCGCTGGTCGAGCCGGACGCCGTGCCCACGCTCCAAGAGCTTACGCACGGCATAGCCCGGCGCATCAACCGCCTCTGCGATCTGGCTTTGCTGGTCGGCTATGCCGAGGAGCAGCCGTTGTTGGGGGCCGGACATTTCGAGGCCGTCAGCCGCGAGTTGGTCGCCGTCGCGCCCGACTGATCCCGCCGGCGCATGCCACCGGCGTGGGTGCCATGGGTAAGCGGAGCTTACCCGTGCGGGGTTTCCGCGTTTTCCGGTTCACGGGTAAGCTACGCTCACCCATGACACCCGGTCAAATAGTGGGTAGCTACGGCGTCTTCAGGAACCGGGTGTTGCCCACGCGGCGCAGCAGGCCCACGCGATCAAAATAGTCCAACAGCGGCAAAGCGAACTTTCGCGTCGTGTCGAGCAGATACTTAAACTGCACGCTCTCCAGTCGGCCTTCTTTCTGAATATGCTCGACCAGTAGCCGGCGGGCATGGTCGATGGCCTCCCGGTGAAAGATCACCCCTTCGGCCACCGCCACTAGCCGTTGGTGTTCCCGCAGCATGCGCAGGAGCCGGTCGATGGTCGCCGGCGGGACGCCGATCGCTTCGGCCAGCTTGGCCGTGTCCGGCGGATGGAACAACTGCCGCCGGAACTGTGTCTCGATCGCGTCCAGATAGGCGGCGTCTTGCTCGGAAAAAGTCGGCCGATGGCCGGGCAACGCGAGATGCCCGCCTTGCTCCACAAGCCGACCGGCGCTTTTCAGTAAGGCCACGATTTCTTCGCGTACCGGTTTTTGCCAAGGGCACGCCTCGCGTAGCTGTTCGGGCGTCATCCCCGGGCTTTCCGGCGCCCGGCGGTGGTGTTCGGCGAGTTGGCCCAAAAGTTTTTCGCCGGCTTCGTCGGCCGTGGCACGGTGCAAATAGAGGTTCGCACCCAGGGCCAGCAGCTTTTGCTCTCCGATCAACCCCGAGAGGATCGCTTCGATTCGGGGATGGAGCAATTTTGTTCGCCAGGCCAGCTTGGCCTTGTCGACGGCCAGCGCCGGCGCGGTGCGGACGACGTACTCGACAAATCGAGCGTCGTCGCCCACGGCCGCCGCCCGCTGTTTGAGGTCTTCCATTATTCCCGGGCGATTGCGTTTCAGCCGGCGTTGGACGGCTTCGACGATTATGCCGCCGCCGATGGTCTGGACGGGCGAGAGCGTTCGCACGATGAACGGATCGCCGGGTCCGGCCACAATCGGCCGCCTGGCGCGCAGTTGGACCAGATGCTCGCCGTCGCCGCGCAGTTCACCCGGCTCAAAGAGGTAAAGCACGGCGTTGACCTCCGAAGTGCCGGTATGGAACCTCACCTCGACGGCGTTTTTCAGGGCGATTCTCTCGCCCGGCAACAGCCGTATTCGGCAGAGAAAGAATTCCTGCGGCGTGAAATAGCCGGGCATTGTGAGCACGTCGCCGCGAGCGATTTCGCGGGCGTCGCAGTGTACCAAGTTGATGGCGGCGCATTGGCCGGCCATCATGGACTGGCTCTCTTGGCCGTAAACCTCGATCCGCTTTACGCGGCTGGTGATGCCGTGAGGCAGCAGGAGCAGTTCGTCGCCCACCGCGGCCGACCCGGCGATGGGGATGCCCGCCACCACCGTTCCCAACCCCTTGGCCGAGAACGCCCGATCCAAAGGCAGACGAAAGACGCCGTCGATGCGTTTTGGCCGGATGGCCCGCAACAGGTTGTGCAAGGCGTCGAAGAAAGGGTCGAATCCTTCGCCGGTGACGTTTGACAAGGGCAAGATCGGGGCGGTCTCCAAAAACGTACCCCGTAAGAAGCCGGCCACTTCGGCCTGCACCCGTTGTCGGTGCTCGGCGTCGACGCGGTCGATCTTCGTTAGTGCCACCAGTCCGTGGCGGACTCCCAGGAGGGTGAGGATGTGCAGGTGTTCGCGGGTCTGCGGCATGACGCCGTCGTCGGCGGCCACCACAAGGATCACGCCGTCCATACCGGAGGCGCCGGCAACCATGGTCTTAATGAAGTTCTCGTGTCCGGGCACGTCGACGATGCCGACCTCCAGATCGGCGATGCGGCAGGGGGCGTAGCCCAGGTCGATCGACAAGCCGCGCTCTTTCTCCTCCTTCAGCCGGTCGGTTTCGCAGCCCGTAAGCGACTTGATCAGCGCGGTTTTGCCGTGGTCGACGTGTCCGGCGGTACCGAGCGTGAGGTTCAACATCCGCGGGCATTTCCTTGGTTGATTGCCGCGCAAAACGCCGCGATCAACGGTTCTTCGTCGCCCTCCAACAGCGTGCGCGGATCGACCGTCACCCGATCGTGTTGCACTCGTGCGAAGACGGGCGGCTCGTGCATCCGCAAGCGGCGGGCGAGTTGGCCGGCCGCCAACCCCGTCGCCTCCACGGCGACCAGCCGCGTGGGTAAATTCTGAGTGGGCAACGAGCCGCTCCCCATCTGCGAAAAACCGTCAATGATCGTGGTCGAAGCGCCCGACGCGCGCGAGGAAATCGCGGCGGCGATTCGTTCGGCCTGTTCCCCAAGATCGTCCACGTCGCGGCAGAGCATCCGAAACGTCGGCACTTCTTCCTGCAGCCGTTCTTCATTGAGAAACAGGGTCAGCGCGGCCTCCAACGCGGCCAGCATAAGTTTGTCCACTCGCAGAACCCGAGCCAGGGGGTTTTTGCGAATCGCGTCGATCCATCGCGATCGGCCGAGGATGATGCCTCCCTGCGGGCCGGCAATCATCTTGTCGGCGCTGCTCGTGGTCAGGTCGGCGCCGGTCGCCACCGATTCGGGAAGCGTCGGCTCCTTCTGGAAGCCGAATCGCGAGAAGTCGATGAGTGCCCCGGCCCCCACGTCGTCGATAACCGGCAATCCGTGCTCGCGCCCCAGGGCGACGAGATCGGCCAAGGGAACTTCGGAGGTGAAGCCTTCGATCTTATAGTTGCTCGGATGCACGCGCAGGATGGCCGCGGTATTCTCGGTGATTGCCCGTTGGTAGTCTCTCGGATGCGTCTTGTTGGTGGTGCCCACTTCGACGAGCGTTACGCCGGCGGCGGCCATGACCTCGGGCAAGCGGAAGGAACCGCCGATCTCGACCAACTGGCCGCGCGAAACGATCACCTCCCTACCGGCGGCGACTGTGTTAAGCACGATCACCGTGGCGGCGGCGTTGTTGTTGACCACGGTGGCCGCCTCCGCGCCGGTTAATTGTTGGAGAAGCTCTTCGATCCGTCCGTCGCGCCGCGACCGTTGGCCGGTTTCGCGGTCGATCTGCAACAGCGAGTAGCCGGTCAGTTCCCGGTTGATTTGATCCAAAGCCCGCGGGGGCAACACGGCCCGACCCAACGCGGTGTGCAGAATGATACCCGTGGCGTTGACGACTTTCCGGTAGTGGGGCCTTACGGCCGACTCGACACGCCGTCGGGCGTCGGCCAGAATTGTTTGCCTAAGGGTCTCCTGGTCGGAGAGGTCGCCCGTTGATTCGAGCAGCCGTTTGCGAGTTTGATCGACCGCCGACCGGAGGGAGTCAACCAATATCCGCCGCGGAACGCCGGAGGCCCAACCTTCCGCTTCCACGTCTTGCAACAGAACCTCCACGGACGGGATTTGGCCCAGGAGTTCCTGCTTCGACGACGACATGGCTCACCTGCTTAGGCGTAAAAGGCCAGCTACCCCCGGCCCGGTTCAGTCCACACTACGGATTATTAGCCTATTGTACCCCTCGATCTTGCTTTTAATCAAGCCGTCAGAGCGGGCGGCGATTTGTTGACATCGTCGATCTGATCGGATACCTTCAGGTTCGCTCGCCATGCGTCCCGAAGGGGGGACCGGATTCGTGACGTTGTTGGCGTCATGGATTCTTCAGCGACGTCTTGTTTCCAGGCAATTTTCGGGAGCGGTATTGTGCCGCTAACTTTGTTAACCAAGCGAAAGGAACCAAATATGAAAGGTCGCAACAAATGGCTGATGATGCTCTTCTGACTGTCGCGCGAAAGCGGACCCGGTCCGCGGCCTGGAGTGTCTCCAGGCTCCGTCAAGTGGGCAGACTCGGCCCCACGGCATCTCGGGGCGGCAGGCCCCCGCATGGTTTCACCTTGGTGGAACTGCTGGTCGTAATTACGATTATCGGGATTTTGATCTCACTGTTGTTGCCGGCCGTACAGGCTGCCCGGGAAGCGGGCCGCTGCATGCAGTGTACCAACAATCTCAAGCAGATTTCGCTGGCCGCCCACCTCTATCACGACGCGGTCGGCTCGTTTCCGCCCGCCTTTCTCTCGGGCTGGAACTTCACCTCTCCGAAAGTGCGGAAACGTGGGTTCAGCCTCTTCATCTTCCTGCTTCCATACATGGAGATGAACAACCTCTACGACAAGTGGGATTTCAGCGATCCGGACCTTGCATTTGTCGGCGACATGCAATCGCTTGCGGCCCAAGGGCCGAACCTGCTTTGCCCTTCGGAGTCGGAGAACGAGAACCCGTTGAACTACGGCTCGAAACACATCCAAGGCGTACCGACACCGGCACGCCATATCAAGGTGACCAGCTACGCGGGCAACGCCGGGACCAGATCGTATCATCCCGACTCGGGCTACCTGATGACCGACGGGATTTTCTTCATGGCCGGTCCAGACTCCCAGCCCGTGCCGAACCAGCGTACCATACGGCTGGCCGACATCACGGACGGCACGAGCAACACGCTCTTTTTCGGCGAAAGGTGTCGATACGATCCCAACTACGACTCGTTCGCCGCCGAGGGGTGGGACTGGGAGTTCCGCTTCTACGGCAACTGGTGCGGCGCGTCGCGCCTGGTGCTGTCGCACAATACGCTCAGCAGCCATGCGCCGATCAACTACCGTTTGCCGTTCGACTACGCCAACCGGGCCGGGGCGGCGCCGCCGGCCAACAGCGCCGAGGATTTCAAGTATTACATCGACATGCGGACCTGCGCCTTCGGCAGCAGCCATCCCGGCGGGGCCAATATCTCGCTCTGCGACGGCTCGGTACGCTTCTTCTCGGAAACGATACCCTTGATTACGCTGCGGGCCTTGAGCACCCGGCAAGGCGGCGAGCTGGAGACCGTCCCATGACTGTACTTATGCAACTCCGGCGTGTCGTCGGAGAGAACCCAAAGCGACGGAGCGCGTGGACGGCTTTGTTCGCGGTCGGATGGGCAATGTTGTTCGGATGTGGTCGGGCGCCGTTGCCCGCCACCGTCGAAGGGACTTTGCGGCTCAGCGGCAAGCCGCTGGACAATTGCCTGATCGTTTTCTTCCCCGAGCCGGAAAAGGACGTGCCGGGAAAACCCCGTTCGATGGGACTGACCGACCGGAACGGCAGATTCCGCTTGCGCTGCGACAATCAACGGGACGGTGCATCGATCGGTTGGCATCGCGTGACGATCCAGGACATGTCGGCATCGACCGGCGTCCGTCGTCGAGACCACGGAACGGTTGACGCGGAGACGGAGGAGACGGTGCCCCCGCCGCCGCCTCGGCGTTCACGGGTACCAAAAAAGTATATGTCCGCAAGAGACACAACATTGCGAAAAGAGGTCAAACCCGGCCATCAGACGATCGACTTGGAAATCAAAGAAGACAAAGGAAGGTAAAGGGGAGATAAAGAAGATAAAGGGGCCGGGTTGTGACCCGGCGGATTGTTTGCCGGGTTTTGGCCCGGCCTGCGGTAGGGGGGTATCCCTGAGTAAAGTGAAGGGCGTGGCTGGCCGTTGGACCACGCCATTCGCTTCGCTCAGGGACGTGCCACCCAGACAATTGTGCGCGAACTTTCCAAGAACGCACCTCGGGCGGATTTTTGCGCGCGAGCGGCGTTTTTGGGGCCAATTCAACCCGGCGCATCCAGGTTGATCAACCTAGCGCTTCAGGTTGATCAACCTGGGGTTGAACTGGGCTTACGTCTAAAGCGTAGTCGCCAAAGCGAAATGAATAGACCTGGTTTCAAGCGGTTTGAACGCATCTTCGATCCTCGGCGAATCGACGTAAGAATTAGTTGGCGAAATCGGGAATTTTTTCCAGTTAATTCAGGCCGGAAAATCGACCTTAACTTGAATAACACCATCGGCTTGCGGCGACGACACGCGAAACATTTCGACAGCCCCAGCCGATGGGGGATACGCAACGAGGTTATTCTACCAGCCGAAAACGCCTGAAAAAAGGCTGTTTTCTGGCCGCCGGTATTTTCGCCTTTTTTCGCATGGGCCTATGGCGGGTGCAAAAATCGCTTTTTACGCCCGAAAATCGACCTTTAAGTTACTCTTGCGCCGCTTCGGCGTCGAATATTCGCTCGAAGCGGCGGCGGATTTCGTGGGTGGCGGTCTCGTAGTCGGTCATCAGAGACTCGCCGCTGGGGTAACGAAGCAGACCGGCCAGCTTCGTCAATTCGACCGGGTCGCGGGGCAACTGGTCGCGGGCGGTGGAGTTCATCAGCCGGAGCCGCCCCTCGATGGTCCGCAGCAGCCGGTAACTCTGGTCGAAAAACTCGCGGTCGTCGTCCGAGAGCAGGCCCTCGCGATGAAG
>CBDAFL010000109.1:0-1964 GCA_965195225.1 uncultured Thermoguttaceae bacterium
AGTGTCAACCAAGGATGTTCACAATTGGGTTCGCAAGAACCTTGGCGATACCTTGACCTCCAAACGTCTCGCTACGTATAAAGAATTCCGAGGCGCAACAAAAACAGCCGCAATAACTTAGCGTTTTAATCAGACCACCCTAACCCTCTCCCAAAGGGAGAGGGGACTTGTTGCCCTACTCGCACTCCATCAGGCTAACCGTCTTGTACTGGGCAATCCGCCGGGCGCCGCCAAGACCGGCCAGCTCGATCAGAAACGCACAGCCGACCACCACGCCGCCGACCTGCTCGACCAGCCGGCAACAGGCTTCGATCGTCCCGCCGGTCGCCAGCAGATCGTCGACCACCAGGACCTTTGCCCCGGGCGCGATGGCGTCGGCATGGATTTCCAGCGTGTCGCTGCCGTATTCCAGGTCGTAGGTGAGCGATTGCGTTTTGGAGGGTAGCTTGCCCGGCTTGCGGATCGGCACCAGCGCCGCGTTCAACTCCAGCGCCACTGGGGCGGCGAAGATGAACCCTCGGGCCTCGGCCGCCGCCACCGCGTCGATCTTCTCGTGGCGAAATGGGTTGGCCATATCGACCACCGCCCGGCGAAACGCCGCCGGAGAAGCCAACAGCGTCGTAATGTCGCGGAACAGTATGCCCGGCTTGGGAAAGTCGGGAATGCAGCGGATGTAGTCGGCCAGGTTCAGGTCGGCGGGATGGGGCATGAGTGGGTAGTGGATAGTGGGTAGTGGAAAACGCCCGCCGACTGCGGCCGGCAAGGTCGAGTAGTACTATTTCCCGGTTGAATCAGAGCGCGCGGAAACGTGGACGTTCAGCCTCCAGGCCCAATATATCAGCACAACGGCCAGCCACAGGAAACCGATTGTGAACATTTGGCGAGTAAACGATATGTAGGGAAAACTACATATGGCTGGATCACCACCATACAACCTCGGCAGCAACTCCGAATTGATGTACACAAGGAGGCTGTCTAACGACACCCAAAACGGCAACAGCCAACCAACTGAAGCCGCAACGACAAACAAGTTGAATATATATTTCACGTTGGCTCCTTTGTCGCCAATCAAATCGAAATGCAATTCCCACCTTTCCAACAGCTACAAGAAGGTCATTGTACCGCGAGTGGGGAGTGTGTCAATCTTCGGAAAACGACATATATCGCCGGAAATAGCGAAAGCGGAAAGAAGCGCGTGGACGGCTGGATGGCATCCGGTTCACCGTTGGATCTGGCCGAGCGTCGCTGGCCGGTAGACGACGCCATACGTCAGGTCGAATGTCGTCTGACGGCGGGGTGATTGGTATTTGTTGCGAAAAGTCTCTGAAACGGGTGCCATGGGCAAACGCGGCTTACCCGTGTGGGGTTTCCGTGTCTTCCGGCTCACGGGTAAGCCCCGCTTACCCATGGCACCCAATCCCAGCCTCTACGAATAATCCCGGCCCTTTCTCCTTTTCTCCTTTTCTCCCTTTCTCCCAAACTGACCACTGACCACTAACCACTGGCCACTAAGCTCTAACCACTGCCCACCGATTTTTGGGCGTGAAAAGCGGTTTTTGCACCCGCCATAGCCCCAGGCGAAAAAGTGCGTAAATACCGGCGGCCAGAAAACAGCCTTTTTCAAGGCGTTTTCGGCTGGTAGAATGACCTCGTCGCGCATACCCCGCAGGAAGGGTGGTGCGAAAAGTTTTGTGCATCGTCGCCGCAAGCCGATGTTGTTATTCAGGTTAAGGTCGATTTTCCGGCTTGAATTAACTGAAAAAAATTTCTGAAATCGCCATTTAATTCTTACGTCGATTCGCCGCGGTCCGCCGATGTTGTCGAACCGCTTAAAACCAGGGCTATTCATTTTGCTTTGACGACCGCGCTTTAGACGTAACCCCAGTTCAACCCCAGGTTGAATTGGCCCCGAAAAACCAATTAATCGCGCAAAAATCGGTTTGGACGCTTTTTCGAAAAGTTCG
>CBDAFL010000110.1:0-1602 GCA_965195225.1 uncultured Thermoguttaceae bacterium
GGGGAACTGGACGTAGCGATGGCCCTCACGATCAAACCAGGCCACGATCAGACTGTACAGCACCAGCGACATCGGGGCCGTGCGACGTACCGCCTTTTCTTTCCGGTTGGCCGGATCGTTGAAGCCCAAGAGTTGCTTGCAGTTTTCAAACGTGACTTCGATGCTCCAGCGTCCGGCGTAGGCGGCGAGGATCTTTCGAGCGCCCCAACTCAGCCGCGTACAGTAAAACATCTGGTCGGGGCGTTTGCCCAACACGTCGCGGACCAAGACGATCACCAGCAGCCGGTCCTTGCCCGACTTGTAGTACAACGCCTTGATGATTTTCACCTCGACGGTGGCGTGGAAGCCGTATTGGTCGAACGCCATCGTCTTCCATGGTTGTCGTCGATCTTTAGTCCAAGCGGCCATACCGGGCAGGCGGTCGCCCTTCTTGCGCGGCGCGCCGCGTCCTTTCTCGCCCTTTTTCGTTTTCGGTGCCGGCTTGTACAACGCGCCCTTGGGATGCACGTGGCTGATCAGGTCCATATTTTCGGGAAGCTTCTGCAACACGCTCGCGCCGCCGTAGGCGCTGTCACCGGTCACCAGAATCTCCCGCTCCGGCAGCCAGGACGCTATCAACTCAAGCATTTTCACGGCCAACTGAGGGCGCGTGCGATGGTTCGGATCGGGCTTGGCCTTCTTTTGGTTCTTGCGTTTCTTCTTTCCTTTGGTCAATCCCTGGCGATTGCGATAGAGCCGAAAGCAGATCGGCAGACTGAAGACCTTGGTGGGCGCCCAGGCCGGACAGCGCACGAGCAAGCAGACGACGACCCAGTCGTGGCCCCAACTGCAAAGCTTCTTGGCTTTGCTGGAGATCAACGGGTCGTGGTGCATCCCGGTGCCGTAGACGGTCAGCCCTCGTTTGCGGCAAAGGGTATCGTCGACGGCCAACTCGATCAGCCCGGTCGGAACAAACAGGCGGACCAGCAGGAGAGTGAGCACCTTGGAGAGTCCGTCCAGTTCCCAAATGTACTGACTGAAGAAGCGATGGTAGTTGGAAAAGTGGCACTTGCCCACGGCGCCGGCCGAGAGAATCAGGTCGGTCACGAAGCGATGGCGGTGTGAAAGAGTCCAACCGGTCATGAGATCCACAAACAACAAAAACGTCGGGGCGTTGAAAACCGTGGCGAACTCGCCTAGCAATTCCACGAATCCTGTAGTAAGTTGCATGGGTCGGCCTCCTTGCCTGGCGGGAATGTTTTGTGACGGTAGAATCACAAGCTATCCCAAATTGGCCTGGAGGCCGATATCAATTTGACCCCGTTCCACCCCCCCCGAAAATGTGCAAAACTCGAACTAAGTTGCTGTGAAGACGATGTCCGCGCGGCTGCGACTTATGATCGTTCCGACGATGAAGCTGATTGCGAGCTTCATCAATGCCTGACTGGTTGTGACGAAGGAAAATGTGCTATCGTCGCGTCTGGATCGCGTAGCGTGGTCAAGGCAGTCGGCGACTTGCTTCCCTCGGCCATTGTGTGCACGCATGCGACCGTGGCACGCTCGGCAATGCAGGCTCGCCACCCTCTTGACGGGCCACTGTCCAATAGCAGTCCACCGCTGCGA
>CBDAFL010000111.1:0-35307 GCA_965195225.1 uncultured Thermoguttaceae bacterium
TTCCAGTTAATTCAGGCCGGAAAATCGACCTTAACTTGAATAACAACATCGGGTTGTGGCGACGATACCCAAGACTTTTTCGCACCCACCCTTCCTGCGAGGTATGCGTAACGAGGTCATTCTACCAGCCGAAAACGCCTAGAAAAAGGCTGTTTTCTGGCCGCCGGTATTTACGCACTTTTTTCGCTAGGGGCTATGGCGGGTGCAAAAAGCGCTTTTTACGACCAAAAATCGGCCGAATTTGCCTCGAAACGGTTGAACTCGGCCGGATTATTCAACAACCTGAGAACATGTTTTGGAATGTCTCCCCTCTCCCAAAGGGAGAGACCGGGGGCGAGGGCAGCACGGATATCATTGTGATTCCACTGGTTTTCCGGCGGATAGCCCTCACCCTAACCCTCTCTCAAAGGGAGAGGGGACTTGGATTGGCAATTCCAAAACATGTTCCAAGGGGTGCCATGGCTAAGCGATCCGGTCTGCCAATTGCGTGAAATAATCGCAAAATACCGCCGTCTACGGTCTACGGGTGGCTACGATTTCGGAATCTCCTCCCCGCGGATTAAGTCCTCGAACGTCTGGCGGCGGCGGACAAGATGGGGACGGCCGGCGTCGATCAGCACCTCGGCCGCCAGGGGCTTCGAGTTGTAATTCGATCCCATCACGAACCCGTATGCCCCGGCGCATTCGATTACAAGATACTCGCCGACCTTCGCCTCGGGCAATCGGCGGGTCGAGACGAAGCCGCCTTCCTCTTGCGTGAAGATATCGCCCGACTCGCAGAGCGGACCGCCGACGATCACTTCCTGCTCCCCGCGCCCGGCGCCGTCGTCGGCCGGCGCGATCGACATCGGATGGTACGAACCGTAGAGGATCGGCCGGGCAAGATTGTTGAAGCCGGCGTCCAACAGGTAGAAGGTGTTTTGGCCCTGCCGTTTGACCGCCCGAATCTCGGCGATCAGGTATCCGCTCTCGGCCACCAGATAGCGGCCCGGCTCGATCTCCAATCGCAACGGGTGGCCAAATCGCTGTTCCAACCTTTTCCGCGCCGCGTCCCAGAGGGTGAAGTAGGCGGCCGGATCGACCGAGGAGTCGGCGGGACGATAGACGGTGGGTAGCCCTCCGCCGGCGCTGATGTAGCGCAATGTTGACCCTGCACGGGCCGCGGCCTGCTCCATCGCTCCGCAAACGTGCGAGAGATGTTCCATATCGACCCCGGAGCCGATATGCATGTGCAGGCCGTCGACCGAGAGTCGTAGGCGCTCGGCCCGATCAAGACACTCGGCGATCTGTCCGTGCCAGATGCCGTGCTTCGACTGCTCGCCGCCGGTGTTGGTTTTTCGCGATTCGCCGTGCCCAAAGCCGGGGTTGATCCGCAGCGTAATACCCCGTCCCGGCGCGCGAGCGCCGAACTGGTCGATCATCTCGGGCGAGCCGCAGTTGACGTGTATCTCGCGCTCGACGCAAAGTTCCAGCGATTCGGCGTCAAAGACGTCGGCCGTATATACGATCGGCGGCGGGTCTCCGGTCGGCTGGTATCCGGCCGCCAACGCGCGGCGGATCTCTCCCGCGCTGACCGCGTCGACCAGCGCCCCCCCGCGGCGGACCAGATCGAGAACAGCAAGGTTCGAGCAGGCCTTCTGGGCGTAGCGGACGGTGTCGAAGGCCGCCAGATCGGCGATTCGACGGCGGACCGCGACGGCGTCGTAGACGAACGTCGGCGTGCCGAACCGCCGGGCCAGTTCAACCACGGAAATGCCGGCGATTTCGCTACGAAAAGATGGCATAAACGTCGCGCTGCGAACGGGAAAGTGATTGAGCAATTATTTACGGTTTACCGTGGTAATCCGCCGCCCGGTGGCATTCCACCCATCGGCGCCATTTGTTGTCCCACCGTGGCCAACGCCTTGAGCAGCCCTTCTTCGAGTTCCAGCCTTATGCGGACGCCTCGGTCGATCGGTTTGGCGATGAGCAACACGTGGTCCTTTTCGCCGGCGTCGGCCAAAGCGGCTGAAATCATGGTGGCCTGCGCTTGAAATTGCGGCTCTTCGACTGCCGCGGCAGCGAAGAACTTGGCGAAGGCCCCGACCGATATCGAGATCTGCATCGGCGGCACCTCCTTGCCCTCGGCCGCTTTCGACTGGTCGATGACCGACTTGAGCGTATTTATGGCGTCGCGGCCGGCGGCCAGATACACCCGCTCGTCGGAGATGCCCAGAACCAGTTCCAACTCCTCGCCTACGAACGGTATCATCCCGGGATCGGGCGGAGGAATGGTCATCTTATGGAAGCGGATGCCCTGGTGTTTGTCGACGTTGAACTGGAAATTGTCGACCGCGTCGGGATCATTTTCCTTCATGTCGGCGACCAATTGCTCGACGACCTTTTCCAACTTGCCGCCCTCGGCCACCGCGCCGCCGGCGATCAGCGTGACGGCTTCTGTGTCGAGCAGCAATGCCAACCCGCCGTCGCTTTTCTTGGTTTCGATGGTCTTCACCAAGAAGTCGTTGATGTCGTCCAATAATTTCGTGGCCAACTTGATTTCATCCTTGGACAGCCCCTGGTCCTCCAGATTCACAATTAACGATTTGTGGAGCGTGGCCAGATTGCTCTTGGCCCGGGTCACGTCGGCGTCGGTCATCGTGCCGATCCAATTTGCGGTCAGCGCGGCCTGGGGCATCAGAAACCCGGCGAATTTCGACTTGCCGGGCTTCATCATGGCGAATTGATCGACCAGCTTCGTGCCGTTCTGGGCCGTTAGTTCAAGATCGATGTAAGTCGTGCTTGTGCTGGGATCGACGTTCCAGCCCAACATTACGTCCTCCAACTCGTTGACCATGGCAGCCAATTGCTGGAAGCTCTGTTCGGCCATGTCTAAGCGCAGCTTATATTGTTCTTCGTTTTCGTCGGGCATCCGCATCATACCCGCCTCGAGGCCCACCCGAAGTTGGGCCAGCATCTGCTCGCGGTACTCCTTGGGAGCGTTCTTTACCGAAACGCGGACCGCCAAGGCGTAGTTTTTCGGCATGTCGCCGAGCAGCTTCGAGGGATCGGCCGGCGCCTTGTCCAGGGTCTCTTTCGCCTGGCCGATTATTGCCCAGTTGCCTTTTTGCCGTGCGTAGAGCGTCGTGTCGCCGCCCTGGATTTCATACACGCCGTTGTCTTGGTTGACGTTCCGAAGTATTTGAATCGCTTGCCCGGTCTCGACCAACTGTTTCAACTCGGTAACGGGAAGAAACCCAAAGATTGCGGACTTACCCTGATCGTCGGCGAGATACACGGCGCCCCAGGGCCGCGTTTTGTCCAGGCCGGAGAGGCCCCTGCCCTGGGTCATCATCTGCAACACAAACTCCAGACCCTTTCCCATGTCGGGGTTGCCGCCCAGCCGGCCAAACACGTCAATGTTGGTCATCAACTCGTCGTAGCCGGAGAACGACACGGTCACCACCGGTTTCATCTCGCTTTGGGCGACAGATATGTTGGTGAACCCCAGCAACACCGCCACGGCCAGTATCGATAACAGCATCTTTCTCACGACACGTTCTCCCTTTGCAGCGATTGTGAAACGAGTATTTGTCACGGGATGAATAAGCCTACAGCCGTAATTCGTCTCCGGCCAACGGACATTTGCAACCAGCCCGAAATATTTTTCGCGGCATGGAGCCGAACCTGCTCGCCAAAAGAGGGAGTGGTTAGCGTTCGCGGAAGGTAATGCGGCCCTTGGTCAGGTCGTAAGGCGAAAGCTCTATCCGGACCCGATCGCCCGGCACGATGCGGATAAAGTGCTTGCGCATCTTACCAGCGACGTGGGCGATGATGGAATGTCCGCTTTCAAGTTGGACTCGGAACCTGGTATTGGCCAGTGCCTCCGTAACCGTCCCCCCGACCTCGATGGCTTCTTCCTTTTTTCCCATATAGCTATCTCCAGGAGGGGCATGTCACCCCCAATTGTTGCGTGATTCCCAGCATTGCGTTATCCTATCATTTTCTTGGTCCGCGTCCAGACGTTGCCCATTCGTTTATTGAATGTCAGATATACTATGTTGCGAACAATAGCTTCCTGATCCTCAATAAACGTTGTACGCAACGGCAGATATACTTAACCGACATGTCGCTCACTCCACCCTCCGCCGCTCCGCGTCGCCAATTGACGCTCTACGACTCCACGTGCCTCATCGTGGGGATCATCATCGGGGCGGGCATCTATCGAACCAGTCCGGAGATTGCCAAACTTACGCCTAACGTGGCTTGGCTGACGGGTCTATGGCTGCTCGGCGGGGCGCTCTCCTTGATCGGCGCGCTCTGCTATGCCGAATTGGCCACCGCCTATCCGAAAGAAGGCGGCGACTACGTCTATCTGACCAGGGCGATGGGCCGAAGGGTCGGCTTTCTCTTCGCCTGGTGCCAACTGTGGATCGTCCGGCCCGGCTCGATCGGCTTAATGGCCTACGCCTTTGCCGAATACGCAAATCGCATCTGGCCCCGGGCCGAAGGGCAGTCGGCCGGTTACGTCTTGGTGGCCTACGCCGCCGGTTCGATCGTCGTGATGACGGCAATCAACATCCTCGGCGTGCGGGAAGGAAAATGGACGCAGAACATCCTTACCACGGTCAAGGTACTTGGGTTGGCGGCAATCGTGGCGATCGGACTCCTCTCGGCCGGGCCGGCCCCGCCGACGCCGGAACCGCCTGCAACGCCATCGCACTTCGCGCTGTCCGATTTCGGCATGGCAATGATCTACGTCCTACTCGTCTTCGGCGGTTGGAACGAAATGGCCTACGTCGGCGCGGAGGTGCGGAATCCGCGAAAAAATATCTTCCGCGCACTGCTGTTCAGCACGTTGGCGGTAACCGCGATCTACGTGCTGGTGAATCTGGCCTTCGTCCATGCTTTGGGACTCGACGGCACGCGGCAACCCACCCCGGCCGCCGATGTGTTGAAACTGGGGATCGGTCGGTGGGCCGGCCAGGCAATCAGCCTCTTGATTTGCATCTCCGCCCTGGGGGCGATCAACGGTCAAATCTTCACCGGCTCGAGAATCTATTACGCACTCGGCACCGAGCACAGGCTATACGCCTGGCTGGGCCGCTGGAACGCCCAACGCGGAACGCCGGTCTGCTCGCTGCTGATCCAAGGCGCGATCACGCTCGCTTTGGTAGTCTGGTTCGGCTTCGGCCAGGGGGGCTTCGAGAGCATGGTGAAGTTCACAGCGCCGGGCTTCTGGTTCTTCCTCACGCTCGTCGGCGCGTCGCTTATTGTATTGCGAAAACGAGAACCCGACGTCGAACGACCCTATCGCGTTCCGGGCTATCCCGTCACTCCGATCCTTTTCTGCCTATCGAGCATCTACATGGTTTACGCCAGCTTGGACTACGCCGTGGCAAATCGCAGTTGGGAGGCGTTCTGGTCCATAGCGATCCTTCTGGTGGGCGTGGCGATGAGCTTCCACGATCCACGGCCGCGGCGCGAGAACCACGAGTAGGGCGGAACCAGCGCGGTCCCACCGAGAAACTACGCCACGTCGTCATCCCGATGCTCAATAGCGGCCGCCGGATCGTTCCATTCCGGCCGGGAGTATTTTTCAGATGCTAGTCTGGCGACGCGCGGCTCGGGCCAGGCGTTACGCGGCTCTCGGGCGTCGAAGGTTTCGGCCAGCAATCGCCGAATCTCATCCGCTTGCATCGGCAGATTGGTCACGAAGCCATCGTGGGAACGGCCCACGCGGTAGTCGGGAGTCCGCGGCGGCATCTTCAGACATCGCTCGATCAGTTGCAGCGGAAAGTCGTATAGCAGCGTGCCGTGGTAGAGGATATGTTCGCGGCGGCATCGGGCGCTATTGCCCGAAAACTTTTGGTTTCCAATCGCCAGATCGCTCGTTCCTTGGCATTGTACGCCCGGCACGCGGGTTTCCAGCGCCGCGGCCAGGATACCCAACACCCAACGATGGGCGCGATCCACGGCACGTAATTCCGGCCGCAGTCGATAGTCGAGCACCAGGGCGTACATCAGGCAACCCGGCCCGGCCAGAACGGCCGCCCCGCCGCTGATCCGCCGCAACACCGGAACGCCCAATTCGCGGCACGCGTCCAGCCGCACTTCTTCATTGACCCGCGAGGAGCGGCCGACGACGACCATCGGCTGCCTCGACTGCCAGAGTCGCAGCGTTTCGCTCGGCGCGTCGGCGGTCTCGGCCTCATCGAGCAGCGCTTCGTCCAATGCCAGATTCTCGGCGGCGGTTGGCAACGTAAGATCGAGGTATTGCATAGAAGCATTGTCGTCGAAGATGCTTCGCGTGTGTAGCGGGGCCGGTTGTAACGATTGAACAAGCTCTGACGGTGCGGTTTTTGCACCGCGTAATTTACGCTATTGGGGAAAAATTCACCGTCGGCGCGAGAGGACGGAAACTTGAGGAATTCTTCCTCACGCTAACTCGCAACGCCAGTTGAGGTTCGGACCAAATCGTGATTTCCGGGCCTTGTCCGCCGTTTTCCATTTGCCCAATAATCTGTCAGACTCACTTGGAGAGATATATCCTATGGTTGCTGTAGCTGCCGCGCATTTCAGCGGCAGACTACCGAAGGGAAATTACCATGAAAACGTCCGTTAGTCTGTTGTCCATGTTTTCCGTGTTGGCGGTTTTGGCCACACCGGCATTTGCCCAGGTGTGCTGCCCCGTGTCGGGTAGCCAAACGTGCGCCGACGGCCAAACCTATCGAATCGTCTATCAGACCGTATGCGAGAAGCGGCAAGTCACCGCCTATCGCGTCGAGTATGAAACGGTCTGCGAGCAACGGCAGGTGACCACCTACAAACCCGTCTGGGAGACGGTGGTCCGCGAGAACAGATACACGGTTGCCCGACCGGTTTTCGAGACTGCCGTGCGGGAAGAAACCTATACCGTGCAACGTCCGGTGTACGAGACGGCCGAGCGGGAAGAGCGCTACACCGTGATGCAGCCGGTGTATGAGACGGCCTATCGGACCCAGTGCCGCACGGTGATGCGTCCGGTAACCACCTGTCAGACCCGATACATCGATCAAGGGTGCTACTCCCAGCAGGTCGTGATGAAGCCCAGTCAGCCGGCTACCCGGCTGAAGTGGCAATCGGCCGCCTGCACCGTCGATCCGATCACCGGTCAGACGGTTTACCAGCGGCCGGGCTTATACTGGACCCAAACGCCGCGCGGCCGGTACGAAGTGCAAAAGGTCTGGCATCCGAACCTCGTCGCCCAGCAGGTGCAGCAGACCAGCTATGTACCGCAAACGGTGACCGAACAGGTGCCGTACCAGGTGTGCAAGTACGTGCCCCAGCAAATGGTTCGCAAGGTTCCGTACCGGGTTTGCCGGATGGTCACCGAGCAGCGTGTCCGCAAGATTCCGGTGCGGACTTGCCGCATGGTCTACGAAGAGCGCGTGGAGAAGGTGCCGTATCAGGTGTGCCGGATGGTAGCCCAGCAGAAGACGATCAGCATACCGCGCGTGGTGGAGAAGCGCGTGCCGGTGACGTACACGTACAACGTGCCGCGGGTGACATGCTACCGCGTGCCGCTGGACGCCTGCGGCCAACCGATCACACAAACGATCGCTCCAGTGACGAATCCCTCGTCCACCTTTGAATTTCCCACGCCGGCCAAACAACCTTCCGGAGGCAACGCCGATGTAAAGCCTTCGCTTGGTCCCGGCGCCGCGTCGCCGCAGCCGCTCGACGAGTCGGAGCAGTTGGAGGCCGTACCGCCGATCGGAAAGCCCGCTCCGCCGTCGTCGGTTTATCCGTCGAAGAGGGCGTAATTCAACCGGTTTCGCGCAAAAGAATTGTGGTCATGCAAAAAGAAACGTTGCAGCAGATGCTGGTCGAGTTGCCCGAGGAAGTGAACGTTGACTCGCTGGTTGAGAAGTTGTATTTGCTGGAAAAGATCGAACAGGGCGAGCGTCAGCTCGCCCGGGGCGAGGGTGTTCCCCACGAAGAGGCCAAACGGCGGCTGGAAAAATGGCTGAAATAGTCTGGACGCCCAAGGCGTTGGACGACTTGGAAAGTTTGCTGGACTATATCTCGAAGGATGCCCCGGCCGCGGCCCGACGTTTTGCACAAAAGTTGGTCTCCCGCGTCGAAATGCTCGGTCGCCATCCTCTCTTGGGCGGTTTCGTCGCCGAAGATCCGGAGCATGTCTATCGCGAACTTCGGCAAGGCAATTACCGCGTGCTCTATCGCACCGACGGCCGGATGGTGTACATTGTAGCTACTGACCATGCAGCCCGTCTGCTGGATTCCGACGATCTTTCGTAACACCTTGCAAAAAATCTCATGGGCGCCGGCGACGACACATCCGCTATTCTCGACGGCCAGCGCATCGCGTTCGTCGGCAAGCTGGCCAGCATGGCCCGTCGCGACGCCGCGCAACTGGCGCGTCAGCACGGGGCGACGGTGTTGGAGAAGCCTGACGTTTCGGTCCAGACGATCGTCATCGGCGAGGCTGATTTTCCCCTGCCCGAGGTGAGCGATCAGGACAACCTGTTCGATGAAGCGGCTCGGCAGCGGATCGAGGAGGGGTCGGTCGAGGTCATCATCGAGACGCAACTTTGGCAACGGTTGGGATTGGTCGATACGCAGCAGGACATTCATCGGCTCTACACGCCGGCGATGCTGGCCGATCTGCTGAAAGTACCGGTGGCGGTGATCCGTCGCTGGCATCGGCGGGGATTGATCGTGCCCGCACGCGAGGTACGGCGGCTGCCGTACTTCGATTTCCAGGAGGTATCCACTGCCCGGCGGTTGGCGGAATTGCTTGCGGCGGGTATGTCGCCTCGGGCGATCGAGAAGAAGCTCGATATTTTCGCCCGCTGTTTACCCGATGTCGCCCGGCCGTTGGCCCAACTTTCGGTGATCGTTCAAGGCAAGGACATTCTGCTTCGGCAGGGAGACGGGTTGCTCGAGCCGGGCGGACAGTTGCGGTTCGATTTCGACGCCGTGGAAGGCGAGCCTGCGCCGTCGAAAGCGGTGCCGGTCGCGCCCGAGCAGATGTGCCAACTGGCCGCCGAACTGGAGGAAGACGACCAACTGGCGGCCGCCGCCGAGATGTATCGCGCGGCCCTGGCCGCGCTTGGTCCAAACGCCGAAATCTGTCTCCACGTCGCCGAGTTGCTCTATCGGCAGGGCGATCTCACCGCGGCATGCGAGCGATATTACATGGCCGTCGAGTTGGACGAGGATTATGTTGAGGCCCGGGCGAACCTCGGCTGCGTGTTGGCGGAGACTGGCCAGCACGATCTGGCGGTGGCCGCCTTCGAGGGCGCGCTGCGGTATCATCCCGATTACGCCGACGCGCATTACCACCTCGCCCGCACTCTCGATGAAATGCACCACCGCGATCGGGCCGAGGAACACTGGCGGGCCTTCCTTGCCCACGCGCCGGACAGCCCGTGGGCCGAGGAGGCACGCCAGCGGCTGGGATGATAGCCACGGGGAAGGGAGAAGAGGGAGGAGTGAGGAGTGACTTGCTGAAAAAACCGGTGTTTCTCCCTTCACTCTTCTCCTTTCACTCCTCTCCCTTCTCCCTTCCCTCTTCACTTAATTCGCCCCGGGGGGGATTGCAAACTACCCGCCTTTGTGTATCTTAATGGGTCATGCAGGAAATCCTTTTCGGATACAAGCTGAACCCGACCACCTGGGCGTATATTTCCGCGCTGATGATGGTCGGCATCTACTTCAAGTTCCAGCGGCTTTGGAGTGTGCGGAACTTGGATCTGGCGGGGCTGATCGCCTTCTCGCCCGGCTTGCTGCTGGTCTACCACGGACTATTGAAACAATTGCCGGAGCTGATCCAAGCGGGATACGTCTGGCTGTTCGCCGTCGGCCTGTTCTTCCTTATTAGATTGCTGCTGGATCCCGTGATGGTCCGCCGGCCGCTGCTGGACCCGAACCTTTCGGCCGGCGGTCTGGCGTTCACCGGAGCCGCCTTGCTGGTGTTCTTGATGGCCAACGTCATCACCAGTCCGCAAGAGCGATTGGAGTATTTGTTGGCCCAGCAGGAATCACCCGCTTCGCCCGGTCTCGGATACGCGCCGTTCCAGTCGTTTTCCAGCTTGTCCAACCAGGAAATCATCCTTGTCGATCCATCGCGTCCTGAAACCCCGCGGGGCCTTTCGTTCCGTGCGACGGCCACCCATGCCGTGGCGATTCTGGCGCATCTGGCCGTGGTGGCGGGCATGGTCTGGATCGGTTTCCGGCATTTCGACAATCCCCACACCGGCGTGGCGGCGGCCACGCTCTATCTGCTGACTTTCTACACCAGTCAACTCACCAGTCAGGTGGAGCACGTCGCGCCGGCGGCGCTGCTGGTTTGGGCCATTGCGGCCTATCGACGGCCCGCGGTCGCCGGCGTGCTGATTGGTCTGGCGGCGGGTCTGATCTTCTATCCGCTGTTCCTGCTCCCGTTGTGGTGCGGGTTCTATTGGCGGCGCGGCGTGATCCGATTCGTTTCAGGCGTGGCGGCGGTGCTGGCGGCGATGGTGATTCTGCTGGCCGTCATTTCGCCCGACTACGGAGCATTCGTTGCCCAACTCGGGCAGATGTTCGGTATTCGCAATCCATTTACGTCGCCGCTCTCGGGCTTCTGGGGCTATTTCGACTCGGCGTATCGCATTCCGGTGGTGGCCGCGTTCACGGCGCTTTGCGTCGGATTGGCCATTTGGCCGGCGCACAAAAACCTTGGCACGCTGCTAAGCTGTTCGGCGGCGGTGATGCTGGCAACCCAATTTTGGCACGCCGACCAAGGCGGCTTGTGCATGGCCTGGTATTTGCCGCTGCTGATCCTGACCATCTTCCGCCCGAACCTCGAAGACCGCGTCGCGCTATCGGCCGTCAGCCCGGCGTCGGGACGGAGAAGGAAGGGGTGAGAGTTTCAGTCCCTCCGCGCGTCCAGAGACGGCGATGGTTTTTTCTGCGCGGCGTACCAGTACTTCCACGCCTGCTTGTCGAAATTGAAGTTGCAGCCGGTTATGGCGACTAGGGCGTCGAGTACGGTCTGGTTGGGAATCTGCCGACGGATGTATTTGGGTTTGTTGCCCATCGAAAGCCCCGATCCACCCGAGCCAAAACTGGCGCTCATCCCGTCGCCACCGGGATTGACGATCTTGAACTTGTGGGACGTGACCAGGGCATTGATCAACGGGCCGATCGACGACGGGTCTTTCATCCGGCCCAGGCCGATCGCCGCCAGATTGACCACGATGTTGTCTTTGTCCCTGAGTTTGCCAACGAAATAGGCGGCCACTTCCGGCCGCTTCTTTTTTTCCAAGTGGTCCAGGCACGTTAGCCGCACTTCCTCGACCGGGTCGACAATCGACGCGATAGCCAGCGCGCGGGCCGACTCGGGCGTGTCGATCTTGGCCAACGCCGCGATCAACAGCTTCCTTACCCGCGGGTCCGACTCGTCGCGCAGACCCATCATCAGGGCCTTGGTCGCGGCCGTGTCGTCAATGGCGCGAATGTTCTCCTGGGCCTGCCGGCTGCGGTCCGAATCGAGCCAGCCGCGCCAGCGCTTCAGCTTAATGAACCACTCCTGTTGCGACTCCTGCAAATCCCGTTTCTCCTCCAGCAGTTCGACCTCCTGCGGCAGTTTCCATTTTCCCTTGTAGCGGACGTAGCCGCGTTTGGTCATCACCTCTTCGCGCGTTGCCCACTGGCCATCGACCTGACTGTAGCCCAGCGCGCGGCGGGCATCCGCGTGGTCGGGGGCAAGCTCGATTACCCGGCGAAGGTGCGTCTGCCGCTGGGTAATTAGCCGTTGCTCGCGGCACCATTGGGCCAGCGCCCATTGGCCCTCGGCCGTGTCTGGATAGATCGGCCGTATCCGCTCGTATTCGGCCTCCTCGGCGCGAGGACGGAGCACCCTGCGGACCCGCTTGGCGTCGAGCGTGACCTTGACGCCTTCGGCAACTTCGACGACGAAACTCCGCCGAGGCGACTCTTGGGGATTGAGCAGCTTACCCACTACTCGACCACCGCCGACCAGCTCGAAAACCTCGGCCGAGGCGGTCGCGGAAAGCAACAACAAAATAACGATAGGAGTGAAAATCGGCTTCATTGGTCCGTGCCGGTGGATGTTCTAAATGGTCGAAATACGTTTGACATAATAGCCGGGGGCTAACGGCCCTGCCATTACCGACATTTTTTGTCCCGGTGACCTTCTATAGTATACGAAACACAAGCCTGGGCGGGCAACGCATTTCCCCCCCGGACTGCCTGCTGTGACGATTTCTCCGCCTACACACCCCCCAAATTGGCCTAGTGCCGTCGGCCGCCAATCAGATACCCTACGCATCATGTCCAAACAGATATTCATTCTGCTGGTGGTCGCCGCCGTGGCGGGGGGCGTCTACTTCTTTCTAAATTACGAGATACAGACGGAACTTCTCGACGGCAAGCCCGCCGGTTGGAAAATCGTCCCCAAAAAAGCCGAGGCGAGAATGGAGGCGGGCGGCGGCAACGCGGTCCCGTTCGACGCCCCGTCGAGGCCGATCATCCGCATCGCAACCTTCCAGCTTGGACGGCTCGACGAGGCCAAACTGAGCAACCCCCGGGTAGCCGACGTGTTGGTCCGTTTCTTCCCACGGTTCGATCTGGTCGCCGTGCAGGGTGTTCGGGGTAAAAACCGCGGAGTGCTTGTCCGGCTGGTCGAGCGGATCAACGCCGCCACCGGCCGGAGCTACGACTTCGCCACCTGCCCCACCCAGCGACGCGACGCCTTGGAACACTACAGCGCGTTTGTCTTTGATCGCGCCCGGATCGACGTCGATCGTCGCACGGTCCGTTTTGTCGAGGATCCGTTGGACCGTTTTCGCATCAAGCCGTTGGCCGGTTCGTTTCGGGTGCGTGGACCGGACCCGGCCGAGGCGTTCACCTTCACCCTGATCAACGTGGAGGCCGACGACGAACACTCCGACGCGGAGTTGGACCTGCTGGCCAAGGCGTATCGCGCCGTGCTGAACGACGGCCGAAACGAGGACGACATTATTCTGCTCGGCGACTTGAACGGCGACGACCAACACTTGGGAGGCTTGGGCAGACTGCTGGGCGTGACGGCCTTGCTCTCAAAACTCAACGACAAGTTCACCACTACACGCGGAACCCAACTGTTGGACAACATCCTACTGGACCGCCGCGCCACCAGCGAGTTCACCGGTCTGGTGGAAGTGATGGACGTGATGCGGCAGTTCGAGTTGACCATGCCGGGCGCGATGGAGGTCTCCGAGCACTTGCCCGTCTGGGCCGAATTCAGCGCGTACGAAGGTGGCCTGCCGGGACACCCGGCAAGCGGCAAGTAAGTTCCGCCGAAGTCATTTAGCCCCGGGTGAATACACCCGGGGCACGGTCTGGAGTGAAAAACCACGGGTGGCCGCCCGAGCGGCAACCATGGGCTATCTTATTCGAGCCTCTTGGGCTATCGAAGCGTCGCAACTCTAAACGCCCCTCACGATCTCCGCCCGGCCACTTATCCGCAACAACGCCGGCGTTGCCCTGGGCCGGGTGAACTTCCGCTCGCGTAGTGAACCTGGAGCGACCCCCTATTGTCCCGGCGGTGGGGCAGGTATACTGGGGGGTAGGTTACACCGGGCCACGGCGGATATGACAATGCGGGTCTTCATCAGTTATAGCCACGATTCAACGCGGCACGACGCCCGTGTGCTCGAGCTTTCCAATCGGCTCCGCACCGAAAGCAACATCGAGTGCCGGATCGACCAACACGAGGTCTCGCCGCCCGAAGGCTGGCCAAAGTGGATGGACCGCCACGTGGCCGAGTCCGACTTTGTGCTGGTCGTTTGCACCGAGACGTACAAGAAACGGGTCGATGGAAAGGAACTGCCGGGCCGTGGGCTTGGCGTCCGTTGGGAAAGCACGCTGATTTACCAAACACTGTACGATGCCGGGGCCGAGAACACCAGATTCGTGCCCGTGGTGTTCAGCGAAGACGACGTGCAGTTCATCCCAAAGCCGCTTGGCGGGGCCACGCGGATCGACCTGGGCAAGTCCGATGGCTACCAACAACTCGTCAGCCGGCTGTATAACATTTCGCCGGCCGATGCGCCGCCGGTGGCTGCGCCGCTTTCGGCGCTGCCGGCCCGGCCCGAGTTCTTCCAACCGCCGGCCAACAACTTGCCACAGGCGGGCGTTGCTAGAAACCTCGACTTCGTCGGGCGGGAGAAGCAGCTACAGGAACTCTACCGTGCGCTCAGCAAACACAATGTGGCCGTCAACCAGGCCGTCTCAGGCGAGGGAGGCGTCGGAAAGAGCCAACTGGCCGCCGAGTTCGCCTTTCGCTTCGCCGGCGATTTCGGTGGTCTCTGGTGGCTCGACGCCTCGGAGACCGCCATCGAAACCGCCGTTTCGGCCTTGGCCGAGGCGATGGGCATTCGCGCCGCGCCAGACACGCCCCCGGATCAACTTCGCCAGGCTATATGTCGGCGGCTTTCGTCGGGCAAGCATCTGCTGGTGCTTGACAACCTGGAAAAACCCGAGCGGCTCCGCGAGTTCTTAGTGTCGGCCCCGTCGCGCATCCTCGCCACCACCCGGCGAACAGACCTGCCCACCGACCTGATCGAGACGCAATTGCTAGAGGTTCTGGCGTTGGACGAAGCCGTTGCGCTATTGCGGCTGCATCGCCCCGACCTGGCCGGCGACGGCTGCCGGGAGGCGCTGGAGCGGTTGGCGGAACACTTGGGCCGGCACTCGCTTACCGTGGCGCTGGCCGCGGGCTACCTGCGGCGATTTCCGGACATCATGCCCCCGCAGTTGCTCGAAATGCTCGAACGGGCCGAGGTGGGCCAATCGGGATACGTCCTCGACGACCTCGAACCGCAACATCATGCGGCCGGTTACGGGTTGAAGGTCGCCGCGTGTCTCGGCCTGCACTTGCCGAAATTGGATGCGACGCCCGGCGGAAAGATCGTCGCCCTGGCCGCCTTTTGCCATCCCAAGGCGATTCCCGTCGAGTTGTTCGTCACCGCTTCGGCCAAGGACGGGCTGACCGCCCAACAGGTCCGAGAAGAGTTGGCTCAACTCCGCGACTGGTCGATCTTCAAGTACGAAGGGTCCATCGAGGTCCACCGCTTGACGCAGTCGCTCGTGCGCGGGCAGCTCGGTGAGGAAGGTCGTCGGGCCATATTGATCGAATTGATCGCAATTCTGGCCGACGTGTTTCAAAGCGTGGTGGATGACATTCGACGTTTGCCCACGCAAGACCTCTACGCCTCCCACGCCGTTGAAGCGGTGGAACACGCCGAGCGGATCGGCAAAATCCCGCTCACGGCATCGCTGGCCAACCAGACGGGCCTGTACTTCTGGAATCGCGCCCGCTTGGATGCGTCGCTGGCCATGCTGCGTACCGCGGAGCGGATCGACCGCGCGGCCTTCGGCGACGAGCACCCGGAAGTGGCCATCAACGTGAACAACATCGGCCGCGTGCTTCATGACAAGGGCGACTTGGAGGGGGCATTGCGATGCTACCGCGAGGCGGAACGGATCGATCGCGTGACTTATGGCGACGAGCACTCGGCGGTGGCCAGGGACGTGAACAACATCGGCCGCGTGCTTCACGACAAGGGCGACCTGGATGGGGCGCTGCGATGCTTACGAGAAGCGGAGCGGATCGATCGCGCGGCCTTCGGCGACGACCACCCAAAAGTGGCCCTCCGCGTTAACAACATCGGCGGCGTACTTAAGGCCAAGGGCGACCTGGATGGGGCGCTGCAATGTTACCGCGAGGCGGAGCGGATCGATCGTGCAGCCTTCGGCGACGAGCACCCGGCGGTGGCCCGTGACGTGAACAATATCGGCACCGTACTTTCGATTAAGGGTGACCTGGAGGGAGAACTGCGATGTTACCACGAGGCGGAGCGGATTGATCGCGCGGCCTTCGGCGACGATCACCCGGCGGTGGCAAGAGCCGTGAACAACATCGGCAGCGTGCTGTCGACCAAGGGCGACCTGGAGGGGGCGCGCAAGTGCTACCGGGAGGGATTCCGCATTTGCATCCGGTTGTTGGGGCCACGGGCGCTTGAAACGCTTACTGGGGCGCAGAATCTGCGGACCGTGGGCGTCGATCCGATTGCCCTCGCTCGGGAGGCGGCCGGCGCGGAAGCGGCCGAGGAATTGGCGCGGCTTCTGGACGGATGATCGTTGCGGGGAGGGGCTACCCGTGAGCACTGGCAGAGCCAGTGGCACCCCGATAGACGCCAGTGGCACCCCGCACCCCGATAGACGAGCTATCGCGGCCACCCGGGCGGATTTTTGCGCGAACTTTTCACGAAAACATCTCGGGCGGCTTTTTGCGCGCAAGCGGCGTTTTTGGGGCCAATTTAACCTGGCGCATCCAGGTTAATTAACCCGGTATACCAGGTTAATCAACCTGAGGTTGAACTGGGGTTACGTCTAAAGCACAGTCGCCAAAGCGAAATGAATAGCCCTGGTTTTAAGCGGTTTGAACGCATCGGCGGCCCTCGACGAATCGACGTAAGAATTAGTTGGCGATTTCAGAAATTTTTTCCAGTTAATTCAGACCGGAAAATCGACCTTAACTTGAATAACAACATCGGCTTGTGGCGACAGGTCGCGAAACTTTTCGCACCACCCCTCCTGCGGGGTACGCGCAACGAGGTCATTCTACCAGCCGAAAACGCCTAGAAAAAGGCTGTTTTCTGGCCATCGGAGTTTTCGTCTTTTTTCGCGCGCCCCAGGGGCGGGCGAAAAACCGCTTTTTACGCCCGAAAATAGGCGGGCAGTGGCGATTGGGACGGGGTAAACTCTGTATTTATTACCCCAACCGCCCAGCTTCACGCGATATTTCGGCAAAGAGTTCGGAAATTAGCCGGCAATCAAAGTCATTTAGCCCGGGTGAATACACCCGGGGCATGGTCTGGTGCGAGAAACCACTTCCCCGCCGTGTATTCACGGCGGGCTAAATGGTATTCGCGGCGGGCTAAATGATGGATTATTCTACTCCGGTGCCTTTTCGACGGCCAAGCGGCTGATCCGTTTGAATTCCGGCGTGCCGGCGACCTCGCACCACTCGAACATCGCCGCCTCGGTGGTGGTCAACGTCGCCCCGGCCGAATCCATCCGCCCGATGGCCGTCCGATAGTCCACCTCGAACCGCGAGCCGATCGCGTCGACCGCGACGTAAACCCGCCGGCCGTCGGCCAACAGGTCGAGCACCGTTTGCTGTACGCAGACGTGGGCTTCGATCCCGCAGACCAGAATCTTGTGGATGCCGCGCTGCTGAATCTCGTCGAACAGGCCCGGGCAGCCGCCGGCGCTGAAGGTCAGCTTCGAGGGGACCACGGCCGTCAACCGCTCGGCCAATTCGCCCGCCGTCGGCCCCAAACCTTTCGGATACTGTTCGGTGGCCAGGACCGGCAATCCGAGAATCCCGGCGGCGTCGATCAACCGCCTTGTGTTCCACACGATCCGCGGTGCATCGGCGATAACGGGCAGCAGTTTTTCCTGCACGTCAACGACCAGCAGCGCCGTGTCTCCGCGCGACATCAACTCGGGGCTTCTCGGCAGTGCGTTTAGTTCATCCATGCCCCACAGCATACCGCAACCGCGTCCGCGCGGCAACGCCCCGGACCATACAGCCGCGCCGTGACGGTCACTACCCACTACCCACTATCCACTACTCACTACCCACTATCCCTCCGGCTTTGACGGGATGCGCACGATCAGATCATCCCAGTCCTCGCCCTCCTTGCGGTCATCGCGGCCTTTCCCTCCGTCGTCCTTGCCGTTGTGGCCGACGCTGTAGAGCAGATAGCCGTTGTCTTGCCAGGTGTAATGCAGGTCGGCGTCATTGTTGAAGATGTCTTTTGGAATCACTTTGACGTATTCCGGCACAAGCTCGTCGAGCTTCGCCGGATACGCCCCGTGCTCGGCCCGATACGCGGCCAAGGCAAAGGCCAGATCGGTCAACTCAAACTGCATCGTCGAGCGGTCTTCCACATTCCGGGCCGTCGAAAACGCCGGCAGATACATCGCAACAAACCACCGAGCAGCCGAACGACGAGGGCTGAGCAACAGCTTTGAGATTGAGCGGTATTCTTTGGCAAGTTGTTTTATCTTCTTTTCTATTTCATCGCAGGCGATCTGGCGTTCCTTTCGCGTGGGCAGGCGGCAGGCGTCGGCCGCTTGGTCGAACAACAAGTTGGCTAAACGAAGGCTGTGGTCCCAGGCAATTATGTGCCTGCCGATAAAGCCGGGCATTTCCAGGTCGTCTACCCGTCCCTGGGCAAACGCAGTTATTGCGTCAAGTAGGCCTAGCCTTTCATATTTGTCTAACTTCTCGGCTATCGAAGGCATCGCCGGCAAGTCGGCCAAGTCGTCACGCATCTTTGCAATTTGGCCGGCCGAAAGTTTGCCGTGTTCGAGCAGCGCCCGATCGCCGGCGCAAGCCATTGAGTCGATGCTTATGGCCACCAGGGCTTCAACCAAGAACGCCCCTTGGCCGACCAGCCGTGCCAGGCGGTGGCAGGCCAACAGGTCTTCCCATGCTTCCTCGTCCTTGCCCTCGTGTATTTGAAACATTGCTCGAGCGCACAAAGCCCTGGCCACGTCGCGATGACGCATAACCATTGGCAGCAGAAGGCAAAATACCGATTGGTCATCTATGGAGATCAGCGGATCGTATCGCCGCGGACGCCCGGTCGCCTCGACGATCAGGGTCAGCGGCTTTTCGTTGGCGGCGACCCATTCCGCCCACACGGGATACTCTTCCTTCGACCACGGCTGATTCAGGGCCAAATCGAATTGTTTATTAAGCCGTTCTCTCAGTTCTTCCTCTGAAGGATCCTCGGGAGTTTGGGCTTGGCCCATTTGGCGGGCAATATGAGCAGTTTGATACTCGTCGGAGGGAATGAAGTAATCCCCCGTTTCCGGCAGCGGCGGAATGTCGAGCATCTGGTAGTATTTGTCACGAAACTCATTATTGTCGATTACTTTCGGTCCGACGGCCTTCAGAAAAAGCACCGCCGAGTTGTTCTCGGGGGTGACGCCCTCGCTGAGCCGCTGGTTTAGCGCGGCGATGTAGTCCGGGTAGCCGTCCGCCCGTAGCGGCTCGGTGATGTAGGTTGTCTCCTTCGAGATCGTCACACGCAAGCGATTTCTTGCCGCTTGATTATTGTCCACGTAGAATATCGCCGCGATTACCACGACGACAAACGCGAGGACCAACAACACCTTCGGCCATCGCTTACGCCCGGAATCAGTTGCCATCGTAAGACCTCGTTCGATTCAACGGAGTACAGGGAATACGTAAGCCGGGTCTCGACCCGACCCACTATCCACTATCCACTATGATTCCGCCGGACTCAGGACCATGAGTTGCTCGGTCTCGGGGTCGTACTGGTAGCGATGCTCGTCGGGCAGTTCGGGGAGCTTGATGTGGTTCGCCTTGATGATCTTCTCCATGAACTCTTCGTGGTCCTTTGGCGGTCGGTCTTCTTGGGCTTTGAACAGTTTCATGGCATGAGGGATTTTGATATCGAATATAATTTTCTCGCGTGCGGCGAACAGGCTGCCGATGGGTGTGGCGACGTAGCCCTGTCCATAACCGCGACCCTTTTTGCCCACGCCCACGACGGCCTTTTGTTGCACGGTTACTGATGCTGCCGGGGCCGGCTCGGGCTCTGGTGGCGGGGATTCGACCGCCGGCTCCGACGGCGGAGGCGACAATGGTTTGTATTCTTCGCTGCAACCGACAATCCAAACGGTCACCGCAATCACACAAACGCAATAGCCGACGGATGTTTTTTGCTTACTCATTGCTCGCACTCCTTTTTTTGGGCTGTATTCGCACGGAATGAGCAACTATTTCGGGCTTGCCGCTTTTTTCCTCGGCATCCGCCGCGGACAGCCGAAACTCCCAACGCCTCATCTCGTCCAACGCCGCCCGGCGGGTAAGGTCGTAATCCAACGGCGTGATCGTCACCTTTCCCTTGGCCAGTGCGGAGAGGTCGGTTTCGTGGCCGGGGACGCTTTGCGGCGGGCCGCCGGTCAGCCAGTAATAGTCTCGCCCCCAGGGATCGACCCGCTTCTCGAAGCCGCCGCCGTAGCGGGTCACGTTCATCGGCGCCACGCAGACCTCCGGCTCGCCGCAAAGCGCGGCGGTGGGCACGTTCAGATTGTACAGTTGCGGCTCGGGCGTCTTGTTTTCCAATATCCGGCGGATGATTGCACACGCCAGCCGGGCGGCCCGATCGTAGTGGGCGTGCTCGTCGAACTCAAGCGAGACGGCCACGCTGGTGATGCCGAAAAAGGCCCCTTCGATGGCTGCGGCCACCGTGCCCGAGTAGAGAACATTGATCCCGGCGTTCAGCCCGCCGTTGATGCCGCTGACGACCATATCCGGCGGGCGGGGGCAGAACTGCTGGACGCCGATCTTCACGCAATCGGCCGGGCTACCCTCGACGGCCCAACCCCAGCGCCGGTCGTCGCCGGGGCCATTGTCGTTGCGGAACACCTCCTTGACGATCAGCGGAGAGAGGTACGTGATTGCGTGTCCGACGCCGCTCTGTTCGGTGGCCGGGGCGACGACCACCACCTCGCCAAGCGTGCGTAGTTCCCGTTCCAGCGCCGCCAGTCCGGGGGCGTAGATGCCGTCGTCGTTGGTCAGTAGGATTAACATGAAGACATCATACCCCCCCACCTCTGGCATGGCAACCGCCTGTCTGTTTACGATTTCCACCCATCCGCCCCCCTGGCTGTGCCTCATGGGAAGTTCTATAATTCGGGGTTTCCCCCGGAGGGTGGACAATGAAGAGGCTGGCCGACGAAAAGGTTTTGGTTCTCGATTTCGGCTCACAATACGCACAGTTGATAGCCCGGCGGGTACGTCAGCAGCACGTTTACTGCGAGATCGTCCGACACGACATCACGGCCGCTCGTATCCGCGAGTTGGCGCCGCGGGGGTTGATCCTCTCGGGCGGACCGGCCAGCGTCTACGAGCCGGGCGCCCCAAAGTGCGACGCGGAGATTTTCGACCTTGGACTGCCCGTGCTGGGTATCTGCTACGGGATGCAACTCGCCTGTCAGGCGTTGGGCGAAGAGGTCCACAACTTCCCCGCGCGGGAATACGGCCGCGCCCGTTGCCGCGTCACTCGGGCGAACGAACTGCTGGCCGGAGTGCCCGACGAGATCGACGTTTGGATGAGCCACAGCGATCAGGTCGCCCGGGTCTCCGACGATTTTCTGCCGCTGGCCGCCACCGATACCTGTCCGGTCGCGGCGGTGAAACACAGTCGGCTGCCGATCTACGGATTGCAGTTTCATCCCGAGGTGACACATACTCCGCAGGGCGGCAAGATCATCGGCAACTTTCTGAAGAACATCTGCGGCTGCACGGGTACGTGGCGGCTGGGCGATTTCGCCCGCGAAACGATCGAAACAGTTCGCCGGCAAGTGGGCCAGGGGCGGGTTATCTGCGGGCTGAGCGGCGGGGTCGATTCGTCGGTCGTCGCCGCGCTGCTGGCCGAGGCCATCGGACCGCAACTCTCCTGCATCCTGGTCGACAACGGGCTGCTCCGCAAAGACGAAGAGGAATCGGTCATCCGCGAGTTTTCCGACCACTTCAAGACCGATCTCCATGTGGTTAAGGCCGAGGATAAGTTCCTCGCGGCGCTGACCGGGACCGTTGATCCGCAGGAAAAACGCCGGCAAATCGGCCACGCCTTCATCGAGTGTTTTGCCGACGAGGCGGCGAAGATCAAGGACGCGCGGTTCCTGGCTCAGGGAACGCTCTACCCGGACGTGATCGAAAGCGGCGGCTCGCGCGATGGGCCGGCGGCCACGATCAAGCTGCACCACAACGTCGGCGGCCTGCCCAAGGATATGGCGTTCGAGCTGATCGAACCGCTCCGCGACCTGTTCAAGGACGAAGTCCGCACGCTGGGCGAGCAGTTGGGACTGCCCGAGGACATCGTCTGGCGGCATCCGTTCCCCGGTCCCGGGCTGGCCGTCCGCTGCGTGGGCGAGGTGACCCGAGAGCGGCTCGACGTACTACGCGAGGCCGACGCCATCGTGGTCGGCGAGATCAAAGGGGCCGGGCTGTATCGCAAGACCGCACAGGCGTTTGCCGTCTTGCTGCCGGTGCAGAGCGTGGGCGTGATGGGCGACGCCCGAACCTACGACGACGTGGTGGCCGTCCGCTCGATCGACACCGAGGACTTTATGACCGCCGACTGGAGCCACTTGCCCTACGATCTGCTGGCTCGCATCTCGACTCGCATCATCAACGAAGTGGATGGAGTCAATCGCGTGGTATACGACATCAGCAGCAAGCCGCCGGCGACGATCGAATGGGAATGAGAGGGGAGGGCTGGCCGCTTCAGCGGCCAGTTGACGTATGACGATAGCTTCTGAACCGGAGGACACCTCAAGTGGCAAAAGATAATAAATCAGAAGTGGAATCGTCGGAACAACTCAACTTCGAGGACGCCCTGGAACGGCTTGAGGAAATCGTCCATGCGCTGGAGGAGGGCGACGTCGGACTCAACGAAGCGCTGGAGAAGTACGAGCAGGGGGTCAAGTTGTTGCGGCAATCTTATGAGTTGCTGCAAAAGGCCGAGCGGCGGATCGAGCTGCTCAGCGGCGTCGATGCCGAGGGGAACCCGATCGCCGAGCCGTTCGACGACACGGCCACGATCGACGCGGAAAAAGGCGGCGTTCGTCGCGGACGACGGCGCTCATAGGAGTTGTGCGACAATGGAACTTGATCCATTGGGTGGCACGCTCAGAATGAAGTGATGGGCGTGGCCCTGAGGAAACGTGCCCTTCGCTACGCCCACGGACGTGCCACCCAGTATGGGTACAAGGACGAAGTGGACGAGCCGCGGCGAAAGTCGTAGAATGAGGGGTTGGAATACGACCGGTCGTTTAGCGGCCTTTCGGTACGTCGGCCGTGGCCGTGGCCGTATTAAGCTGCCGTTCCGGCGGCTGCTAAACAAAGAAGTGAATGCAAAACGTCACCCTTTCTTTTACCGAAATCTCCCAATCGCTCGGCCCGCTGATCGACGCCGCCCTCGACGCCCGGACCCAACTGGGCGACGGCTGTCCGGCGCGGCTCCGCGAGGCGATGCGTTACAGCCTGCTGGCACCCGGCAAGCGGATTCGTCCGCTGCTGGTGCTGTTGGCCACCCGTGCGTGCGGAGGCGAGATCGAGTCGGCCATGCCCGCCGCTTGCGCGGTCGAGATGATCCACGCCTATTCGTTGATTCACGACGATCTGCCGGCGATGGATGACGACGATCTGCGTCGTGGGCGACCGACCTGCCATAAGGCCTTCGACGAGGCGACGGCGATTCTCGCCGGCGATGCCCTGTTGCCACTGGCTTTCGAGACATTGGCCAGCGAGATCGAGCCTCCGGCGACCGCCGTGGCGTGCTGCGTGGCGTTGGCCCAGGCCGCCGGCGCCTGCAACATGGCCGGCGGACAGGCGGATGATGTTGAGGCAGGGAGACAAGGAGATAAGGAGACAGGGAGGCAGGGAGACAAGGAGATTGTGGATGAAACTTCACTCTCCTTGTCTCCCTGTCTCCCTGTCTTCCTCTCCTTCCGCCCTCCGTCTTTTAGAGTCCATTCACCACCGGAAGACTGGGGCGATGATCCGGGTTTCCCTCCGTCTGGGGGTAATGATAGCCGGCGCCGGCGAGATTGAATTGGCGGCGATGGACGAATACGGCCGCCACCTCGGGCTGGTTTTCCAAATCACCGACGACCTGTTGGACGTACAAAGTACCGAGGTCGAGATGGGCAAACGGACCGGCAAGGACGCCCGGCACGGGAAGCTCACGTTTCCCGGCATTCTTGGACTTGACCGAAGTACGCAATATGCTCGACAATTAGTCGTTGAAGCCTGCCAGGCCGTGGCCGGCTTCGGGCCACAAGCCGACGGACTCCGCGCGCTGGCCCAATATGTCCTGGAAAGGAATCGCTGATGGACAAGCTGCTTTCGACAATCCAGTCTCCGACCGACCTGAAGGAGCTTTCACATCAACAGTTGGTCCAATTGGCCGGCGAGATGCGCGAGGCGCTCTGCCGGTTGGCCTCGACCCGGACGGCCCATTTCGCCTCGAACCTGGGCGTGGTCGAATTGACGTTGGCCCTGCACACCACGTTTGACTTTGCCCGCGACCGGTTGATCTGGGACACCGGCCATCAGGTCTACGCCCACAAGATGGTCACCGGCCGGTACGACGAGTTTCAGACGATGCGCGCGAAGGACGGGCTGATGGGCTACCCCAACCCGACCGAAAGCGATTTCGACCTGTTCATGACCGGCCACGCCGGATGCAGCGTGGGCACGGCGTTGGGGATGAAGTGCGGCGACGACCTGCTCCAGCCCAAGGACGACCGCCACGTGGTGGCCGTGGTCGGCGACGGCGCTTTCACCTGCGGTGTGATCTTCGAGGCGATGAACCACGCCGGAGGATTGAAGAAAAACCTCATTGTCGTGCTGAACGACAACAAGATGTCGATCTGTCCGCGAGTGGGCGGGATGGCCAAGTCGCTCGACCGGCTGCGGATGGCCCCTTTCTACACCGGCTTGAAGACCGAGGTGCAAAAACTGCTGAACTACGTGCCGGTGATCGGCGATCCGGTCGAGCGGTTTCTCACGCAGATGAAGGACGCCGTCAAAGCCGGCTTGTTGGGCGGGATGCTCTTCGAGGATCTCGGCTTCCGCTACATCGGTCCGGTCGACGGCCACAACATCCACCAGATGCAAAAGTATCTGGGCATGGTCCGCGATTTCCAGGGACCGGTGCTGCTGCACGTGGTGACGGAAAAGGGGCACGGCTTTCCACCCGCCGCCGAAGACCCCAGAACATTTCACGCACCCGCGCCATTCCAACGCGAGAACGGCTCGGTCGTGCCGCTGAAGAAAACCGCCAACCGGCCGTCGTATACCCGGCTGGTCCGCGACGCGGTGCTCGAACGAATGCGTACGGACCAGCGGGTTGTGGCGATCACCGCCGCCATGTGTCAGGGCAACATGCTCGAACCGCTCCGCGACGAATTCCCCGAGCGGTTTTTCGACGTCGGCATCTGCGAGTCGCACGCGGTCGCACTGGCCGCCGGCATGGCCAAGACGGGAATGCGGCCGATCGTCGATATCTACAGCACCTTCCTCCAACGGAGCTACGACCAGATTTTCCAGGAGTTGGCGTTGCAAAACCTGCCGGTGCTGCTGCTGCTGGACCGCGCCGGATTGGTCGGCGCTGACGGACCGACGCACCACGGCGTCTTCGACCTGACCTACTTGCGGCCGATGCCGAACGTGACGGTAATGGCGCCGGGAGATGCACGGGACGTCGCGCCGATGATCGAGTGGGCACTGCAACACGACGGTCCCGTGGCAATCCGCTATCCCAAGGCGCCCGCGGAAATCATCGACCGGCCGGCGAAGCCCGTCCAGTTTGGCAAGTCCGAGGTGCTGCGACAGGGCAACGATGGGACGTTTATCGCCTGCGGCGCGCCGCTGGGCGCGTGCGTCGAGGCCGCCGCCCGGCTGGCGGACGAAAACATCGATTTCGGCGTGATCAACGCCCGATTCGTCAAGCCGCTGGACACATCGGCGATCCTCCACGCCGTGCGGGAGTCTCCGTTGGTCGTCACCGTCGAGGAGGGCGCGTTGACGGGCGGATTCGGCAGCGCGGTGCTCGAGGCAGCCGCCGACGCCGGGCTAAACACCGCGCACGTCCGTCGCCTCGGAGTCCCCGATCGATTCATCGAACACGCCGGCCGCAACGAACTGCTCGCCGATTTGGACTTGGACGCCGACGGGATGGTCCGGGCGTGCCGTAATTGGATCGGACAACCGCGCGAAACCGCAAGCGGAAGCCGCGTTAGTGCATAATTCACTCAATGTTGGGGTGGCAGTTCAACTGCCACCACAACATTGTGCATAAAGCCGCGACCGGTGGTCGCGTCAGAACTGATGACCAATAAATCTAAATCCAAACCCCTGCGAGTATTCCTGCTCGGCGCCGCCGGACGGCCCAATGTCCTCGACGAGGCCAAACGTCTGCGGCCGACGATCGGGAAATACGCCGAAATCGTCCGCGACGATTTCTCGGGCGCCGAGGATCTCTCCGAAGTCGAGGCCGATCTGGCGATCATCCTTGGCGGCGACGGCTCGATACTTCGGGCGGCGCATCAGATGGGTCATCGGCAGATCCCCGTGGCGGCGGTCAACCTGGGGAAACTTGGTTTTCTGGCCAACATGACCCCCGCCGAGTTACCCGACGTGCTGGAAAATTTCGCCGCCGGCAAGTTGGAGGTTGTTGAGCACCTGATGTTCGATTGCTCGATCGCCCACGGCGATGAAGTGCGCTTCCGGCAACTGGGGCTGAACGAAACGGTCATCCACGCCGGCACGCCGTTCGCGCTGATCGATGTCGATCTTTACGTTGACTCGGATTTGGTGACTACTCATAGTTGCGACGGTTTGATCGTCGGCACTCCGGTCGGCTCGACCGCCCATTGTCTTTCGGCGGGCGGGCCGATCTTGCGGAAGAACTTGCAGGCGTTCGTCATCCTGCCGCTGAATCCCCACACGCTCACCATGCGCCCGGTGGTCGATTCGGCCGACTGTATCTACGAGATGGTAGTGGAGCGGCCGAACGAGGGGACTTCCGTTGTGGTCGACGGGCGGGAGGTCTGCCGGTTGCAACCGGGCGACCGCGTCCGCGTCGAGCGTGCCGCGCCCCGGTTCAAACTGGTCTCCAATCCCGGCCACACGGATTATCGTTCCCTGCGGGAGAAGCTCGGCTGGGGCGGGCGACTGAAACTGAACAAAGTTTAGCCGCCGCGTCCAAGCGGCGAAAATCTCGAAAGGAAGCGAGTATGAGAAACCTCATTTGCGGCACGGCGGCCTTCCTGCTGCTGGCGGTTTTTGCACTTTCCGTCTTTGCCGGTGAGCCGGATAAAACGTATACGCTCCGCTACCAGTACAAGCCGGGCGAGACAATCCGCTGGCGGGTGGAACACCGCTCGAAGGTCCGGGCCACCGTTTCCGGCTCCACTCAGACCACCGAGACGCTAAGCATTTCGATGAAGGCGTGGCGGGTGTCCGAGGTGCGGCCGGACGGCGCCGCCACCTTCGAGCACCGCGTTGAGTGGGTCGACATGCGGCAGATTCTCACCGGCCGCAACGAGGTCCGCTACGATAGCCGCATCGACGAAAAGCCGCCGGCCGGGTTCGAGAGCGCCGCGAAATCGGTGGGTGTGCCCCTGTCCGTGATCACGATGGACGTCCGCGGCAATATCATCGACCGACGAGAGATGAAGCCACGCCCGTCGGCCGCGCCCGATAAACAAACGCCGGACCACGACGGCTGGATCACCATTCCGTTGCCCGAGGAGCCGGCGCCGGTCGGCCACACGTGGACCATCCCTCAGAACATCGACATTCCGTTGCCCAGCGGCGGGGTGAAGCGGATCAAAGCCGTGCAGAAGTTCAAGCTCGAAGAGGTCAAAACCGGGGTGGCCGTGATCCGCGTCTCGACCGACATCCTCACGCCGATCTCCGATCCGGCGATCGAGTCGCAGCTCATTCAGCGGGAGAGCGCGGGCCGGGTCTGGTTCGACATCGACGCCGGCCGCGTGCTGCGACAGCAGATGGACACCGACAAGCACGTGGTCGGTTTCCGCGGCGACGCCAGCAGCATCCACTACGTAAACTGCTTCTCGGAGCGGATCGTGACGGGGCCGTCCCGAACTGCCGGAAAGGATGCAAACAGGGACTGACGCGAACATCTTGTTCCCACGCAGAATGTGGGAACACACTGCCCAGCGCCCCGCGGGCGATCGAGGACGAGAGTTCTTCCGTGGGGAGCGGCAATTCTAGGCCGAAGGCGATTTCGTAGCTCGGCAGACCGCTGATCGAGGCCGAGTTCCAAAGGACCGCGCCGATCGAATCGATCGGCGCCGCCGTGGCCGCGCCCCTCATCGCCCTGTTGATTGGCCCGGCGCCGCACAAGTCGATACCTTGCGTACACCCATTTCACCAATGTGAGTACCGACATAGACAAGAGGGCAACTCGCCCAAATGTAGCAAGCGGCTTGATCACGGTTCCCTATTGGTCGGTTTGGATTGTGTAAAGATCACAAGGGAACAATCCTGCCCTTCGGGAAACATTGGCATGTCGAGTTGTTAAACCACACCTCACTTTCCGTTTTTTTGGTTTCTTCCGGCCAGTCACCCCGGCAACGTCTTCCGAAAAATCCCTTGCGTCTTTGGTTGGGATTGTTTGCGCAGAAGGAAGATTTTCACCTATCCGTAGGAGCATCGCGTGAATATGAAAAACTGAGTCGAGACTCGTGGAAAATACTGGCATAGTGAATCGGCAACCGTTAGGATGCATGCGGGGTAATGGATGAAGGAAGACTTATCTGAATCTTTTCCGTTGAGCAAGAACCTGTTAAGGCCCCACCATGAGATCAAAGTCGCGACTGTTCGAGGATCACATAATACCCACGGAAGACAACGAGGTGCTGTTTGCGAAGCTGCTGATGCCGAAGCTGCCGATGCAGCCGCAACGAGTCGTGTTTTTTGCGCCCCTGGTGGGTGCCGGGGCAGGACAACAGCTTATGACCTTCCGGAATTTTTCGCGGCGAGGCGCGATCGTTATCAGCTATGAGTACCGCGGCCACCCTCAATCTACCGGGATGTTTGAACTCGACAAGACGATTGTCGACACTCACTATGCATTGATTTGGGCATCGAATTATGCCAACGAACTCGGACTTCCCTTGCATGGGTTTACGACGTGCTATGGCACCATTCCGTTACTTGCCCAATTCCAAAAGGGAGGTTGCGGCCATCTTCTGCGGTCCATCAGCACGATCTCGGGCCTGTATCATCTGAATCAGATTCTGCGGATTGAGGACTTCGCGCCAATTGTTTCTCGCTATCTTGGTCGAGAACTAGACGCTCCCTCGCTATTGGCGGAAATTGCCGAGGAAGTGTTGGATTGCGACGGACATGCGTTCAGACAAGCTTTGCAAGAATACTTATCTGAGTTGATGCCCGATCTTCGTATTGGATTAGACTACTTTGAAGAACTCAATTATGAACGCGTCAAGAGGCGGCAGACTCTGTTGCAGTTCTCCCGAGGCGACTATCTTGACGGAGTGAATGTTCCGCCGTGGGTGCCGTGTGCTGCCTACATCGGACGTCAAGATGAGCTTTTGTTTGCTCGTGCGCCCGCAGACCGCGAGATATACAAAAACCACGTTTTGTCCGTAGTTCCGCATGCGACAATTCACGAATCCGATGTGGACCATTATGGCCGTGGACCAGATCACGATCCGGTTATTAAATGCATCGGCGACGCCTTTGAACGATCCGATACGTCTCCCGTTCCACCTCGCCACGTTTACAAAGCCCCCCATTACCAGAATGCGCCACGATGAATCCCGTACTTGAATTCTGGAACAAACGGTATTTTGTTGGTCGGCCGCTGGAAGTCGACTCGTGGCTCGGTCGCGCCGTCAACCGGCACGTGATCGGCACGTTGCTGAATACTTTCCCGCGCGCGGCGACGCGGATATTCGCCATGAGCCGGGGTGAATTGGCGCAAAGGCTGTGCGTCGACATGGAAGGCGGATCGTACCGCGTCCTTCGCGCGATGTACGAATTCAACGATCTCGGGCGCCGCGGCGACGTTCTTAACCGGATGTTCATGCAGTCTCCCGCGGTCAAGGCCGCCAGAAACCGCCGCTCGATCGCCGAACGAATGCTCGACGCGTGCCTGGAAAACCAGCCGGCCGACGTGCCGATCCTCGTGCTGGCCCTCGGCGGCGGAGACGGGAGCATCGAAGCGGGCGCCCTCTCTCGCTCGCCAAGGCGCAACGTCTACTATTGCTCGGTGGACAAAGACGAAAAGGCCATCGAAGAGAACCGGCAGGTCATGCAACGGCACGGACTGGCGGAACGGGGCTTCGTCTTCACCGGCGACGTTGCCGAGAAAAACGACTTGCAGGCGGTCCTCGACGCCGCCCGACGTCGGTTCGACGTCCCCTTCGACGGGGTTGGAATCGCCGTCTGCCACGGCATTGCCGAGTACATGGACCTCGGACTGCGCGGCAACGATACCCTTGCCCGGATGTTGAAGGCCGTTCTTGCCTGCACGCGCCCCGAAGGCAATCTCGTTATCAGCCACACCGACTTCCACGACCGCGTGAGGTTCGCGGAACGGGGATTGCGCTGGCAAATGCGGCTCCGCAGCATGGAGGAATTGGCGGCGGAGATCGAAAAGGCCGGATGGCAGATTGCCGTCTGCGAACATGAACCGATGAGGTTGATTACCATGTGCCTGGCCGTCAAATCCGACCGGCCGTACACGCGGATCGACAGCCCCAGCCAAGTTCGCCATTCTCGTGTAAAGCAACGGGTTCGAGCAAATGCCCGCGCCGCGGCGGTGGGACGGTAAGGATCGTGCGGATTCCGCCGGAAATAGCGATTCGGCCATACTCCTACGTCGACGGGCACATTCACTAATACCGTCGCCGCCGCGGAAACTCCTCATTTACCCGGCAATTCCCCTGCCTTATCCGCAATGCGCCGGCTCGGTAAAAGCTAAGATTTCCTGTAAGGTTTCGACCAACGCCTAAGCCGCATTTTCCCACGGTGAACTTCCAGCAAGGGCGACACTCTGCGCTCGTTGATCGGGCCGTCCCACGCGCGACAGGTTCGTCGAGACCGCCGATCAGCCATCGCAAGCAGATGAACGACATACTCGCCAATAACGCACACGTCGCAAACGAGACGCCGCTTCCGATACCGGTTTCGGAAAGACGCATCGGCGGACGTTACCGGGTCGTTAAACTGCTCAAGAAGGAACGGGCCGCCGAACATTTCCTGGCCGAGGACACACACGGCGCCTTGGTCGTGGTCTGTTGCCGGGACTGGTCCAATCTCACCCCCGACACAAGGCAACGCATCGAACGCGAAGCAGAAATACTGCGTGGCCTCCAGTGCCCCGAGTTAGCCAGCGTGTTGGACATCGGCCAGGACGGCGACAGCCTCTACGTCACACGGCACCACGTCCCCGGCATTACGCTCCGCCGGCGCCTTCGCGACGGGCCTCTCGATCTCCAAGATACACTCGCCGTGGGGCAATCCTTGTTCTCGGCGCTGGTCGCACTTCATTCACACGGCGTCCTGCACCACGACATTCGGCCGGCCAACTTGATCGTGGACGCGGAATCCCCGCTGAGCCGCGCCGTGTTGACCGATTTCAGCGTCAATTGTTGTTTTCGCCCCGAGGAGCTTTCGGCCGAGGAGTTGATCGAGGCAGCGATTTACCGTTCGCCCGAATACGCCGGTTCGCTGAAATACGACGTCGCCGAACCCTCGGACCTGTACTCGGCGGGCATCGTGCTGTTCGAGTGTCTGGCGGGCCATCCGCCGTTCTCGGGCGACAACGTGGGCGACACGTTGCTGCGGCACATGACGGCCCGCGTTCCAGAGCTGCGCAACATCGGCGAACATGTCCCCCTCGCCATGGACGAACTGGTGCAGCGGCTGCTACGCAAGGATCCGCGCGACCGATACCAGAGCGCCGAGGCGGTGCTGATGGATTTGAATTCCATCATTGAGGCAACGCGGAGCGGCATGGCCGAGCCGTCGTGCGTGGTCGGATGTCACGATCACCGGACGACCTTGACCGAGCCTGCGTTCGTTGGACGCCAAGACGAGTTGGAGCAAATCGAGGAGCAGATTCGGCAGGTCGCCGCCCGGCAGACAGGCATTGTGTTCTTGGAGGCCGAATCAGGCGGAGGCAAAACGCGGTTCCTGGCCGAAGTCGCCTTACGTGGCGTTCAAGCGAACATGTGGGTTTTGCATGGCTGCGGACTTGAAATGGTGGGAGGGCGGCCATTCCAGGTACTCCACGGCATCGTCGAAGACGTAGTCGCGGAAGCTCGATCCAATCCCTCCTTCGCCAAGACCTTGTACGCACGCCTGGGCGACCACGCCGACGCCGTTGGCGCCGTGTTGCCCGAACTGGCTCGGTCGTTGGGGTGGAAAGAGTCCGCGCCTGCGGGGCCGGAAGGATTTGCCGAGACTTGGAGTATTCAGGCATTGGCCGCCTTCCTCGACGCACTCGGCACCGAGGATCGCCCGGCCATGATCATCCTGGATGATTGCCAATGGGCCGACGCGACGACCGTCAAACTGATCACACATTGGCGTCGGGAGCGGGCTAATTCGGCCGGAGAAGGTTCGTCGACGTTGCTGATCGCCGCCTTTCGTTCGGAGGAAGTGGCGGCCGAGCACCCGCTCCGCAAGATTCGTCCCACGCTCCATCTGCGGCTGGTCCTTTTGGTGGCCGAGGAAATGCAGCACCTCTTGAAGTCCATGGCCGGACCCTTGCCGGCCGAGGCTATCGAGGTCGTCTATAGACTTTCCGAGGGTAGTCCGTTCATGGCGTCCGCCGTGTTGCGCGGGATGGTGGAGTCCGGGGCGCTGCTGGCCGAGCCGACGGGCTGGCGCATCGAGCCACTCGCCTTGGCCGACCTGCATTCTTCCAGCCGGGCCGCTGGGTTCCTGTCGCGGCGAATTGAGCTGTTGCCACAAGACACGCTGGAACTCTTGACGATCGGCGCCGTACTGGGTAAGGAGTTCAACCTGAATCTTGCGGCCAAGTTCCTGTCGCTATCCACCTCCCAAGCCGTCACCACGCTGGACACGGCTCGCGAGCGGCATCTTGTCTGGATACGGCCGAATGGAGCGGAATGCATTTTCGTTCACGACAAGATCCGCGCCGCCCTGCTGGCTCGAGTCACGCCCAAAACTCGCCAAGACTTGCATCTCCGCGTTGCCCGCCACCTGCAGCAGGAAGATGCCGGCCGGATTTTCGATCTGGCTTACCATTTTGACGCTGGCGGCGACCACGAGTCGGCCTTGCCCTATGCGCTTCAGGCTGCGGAGCAGGCCCGAGCCCAGTATGCGTTGGAAATCGCCGAGGGGCAATACCGGATTGCCCAGCGAGGCGCCGATTCGGCCGACAGGGCGACACGCTACGAGATCACTAAAGGACTGGGCGACGTGCTGATGTTGAGGGGCCATTATAGCGAGGCAGGGGAAGTGTTCCAGACCGCCTTAGGGCTGGTGGACGGGACGTTTGCCGAGGCGGAGATACGCGGCAAACTCGGCGAGTTGGATTTCAAACGCGGTGACATGGCCAATGCGGCTCTCGCCTACGAAGAGGCATTGTGGCTGCTGGGAAAGCCCTTTCCCCAAAAAGCTGCCTTTTATGTTCTCACGCTTTTATGGGGAGCGGTGGTCCAGGTAGCTCATACTTTGTTCCCTCGTCTGTTCGTGAGCCGGCACAACCGAATACCATCGAAACCAGAATTGCTGCATCTTCAACTGCTCATTCGTCTGGCGTATGCTTACTGGTTTACGCGGGGGAAAGTGCAAGCGTTCTCGGCACACTTGGTGGGTATGAACCTTGCCGAATGCTATGCGCCAATCCTGGAGTTGGCCCATGTCTACTCCTCGCACGCCATGGCAATGACGCTGATTGGCTGGTACAGCCGGGGGATCGCCTACGCCCAGAAATCCTTGGACATTCGACGTGCCCAGAAAGACCTCTGGGGCGAGGGGCAAGCGCTGAGCTTCTACGGCTGTGTGCTGTATGCGGCCTCGCGGTTCAACGAGTGCATGGAAAAATGCCGCGAGGCAATGCGCCTGCTCGAACGCACGGGCGACTATTGGGAGTGGCACATCGCAATCTACCAGATCGCCGCCTCTCTATACCGCCTGGGCGACATGCAAGGGGCCGTCCAAGTGGCCCAACGCATGCGCAAGTCAGGGCTGGACTTGGGCGACGAACAGGCATCCAGCATTAGTCTTGACATCTGGGCGTTGGCCACCAGAGGCATGGTACCCGAGGATATCCTCGCGCAAGAGGTCAATCGTAAACGCCCCGATGGCCAAACCAAGGCCCAAATACTGCTGGCTCAAGGAGTCCAGTTGACGGAATCCGGCCTGCACGAGCAGGCAGTGGCCGTGTTCGAGCAGGGGGTGGCTAATGGCAAGCCGATTATGCTGATCAGCGCCTATGCGGCGCCCAACCTGGCATGGCTGGCCACGGCCCTGCGCCGCCAGGCGGAGAGCGATATCCGGCTGACGCCCGCAAAACGCACCAAATTGCTCAAGCGTGCCCAGGCTGCCGCCCGACAGGCGGTCCGCATCGCTCGGCGACTACAGAACGAGCTTCCCCACGCGTTGCGCGAACTGGCCTTGATTCGGGCAATGCAAGGCAAGACCCGCCGCGTCCGACGATTGTTGGACGAAAGCCTGGCAGTCGCCGACCGCCAACACGCGCGGTTTGAATACGCACAGACCCTCTTGGTCCGCGGGAAATTGGGCCGGGAACTCGGTTGGGCGAAGGCCGACGAACAGGTCCGCGAGGCCGAAGCGATGCTTCAAGAGATGACCATTCCCGCGGAAATCACAAGCCCCGGTAAGTCAGACCCGTCCGAACCGGCTACCCTTTCCTTGGCCGACCGGTTCGACACGGTATTGGACGCGGGCCGCACGATCGCCTCCGCTCTCTCCCCGGACGCAATCTACAAGGAAGCCGCCGCCGCCGCGATACGTATGCTCCGCGTGGAGCACTGTTCGGTGCTGGAGATCGTCCGGGAAAACGGCGAGGAGAAGTTTCGGCCCATTTCCGGGACGGCCGTGGAAGGGTTCCGCGTCGCGCGGCTGCGCGAGGCGTTGGATGTGGGTAGGGCCATTACCTACGCCGAGGCGGTCGGCGAGGAAGACACCAGCGCCACGACCGCACAAGAAGACCGCTCCGCCCTTTGCGTGCCGGTGCTCGTCCGCGGCCGCGCCGTCGCTTGTCTGTACGTCGCCCACGAACAAGTTCATGGCTTGTTCGGCCCCGACGAGGAACGGCTGGCCGATTTCATTGCGACCATCGCCGGGGCCGCATTGGAAAATGCCGAAGGCTTCCAGCAACTCCAAGATCTAAACGAAACCCTGGAAGCGAGGGTCGCCGAACGCACCGCCGCCGCGGAAGCCCGCGCACGCGAGTTGGCGGTGTCGAACCAGGAACTGGAACTGCTTACGACCGACCTGCGCCGGACCGAAGAACAATTGCGCGTGGCCAAGGAGGCGGCGGAAGCGGCCAATGTGGCCAAGAGCAAGTTCCTCGCCATGATGAGCCATGAAATCCGCACGCCCATGAACGGCATCGTCGGAATGACGGAACTGGCAATGGCGACCACCCTTACCCCCGAACAGCAACG
>CBDAFL010000112.1:0-4698 GCA_965195225.1 uncultured Thermoguttaceae bacterium
AAGAGCGGCCGAAGGCCGCCGGGCCGGATGGGAAAAAGCGGCCGAGGGCCGCCCCGAGCATCTTCTCGCTCGTGATGAGAAATGCGCGCTAAGGACATGTGATTACAAAGGAGTATGCTATGCCGAAGCAACTTTTGTTCAATCAGCAGGCACGAGAATCCCTGAGAGAAGGCGTGATGAAACTCGCCGCGGCGGTGAAGAGCACGCTGGGCCCGCGCGGGCGCAACGCCGTCCTCGACAAGGGCTGGGGCGCGCCGACCGTGACCAAGGACGGCGTGACGGTCGCCGAGGAAATCGAACTCAAGGACCCGCATGAAAACCTCGGCGCGCAGATGGTCAAGGAAGTCGCCAGCAAGACCAGCGACACCGCGGGCGACGGCACCACAACCGCCACGGTTCTCGCCGAGGCCATCTTCATTGAAGGCCTGAAAAACGTGACCGCGGGGGCGGACGCAATGGCGCTGAACCGCGGCATCGGCAAAGCCGTCAACGCCGTGACCGAGCAACTCAAGAAAATCAGCAATCCCGTCAAGGGCCGCGAGGATGTCAAGTCCATCGCCGCCATAGCCTCCAACAACAACCCCCGGGTAGGAACCCTGATTGCCGACGCCATGGACAAGGTCGGCAAGGACGGCGTTATAACCATCGAAGAAGGCAAAACGCTGGAGACCAGCGTCGAAGTCGTCGAAGGCATGCAGTTCGACAGGGGGTACATGTCGCCGCACTTCGTCACCGACGCGGAGAACATGACCGTCGAACTGGAGAACCCCTACATACTGATTAACGAAGAGAAGATCTCTGCGGTGACCAAACTGGTGCCGCTGCTCGAGCAACTTGCCAAGACCAAAGAGGCGCTGCTCATCATCGCCGAGGACTTGGAGGGAGAGGCGCTGGCAACGCTGGTGGTGAACAAACTGCGCGGCACGCTCAGGTGCGTCGCCGTGAAGGCCCCCGGCTACGGCGACCGCCGCAAGGCGATGATGGAAGACGTCGCCATACTCACCGGCGGAAAGGCCATCTTCAAGGACCTCGGCATCGACCTTGAGTCCGTACAACTCAGCGACCTCGGCCGCGCAAAGAAGGTGACAATCACCTCCGAAAACACGACCATAACCCAGGGCGCGGGCAAGAAGGCGGATATCCAGGCGCGCATCAACCAGATACGGGCACAGATTGACACCACCGACAGCGACTATGACCGCGAGAAACTGCAGGAGCGCCTGGCGAAACTGACCGGCGGAGTCGCGGTAGTCGAAGTCGGCGCCGCCACCGAAACCGAAATGAAGTCCAAGAAGGCGCTCTTCGAGGACGCGCTGCACGCCACACGTGCCGCCATCGAAGAAGGCATCGTGCCCGGCGGAGGAGTCGCCTTCATCCGCGCCCAGAAAGCCATCGGAAAACTCGAACTCGAAGGCGACGAAAAGGTCGGCGCGGACATCGTGCGGCGCGCACTCGACGCCCCGCTCAAGCAGATTGTCGAGAACGCAGGCGAAGACGGCCCCGTCGCCCTTAAAAAGGTCCGCGAAAGCAAGACATCCTTCGGCTTCAACGCCGACACGCTGCAATACGGCGACATGATAGAATTCGGCGTGGTCGACCCCACCAAGGTGGTACGCAGCGCCCTTCAAAACGCCGCCAGCGTGGCGGGACTGCTCCTGACCACCGAGTGCATCATAACCGATATACCGAAGGAAGAAGAAGATATGCCGATGCCTCCGGGCGGCATGGGCGGCGGTATGCCCGGCATGGGCGGCATGGGTGGCGGTATGCCCGGCATGATGTAGCCCGCTGACTTCTGACTTCTGACTTCTGACTACTAACTTCTGACTCTGGAGAAACGACATGGCTAAAGAGAAGAAGGTTTCAGTAAGACCGCTGGACGACCGCGTACTAATCAAGCCGCTGGAAGCCGAGAATAAGACCGCCGGCGGGATAGTACTGCCCGACACAGCCAGGGAAAAACCGCAGAAAGGCAAAATAGTCGCAGTCGGACCGGGAAAACTCCTCGAAGACGGCGGACGCGGCGAGATGAGCGTCAATATCGGCGACACCGTGCTGTTCGGCAAATACTCCGGCACGGAAGTCACCATCAACGATGAAGAGCACCAGATAATGCGCGAGATGGACATACTCGCCATCGTAGAATAACGAGTATCTTCCGGCGCCCCGCTGTTGAGCCGCACCGGGGGCTTACACTCCAGGAGAACACCATGGCAGCAAAACAACTACTCTTTGACGAAGAAGCGAAGAAGAAGATGCGCGCCGGCGTGGAGAAACTCGCCGCCGCCGTCAAGGTTACACTGGGCCCGACGGGCAGGAACGTCGTGCTGCAGAAGTCCTTCGGCGGTCCCACGATAACCAAGGACGGCGTAACCGTGTCCAAAGAGGTCGAACTCGAAGACCCCTTTGAGAACATGGGCGCCAAACTGGTCAACGTGGTCGCCAGCAAGACCAGCGACACCGCCGGAGACGGCACGACCACCGCAACCGTCTTTGCCGAGGCGATCTTCATCGAAGGACTGAAGGCCGTCACCGCCGGCGTCAACCCCATCGCGCTCCAGCGCGGCATCGAAAAGTCCGTGGAAGCCGTCGTCAATAAACTCCAGGAACTCAGCAAACCCGTAAAGGGCAAAGGCGACATCGCATCCGTCGGCACAATCAGCGCCAACGGCGACGAGGAAATCGGCGGCATCCTCGCCGACGCCATGGAAAAAGTCGGCCAGGACGGCGTAATCACCGTGGACGAAGGCAAGACCATCGACACCACGCTGGACTTCGTGGAGGGAATGCAGTTCGACAACGGCTACATCTCCGCCTACTTCATGAACAACGCCCAGAACCTTTCGTGCGAACTGGAAAAGCCGTACATCCTCACCTACGAAAAGAAGGTCTCCAGCCTGCGCGACCTTATTCCCATCCTCGAGAAAGTGGCGCAGACCGGCCGCAGCCTGCTGATAATCGCCGAGGACGTAGATGCCGAGGCGCTGGCGGGCCTGGTGGTCAACAAACTGCGCGGCGTGCTCAACACCTGCGCCGTCAAGGCCCCCGGCTTCGGAGAGCGACGCAATGCCATGCTCCAGGACATCGCCGTACTCACCAGCGGCAAGATGATAAGCGAAGACCTGGGCATCAAACTCGAGAACATAACGCTTGACGACCTCGGCAGCGCCGAGAACGTCATCATCACAAAGGAAGATACGACGATAGTCAAAGGCGCCGGCGCAAAGAAGGACATCGGAGCGCGCATCGCCCAGATACGCAAGCAGATTGACCAGAGCACCTCCGACTACGACAAGGAGAAACTGAACGAGCGCCTGGCGAAACTGACCGGCGGAGTCGCGGTAGTCGAAGTCGGCGCCGCCACCGAGACCGAGATGAAAGAGAAAAAGGCCCGCGTCGAGGACGCCCTCCACGCCACCCGCGCGGCCGCCGAGGAAGGCATCATCCCGGGCGGCGGCGTAGCCTTCCTGCGCTGCATCGACACCGTCAGGTCACTGCGACTCAGGGGCGACGAGAAAGCGGGCGCGCGCATCATCGCGCATGCCCTGGAGTTGCCCATACGCACAATCGCCCGGAACAGCGGTTTCGACGGTAGCGTCGTCGCCGCCGAGGTCCTTGAGAAAGCGACCAACACCGGCTTCGACGCAAGGAACGGCCAGTACGTGGACATGATAAAGGCGGGCATCATCGACCCCACCAAGGTCGCGCGTTGCGCCATCCAGAACGCCGCATCCGTCGCAGCCCTCATGCTCACCACCAACGTAATGGTCACCGAACTCAAGAAAGAAAAGAAAGAATACAAAGTCATCGAAGGCGCGATTGCATAGCATCTGAACGCACGACAAACAACAAAGCCGGTCTCTCAACAAGACCGGCTTTGCTTATGCCCCAAAAAGGGGACAGTCCCCTTTTTCGGAAATTTCAAGTCGTAAGTCTCCGCTCACACAGCACTTGCGAAAGCGAGTGTCCCCTTTTTCCGGGTTGTGGCCCGTAATGCCCTCTGACCGAGTCCGCGAAATACCATAATTGCACGGTAAGTAGCCCGCATTTCCCACCACGGAAGAGAAAAGGCTCGGGGCGGCCCTCGGCCGCTTTTTTCCTTCCGGCCTGCATGGCTTCGGGAGCGGCCGCCGAAAGCAGAAAAAGGGGACACTCGCAATTTTAACCGCTGTTCACAACGACAGTTACAACGCCGAAAACTGAAAAAAAGGGGACAGTCCCCTTTTTTTCGTCTCCCGTCGGTGCGGGCCGGCGGAAACGACGAAACCGGTTCAAACAAGACCGATTATCTTTCGTAGTTTATGCGTAGCGACACAGAGAAAATGCGTCTGACCCGTATTTCTCACCAGGCTCGGGGCGGCCCTCGCCGGCCGCTTGAAATCTCGCGAAGTGTGTGTATGATGAGACCTCTTCATAGATGATAGTCAATTTCTTACACGGAGAACGCCATGAGAGCCACGTCACATCTGATGCTGGTGATAATCGTGCTGATTGCAATGTCGGGCGGCGTCGCGGCCGAGACCGCAAAGTTGCAGCCGGACCTGCCGGTGCTCATGCTCGATTGCAAAGTGAACGGAAAGACTGAGGGGAGATTCCTCCTTAGCCCCTCGCAGTTCGACAAGACCAGGGTCGCGCCCGATCTGGTGAGCAGGCTCGGTCTGCAGGACCTCGGCGGCCGCGCGACGATAAGCCTTGAGA
>CBDAFL010000113.1:0-1182 GCA_965195225.1 uncultured Thermoguttaceae bacterium
GCTGTGAGCTGTCAGCTATCAGCGGTCAGCTATCAGCCCGAAACCCCGCAAAAAAGCGCTGTTTTCAGCGGCTGATAGCTGATAGCTGAAAGCTGATAGCCAAGTTTGATGTTGCAGAACTTTTCGGATGAGCCATACCTGAGATCGTGGCCGATATGGTCCGCCTGCAACGGCTGACCGGCTGCCGGCCGGGCGAGGTCTGCATGGTCAGGCCGTGCGACATTGATACTTCGGGCGATGTCTGGGTCTATCGCCCGGAAAGCCATAAAACCGAACACCACGGCAAGCAGCGTGCAATTGCAGTGGGACCAAGGGCGCAAGAGGTTCTCCGGCCGTACCTCCTGCGTGACAAGGGGAATTATTGCTTTGTGCCGGCGGACTCGGAAAAGCGACGCCGCGCAGCCGTGCATGAATGCAGGCGGACGCCCCTCTCGTGTGGTAACCAGCCAGGCACCAACCGCAAACGCTGTCCGAAGCGCAAGCCCGGACGGAGCTATACTCGACGCGGCCATAGATTGCGGGTTTGTGACGCAGTGGTTAGTAGTCAGTTATCAGTAGAGCCTACGCATGAATTGCGAGGCCAGGGATGAGGCGGCGTTTGGGTGATGACGAGAAGCGGGGAATTGGCGGATAGGAGTGGAGTGGCGGTGGAAAGCGTGGGTTTGGGTTGGTGGTGGCGTCTCGTGGCGCGTACCGCTCACGCTTCCCGAAGTGTGGGACCGGTTTTGGGCGGTGGAATGCCGGTTGGCCGACGGCCCTCAGCCGTGGGCTAACGCCAGATGCATCGCCAGCAACGTTTTGTCGAGTCGGGCTTGGAAAGCATTCGTGCCACGCTTGCTCAGACGATCGTCGCCAAAGTCATCTTTCATCAGCTTGTGAAGCCGTTCGATGACCGTTCGTCGAGCCATGATCTTGGCGAACCGTTTCGAGACTTGTGGAAACTCCGGATCCAGCCACGGCAGCCGCTCGAACGCGATCGTCACGCGACGCGATCCCACGTTTCCGCGGTAACATTGCGGGCGTGCCGGGCACTGCCAACAAACGGGAAGTCCGTCCTCGCCACGAGGCGCCTGGAAGACAAACTTCCGGGTGTCGTGGCGGCAGGTGAGAAACTCGAAAGGATATCCCTCTCGACAAACGGGCGTACCGGTCGGCGTGATGTGGTCGATCCCGCGAGGAAGA
>CBDAFL010000114.1:0-1052 GCA_965195225.1 uncultured Thermoguttaceae bacterium
AGGGATGCGGAAACTTCGTCGTGACAACTCAGGAAAAAAATTATGAGTACCCTCGAAAAACTATCCGTCGGCACGGCCGCTTGCTTGCACCCGCTTGCACCGTCAAGCGAATGGCCATCCGAACCACTGGAAGCCGTGGGCGTCGATGCGAAAGTCGGCAAAGCTGGCGCAATTCGCGGTCATGTAGTTGCACTCAGCGGCTCGTTCAAGACGCCCGGTCGCGGGAGATTCACCGAAAAATCGTTGCGGACAATGAAACGAATCTGGCCGCGAGGAGGGTTGCCCGTCCATGCGCAGCATGGCAACTTTCTGAATGACGGTTTACTCAGCTATTTAGGGCGTTCGGTCGAACCGCTTCTATCAAAAGCAATCCGAATTGATGCCGACGGCGGGCGGCAATTCGTTCCTGCGATTCGAGCGACTCTACTTTTCGATCCGGCGGCCCGGGCCACACCCGGCGGCGACTTGATTGAATATTTTAGCCAACGAGTCGAAAGTGATTCCGGTTCCCTCAGTAGCTCGTTAGTGTTGAACGCCGACGCCGACGCCGAAATCGATTCGCGTGGCAGGCCGATACGCGATGCGGACGGCAGTGTTCTACCACCGATTTGGACACCCACGAAATTGTGGAGTTCGGATGTTGTTAATTGCGGCGATGCCGTCGATGATTTTCTTGGCTTGACCGCAAACACTGAAGACGGGCTGCGAATTCTCCGACAGGACGAACGTCGGCGACAAGCCGCGAACCGTGCGGCCATCGACTTGGAAGATCGGCAGCAGCGGCAAGTCGAACGCAAGCGGCAAGCGGTGGCCCTAGCCCCGTATGATGCGAGTCGTGACCCGGAAATTGTCCGGCGACAAATGAACGCGCGGCGACGGGAATGGTCGGCAACAGAAGGTGTGACGGCGACAACCCTGAACGGCTGTCGGCCGACCGATATTGAGGTGTCTGTCGTTCGCCGCGAACTGAAAAAAGTGCCGTTTGCGCTTCGGTCCGCATGGTTTCGGGCCGGCGGCCGATTGAAAGTCAAGATCGGAAGAGCACACGTCTG
>CBDAFL010000115.1:0-6135 GCA_965195225.1 uncultured Thermoguttaceae bacterium
CCTGCCGAGCGATGCTGAACGAGACGCTCCGCGCCACCCTCACCTGGGTCGTCCAACAAGTCCGGGAACACGAAAAGGATCTTGACCATGTGTTCGCTAAAATACGGTTAGCCTAGTTTGCAAAAGTCCAGTACTAACTCAAGTACGGTTAATATGACCGACGGTTCACTCGTTTCCGATTATAGAAACTACATCGGCTACTTAGGCATGGGTAACTTCATTCAGTCGGGCGGTGTTCACAATGTCGAGGACCTCTATCTCGGCTACCATTCTGGTTCCAATGGATGTTATGACATCAGCGAATCGGCTCAACTCAAAGCTTACAGTCTGCTGATTGGCATTTCAGGCACGGGAACCTTCACTCAGTCGGCGGGAACGTATGTTGAGATAACAGATTATCACCCTGGCAGTTTTCTACTTGGACGCGATGTTGGCGCCTACGGTACATATAACATGACGGGCGGAAATATAACTGCTCCTGGCGCGGTAATTGGCAGCAAAGGAGAAGGAGTTTTCAACCAATCGGGCGGAGTCGTTACGATGTCAAGCTGGTATCCGATGGGCGGCGGCAGCCTAAAGATCGGCAATTATTCCGGTAGCAACGGGAAGTACAATTTGTCAGGTTCTGGGCAAGTGTCTTCCGAAACATTACGCGTTGGTTCTTTAGGCAACGGAACGTTCACGCAATCAGGAAACAGCATCAATTCTGTTTCTAATCAGCTTTATCTTGGCTACACTGCCGGCAGCAACGGGACTTACAACCTAAGCGATGCCGGTTGCTTGTCGGCTTCCGAAGAATATGTCGGATACGATTCAGGGGCCACGGCGCTGTTCCAGCAGTCCGGCGGAACGAACACGACCAACTATCTTTCCGTCGGCGTTCTCGGCGAGTACCGGCTCAGCGGCGGCACGTTGCAGATCAACAGCGGACTCGAAAACAAAGGGACTTTCGATTTCTGCTACGGCCCGGGCAACATCGTCGCGGCCAACTCGATCGTCGATTTCTCCAAGGGCGTGTTGCAGAACGTCGCGTCGGCCTCGATTGCCCTCGACAACAACTCTCTGCTGATTATTTCTCCCGGCTTCGATCCCGCAGCCTGCTTCGCCGAATACAGCAACGCCGGCATGACACACGTCGCCGGAACCACCCTAACCGTGCCGGCAGGGAAGGGCTTCGGCGGAAGTGGCACGATCGTCGATCCGGTAGTTTGCCAAGGAACGATCGCCGCCTCCTCGACGTGGAACAAAGGCATCAACCTCAGCGGCGGGCTTACGCTATCGGAAGGCTCGATCGCGCTCGGCTACGGCACGCTGACCACCAACGACACAGGTTCCAGCATGAGCGGCGGTAGTATGTCGGCCTATCAACACCTCATCGGAAGCGGGGGAGTAGGGGTGTTTACCCAAACCGGCGGAACCAATTCATCATCATCGTATATCCGCCTTGGCAACAACGCCGGAGACAATGGCACATACACACTTGGCGGCAATGGCATAATATCGGGCAAGTACTTATACGTCGGACATGCAGGAACTGGAACCTTCAATCAATCCGGCGGCACCGTTTTACTATCCAATCCGAACAGTACCGGTGGCGGCACACTCTTTCTCGGCTATGAATCAGGCGGTAGCGGCACGTATAATCTCAACGGCGGAACGTTGATTCTCTCGACCATTAGAAAGAAGGATGGAACGGCAATCTTCAACTTCGGCGGCGGAACCTTGCGGGCGACTGACTGGGAACTTTCAGTCAGCGTGCCGATGACGTTGACCGGAATCGGCGGAGACGCCAAAGTCGATACCGCCGGGAAATACGGCATATTCTCCGGCCAGCTTTCCGGTCCCGGCGGACTTGTCAAACAGGGAGAAGGCACGCTGCGGCTACACGCAAGCAATTCCTACACCGGAAACACTTCGGTCCATGCCGGAACACTGCAAGCCTTATCTCCATCCGTGCTCCCTAATTACTCCATCAATGGCAAAGTAGCGGTCTACAACGGCGCCGTATTGGCCGTGAATTACGGCGGTGCCGACGAATGGGAAGCGACAAATGTCGCCGCGCTGCTCCAAGCAGCCGATTTCCAATCCGGCTCATACATCGGCTTCTACACCGACAATGCAACCAGCGGCGCCACATACGGAAACGCCATCACCGGAAATATAGGCGTGGTGAAACGTGGCCAATACCCCCTTACGCTCTCCGTCGCCAACACGTTCTACGGCGATACGAAAGCCATGAGCGGCATACTTATTTTGGGCAACGTCAACGCATTGCAAAACAGTACCCTCGATTACGAATATGCCAACTATGGCGGACATCTTAATTTCGGCTCGCTGAGATCGGCCAACCTCGGCGGGCTAAAGGGCAATCAGGATCTCGTGTTGAACAACGCCAACAACGACTCCGTCGCCCTGAGCGTCGGCGGAAACGACGCCTCAACCACATATTCCGGCGCCCTCAGCGGCAAAGGCAGCCTAACCAAGACAGGCCTCGGCACACTGACCCTCTCCGGCCAAAGCACACACACCGGCGGGACGACACTTGCCGCCGGACAACTCAACATCAACAACCTCCCGGCATTGGGTACGGGCACGTTCACAATCGCCGGCGTCAGCACCATCGACAACACGTCGGGGACTACAGTTACACTCTACACCAACAACGCTCAAGCCTGGAATGCAAACTTCGCATTCGTCGGAAGCAATAATCTGAATCTCGGCAACGGCGCCGTCACACTCGGCGGCAACCGCATAGTGACCGTCAGCGCCAATGAGTTGACAGTCGGCGGCGCGATCGAAGGAGACTATTCTCTGACAAAGGCCGGCAGTGGCACGCTAACCCTCTCCAGCGACAACACATACACCGGCGGCACAATTCTCGGCGCCGGTCGGCTCAATATCAAGAACGCCAAGGCCCTCGGCACAGGCCGATTCACCGTCGCCGGGCCGAGCACCATCGGCAACACCTCGGGATCGCCGATTACGCTCTCGAACAACAATGCCCAGTCCTGGAACGCCGACTTCACCTTTGCCGGCGGCAGCGATCTCGACCTTGGCAATGGGGTCGTCACACTCGGCGGCAACCGCCTAGTGGCCGTCAGCGCCAACACGCTCACGGTCGGCGGCGTGATCGGAGGAGACTACTCTCTGACAAAGGCCGGCACGGGCACGCTGGCCCTCGGCGGCGCCAATGCCTATACGGGCAACACGACCATCGGCGCCGGGACGCTTAAGCTGGGCAGCGAGGCTTCTCTGGCCAGCAGCATGATCGGCGTGGCCGCCGGCGCGACGTTCGACGTTGCGGCAGTCTCAGGCGGCTACAACCTGACGGCCGGGCAAACGCTCAATGGCGCCGGCGCCGTCAGCGGAGACATTACCATCAACGGCATCCACGCACCCGGCTACTCGCCCGGCATTCAGACCATCGAGGGCGACTACAACATGTTCGGCGAACTCCAGATCGAATTGGCCGGCACGGTCCCGGGCGCGGACTACGATCAGGTGCTGCTAAGCGGCTCGGGCGACTACAACGCCACGCTTGGCGGAACGCTTACGCTCGATTGGACGGACTTCGGCGACTCGTCGGAAGAGACCCAAATGTGGATCGTCCAAAACGACACTAATGGCATCCTTTCGGGCGAGTTCGACGACTACGCCAACGGCTCGTGGCTGGGCGTCCACGACGACCTGGAGTGGTTGATTTGGTACGGGGCCGACGCCGCGTCCGGCGGGTTGAGCGGCGGCAACGACGTGCTGATCAGCGCCGTGCCCGAGCCATCGATGCTCGTGCTCATCGGCATCGCGGCCATCGCTCTGTCGGCCAACGCCCTGCGACGGCGGAAATTGAAATCACCAATTACTCAAAATGAAGGAAGCAGAACAATGTCGCACCGTTACAAGGAGATTTTGGTTTTTTGTCTTCCCTGCGTGCTGTTTTTCGGATTCGTTCCGGCGTCCCAAGCGGACGATCGCGACTGGGTCGGCGACACCGGCAATTGGTTTGACGCGGCCAACTGGTGGGACGGAATTAGGCCTACCACCGGCGACTATGCTTACATCAACAATGGTGGGACCGCTTGCATCACCCTGACAGATGAAACTTGCCGGAATCTTTACCTTGGCTCCTCCGTTAGTGAGGCGGGTACGCTCGATATCACCGGCGGATCCCTCATATCATTCTTAGAGTATATCGGTGACCAGGGCTCAGGAACGGTCACGCAATCCGACGGATACCACCGCCCAGGCTACTTGCTCACATTGGGCTATTCTGCCAATGGCGTCGGCAATTACACGCTGAGCGGAGGGACACTGAATATCGGCATTCCCGGCTACCAAAGCGGTATGGCCAATGGGCGCATTGGCTATGATGGCACGGGACATTTCACACAGTCTGGTGGCAACCATTATATACGCGATAGCCTGGGTCTTGGCTGCAACCAAGGCAGTATCGGAACGTACGATTTGCAAGATGGCTTCTTGAGCCTCGGAAAATTTGAAATCATTGGTGACGGCGGTTACGGATCATTCACACAGTCTGGCGGCCTCAACTGCGCGTACCTGGGCATTTTGATCGGAAATAACCAGGGAGGCAGCGGCACCTTTGAAATCAGTGGTGGCAGACTCTGGGTTGGGTCTTTTTACTCGCGCATCGGCGGATATGGAACGGGAACGTTTACGCAGACGGGCGGCTTGGTCGAGGTCGATACATCGCAGTTTTACCTCGGACATAGCCCCGGCAGCAGCGGAACGTACAACCTTAACGGCGGAACGCTCGTCATCTCATCAATTATGCAAGGGGAGGGCGCTGCCACATTCAATTTCGGCGGCGGAACGTTGAAGGCAAGCGGTGCCCTGAACACCTCGCTCCCCATGACGCTAACCGGCGCTGGCGGCAATGCGAACGTCGACACCAACGGTCAAGCGGTCACGCTTGCCGGACAGCTTTCCGGCTCAGGCGGACTGAACAAGCTGGGCGCCGGCACGCTGACCCTCTCGGCCGCCAACGGATACACCGGCCCAACGGCCATCAACACTGGCACACTCAAACTCGGCAGCACGGCCTCGCTGGCCAGCAGCACGATCGACGTTGGCGACGGCACGACGTTCGACGTCTCGGCCGTCTCCGGCGGCTACAGCCTTGGCGCCGGTCAGACGCTCAAAGGCAGCGGCACGGTTGTGGGTGACGTTACTATCGACGGTATTCATGCCCCCGGCAATTCGCCCGGCATTCAGACTATCGAGGGCGACTACAACATGCTCGGCGAACTTCAGATCGAGCTGGCCGGCACAACCGCCGGCACGGGCTACGACCAAGTTCTGCTGTGCGGTACGGGCGACTACGACGCCACGCTCGGCGGGACGCTTTCGCTCGACTGGACGGATTTCGCCGACTCGACCGACGAAACGCAACTGTGGATCGTCGAAAACGACACGGCCGGCTCGTTGAACAGCACGTTCAGCAACTACGCCAACGGCTCGTCGCTGGGCGAATACGACGGCAGGCAGTGGTGGCTATTCTACGGCGCGGATGCGGAAGCCGGCGCTCTCACCGGCGGCAACGACGTGCTGATAAGCGCCGTGCCAGAGCCTTCCACAATAGCCTTGCTCGGTTTTGCGGTCATCGCTGTTTCGGGCTACGCCCTGCGACGGCGATGCCTCAGTCGTTTTTTACGCAATCATCAATAAAGCAGGCTTACTCCAACCAATTACACTCCAAAAAAAACAGCCGATTTCAGAAAGACACAATTACCATGTCGCGCCGTTGCACAATAATGCCATGCGTTCTTTGTCTGCTGCTTCTCGGACCCGCCGCGGTTGCCCATGCCAGCGATAACTATTGGATTGGCACGACCAGCGATTGGTTCGACGCGAACAACTGGAGCCTGGCCAAAAGCCCCACATACGACGACATCGCCTACATATATAACGGGGGAACCGCAATTATAAATCGAACTGGCGCAGTCTGTGAATATCTTTATCTCGGCAACGCAGGTTCTACTAACTGAGCTTTTGCAAACTCTCAAATGACGTTGGAAAGATAGGGTGTTTCGGGTTTAATGTCAGTGTTTCGGCCCGGCGCAGGACGGCTGGGCGTGTTGGGATGACCACGGAGGGTCCGAAAATGCCGGCGATTGT
>CBDAFL010000116.1:0-39791 GCA_965195225.1 uncultured Thermoguttaceae bacterium
TCCCGCCGGAAAGATCATTTGGAAAATTTTACCGATTGGTTGCCCGAATCACGTCTCCGGATCTCCTGCATTGGTCCAAACCGGTGAAGATGAAGTTCGGCGATGACGGCCTCGTGCCGCCGGAGCAGTTTTACTACACGACCACCGAGCCTTACTTCCGTGCTCCGCACATTTACATCGCGCTGGCGCCGCGCTTCATGCACAAGCGGCGGGTATTGACGGATGAGCAGTGCGTGGCGATCGGCATCTCACCCGGCGAATGGCCGGTTAATGACTGCACCGACGCAGTCCTGATGACCAGTCGCGGCGGCGATCTCTTCGACCGGACCTTCACGGAGGCCTTCATCCGGCCGGGTATCGGGTTGGCCAATTGGACCTCGCGGACGAACTTCCCGCTGCACGGAGTGGTGCGGACCGGTCCGACCGAGATGTCGATTTACGTCAATCGACACTACGCGCACAAATCCTGGCACATTCAGCGGATGACGCTGCGTCTGGATGGATTCGCGTCGGTGCATGGGCCGTACGCGGGCGGCGAAATGGTCACCAAGCCGCTGAAGTTCAAGGGCAAGCAGCTCGATATCAACTATTCCACCTCAGCCGCCGGGAGCGTACAAATCGAGATTCAATCGCCCGACGGCAAACCAATTCCCAGCTTCGCTCTGGAAGATTGCCCGGAAATCATCGGCGACCAGATTGAGCGGACGGTGAGCTGGAAGCAGGGTTCGGACCTAAGCGCGCTTGCGGGCAAGCCGGTCCGCTTGCGCTTCGTCCTCAAAGACGCCGACTTGTACTCGCTGCGGTTTCAGTAAGCAACACCGGATCGTGTCGGCCAGTGGATCAACTACTCGATCAACCCCGAAATTCACCCCCGCCTGGGCAACCGCGAGGACGGCATGGCGATCGACGGCAAGGAGTTCTAAAGGAGGAGCAAAGGGGCCGTGAGTCCTGGGGGAATATCGGCGGTTATGGTGGGATAACAGCGACGCCTTCTCGCTCGCCTCCTACAACTTTCCCAACGGGCTGATAGGGTGGGTCAAGCGTAGTGCAGCCCCGCCAACAGCGGGGAAAATCGTGGTGGGGCCTACCCGCAACAGATGCGAATTATACCGCATCGCCCAGAAAAGGTGCAATGCAACGGGCGGCTGTTGGCATGCACTCCTCCCCCTGCCAAAAAATCCGTCGGTTTGCTACATTGAGTCCTTCCGGCGCGGACGCCGGGGCTAAACGATCAGCAAACAACTCGCCTGGGAGATGCTTTCGTGACTGCTTCGATAATTGACGGCAAAATGCTCTCGGCGCAAATCCGCGCGGAAATCGCCCTGGAAACCGCCGAGTTCACCGCAAAGACCGGTGTCACGCCCTGTCTGGCGGCGGTGCTGGTGGGCGACGATCCGGGTAGCCAGGTCTATGTGCGGAACAAGCAGAAAGCGTGCGAAAAGGCCGGCATCGCCAGCCAACTCCACACTCCCCCGGCGAAAATCTCCACCGAGGAACTGCTCGCGCTGATCGACCGGCTCAACCGCGACCCGGCGGTCCACGGAGTACTCGTGCAACTGCCGCTGCCCGAGCAAATAGACGAGCGGCAGGTGCTCGAGGCCGTCGATCCGATGAAGGACGTCGACGCCTTTCACCCCGAGAACGTGGGCCGGCTGGTACAAGGCCGGCCGCGGTTCCTCCCCTGCACTCCGCACGGCATACTGCAAATGCTCAAGCGGAACGACATCCCGACCGCCGGGGCAAACGTCGTCGTGGTGGGGCGTAGCGACATCGTGGGCAAGCCGATGGCGATCTTGCTCATGCAGCGCGGCGAAGGGGGCGACGCCACCGTGACCGTCTGTCACAGCCGCACCCGCGACTTGGCCGAAGTCACCCGCTCGGCAGACATCCTGATCGTGGCCATCGGCCGGCCCAAGTTCGTCACCGCCGAGATGGTCAAGCCCGGCGCGGTGGTGATCGACGTGGGCATGAACCGCACCGAGGACGGTCTGGCGGGCGACGTCGATTTCCAGGGCGTCCAGCAGGTGGCCGGCCGAATCACGCCGGTGCCCGGCGGCGTCGGGCCGATGACCATCGCCATGCTCCTGCACAACACGCTCACCGCGGCCCGATTGCAGCAAGAGGCGTAAGCCCGCGGAGGCGATCGCCCACACTAGCCCGACGCGCAAGCGAGGGCCAAAATGGTCTACGCACGGTCGCCGGACTACCGTCGCCCGGCCTGGGAGCGGGTCCTTGCTGGCGCGTCGGGCCAGTGTTATCCTGGCGGCCAACCGCAATCACCAATACCATAAGGGACGCCATGGGCGGTTTTGGGGACAAACGAACCCGACCGCACGAACCGCCAATGCCCGATCCATTGGCGTTTTTCCTAACGTGGACAACCTACGGGAGTTGGCTGCCCGGCGACGAACGCGGTTGGGTGTGGAGGGGCAAAGGGCTTCGAGAGGCTGACCCCGTTAAAAAGGCTGCGGCGCGGGGGCGCACGACCGAGCCCGCTTGCGCGTTGGACGAGGAGCAACGCGCCCTTACGGAGAAATCGGTGCGAGATCATTGTGCCGTTCGTGGGTGGCAATTGCACGCCGTAGCTTGCCGGACGAAGCACGTACACGTCGTGGTCTCGGCGGATCGCAAGCCTGAAGATATGAGGGATCAGTTCAAGGCTTGGTGTACGCGGAAGTTGAAGTATCTCCAACGCTCGCGGGGCGGCGAACCTCGCGAAAAGTGGTGGACCGAGCGGGGCAGTTCGCGCTATCTTGGCGACGAGGAAAGTCTCGAAGCCGCCATCCACTACGTCCTGGAGTGCCAATAACACTAGCCCGGCAACACTAGCCCGACGCGCAAGCAAGGGCGGTTATGGTTGGCGTGCCACCGAGTGACGGCCCCACTGACGCACCTCAAGGAAGTATACGCCCCCGAAACCCGCCCTCGCTTGCGCTTCGGGCTAGTGTTCAACGGCAAGTCGCTCGCTCATTTGCCCGTTTTCGCGTTCGTTTTCAAGTCCCACAGCTTGATTGTCTTGTCGTAACTCCCCGAAGCCAAGGTCTTGCCGTTCGGGCTGAACGCTACGGATTTGACATACTTCGTATGTCCGGTAAGAGTGGCGATGTTCTTCCCTGTCCTCACGTCCCAAAGCTGGATTGTCTTGCCGGAATTGGGCATCAGGTCAGTACCACCCGAAGCCACCGTCTTGCCGTCCGGGCTGAAGGCGACGGAAAAGACGTATATGAGAGGCCCGACAATGGTGACGGTGTTCTGACCGGTGGCCACGTCCCACAGCTTGATCATCGCGTCAAAACCCCCCGAGGCCAACACCTTGCCGTCGGAGCTAAACGTTACGGATAAGACACCCCCGCTACCCCCATACTTCTTGTGTCCTTTAAGAGTGGCAGTGTTCTCACCGGTGGCAATATCCCACAGTTTAATCGTCGCGTCCCAACTCCCCGAAGCCAAGGTCTTGCCGTCCGGGCTATACGCCACGGATAGGACTTTGTCTTTATGCCCTTTGAGAGTGGCGGTATTCTTGGCGGTCTTCACGTCCCAGAGTCTGATTGTCTTGTCCTCGCTCCCCGAGGCTAAGGTCTTTCCGTCCGGGCTGAACGCCACAGAATAGACCACGCCGGAATGTCCGTTGAAGCCGGAGGTATTGTTGCCGGTGGCCACGTCCCAGAGCTTGATTGTCTTGTCCTCGCTCCCCGAGGCTAAGGTCTTTCCGTCCGGGCTATACGCCACGGACTTGACATCGTCGTTATGCCCTTTGAGAGTGGCAGTGTTCTTGCCGGTGGCTACGTCCCAAAGCTTGATCGTCCCGTCCCGACTCCCCGAAGCCAAGGTCTTGTCATCAGGGCTAAACGCAACGGAATTGACCCAGTGGGTGTGCCCGCCGAGCGTCTCTCGCAACTTGGGTTCCTGGCATCCAATGCACAACGATGAAGATGCCGATACCAACCCAACACAAGCTAACATGAGCACCCGCGACATAGCTCACCTCCCCTCGGTTAAATCAAAGTATCTTGATTGCTCGTTTCAACGGGATCAGTATAGCGATGCTGATCGGCGACTGGAATAGTCCCCCACTACTCTACTTTTGCCGCCAACGCAATGCCCGTCAGCGTTAGATTAGGGACGTGGCGGGCCGTGGGTCCGAGCAGATCGGCCACCGCCGCGCCGGCGCCGCCGGTGAGGAAGACTTGCGTTTGGGTGGCAGTTGAACTGCCACCCAAACTTGCGCCGTCTGCGGTTTCGCACTGCCGCTGGACCAACTCCCGAATCGCGCCGATGGCGCCCCAGTACAACCCCGATTGGATGGCCGAGACGGTGTCGGCGCCCACCGGCGGCGGAGGAGGCCCCAAATCCGACGTATCGACCGGCGGCAACAGATCGGTGAAGCAGTGCAGCGCTCGGGCCGACATCTCGATGCCCGGCAGGATCGCCCCGCCCAGAAAAACCCCTTCGGCCGAGACCAGATCGACGGTGATGGCCGTGCCGACGTCGACGATCGCGGCAGGCTGCCCGGGATGCCGGAGCCGATTCACCGCCACGGCGTCAACCAGCCGGTCGATCCCCACCATGTCCGGCCGGGGCAACCGCACTTTCAACGGAAGGTCGTCCGCCGCCAACAGCGTGACCCGGTCGGCCGGGCGATGCTCGCGGAGCCAATCGATCAGCAGCGTGGCCGCCGGCCGGTTAACGCTGGCGATCCGCCAGCAAAAGCTCTCTTGGGCAACGTCGGCCAGCCACGGAGTGATCCGGTCGAACTGGAAATTTCCCCCTTCCTGCAACGGCAGTATCCGCAACGGTTCCGGGACCGTTTCCTCGAACAGTCCAAGTTTGATCCGGGCGTTGCCCACGTCGGCGGCGACAAATAGATGATTGGACATGAATTGCGAAACGCAGGTCAGCACAGCTTGCGGAACTCCGCAATGGTTAAGCCGGCCTCTTTGATGATTCCGGCCAAGGTCCAGCGGTTCACGGGATTGTGTCGTGGGATGGTAATCACCGCGCTGCCGTCTGTCATTACCACGTGCTTGCCCTGGCGAAGAACGCGGAACCCCGCTCGTTCAAAGGCTCGAACAACCCGTAAATGCGGCAAGACGGGAACGTCAGCCAACGGCCACCTCCACTTCCCGCACCTCCTCACCGGACGCCAACTCATCGACCGCCGTTAAATACTCCTCGATCGCGCTGCGAATGTTGTCCAAGGCTTCTTGTTCGGTAGTCCCTTGGCTCCAGCAACCTCGTAAACCAGGGCAATGAACGGTATACCCATCCTCGTTTTTCCTCAATACGACCTTGTAACGCATGATTGGCTCCAATTCGGTTTGCCGGTCTCCACTGATATTCTCCCTCGAAAGCCCGCGAGAATCAAGAGATTCACCAAGACGGCGTATCTCCCTTGAGCGATTGGACGATTCGACCCACCAATTCATTCAACCCCTGTCCGGTCACGGCGGAGATCAGCAGCACTTCGCTGCCGATTGCCTCGGCCAATTGCCGTTGCACCTGTTGCCCTTCGGGCAGGTCGGCCTTGGTAACGACGACAATCTCCTGCCGGCGACCAAGTTCGGGGTCGTGCATTTCCAGTTCCGCGCGGATCGCGCGGTAGTTTGCCATCGGCTCGGTGCCGTCGACCGGCTGAGGCTCGACCAGATGGACGAGTAATCCCGCCCGTTGGATGTGCCGGAGGAATTCGTGACCCAAGCCCGCGCCTTGCGAAGCGCCCTCGATCAGCCCCGGAATGTCGGCCATGATGAACGTGTGGTCGAAATCGACTCGCACTCGGCCAAGATGCGGCTGCTTGGTGGTGAAGGGGTAGGCGGCGATCTCGGGCCGGGCACGAGAGAGACGGCTCAGCAGCGTGCTCTTACCCGCGTTCGGTTTGCCGACCAGCCCCACGTCGGCGATCACCTTCAGTTCGAGCCTCAACGAGCGGGCTTCGCTGGGGTCGCCGGGCGTGGACTGGCGCGGGGCGCGGTTGGTGGCCGACTTGAAACGGGTGTTCCCCTTGCCGCCCTTGCCGCCGAACGCCGCCACCACGCTATCGCCCGGAGCGGAAAGGTCTTTCAGAATGTGGCCGTGCTCGGCGTCGAAGACAATGGTGCCGGGCGGGACCGCTATCACCAGATCTTTGGCCGATCGGCCATGGCACTTCGCGCCCGTGCCGGGCCGGCCGTCCTCGGCCTTCCAGAGCGTCCGGTGGGTCAACGGGGCAAGATTATTCATTCCTTCCTCGGCCACCAGGACCACGTCGCCTCCGTCGCCGCCGTCGCCGCCGTCTGGTCCGCCACGGGGAACGTACTTCTCCCGCCGGAAACTGACGCAACCGTCGCCCCCTTTGCCCGCCTCAACGCGTACTTCCACTTCGTCGATGAACATGGAATACAAGTGTACTTGGCGGGGACGGTGAAGGGAAGGAGCCAATTTTCCCACCGCCCTGGACTATTGCAAAACATCCAATAGCGGTATAATCCCGGCGGTGGGATGGGGAGGGCAAGCGGCTGATTTCAGAACACGTTGTTTCGTGCGTCGTGGTGTGCCTCAGTTCTTCTTGTCCTAACTTAAGGAGGGCGGCGTCATGGCGGAAGTAGAACTCGGAAAAGTCACCCATTACTTCAGCAAGATCGGCGTGGCGGCGATCGAAATCACCCAAGACACCCTGCGCGTGGGAGATACGATCCACATCAAGGGCCACACCAGTGACTTCACCCAAAAAATCGACTCCATGCAGATCGACAACGAATCGGTCGCCGAGGCCGTGGTGGGACAATCGATCGGGTTGCGCGTGAAGGACCACGCCCGCGAACACGATCACGTGTTCAAGGTCGTCGAGTAGCCGAAGCGTTCAACGTCGTTGTTGATTGATGCCCGACTTGATATCGTTCGGGGTCTATTGGGACGATCGTAACCGTTCACAGGGGACTGTCCCAATTTTCGCGGCGTAAAGGACGTTGCCTTGGGAAATCGCTTGACCGCCGCGAAAATGGGACTGTCCCCCTTGCGCCGCGAGAAGGGGATAGGTCCATGTTTTCGGCCAACCGTTTGCCCGTGAAGTGCGTTTTTCGGCCGAAAAATGGACCAGTCCCCAGCCAACCCGTGAACGCTTACCGTGTTCCTATGCGGTCTTCTTCTTATGCTCTTCCGCGTTTTCCGTGTCTGCGTGGTGTTTTCCCTACTCCTCGCTCTCCAATTCCTTCGCCTTGGCGAAATCAGCCTTGGCCTTGGCGTTGGCGCCGAGTTGCTTGTGGAGCTGGCCGCGGGCGCGATAAGCGGCGGAGTTTTCCGGGTCCAGCCGGATCGACTTGTTGTAGGCCGCCAGGGCCTCGGCCGGCTTGTTGAGCTTGAACAGACACGACCCGATCCAATAGAAAACGTCGGCTTGCTCCTCATCATAGCCTTCCTCGGCCAGCATCTGCTTGAGGAGTTTTCGGGCCTCTTTATACTCGCCGTCGTGCCAGTAGCGATGGATGGCGCCCCAGTCGTACTCACGGGCGTAAGGATGCCAAGGGTACGCCGTCTTGTCGGTGAAACTGTCCAAAACCCCCTCGGGCGTGTCCCACCACTCGCAGAACCAGAGCGTCGGGGCGGTCGGCAGCTTCTTTTTCGCCGCAAAGGGGAGGAATTGTTGCACGTAAAAAGCCCTGGTGCGTTGCGCGGCCAGCAGCTCGAACCTGAGAATGCCGGCGACGAACTCCTCTTTCGTGAGCTTGCCTTCAGCGGCCTCGTCGTGCAGACGGATGAACTCCCGGGCGTAAGCGACGTTGTGCAGTTCGTAGACCGCGCCGGCCCAAAGCTCCTCGAACGATCGCGATTTGCCGCGATTCGGTCCTTCGGTGTAATCCTCCTCGATCAGAATGGCGGCGTTGTTGTCCTCGTCGGGGGCCAGATGTTCGGCGTCGGAGTGCAACGGCGGCGTCGGATCCCAGTCGATCGGAGAGCCTAAATCCTCGCCGGCGAACTTCCGCTCCGCCCAACGGCGCAGAAAATCCGCCTCTTCGCCATACTTGTCCATTGCCGGCCGGTCTCGCAACATTCGGTCTACCTGCCGGCGGCCGTGTTTCAGCTTGCCGGCCGGAAGCTTGGCCGTCGTCGAGGGCCGGTATCGGATGCCGGCGTCGCCGGGGTTCATTTCGATGGCCGCTTTCAGATCGGCCTCGCCCTTGGCGTATTGCCCTTTGCAGAGCAAGGCCACGCCGCGCACCCCACGATACTTTGCCTCTTTCGGGGCTTGGCCGACCGCTTTGTCCATCAATGCCAGGGCGACGTTGTAGTCGCCGTCCTCGATCGCCTGTTTTGCTTGCTCGAAGGCAAGGTCGAACCGCTGGTCGGCCGGCGCGGTCTGCCCGGCGCAGAACGCCGCCGCCGCGACGATCAGGACTGTCGGTGGTTGCGAACGCCGCATAAATGGCCTCGTGTAGTTGCCGATCCTCGGTTTCAAAATCCGCTGCCATGCCATTATCCCTCACGAAGGGCTTGTCGGCAATCCATTCCGGCTTGCTTTGCCGGCCGTGTCCGCCTATCATGGCCGCTTTCAGTTGCCCACCACCGAGGGGTGCTTGAAATTGTTCGATCCCGCGTCATTTCGTGATTTGGTCAGCGGCCGACGGCGAGGGGCCGGGGCATCGCTGCTGCGCGGCGCGTTGCGGTTGAGCGAGACCTGCTACGCAACGGCCGTCCAACTGAGAAATTGGGGGTACGATCGCGGTGCGGCTGCGGTGCACCGGGTGGACGTGCCGGTGGTCAGTGTCGGCAACCTTACGCTCGGCGGCACCGGCAAAACGCCCATGGTCCGATGGCTGGGGCGGTGGTTCCTGGAACGCGGCGTCCGCGTTTCGGTGGTCAGCCGCGGATACGGTTCGGCCGCCGGCAAGGCGAACGACGAGGCCCTGGAGATGCGGCTGCTGTTGCCCGACGTGCCGCATCTACAGAATCCCGATCGCGTGTCCGCCGCCCGCGAGGCCGTCGAGAAACACGATAGTCAACTCGTCGTGCTGGACGACGGATTTCAGCACCGCCGAATTGCCCGCGATTTGGACATCGTGCTGCTGGACGCATTGACCCCGTTTGGATACGACCACGTATTTCCGCGCGGGATGTTGCGAGAACCTGTTTCTGGCTTGCGGCGAGCCGACGCGGTGGTTCTTTCCCGCGCCGATCTGATCGAACCCGCCAAGCGTGAGGCGATTTGGCGGATCGTCCGCTGCCATGCCCCCGATGCGGTTTTCGTCGAGGCGGCCCACGCCCCGCAAGCGTTAATCTCCGCCGCCGGCCCGGTGGCGGCGTTCTGTGGTCTCGGCAATCCGGCTGGCTTCCGGCATACGCTTGAACAATGCGGCTGCCGGGTTGTTGGTTTCCGCGAGTTCCCCGATCACCATCGCTATACTCCCGAAGATGAAGATTCGCTTTCCCAATGGGCCGAGGAGCTTGACGTTTCGGCCGTCTTGTGTACCTGCAAGGACTTGGTGAAAATCTCCCGCGACCGGCTGGGAACCAAACCGCTGCGGGCGGTGCAAATCGAGTTGGAGTTGCTCGCCGGTCAAGCGGCGTTGGAATCGCGGCTACGGAAAATATGCCCATGAAGATCGCGGTTTTTCTGCCGAATTGGTTGGGCGACGTGGCGATGGCCACGCCGACGTTGCGTTCGTTGCGGCGGCACTTCGGCCCGCAGGCAAAAATCGTCGGCATTATGCGCCCCTATTTGTCCGACGTGCTGGCCGGCACGGGCTGGCTCGACGAGCAATGGTTTTTTAATCCCCGGGCGGAGGACCGCGAGTTGCGCTCTCGGGCGGTGGCGCGGCGGATGCGCGGCGAGCGATTTGACCTGGCCGTGCTGATGACCAACTCGTTCCGCACGGCGTGGGTCGCCTGGCGAGGCGGGGCCAAGCGGCGGGTCGGCTACGTCCGTTACGGTCGCGGCCTGCTACTGACCGACAAGCTTCATCTCCGCCGCGATGGCCGCCGGATCGTGCCCGAGCCGATGGTCGAGACTTACCTGAAGTTGGCCCGCTCGATCGGTTGCGAAGAGGAATCGCCTCGGCTGGAACTGACCACCACGGCGGCCGACGAGCGATCGGCCGACGCCGTTTTCGAGCGACTGGGGCTGCGCGGCGAGAAGCCCATCGCGGTGCTCAATTCGAGCGGCGCTTACGGCGGATCGAAGCTCTGGCCGGTCGAATACTTCGGCCGCTTGGCCCGACGGATTGTCGATGAACTGGACTATGACGTGCTTGTTATTTGCGGCCCGAAAGAGCGTGAGATTGCCCGTGAGGTCGTCCGCCTGGCGGGAGCCGGCCCCCGCGTGTGCTCGATGGCCGATCAACCGATGGACTTGGGCACGTCGAAGGCGTGCATCCGCCGCTGCCGGGTGATGGTATCGACGGATAGCGGTCCGCGACACGTTGCCGCCGCGCTGGGGCTACCGGTGGTCACGCTTTTCGGTCCGATGTTGCCCGTCTGGAGCGAAAACCCAACGCAACGGACCGCGAACCTCGTACTCGATCTGGACTGTATCGGCTGCCACAAGCGGGTTTGCCCGCTGGGACATCATCGTTGCATGCGCGACCTGAGCGTGGAGACGGTTTTCGCGGCCGTACGCAACGTCTTGCAGCAAACGTAACTAAACCGCTTGCGGTTTCGCAATCAACTCCCGGTACACCGCCAGCGTGGACTCTACCATTTGGTCGGCGGTGAATTGCTGTTCGGCGCGATGAAGAGCACGCCGCCGCATCGCCGCACATTGGTCGGGCGAATCCAGGGCGTGAAGAATCGCTTGGGTCAATGCCTGCGGATCGCGAGGAGGAACCAGCCATGCAACCGGTTCGTGTGGGACAGGTTGGCAACCTGTCTGTTCCGTGTTTGATTGGACAGGTTGACAACCTGTCCTACTGCCGATCAAATCCGGGATTCCACCGGCCGTGGTGGCCACTATCGGACATTCGGCAAGCATCACGTCGATCAACGTCGAACATAACCCCTCTTTATGCGACGGCAAAACGAACAGATCGGCGGCGTGGATCAGATCGGGTACGTCGTCGCGGAATCCGAGAAAGCGGACGTGCGAGTCGATCGCCAACCGTTCGGCCTGCTGCTGGAGCGCCGCCTGCAACTCACCGTCGCCGGCCAGGGCGAGGACCGTGTTGGGCGCCTTTCGCACCACCTCGGGCAATGCCTCCAACAGGAACCGGTGCCCTTTGTGGTCGGTCAGAGTCGCCACGGTCAGCAGGAGCGTTTGATCGTCGTTCAGGCCCAACGCCTGCCGCCCTCGCGCTCGATCGCCGGAGCGGACCCGCGCCGGATCGACGCCGTCATGCACCACCCGCAGCATCTCCTCCGGAATGCCGCCTTCTCGACAAACATCGGCCACCGCGCCGGAAACGCAGACCACGCAATCGCAGAACCAGCGGTACTGTTTTGGCGAGCGGATCGTGAAATCGACTCGCCGGGCGGCGATGCGAGCGGGTATTTGCAGCCCCAGCGAGGCCAAACCCGCGCCGCCGATGGCATGTGAATCGTTGTAATGCAGCACGTCGGGCCGGATGTGCCGCAGAGCGCGGCGAATGCGCCACAACGCCGCGGGGCCACGCCCGCCGGAGAACGTGACGACCTCAAAACCCTCGTCCGCCATCCGCTCGGCGAACGGGCTGCCGTGACGTGCCAGCACGACGCATCGGCATTCGCGTTGCCGCAAGCCCACGGCCAACAGCCGGGCCTGCTCCTCGCCGCCGTGCCAGCGGCGCTGCGTCGAGACCAACGCGACGGTCATGGCGGTAGTGGACATTATTATTCGGAATCTCGGGGCGTGGGAGTACGACTCAGTTGCCAGAGTTTAGCATACTTGAGAAACGTATAATACATGCTGCTCAGGCAGACGATCAGTCCGGCGACGCCGTCAAGAAATCCGCCGCGAAAGACGTAGAGTTGCAGAAACCGCAACGGCGGTCGCAACAGTATTCCCAGCCACCCGGCGCGTCGACCGGCGGCGTATCGATCTTCCGCCCAATATGTTGTATAGCGGTTTTGTTTTTCGGTCCACTGTGCGAGCGACTGGCACGTGTAGTGGAGTATCCGACCTCGGAGCATTCCCACCCGATTCGGCTCGACTTCCAACCGCTCGTGTACCCGCGACGGACCGTAGCGGCAGGCGTCGCGTCGAAAGAGCCGGATAACCGTCGAGCGGTTCCAGCCGCAATGCCGGATCGGCCGGCCGAGGAAAAAGTTGTCGAATCGCACGCGGTAGGCGTCCCGCTTAGGATCGTCGCGGCGGAGCACGTCGCGGACCTCGGCGGCCAACTCGTCGGTCAGCCGCTCGTCGGCGTCGATCTGAAGTATCCACGGATGAGACGCCTGGGGGATCGCCCAATTCTTGAAGTCGGCGTGATCGACGAACTCACGCTCGATCAGCCGGCAGTCGCCCAGCCGGCGGACGAGCTCGGTGGTGTCGTCGGTCGAAAGCGAATCGGCCACGAGAATCTCGTCGGCCACCGAACGGATCGACTCGACGCACGCACGGATGTTGTGCGATTCGTTGCGGCAGGGGATCAATACCGTGAGTTTTTTGGGCATGGTATCAGGCACACTCCGTGTGCCGACTACTCCACAAGATCCTTTCGGGCGGCACGGACGAGGATAATGAATCCGGGTTCGTCGGTCGGCATGGCGTCCGGGCGCACCGGCGCCATTCCCAAACGCCGCGAGCTTTCAACCAACGCCGCGCATCGGTCCTCGGTAAGTTGCTTCGCCGGCCTGAATAGCACGACGTCGGCCCGGCTGTTCTCGATCATTTTCAAGATAAGCTCGTCTTTCGCATCGCAGCTAAACGCTCGATACGGCGATTCGGCGGCGTAGTAACCGACGATGGGAGTCACTCCGAGCGGACCGACCAGTACCGTGGGGCGAGGGAATTCCCGTCGCACCCAGAGTCCCACGTCGACGGCCGTCTGCCTACCGGCGAAATACACTCGATTGCTGGTCATGGCGGCGGTCAGATTGGCGGCGAATATCACGCCGAACACGACCGCGGCGATCGTATCGGGGCGGACCCGCCAACGAAACCACTCCGCTACGCGCGACAATCGGGCCACCAACCCCAACAGACCCAACGCGGCAAGCGGCGAGGCCATCAACACAATCGGCAGCGCGTAGCGTGGGCAGATGTTCTGGCCGTACCAAAGATGGATCCAGATTCCGCACATGATTACCACGGCGGTGTAGAACAGCGGCTGATGGTCGCGTCGGGACCAGACGCGACGCCATCCCCATATCCCACCGAACATCAACAGTGCGAAGATCGGCGACAGCCCGCGCGTCATCGTGGGAAAGAAAACCCAGGCCATCCGGCCGACGGTCATCGACGCTTCCGGACTGTTGCCGCCGTCGGCCGGCGCTTGGCTGAAAAGGTGCTCGAGCCACGGCTGCACACGCTCCAGCGGGTCAAGCCGGAGCAAGGTCCAGTCGTGGCGGCCGTGCAACCACGCTACATTGACCAGCAACAGCATTGCGGGCAATATCACCACGCACAACACTACGCCGAGGAGCAACTTGCCGCGGTCGCTTCGCAGAGCCAGCCAGCGCCAGAACGTCCACAGAGCGAGCGGTATCAGCAGAAACAGGCCCTCGACGCGGGTCAGCGAGGCCAGGATGATCGCCGCGCCGGTGGCAAGGAAATAGCGGTGGCGGACTTCCGTCACCGCACGCCACATCCAATAGATCGCCAGCATGAAGAGCATCCAGAAGGTCGGGTCGCGCATGACCTCCGGACTCCACTCGATGAACTTAGGATGGACGGCGTAGAGCATACAGGCCAGCAATGCCACGCGGTCGTCGAACTGCCGTCTGGCCCAACCCCAAAGCGGCAGCACCACAAGGCTGGAGATCGTCACTCCCCAAAGTCCGGCGGCCAGCTCCCAATCCAGTCCCAGGCGATGCAATGCCGCGAGAATGATCGGATAGGTGTTTAAGTCAAAGTCTCGAAATGCCACGCGGAGGTTGCCCGACTCGATGGCCTTCGCGGCGTGAATGTATATCACCCCGTCGGGGCAAACGCTGGTGATCCGCAGCGCCATCATCGCCCGCGGCGCAAGGCACAGCAATACCATCGCCGCCAGCAGCCATCCGGCTGGCGGAAGCCGCAAGCGTTCCGGCCGTGGCAGGGCAAGATGGTTTGGATATTCGGCCGCCGCCGGCTGAAACGGAAGAAGCAGCCCCATGACAACCTATGCGAAAAAGTCGAACGAAAAAATGTCCCAGACACAAGCATATAAAACGGGGGGGCGAAGTATACCTCGGCCACCCTACGCAAGCAATAGCAGGCGATTGAAGAAACTAACGCGTATTGGAATCAAACTTCCGATCGGTCAGCCGCTGGTAGGCTTCGACATACTTTTCTCGCGTTTTCGCCACCACTTCGTCCGGCAGCGGAGGCGGAGGACTGTTCTTATCCCAGTCGGTCGTCGAAAGCCAGTCGCGCACAAACTGTTTGTCGAACGACGGCTGGCCGTGACCGGGGGCATACTGATCGGCCGGCCAGAAACGAGAACTGTCGGGCGTGAGTACCTCGTCGATCAACAGCAACTCGTCGCCGATCCGGCCGAACTCGAACTTCGTGTCGGCGACGATGATACCCCGCGCCCGGGCGTGCTCCACCCCGCGACGGAATATCCGCAGGCTGCGACGCCGCAATTCCTCGGACAATTCGAGGCCGACGGTCTCCACCATCCGCTCGAACGAAATGTTCTCGTCGTGACCCTCGACGGCTTTCGTCGAAGGGGTGAAAATCGGCTCCGGCAGTTGATCGCATTCCGTCAGACCGGCAGGCAGTTCAATGCCGCAGACCGTGCCGCTTTGTTGGTACTCTTTCCAGCCCGATCCGACCAGATATCCGCGAACCACGCACTCGATTGGCACGACTTCCGTCTTTCGGCAGAGCGTCGATCGACCGGCGAACGGCTCCAGGTCCGTGCCCGGCGGAAGGTCCATCTCCTCGACGTCGGTCGATATCAGATGGTTTGGCTCGTCGAGCAATTGGAACCAGAAGGCGGCGATTTGCGTCAGCACGCGCCCCTTGTCGGGAATACCCGTCGGCAGAACCCAGTCGAACGCACTGATCCGGTCCGTACTGACCAGCAACAGCCGATCGCCCAGGTCGTAGATGTCGCGTACTTTTCCCTTCGATACCGGCAGACCGGCCAGCGATGTCTCTCGGATTACGGTGGACATTAGTGGGTAGTGGGTGGTGGATAGTGGGTGGTGGATAGTGGGTAGTGGATAGTGGATAGTGGGTGAATGAAAGAATCGCCCACTATCCACTATTCACCAATAATGTACCGGGCCGGCGGACGAATGGCTAGATGTCGCCAATCCGCTTGCCGGGCCAAGCCGGCTCGTGTAGACTGACAGCGTTGACACCCCCCCATTTTTCTTATCGAGGACTCCAACCCGATGGGCATGATGCGATTTCGTGTCTTCCCGGCCGAACGCAATACGGAACAATTGGCCCGACAGGCGTATCTCGCGGGCACCGACCGGACCAGTTGGCTGGTGCGCACTACCGTCGAGGGGGATACGCTCGTCCTCCATCGCTCGGTTTCCGACTCCGCCAATCTCCACGCCCCCTGGCCGGTCGAGGGACATGGGGAGTTGACCCTCTCCACCGGAAGCCTCATTGAGCGAACGGAGCCGTATCTGCTGCCGCTGGAACTCGCCCGTGGCACGATCGGGCAGGTCCGCAACCAACTTTCCGAATGGCAGTTGATCGGGCTGGCCGTACCCAAGGCGGTCGAGGGCAAGCTGGCGATGGCCATCGAGCGGTTGTCGCACGCGGTCGTCGAGCAAAACGATCCGGCGGTCGCCACCCGATATTCGGACGAGTCGCTCCACGCGGCCCTAGAGGCCGCCAATCTGCTGGCCGCCGCATATACCGAACAGGTCTTTGCCGCTCGACGCCGAAACGGCCCAATGCAAATCGGATTGCTCGGCGCCGAGCTTGGCGCCGAGCTGCTGGACAACTACACCTCGCGGCAGTTCCTCGCAACCTTCAGCGCCGCCGAAGTGCCTATCTGCTGGCGCAGTACCGAATCGACCGAGGGCCGTTTCTCCTGGACCACCAACGACCGGCAGATCGAGTGGTGCCGCCAACACGGGCTGAAAATCGTCGCCGGACCCTTGCTGCTGCTGGACCACCGCGACCTGCCCGACTGGCTCTACTTGTTCGAGGACGATTTCGAGAACGTGCTGGAGTTCGTCTCGACGCTGGTTCGCGCGACCGTCAATCGGTATCGCGGCCAAGTCGACTATTGGATCTGTGCCGGGCGGGTCAATTCCGACGTGCTGACCATGTCCGAGCAGCAGCGATTGCAGTTGGTTGCCCGAACCGTCGAATTGACCCGCGAGCTGGACCCCGATACGCCGGCGCTGGTCTCTTTCGACCAGCCCTGGGCCGAGTACATGCGCGAGCGGCACGTGGACTTTCCTCCGTTTCATTTCGCCGACACGCTCATCCGAGCGGACATCGGACTGTCGGGCCTGGTGATGGAGATGAACCTCGGCTACTTTCCCGGCGGAACGATGCCGCGACACATCATGGAGTTCAACCGGCAACTGGACACCTGGAGCCTGCTGGGGCTGCCGTTGTGGCTTTCGCTCTCCGCGCCCAGCGCGTATCACGACGATCCGCTGGCGGTGCGCAAGGTCGCTCTGCGGCCAGGCAGTTGGACGCCCGCGGCCCAACAGTCGTTTGCGGCGCGGCTGATCCCCTTTGCGTTGGCCCGGCAATCGGTCCAGGGCGTACTCTGGAACCAGCTTCTCGACAGTCGGCCGCACGATTTCCCGCACGGCGGCCTATTCGACGACCGCCGTCAGGCCAAGCCCGTCCTACGCACCCTGGCCGCAATCCGACGGAAGTATCTGAAGGAAAAAAAGGGATAAGTCCAATTTACCGATACCCCTTTCTCTCTTTCAAACGTAGGGTGCGTCCGCGACGCACCGATATTCCGGAAATCCCAGGCCACATGCATTTGGTGCGTCGCGGACGCACCCTGCGTTACTTCTCCCAATTCACCGTTTCGTTGTTCCCGCAGCGTTCCATGACGGGGTCAGGTTCGATTCATCAACAACGCGTTTTCCGTCGTCGGGCTTCACCTCAACATCTTGCCCGGCGTCCTTCCGTTCCAGATAACTGATCCGTCCTGTGAGTTCCGCCTGAATTTCCATGTAGTAGTTGGCGCAATATACTTGCGATGGAAAAGTATCTCGGGCAAGCGTGGTAAAAATGATTGCTGTTCGGTATGCGCCAAGATCCTCCGCCACGGCGGATGCGCGAACACACGTCTCGTGGGCGTTGTGCGGGTTAATCAACCACAGGCAGAAAATCGACGCGATCAAGATCATTTTGACGCGAGCTCGACTCCACGCCGCCGTCGTCGAACCGGCATCCCGCAATCTTTGCAGAATCCACGTTCCCCAGCCGTTGCTCCACATCAAAATCAGGCCGAATACCGCTAACATCAGCCTGAGTGTCGCTCGATCACCCATGCCGTCCATGAAAAAAAAGTTGGATAGCCGTTGCCAGCCGTTAACGGCACAAACAAGAAACCATAATCCGACGGCCACCCAGATTGCGGCCTTGGGGATCGTTCGCAGGAGTTTCGTCGGAACCACGGCGAGAATCGCAATGCCGAGCAGCAGCACGACGAATCGAGTCCACAGAAAAGGCCAACTCAACAGTACGATCAACTCGCAAAGAAACGACGCGAGCGACGGTCCAATGCCCACGCAGAACAGTATGGCGCCGAGAACCGTCAGGCCGAATTGGCCCGTCGTTTGCCCTCGCTCCGCTCCAGACGCCTCACCGGACTGCCGGTTATTGTTTTCCGACATTGCCTCAGCTCTTCCTCAAGGGGAAGAAAATGGGGAAGTCCAATTTACCGATATCCCTTTTTCAATAATTGGACTTATCCCCTTTCAAACGTAAGGTGCGTCGCGGACGCACCCTGCGCTACTCGCTAGTGGAAACCACGCCCGTTTACGGGCGTTTCCGCGCAAGCGGTATTAGGCCCGGCGTTCACGCCGGGTAGGCGGAACCATCACAATCATTTGTTGTACCTCTCTGTCACGCCCGTTCACGGGCGTCCTCGATATTGCGGCGACGTGGAAAAAGGAGCCCCGTGAACGGGGCTGACAACCGATGATCGTGGTGCATTCTCCTCTCACCCGGCGTGAAGAGACAGTCCGGTTTGTTGGCATTTTGGGTAACTTGAACATTTGCTTGACCGTTGAATCTCGGCTGTTTTCTGACGGCTGCGCGAATGAGTCCGAAATCACACCAAAAATGCGATTTCTCCAGCATCGTAAACCCCTGGAAAATAACAACTTATAAACCGGACTGTCTCTGAACGCCGGGCCTATTACCGCCTTCGGCGGAAAGGGTCGTAAACGACCCTCGAGATTGGTTCCGATAGGTTGGGGCGGCAGTTGTACTGCCACCCCATATCATCGTCCATCGGGGTGGCAGCAATCGTAGGCCGGGTTACAACCCGGCGAACATTCCGTCTGCTCTCGACCTTCGTCGCGTAAAAGTTAAAAATTAAAGTCTGACCCCGACCCTGACCCTGACCCTGCCACATGCATTTGGTGCGTCGCGGACGTACCCTACGTTACTCTTTATCGCCTTCCGATCACCGGCCTACCACCTGTAGATGCCGATAGCCAAAGATAAAGCTGACAGAATCAAACCTATCAATGTAAATACCCAATTGAGTAGATGGGGCCAGCTTCTTTGCGACCGCTTTATTGCCTCTTGAACCTCGGCGGGCATAGCGTCAAATTTGAATCGACTTTTTGGCATTCTGCTCCTCTTTCAAACAATGTTATTCCAGGGACATATTTCAATTTGGGAACGGGTAGTCCCGATAGCCGCGCTATCGGGGCCACCCGCGTCGCCAAAACTCCCCTGCGTACTGTCGGCTTACATTGCTCCACTGCCTATCGGTTCAAACAAAGGAATCTTGCGAACTACTGCTGCGTCAATTTTCTTTCTCAAAAACTCAGAAAGGCAAAGGTCGCGTTCCAGAAGCAGCACAATTTCTTCCAGCTTGCACAAGGCGAACACGGCCTTCTGCAAGGACTCGTGACATGACTTAATTGCCGCTGGAGTAAAGCCTGAAGCAGAGATAAAGATACCATGCGCATGTCCGCGATTGAACACTCGAACCAAGTGTTGCGCTACGTCACCCGGTCCAAGTATTTTCTTTTTCCATTTCATCTCGACTAAGTAATGATGGGCATCAAAGAAGATTACACCATCAATCTGCTCAATAATTCCTTCTCCACCATCACCTTTGAGCGTAAATGCTTCGTGTACATGAATGTCATGTGCATGAAAAAGACGGTTAAGAACACCCTCCAGAGCTTTGCCCCGCTTTTGCGAGTCTTGTATCGCAAAGAGATTCTGCAAATCTTTCCTGACAACCGCAATGGATTCTTTTCGTTTCCTGAGAGCCTCGACTTCGGCCTCTCGTTGCGAGCTATGTTGTTTTCGCTCTCGTGTCCGCTCCTCTTTCATACGGGTGAAAGAGTCCTTTACATTTACCACACTGCGTATTTGGGATACTAATCCCTGTGCTTCAAGCCGATTATTTTCCCAGCATGTTGAAAAATCCTCCCATTCGACCACCCGTTTCACAATTTCACGCCGTTCTCGCAGAGTAACCTCGCCTTGTTCGTTCAGTCTTGTCAAAACAGTGCGTGCAATCTTGAACTTATTGAGACTTTTCCGATCGTTTTTTAGCAGTACCCAGAGATCAGCGGTTATAGCAAACTCAACGCCAGCCCCTTGAAAAAATCCGAGCGTATCTTCGTATGACCGACACAAGCGGGGGATCGTGTCGATCAGAAGGCTTATAAGTTCCGGCGGATAGTGGAAAACGATGTCCATTCAAGTATCTCCGTTACGTATGGGTCGGCAGGCGTTGCGGATACTCTTCCTGGCCCGTGGCCTGGTTGTCTCCGGAACGTGTTTTATTAATCCAACCCGCAACCCGCCCTCACCCCCTGCCCCTCTCCCGCTTGCGGGAGAGGGGAGATTATTCTTCCAGCCCCGGGGCGAAGCCGCGACGCATTGTGTTTTCGGAGCAACTGCGCGGCTCGGTGAAATGGAGGAGATAGTCCGAACCGCCGGCCTTGCTGCCAACGCCTGAGAGTCCAAAGCCGCCGAACGGCTGACGACCGACCAACGCGCCCGTGCTGCCCTGGTTCAAGTACAAGTTGCCGACGCGGAACTCGCGGCGGGCCAATTCCAGATGCGACGGCTTGCGGCTAAAGACCGCGCCGGTCAGCTTGTAGACGGTCGAATTGGCCACTTCGAGGGCCTCCTCGAAACTTTTTACCCGCATCACCGCCAGCACCGGGCCGAAAATCTCCTCGTTGGCCAGCCGGTGTTCGCGGCGGATGCCAGAGAAGATGTGCGGGGCAACGTAGGGCATGCCGACCCGCTCGGCCAAGCCCTCGGGCACCTCGCAGGCCAACTCCAAACGGCCCTCGCTGCGGCCGATCTCGATGTACTCGCGGATTTTCGCCGCGGCGCCCTCGTCGATCACCGGGCCAAAGTCGGTGCCCGGGTCGGCCGGGTCGCCGATAATCAGCGTGCGGGTCGATTCGACCAATCGCTTGAGGAACTGGTCGTGGACGCCGTCCAGGACGATCGCCCGGCTACAGGCGGAGCATTTCTGGCCGCAGTAGCCGAAGGCCGACTTGCGGACCCCCAGCACCGCCTCGTCCAGGTCGGCCGAGTCGTCGATGATGATGGCGTTTTTGCCGCCCATCTCGCAGACGACCTTTTTGACGAATGGCTGCTCCTCGGGCGTTTGGCCGGCGGCGGCCAGTATGTTCAGCCCAACCTCCTTCGAGCCGGTGAAGGCGATCATCGCCACGCGCGGGTCGCGGACCAGCACGTCGCCCACCTCTCGGCCCGAGCCGGGTAGGAACTGGAGCACGTCTTTCGGCACTCCGGCCTGCCAGAGGATTTCGCACATCGCTCGGGCAACGCCACGGGTCTGAGTCGAAGGCTTTACAATCGCCGTGTTGCCGACGCTCAGCGCGGCGACGGTCATGCCGCAGCAGATTGCCAGCGGAAAGTTCCACGGGCTGATGACTGAGACCACGCCGCGCGGCTGGTGCCAAAGCTCGTCCAACTCGCCGACATACACGCCCATCCGTTGCGGTTGGAACAGGCGTATGGCGTCTCGGGCGTAGAAGTCGCAGAAGTCGATGGCCTCGCAGGTGTCGGCGTCTGCCTCGCGCCAGGGCTTGCCCGCCTCGTGGATCATGATCGAGGAGAACTCGTCGCGGCGCCCACGCATGAGTTTGGCGGCTTCGACGAGCATCCGAGAGCGTTCGATCGGGTCGCGGTCGCGCCAGGCGGGGAATGCGGCGTGTGCGGTGGCAATCGCCTTCCCGGCTTCCTCGGTCCCGGGCACGCGATCAACCGTCGGCACCCGGGTGGCGGCAACCACCTGGGCGAACCCGTCGCGCTGGTCGGTCTGCGAGAAATCTCGCATCGGCTCGCTGACCATCGGCAACCCGTCGCCGAGGCCCTCGACGGCCGGGGTGAGGTTGTGCCGACGTGCGGCCGCGGCGCCGGTCGTGTGGCTGGGCTTCTCGGTAACGGCCACCTGCGGCGAGGCCAACAGCATGTCGTCCGATACTTCGTCGGAGAAACCGGCCCGAAGCCACGACTGGTTCGACGTGTTCTCCAGCAGCCGGCGGACGAAATAGGCCATGCCGGGTATCATCTCTCCGACGGGCGTGTACTCGCGGATGCGCAGGCCGCGGCCGCTGAGCGCCGCGCGGAGTTGGTCGGCCATGCCCGAGAGCTTTTGCACCTCGAGCGCCGACTTCGGCAGGCCGCGCCGCTCGATCAGCGCCAGCGTGTATGCGATCGAACGGATGTTGTGCGAACCGAGCGCGAGGGTAACTCCTCCTTGGCCCGGCTGCTCGGGAATGGCATCGACCAACTGTTCGGCCATCCGCTCGAAGCAGGCGTCGGTCAGCCGCTTGTCGGTCCAGACCGGGACGGGCCAGCCCATCCGCTCGGCGTTGATCGATTCGTAGTCCCAATAGGCGCCCTTGATCAGGCGGATGGTCACCTGCCGGCCGGTCCGCTTCGACCAATCGATGATCCGCCGTGCGTCCTCGTCGCCGCTGCGGAGATACGACTGCAGCGCCAGCCCGGCGGGGAAGTCGATCTCCTCGCAGCATCGCTCGAATAGCGAGAGGGTCAAATCCTTTATGGCGAATTGCTCGATGTCGAAGTTGACCAGGACGTTGTTCTTGGCGGCTTTTTCCAGGATCGGCCGCAAGCCTTCGATCAGCGCCTGGAGCGACCGCTCGAAATCGATCGGATCGGTTCGGGCACAGAGCGAGCTGATTTTGATCGACACGTTGGTCCGCGGGATGGGGCCGAGGTGGTCGTTCTCCAGCAGCGGGTTGGACGGCCACTGGGCAACCGTGCCGGGCAACATTTCGACCAGATCGAGGTAGCGGCGCTGATACGCCCGGGCCTCCTCGTCGCTGACGCATGCCTCGCCGAGCAGATCGACGCTGAAAGCGACGCCCTCTTTCCACTGTTTTTTCAGGGCGGGCAGCGCGGAGGCGGCGTCCACTCCGGCCATGAAGTTCTGCGCCATGGCGGTGATCCGGCCGGAGATTGTCTTGGCCATGATTCCCTTGGCCAGCCCGCCGGCCTTCATCCCCAGGTCCATCCCCGGCGGTAGCGTGACGTCCGGCTGGCTGAGGTAGTCGGCCAGGTAGTCATGCACCAGGGCAGGGGTGCGGAGCATCGGAAAAACGTCGATGAAGCGGAACAGTTGAATCTTGAACGCCGGGTCTTTCATCGACCAGTTCATCAACTGGTCCGACCAGAATCGGGCGGAGAAAACACCCGCCTTATAATCGCGGGCCATTTTCAGCAACTCGCGGCCGATCTCGGTCGCGCGTCGCTCGACCTCCGGCGACGGGGATGCCGGCCGTGGTGCTTTCGTCTGAGGTTGCGTTTCGGGGGTTTTCTGTTTGCCACGTCCAAGCCATGCCATCGGTAAACATCCTTATGGGTAAAAACATTTTTCGGCGTAACCGCCGGCGGTAAACAACGTTGGTTCGATAGACCAATAGAGCGAAAACTCCCCGCTACTCCACTCTGGTCCTTCCGAAACAGGTCAAACAAAGGTCGTCGCTCTGCGGTCGGGCGCCGACGAACTGCTTCACGTCGTCGAGGATGCGGCGGCCGAGCATCGGAACCCGCTCCACGTCGGAGTTCAACAAATCCAACAGCCGCCGCGATCCGTATAGCTCGTCCTTGTCGTTCATCGCCTCGGTGATCCCGTCGGTGTAAAGGACCAGCGCGTCGCCGGGCGACAGACGCATCGTATGATGGACGTAGTCCACCTCTCTATCGACGCCCAACGGCAGCCGGGCATCCTCCCCGGCGACCGGCTCGACCGACCTCGGCCCGTGTCGCCACAACGGCGGCATATGGCCGGCGTTGACGATCGTTGCCTCGTGTCGGCGTGGATCGAGCACCGCCAGGACCATTGTGACGAAGCGGTCTTCCCAAAAACTGCCGCAAAACGCGCGGTTCAGCCGGCCGACCGCCTGAGCCGGATCGGGTTCGCTGGCCAGACAGTATCTGGTTTCCGCCGACAGCTTGGCCATCAGCAGCGAGGCCGAGATACCCTTGCCCGAAACATCGGCCACGACCACCGCCAGCCGTCCGCCGGGCAATTCGATGTAATCGTAATAGTCGCCGCCGAGCTGATTGGCCGGTTCGTAGAACTCGAAGAAATCGTATTCGGGAATCTGCGGGGCGGCGGCGGGCAGGAACCCCCGCTGCACTTCGTGGGCCACGGACAACTCGCGCCTCAAGGCCAGATCGCGCAGCGCCGACTCGTGCAACTGAGCGTTCTCCACGGCGAACGCCGCCTGGCAGGCCACCGCGACCAGCAGGTCCAGGTCTTCCTTGCCAAAGCGGTTCCGCGCGTCGAGCGCGTCGAGTTGGATCACCCCCAACGCTTCGCCGTCGCGATTGACAAGCGGCGCGCAGATCATCGAACGTATCTGGAAATCGACGATGCTCTCGGCCATCTCGAAGCGGGAATCGGATGCCGCGTCGGCCGAGAGGATCGCCTCTTTGGTCGTCATTACGTTGTTTACGATCGTGCGGCTGATCCGTAGCGTCTGGGTGTCGTCCTGGCGTCGATATTTGATGGCCTTCGGCACCACCCGGCCGGTGCGCGGATCCAACAGCACGATGAACCCGCGGTCGGCCTGCGCGAAGATTGCGAAAAGGCTGTCCAGCAGCTTCGGCAGCACTTCGGCCAGCCCCAGCGCCTTGCCCAGATTCCGGCTGATCTCCAACAGGGCCTTCAGCTTGGCCTCCGAATTGACTTCCAGCCCCAGGCCGGTCGAGCCGGACGAAACGCTCAGCTTCGACATGATCGTCGAACTTCTCACCGAAGGCTCGTCATCGACCATCAGGGCTTCGGTGGGCGCGTCGCGGCTGGCGGTCGACGACACATCCCCAAGTTCGCCGGGACCGAGGCGGAAGATGAATTCGAGGTCGCAGATACCCAGATGGTTGCCGTCGCAAAGCAACTGCCGCTGAGTGATCTGTTCTCCGTTCAGCAGCGTACCGTTGCGGCTGTGCAGATCCTCGATGTAGTATTCGCCGTCGATTTTCAGGATTCGAGCATGCTGGCGGCTAACCGCGCCCGATTCGAGCACGATGTCGCAAGCCGGATGCCGGCCGAGCACCATCACCTCCCCGTCCAGAGGGGTCGACTCCCCCGAACGGTCCCCTTGCACTGTCTGAAGCACGGCCATGCCGACTCCCATCGAAAGCCAAAGGAGAAAACGGGAAAGCCCAAGATTCGTCGGAACCGAGCACAAATCGGCCCCGATCCCATTTTCTCTCGGGACATAGGGATGTAGCCGATTCACCCCGTGAACATTACACCGATTCTAAGGCCAAGATGGGCGGGTCGTCAACTCCCTGCGGCCCGACGTACTCTGAGACAAACTTGAACATCGCCACCCAGAAGTGTTACTTGCCAATGCTCGACGGCGCTTGTAGAATACAGAACTGACGGTGGTCGCTGTTTTCTTCTTTGGAAACTGCGGCTGCGGTCACTAGCGGACTGTCGACGGGTCAGTCCATGGCGCGGCGCTCTAAAAGATGGGCAAGAGGCGTCGCCGCAGCGTTCGGTCGTTCGCGTTGGCCGGACGTGGAAAGCTGGTTGACCGAGTGTGTGACTTATCTCTTATTTTCCCCGTTTCTTTCCGGTTCGCGTTGTCGCGCGAACCAAGGAGCCCGTTATCATGAGCATTGTACATTGCGCAACGACTGACGCTGGACCGCCTCGGGAGGTGGCGCTTCCCGTGGCCGAGGTCCAACCCTTGCAGCGGTTGGCGTCGGTGCGCCGGATGCAAGGACTTTCGCGCCGCACGATGGCGCGACGACTCAACCTGGAAGTCGAGCAAGTGCGTGAGCAGGAGCTGGCCACCAGCGATCTGCCGCTGAGCGAGTTGTACGCCTGGCAGAAGGCGTTGGAAGTGCCAATCGCCGAGTTACTGGTCGAGGCCGATGCTTCGCTGGTCTCGCCGGTGCTGGAACGATCGCAATTGGTGCGGTTGATGAAAACGGTGCTGGCGATCCGCGAGCGCTCGAAGCAGGAGTCGATCCGCCGGATGGCGGAGACGATGATCGGCCAACTGGTCGAGATCATGCCCGAGTTGGCGGAGGTTGGCCCGTGGCACGCCGTGGGCCAGCGGCGGCGTCTGAGCGAGTTGGGCGTAACGGCCCAGCGGCGTCTCTCGGACGACGTGTTCATTGATCGAGAGAGTTAGCGTGTATTGCACCGATGTGGGCTGGGGACTGGTCCATTTTTCGGCCGAAGAACGCATTTCGCGGACAAAAGGTTGGCCGAAAACATGGACCTGTCCCCCTTGGCGCCGACGAGTTGCTGGTCGAGATGTTCAAGGAAATGGACTCCCGATTCATGCATTGGGTGCTTCGTGCGTTGCTCGGCTGGCGTCCGACGCCGTTGGAGGGCATACCCGTCCGTCAGATTCACGGCCGCCGCGACCTGCTTATTCCGGCCCGCCGCGTCGAGGCCGACGAATATATCTCCGGCGGCGGGCACATGATTAACGTTACCCATGCAAGTCTAGTCAATTCTTTCATAACCAGAGCAGCCGCCATGTCGCAAAAAATTATCGCGTTCCGTGAAGATGCAGTGGCCTATTGCGAGTTCATCGACTCGCTGAAAAACGGCAAGCCGGAGCATTTCTATGAACGTCTTATTACGTGTCTCAGCCGACTTGCCAAGAGCGCCGATGAACTGCCAACCGAATACTACAGTAGGGACGTTGAGAACGACGGTCATGAAATGACATGCGAAGAGTGGGACGAAATCGCCCATCTAATCAGCGATGTCGTTAACCCGGAAATTTATCGCCTTGCGGAAGCAAATAAAGACGATTCCGAAACAATCAGCCGCGTTTGCATGTTTTGGGATTATTTGGCCGACATTTATCGCGATCTTCGCAACGGAATCAGATTGTACAATCTTGGTGAAGATGGAATAAAAGCAGCCATCTGGCAGTGGAAGGAGGACTACAACATCCACTGGGGATTGCATCTGTTCGATGCGCTGCACACGGCCCACAGGATAAAACACGAGTTGTACGAGGATTAGTCTCCCAGCCACGAGTTTCGAGTGGGAGATAGCCGGTCTTGATGTCGCCCCGGAGAGGGGTATAATAGGATAGGCTGATTCAGAAAAAGGTTTTATCGCCACTTGTGCGGAGACGTTGTTATGCGACCCGTTAGAGCCATGTATGAAAATGGGCACTTGATATTCCCCGACGGTTCAGGCCCGGAAGGTCGGATGGAAGTCGTTGTTGTCTTTCCGGACCCTGGCGAGTCGGCTCCTGCTCGCGACAAAGAAGCAGGCAAACGATTTGTGGAGAAGTGGTCGGGGGTGCTAAAGGGAGAAAATATCGAGGGATGGAAGGAGCAGAGAATCGCGGAATTGGAGAAAAAGCACCGATGAGGGTTTTGCTTGACACAAATGTCATTCTTGATATTGCTCTGGAAAGGCAACCATACTACGCCCCGGCGGCTCGAATCATTGCTGCATCCGACTTTGATCAGATGCACCTTTTCATCACTGCCTCGATGGCAACGGATGTCTACTACATTCTTCGCAAGTTCAAGGGACGAGAACACTCTCTCGCATTTCTCGCGGACCTGTTGAGTTCGGTTGATGTTTGCCAAGTTGACAAGAGTGTTCTCGTGAAGGCACTGGATTCGGGGTTTTTTGACTTCGAGGACGCCGTTCAGAATGCCGCGGCTATCGAATCCCAGATCGACGCCATAGTAACCAGGAATAAGACTCACTACAAAACCTCACCGTTAACGGTGTTGGCTCCAGAGGGATTTGTGGCGATGTACTTGACATGATAATCACCATCGACGGACCCGCCGGCGCTGGGAAGAGCACGGTCGCCAGGGCATTGGCCCGGCGGCTGAACTTCCGCTTCCTCGACACCGGCTCGATGTATCGAGCGGTGGCCTTGGCCGCGCTGCGGCGTGGATACGATTGGGACGTACCCGAGGACTTGGCCCGATTGGCCCGCCGGCTGGAGATTGTCGTTGACGGCGATCGAATCGCGGTCGACGGCGAGGATGTGAGCGAGGCGGTGCGGAGTACGGAAGTGACCGCGGTGACTCGTTACGCCGCCGACAATCCGCAAGTGCGCGAGTGCCTGGTCGAGCTTCAACGCCGGCTGGCCGGCGGGGACGACGTCGTCGTCGAGGGGCGCGATCAGGGGACGGTGGCCTTTCCGGATGCCGAGTGCAAGATATTTCTTACCGCCGGCGCGGAGGAGCGTGCCCGACGCCGCCTTGGCGACCTGCAATCGCAAGGGGAGCCGGTAACGTTCGAGGATGTGCTGGCCTCCCAAGAGTGTCGCGACCGAGAGGACGCATCGCGGCCGGTCGGTCCGCTACGGCCGGCCGCCGACGCCATCGAGGTTCGCACGGACGGGATGACTTTAGAGGAAGTGGTCGATCGGTTGGAGGAGATAGCAATGGGAAAAATGACGAATGTCGAAAATCAAATGACGAATGAATGACGAAAAGCAAATGCCGAATGTCGAAACGCACATCACATTCGATATTTGGGCTTCATTATTCGTCATTCGTCATTTGATTTTCGTCATTCGTCATTCATTCGTTATTTGATTTTCGTCATTCGTCATTTATACCCTTATGTTCCAACGTCCCCTTCACAGCCGCTTGTGGTACGAGTTCCTCCGCTATCTGCTGCATCTGATGGCGGTGCTTGTGTATCGGATTCGCGTTACCGGCCGGGAGAACATCCCCGCGACCGGCGGCGTTCTGCTGGTTTCCAACCACCAGAGTCATCTCGATCCTCCGCTTGTCGGCATAGGTTGCCCGCGGCATGTGAACTATCTTGCCCGCCAGTCGCTCTTCCGGTTTGCCCCGTTCGGTTGGCTGATCACATCGCTGGGTGTGATTCCGCTCGATCAGGGAAAGGGGGGAATCAGCGGGCTAAAAGAATCGCTTCGCCGGTTGAAGCGGGGCGAGATATTGGCGATCTTCCCCGAGGGAACCCGCTCTCGCGACGGCCGGATCGGGCGGTTCATGCCCGGCTTCACCACGTTGGCGGTCCGCTCGGGCGCGGCGATATTGCCGGCGGCTATTGACGGGGCATATCAGGCCTGGCCGCGCCAGCAGGCGTTTCCCGGCGGGGGTAGAGTCCGCGTCCACTACGGCGAGCCGATCCTTCCGGCCGAGATCGCCGTTCTCGACGAGCGGGAATTATCGGCGGAGGTCGAGCGCCGCGTGCGCGAGTGTCTCACCCGGTGTCGATGATTCGCGGGCCGGTTCGTTCGGGTGACACTGGCATTTTGCCAGTGCCACCGAGCCGCTCTACCCGTTGCCGCTTCCAAACTCCTTGCTCGCTTCCACCAGCACGGTGAGGTTTTCGGGCGGAACGCGGGGAGAGACGGAGCAAGCACTGCTGAGAATGAATCCGCCGCCGGGACTGCCGACCTTCAGCCGCCAAAGGGCGTCTGCGCGGACCTGCTCGCGCGACTTTTTCAACAACGTGTTCACCGAGTCGATGTTCCCCTTGAAAAACACCCTCCGGCCGACGCGCCGCTTGGCGTCGTCCAGATCGACGCTGCCCAACGGGGGCGGGTCCAGCGTGTCGATGCCGTCGATGCCGGTGTTGGCCATCAACTCCAAGCGGTCGCCGATATCGCCGCAGGTGTGGGTGTAGACCGGCACGCCGGCCTCGTGTATGCGGCCGACGACTTCGGCCTCGTAAGGAAGGACGAACCGTTCGTACTGTCGGGGCGAAATGAATCCCCCGCCGGCGAAGGCCGAGGAGATCAACACGGCGTCCACGCCACGCCGCGCTTGCCGGACGCCGAGGTCCGCCGTACCCCGCGCGTAAGCCGCCAAAATCGCCTCGCAACGCTCCGGTTCGTCGATCAGATTCATCAACGATTCCTGGTAGCCGAACAGTTCCATGAGCTGGGTGAATGGCGAAAAGATTTCGCCGTGGACGGAGAGTTCTTCGCCCACCTCGGCCTTGACCAGATCGATCGTGCGGAAGACGTAGTCGGGCCAATAGTCGTCGAGGTCGGCGCCGTAGGGTTCGAGCCCGAAATAAAACGGATACTTCAACCCGCCTAAATCGTACGGGTCGTCGTAGTAGAGCCGTTCGGGATCGACCTGGTCGATCGTGGGCCGGCGCCGATCGCTCGAAGGAACGTGTTGCACGTTGTCGTCGGGGGGGCACAGAGCGCGTTCGCCGCCCGCGAAAAACACGGTTTGTCCGCCGGTGCCGGCCGTCTCGATCCGCGCGACATCGCGCATCCACAGCGGGTCTCGACCTAAAAGATTTATCAACACGCCGTCGAAACCGTAACGACGGGCCAACTCTACCAACGCCCGCGAAAAACCCTCGCTGGTGAACCACAGATCGGCGGGCGCAACATCCGTGTTGAGCAGGTAATGGCCGATGGCCAGTTGGCACATCACCGGCACACGATCGAGCGGCTCGCGCCGGATGGCGGCATTGATGCGTTCTTTTCCCGTCATTATCCGAATATTCCCGATTTAGCAAATGTTCACGAAGGACTCTCCTTGTTGCGGCGTCCTCATTTGTCGAGGTAGGGAGCCAGCCAGCCAAAACAACCACTTATGCAACACTTCAGCAGAGTGGAGCAACTCCCCTGTCACACTGAGCGCAGCGAAGCATCTCGGCAAGATTGGGCGATATCCCTCGCTACGCTTAGGATGACATTTTTTCGCTTGATTGCTTCATTCCGCTGAAATGTTACCCAATTTGTTACACGGAAACAAGCGACAATGCAGGCGCCGAATTCCTTCTGGCTACATGGATACCCCCCGTTCCGACGGGTTGTTCGGTGGTTTTCGCTGGCAACTTTTTACATAACTGGATACACTAATCGATAGCGTGTGGTTTCTATTCTTGAGTTGCTTTTCCGAAGGTTTGTTCGATGGCAATTCTCGTCCGCTGCACAGGGTGTGGGTCTGCGATGAAAGTCGCCGACCAATACGCTGGCAAGAAGGGCAAGTGCCCTAAGTGCGGCGGCATCGCGCAAGTTCCGAAGATCGCGCAAGTGATTAAGCCTCAACGGCCGGCGGCCAAATCGCCGGCTCCGGCCCCAAAGCCAACTCCGACTCCGGCGTCGTTGCCTGCGAATATCCGCGCTCCGCTTTCGCCTGTTCGGCCCGCACCGCGTGACAAGAAACGGTCGGCGCCGCCTCCCTGGGTTTGGGTGGCGGGCAGCGGCGGCGTGGCGGTTGTGATTCTGTTGCTGGTTGGATTCGTGAAAAACGATTCCTACGACTCGACCGTTCCCGCTCCAACCACGATTGCCTCGGCTCCAAAACCGGCCGCCGGAAACACCGCGTCCGAGGAGCCGAAACCCTCGACCGCCGCTTGGACGTCTAATCGCCCGTCGCCGACGCCGGGTTTGGTTTCCGTCACGGCCTCCGTAGACATGCCTCTCGACCACTCGCGGCCGAAGATCGCAAAAACATTCGAGGAAGTTGCCCACGCCATTGTCAAGTTTGAGATGCCTCTCCCCAACGGCAGCATGATAACGGGCACCGGTTTCCTGATCGACTCGCGCGGCTGGGTCGCCACAAACCACCACGTCGCTTCGATGGCCTCGACGGCCGCTCGGGTAAAATTGAACAACGGCCGGAAAATCGAAATCGAAGGGATAATCGCCTTGGTGCCAGAGCGGGATTTGGCCATTATAAAGCTCAAGGAACTGCCGTCGGATTCGTTGCTTCTGGACATCGGCTATCGGGATCTGCCCAAGGTCGGTACGCGGGTTTACGCCTACGGCCATCCGCTGAACAACGAGTTCTCGCTTGTCGAGGGCATAGTAAGCCGCGTATTGACCACCGCGGAGTTCGCGGCCCAACAACCGGACGGCGGTAATGCCCTATCCAGACTCAACGCGCCGGCCGATCAATTGTGGATTCAGACCGACGCCACGGTTTCGCAGGGCAACAGCGGCGGCCCACTGTTGGATAAGAACTGCCGCGTAATCGGCGTCAACACGTTTGCAAATCTTGACGCACGATTCGGATTCGCCAGCCACGTCAAATATCTCAAGGCGCTGGCGGACCGGTCTTCCGGAGAAGTGACGCCCCTCGAGCAGCCCTCGGAGCTTAAGCCGCCCGGGCGGCCCGACTCCAGTCCCACGCCGGACAAGCCGCGGAAAATTACCGTATCGAAGAAAAAACTGCAACGGTTGTTCAATGCCGCCACGGCCTTCGGCTGGCAACCCGCCAACCAGGAAGACTATGCCGTCATGGCAGACCTGGCCATAATGATGACCGTCTGCAAGGAACCCAACAACAAGAACATCCCCTTCAGGCTGTCCGACCTCGTGGATCAACTTTTTGCACGGATAAAGCAAGTCCCCTGGTCCAATGAACACGCCAGCGCGATCAACCGGTACGCCAAAGAGAAGATCACGCCGAACCACGGCGTCGTATTCGTGGGCACGGTAATAGGTACCGCAACAGGCAACTCGGGAAAAAACTCCGGTATCATCATCCGGGTGTCGGGCGTTTCAGAACTGTTCCTGGTGCCCATCGACAAACACTCACTGGCTCCTTCACGGGGGACTCGGCTGATGGTTTTCGGCGTTGTCCGGTCACAAACCGGAACGGCCAATATCCCCAACCAGCCCAAGCAGCAGCCGCTCCGCTTCATCCGATCCCATCACACAGTGTCGATGTAGCCAATGGTTCGGCGACGGCACCCCGTCAAGCCGCCGACCCTATTCTTCCCGTCCTGCCTGCTTTAACGACAGGCTACCTCGCTTCTGCCGCGGAAGGGGTGGGTGCCATGGGTAAGCGGAGCTTACCCGTGTAGGGGTTTCCAAGTTTTCCGGCCCACGGGTAAGCTTTGCTTACCCATGACACCCGGTCCAATAGCTTTCCGCAACAGAAACTACTGGTGCCCCTTCTGCCATTGACGGCGGTGGCCATCCTTCGGTATCCTCCGCCCCCTCCTAATTGTGAGGGAGCGCTGACGCGGAAGACACCGCGCCCGAGTAAATCATTGCTAATCTACCCAGTTCTACTTCTCTGACGCTTGATTCGAGCATGGAACAACCAACCGTATCGCAGTCCATCGAGTCTGAAATCGAAGATCGCCCCAATGTCCAATTCGTGCATTCCATGTTGCGGATGGTATTGGCGGTTCGCTACCGCAAGAACCTGGTCGTGGCCGTGATGGCGGTGGCGGCGTTGTTGGGCGGGCTATATTACGCCACCGCCACGCGCCTCTACTCGTCGAAAGCCGCCCTGCTGATCACGCAGACCCGGCCCGACCGGCTCGACACGTCAATCACCAACGAGGAATCGTTGCGGCAGAACGCGATGCCCACCTTCGAGAACATGGCCCGCAGCGCCGTGGTGATCGAGGGTGCCCTGAAGAGTCTGTCCCCCGCCAACCTGATCGACCTAGCCGGCCTACCCCGGGAATGTTGGACCACCTATTTGCAAAAGGCGATTAACGCCAAGGCGATCCGATCCACAAGCATTTTGGAGGTGGGTTATCGCTCCAAGGATCCGCAAGTGGCGGCCAACGTGGTCCGCGCCGTCGTCCAGTCGTACCTCGACTTCATGGAGCGCATGCATCGGGGGACGGCCAGCGAGTTGAGCCGGATGTTGACCCTGGAACGAGAGGGATTGGCCACGAAGCTCGGCCGCAAGCAGCAGGAGTTGCTGGCTGCCAGACGCCATTTCGCCGACATGGGCTTCCGCTCCGACGGCAAGACGCTGCACCCGATGGTGCAACGGGCGGTATTTTTCAACGACGCCTTGATCGCCACGCAGAAAAAGCGGGTGGAACAAGAGGCTCTGCTGGCTACCATCCAGACGGCGGTCCAAAACGGCGAGGATCTCGGGCAATACCTGATGTCCGTCGGCGACGCCGTCGGCCGCGAAATGTTGCTCAGCAGCCTCGGTCTGGGAAGCCGGGACTCATACGCCCAAGCCAGCATGGAGCAGAACCTGCTGGCCGACCGCTCCGAGCTGCTGACGATCCAACAGAACCTCGGGCCAAGACACCCCGAGGTCGTTGCGCTGGTCGAGAGGGTCCGCATGACCGAGCAGTATCTCGCCTCCACGCAGGCGCGCATCAACCAGCGCGTCGCCGAACTCGGCCAGAGCCAATTGGGGCCGTGGCTCGTGCGGATGGTCCGCCAAAAACTGGACAAATCGCGGAAGGAAGAAGAGATACTCAATGCCCGATTCGAGGATACCCGCGCCGAGGCCATCAACCTCAGCGGCCAACTGGCGCAGATCGAGATGCTCGAACGCGACGTGAAGCGGCTAAGCGACATGAACGACGTGCTGCTGAACCAGATCGCCTCGCTCGATCTTAAGCAGAACGGACAGGACGTGCGCGTGGCGGTGATCGAGGAACCAAAAGCGACGACCGGTCCAGTCTCTCCGCGGCTCAAAATAGTTGTCGTGTTGACGATCTTGGGCGGTCTCGGCGTCTCCTTGGGATTGGTGACGCTGCTGGACGCCTTGGACGACCGTTTCCGTTCGATCGAGGAGATGCAAAGCCGGCTGGGGCTGCCGTTGTTGACGATGATCCAGCGGTTGGAAGCGCCGGAAAGCATCGGGCCACGGGCGCTGGTCGCGCATGCCACTCCCACCTCGGCGGCCAGCGAGCCATTCCGCACGCTACGGACCGCGCTCAGCTTGACCCACTCCGACGCACGGCAAATCGTCGTCACCAGCGCCGAACCGAGCGACGGAAAGACAACCGTCTTGGCCAACCTGGCCGTCTGTTACGCCCAAGCCGACAAGCGAACATTGTTGATCGACGCCGACCTGCGGCGGCCCGGTTTGACGAATCTGATGGACATGCGCGGGCCGCACGGCCTGAGCGAAGTCCTCCGCTCGGAACACGACATTGGGCAAATGGCAAAACTCCACATCCGCGGCTCCGGCATCGAGGGTCTCGACATCCTGCCCTCCGGCCCGCGGCCGACTGATCCGGCGGAACTGCTCAGCAGCCCGCGGCTCTCGCAGTTGCTGGCCTGGGCGGAAACAGTCTACGACCAAATCCTGATCGATAGCCCGCCCACATTGGCCACCACCGACACGGCGATTATCGGCCGCTTGGTCGATGGAGTGGTACTGGTCGTACAGCCAGCGAAGAACCGTCGCCGATTGGTTACCCGCGTCGTCGAACGGCTCAATCTGATGAAGATTCCGTTGCTCGGATTGATAGCCAACCGAACCGGCAACGAAAACGACCAAACCTACTACGGCTATCACAGTTACGGCTACGGTTATGGTTCCGGCTACGAATATCACGAGGGATACGGCCATGAAGAGTCGCCGGAAAGCATGACCGGTGAAGGGTGCGTGCCCTATCCGGACGGAACAGGGCAGGACCAAGACGACGAGGATTCGCAGGCCCTCCTTGTCCCGAGACGCGTGGCCTGAAAACAAACACGGGTTGGGGTGGCAGTTGCACTGCCATCCCAGGCCATCGTCCACTGGGGGCAACAGTTAAACTGCCGCCCCAACGAATGACGCGTGGCCTGAGAACAAACGGGGCAAACCATGAGCAATGACCATAACCGTCTGAAGAGCGTCTATTGGCGCCAGCACCTCCACCTGCTTGCCGAGGCATCGCTTCTGCCGTGTTTTGTCGGTATCTATTTCTTGAGCTATTGGCTCCGATTCGAGGGCCAATTGGGTGAACAGGAACTGGCCCGCTTCCAAGCAACAGTCGGCTGGGTGGTGCTGGCAAAACTCCTCTGGTTCGTGGGCATGAGAGCGTGTCGGGGTTGGAGCCGCTCGGTCACGTTTTACGATTTGCTGGTCCTGCTGCGGGCGGCCACCGCCGGCCTGGTGACCTTGGCCATGATCCAATATCTGCTGGCCCCCTGGCCCACCATCCCGCGAAGCGTGTTCTTGTTGGACTGGGGCGCGACGATCGTCGCACTGGGTGGGGCACGTTCGCTGTTGCGGGGAGTACGCGAAACGAGATGGCCGTTCTTGTCCACGACCAACCGGGTGCGGGTGCTGATCGCCGGGGCCGGAGACATGGGGGCCTCGGTGTTGAGGATGATACGCCGCATCGACCGGCCAAACTATCACGTCGTCGGTTTCATCGACGACGACCCGAACCTGTCCGATACGCACATCGAGGGCGTTCCGGTCGTCGGCGACTGCGGCCACGCGCGGCAACTCGTCGATCGCCACGGGATACAACAGATTCTGGTCATGCAGGGTGAACTCGCCGGCGCGCGGCTCCGCAAGCTGGTCGAGGAGGTCCGCGATTGCGGCTGCGAAATCCGCGTCTTGCCCAACTACCGGCAGTTGATCGAAGGGACCGTGACCGTCCAGCCGCGACTGATCTCGATAGAAGACCTGCTGCAACGCGAGCCGGTACGGTTGGACATCGAGGACATCCGCGAATGGATCGACGGGCGCGTGATCCTGGTCACCGGCAGCGCCGGTAGCATCGGCTCGGAAATCTGCCGCCAACTGCTGCAATTCTCGCCCCAACGGATCGTAATGGTCGATCGCTCGGAGACGGGGCAATTCTTCCTGGAACGTGAATTGCAAGCGATGGCCGAGGGGAAGCAGATCGACGTTTGCCTCGCCGACGTACTCGACGCACACCGCATGCGCCGAATCATGATGCAATACCGGCCGCACGTGATCTTCCACGCCGCCGCCTACAAACACGTCCCCCTGATGGAAAATCATCCGCAGGAAGCGGTCAACAACATCGTGAAAGCCACGCGGCAGTTGGCCGACCTCGCCCGCGACTTCCACATCGAATCGCTGGTGATGATCTCGACCGACAAGGCCGTCAACCCGACAAGCGTGATGGGCGCCTGTAAACGGGTCGCCGAACTCTACGTCCAGTCGATGGCCGGCCGCTCGTCGTGCAGGTTCGTCACCGTGCGGTTCGGAAACGTGCTGGATTCGGCCGGCAGCGTGGTGCCGCTGTTTCGCCAGCAAATCGCCGCGGGCGGACCGGTCACCGTCACCGACCCCGAAATCCACCGCTACTTCATGACCATTCCAGAAGCCTCGCGATTGGTGGTCCAGGCCGGCGCCATCGGCCAAAGCGGACAAATTCTGCTGTTGGACATGGGCCAACCGGTGCGGATCGTCGATCTGGCCTCGGACATGATCCGGCTGTCCGGGTTGCGCGTGGGAGAGGACGTGGACATCGAATTCGTCGGCCTCCGCCCCGGCGAAAAACTGTATGAGGAGTTGCACATATCCGGCGAGCAATTGTTGCCCACCTCCCATCCGAAAATCATCGTGGCCAATCACAAGCCGCCTGTCGTCGATGACCTGGACAGCGCGATCGACGAGTTGGAGCGCCTAGCCCGCGCGGAACCGGAAAAAATCGTCGAACTGCTGCAAGAGATCGTCTGCGGATATCATCGAGAAGGACACGGCGATGCGTTGCCGTGCCGTGCCGCCGCGTGAACGGCCGCCAAGCCGATTTTATCATCTGGGTGGCACGTCCCTGAGTGCAGCGAAGGGCGTGGTGAACGACCAAACCACGCCCTTCGCTGCGCTCAGGGACGTGCCACCCGCAAATCCTCGTGCAACAAGGCGCCGGCGCCTAGGCTTGAAAATCCCCCCGGTATCGGAGATAATCCTGGTTTGACGTTTTCAACGGATAATGGAGCCGATTTGATGAACATCACAATTTGCCGGGATGCAAAGGAGATGGGACGGCGGGCCGCGGTCGAAGCGGCGGAGCGGATTCGGATGGCCATTCACAATCACGGCCGGGCCAATATCATCGTCGCCACCGGGGTCTCGCAGTTCGAGGTGCTTTCGGCACTAATCGAGGCCAAGGATATCGACTGGTCAAAAGTTGTCGGCTTCCACCTGGACGAATATATCGGCCTGCCGATGACGCATCCCGCCTCGTTTCGCCGCTATCTCAAGGAACGGCTGGTCGATCGCGTGCCGATCGGAGAGTTTCACTACATCGACGGCGAGGCCGACGCGGAAAGCGAGTGCCGCAGAGTCGGCGAACTGATCGCCGCCGCGCCGATCGACGCGGCGCTGGTCGGCGTCGGCGAGAACGGTCATCTCGCGTTCAACGATCCGCCGGCCGATTTCCAGACCGATCGGCCCTACATCGTGGTCGATCTGGACGAGGCCTGCCGCCGCCAACAACTCGGCGAGGGATGGTTTCCTACACTGGACGACGTGCCGAGCCGGGCGATCAGCATGTCCGTCCGGCAGATCATGAAATCGCGGACCATCGTTTGCACCGTTCCCGACCAGCGCAAAGCAGAGGCGCTTCGGGCAGCCGTCGAGGGGCCGGTCACGCCGCAACTGCCCGCCTCGATTCTCCAACAACATCCGCAGGCCATGTTCTACGTCGATCCACACGCGGCGGAGTTGCTCGCTAAGCGGTAGTTAGGGCCCGAGAAGAAATAACTTAGTGAAATCCCAACGAGGGTGCCACCCCCAATCGAAGGCGACAGTTATTGATTCGCCGGCACTTAATCACCGAGAAAAACCTCCGACATGACCACGCAACTCGAATACATTGATCTGCAAGTAAACGGCTACGCGGGCGTGGACTTCAACCAAGACGACATGACGGAGGAGGATTTTCACCGCGCCTGCGTCCGGCTCCGCGAGGACGGCGTGGCCGGGATTCTGGCCACGATCATCACCGACGAGTTGCCGCGGATGGAGGCCCGGCTCCGAAGGGTAGCCGAACTTCACCAGCGCGATCCGCTGGTGCGGGAAATGGTCTTGGGTATACACGTCGAAGGGCCGTTTCTCAGCGATGTACCCGGCTATTCGGGCGCTCATCCGTCGCAGTCGATCCGCCCCGCCTGTGTCGAGGAAATGAAGCGACTGCTGGATGCGGCCGGCGGATTGACGCGCCTGGCAACGCTTGCCCCCGAACGCGACGCGGGGCTGAAGGTCGTCCGTCATCTCGCCGACCAAGGGGTTTTGGTCGCCGCCGGACACTGCGATCCGAGCCTCGACCAGCTCCGCGCGGCGACCGACGCGGGGCTATCCGTGTTCACGCATCTGGGCAACGGTTGTCCGCCGATGCTGCACCGGCACGACAATATCATCCAGCGCGCATTGAGCCTGCGCGACCGGCTGACAATCTGCTTCATCGCCGACGGGGTACACATCCCGTTTCCGACGCTGGAAAACTACCTGCGATTGGTCGGATTCGAGCGGTCGATCGTCGTGACCGACGCCATCTCCGCGGCGGGCTGCGGGACGGGACGTTACACCATCGGGTCGCAAACCGTCCAGATCGGCGAAGACCTGGTCGCCCGTTCAGCCGACGGTTCGCACTTTGTCGGCTCGACGGTTACGATGCCGCGGATGACTGTGTTGCTTCGCGAGGAGGTGGGGCTTTCGGATGATGAGATACGGCGGGTTCTTTCGGACAACCCCCGCCAGCTTCTTCAGCGGCAGACCGGCTGCTTCTCTCGTGCCGACGTGGCGGAGAATTGCAACAACACACCGGTCGGCTCGCGGGCCGCGACGGCCAACTTCAAGTCGAGCCGGACGCCGTAAGGCAGCGCTTGAGCCGTTCGGATCCGCGCCTCCGGCCCGTCGATCTGTTCCACCGCCACCTTTGGCAGGGCGTCCAGCGGCGGACAAAAAGCCACGTGTACGCTGCCGGTCCGCTGTCCAGCCTCGAAAAAAGTCCGCAACCAACCGGAGAGCGTTTCCGTGCCGTCGGCCGCCCGGCTGCGGACGAGTTGCTGGGTAACTTCTTCCGCCGGCATTGTGTCGAGGGCAATTTCGTCAATACAATTGTCGGTGGACCGTTTAGCGGCTGACGGCACGTCGGCCTTGTCGGCCCATTCTGGACCAATGTTCCGTCGGCCGCTAAACTCGGGTCGCGTCAGCCTCCGGCGGCATCGAAAGTACCCGATCCACGCCCAACTCTCTTCCACCGCCAGCAATAGCCCGACCCCGGCAATCCACGCCGGTGACGTGCCGGGTAAACACAGAGCGGCGAGCAAGACCACTGCCGACAACGAGGTGACGAGCATCGCGACAAGAGAGAGCCTCGATAGCGATGCTGGCGGCCATACGGCGCGAATGGCTGCCGCGGTGCCGACGGTCAGCGCGCCGGCCGTCAGCAGCGCCGCCGGCTCCAGCGGGG
>CBDAFL010000117.1:0-13669 GCA_965195225.1 uncultured Thermoguttaceae bacterium
GGACGGTCTTCGGTCGGCAGGGCGTCGGCGGACATCCATATTAAGATAGCACGTTTCGATCCGAATATAAAGTCCATTGCCGTTTCCACTGTTTTCCGTTAAATTTTCATCTGACCTCTGACTTCTGACCCCTGACCCCTCGCCCCTCCGCCATGACCGAACCATACTTCCAATCGTTGTTCGCCGAACGGATCGGCGGGACCAATTACGGCAAAGGGGACGCGATCTACAAGTTCGAGAAGATCAAACGGGCCAAAAGGAAGGCACTGGCCGAGCACACGGACCGGAATCTGCTCGACTTCGGCATCGGCGAGAACGACGAAATGGCCGACCCGGCGATTCGCCGCCTCATGGCCGATGAGATCAATAAGCCGGAGAACCGGGGCTACGCCGACAACGGCATCCCGGCCTTCAAGGAGGCGGTCGCCCGGCTGATGGACCGCGAGTTCGACGTCCGGCTCGATCCGGCCACCGAGATCAATCATTGCATCGGCTCGAAGACGGCGTTGGCGATGTTGCCGGCCGTACTGATAAACCCCGGCGACGTTGCCTTGATGACCGTCCCCGGCTACCCGGTCGCCGGCACGCACGCAAGATACTACGGCGGCGAGGTGCATCGTCTGCCGCTGTTGGCCGAGAACGATTTCTTCCCCGACCTGGACTCGATCCCCGCCGACGTCCTTCGCCGGGCGAAACTGCTGGTCATCAACTATCCGAACAGTCCGACGGGCAAAACGGCCACGCGGGAGTTTTACGAGCGAGTGGTCGAGTTTGCCCTGGCCAACCGAGTGGTGGTCGTCCAGGACGCCGCGCACGCGATGTTCAGCTACGATGGACCGCCGTTGAGTTTCCTGCAAACGCCCGGCGCTCGCGAGGTGGGCATCGAGGTCCATTCGCTCTCGAAGGGCTGGAACATGATCGGCTGGCGAATCGGTTGGGTATGCGGCCACGAGCGGCTCGTGCATGCGTTGGCCGACGTGAAGGACAATTGCGACTCGGGCCAGTTCATCGCCATCCAGAAGGCGGCGGCCGCGGCGCTCGACGCCCCGGAAATCCCCCGCCGCACCCGCGAAAAATACCGGCGGCGATTGGAAAAACTCGTCGCCGTGCTGGACCGGTGTGGATTCGACTGCCGGATGCCAGGCGGGACATATTTTCTCTACACGCGCAGCCCGCGGGGCATAGCCAACGGAACCAGCTTCGCCACGGCCGAGGAGTGCAGCCAATATCTGATCGCCGAGCACTCGATTTGCACCGTCCCCTGGGACGACGCCGGGGCGTATCTGCGGTTCTCGGTCACCTACGAGGCCGACGACGAGACGGCCGAGGACGCACTGATGGCGGAGACCGAGCAACGCCTGCGAGAGATCAAACCGAGATTTTAGAGGTCAGGATTCATGCTGGCTTTCTGATCTCTGTCCTCTGGCCTCTGACCTCTGACCTCTGGTTCCTGCATCCTACGCAGTTCCGCTTCGAGCTTGGCACGTTCCACCAGACAATTGTGGCGCAGGCGTCCGTAGTAATGCTTGGTGGCCCAGATGTCCACCAGCGCCAGCAGGCCGACCCAGCAAGCGAGCAGCATGGTAGCCAGCCAAAACACGGCGGCGAACCAGTTCGAGCGTATCCACCAGTTGGTCGCCGCGTAGCCGACCGAAAGCGCAACGGCCAGCACGGCGAGCATGACGCTGGTCTGTATTCGCCGGCGGAACTGCCGACGGAGGTAGTCGAACTCCGCGGCGTCGAGTTCCTTTTCCCGCGCCGACTTCCAGGCCCGCAGGTGCGAGGACATCATCACCCCCGCCGCGAGCAGGAGCACAAACGAAACGGCGAGTGGCGCGTAGAAATCCATGCTTGTTTAGCAGCCGCCGGTACGGCGGCTTGTTGAGGATTACGGGCCGCCGTACCGGCGGCCGCTAAACAAATGTCGCGTTGTCGGAAAAAATCTTCTCACTTCACCGTCTTCAACCATTCACGGATCACCCAACCGACCTTGGCCAGGCTCAGCGGGGAACATTTATCGGGCGTGTCGCCCTGCGTATGCCAAGGCGGGTAGTCGAAATCAATCACGACGATGCAGGGTATGCGGCCGATCTCGTGCAACATCACGTGGTCGTCGAGGAAGTCGACCTCGCGCATCGGCCTGGCGACGAACTCTCGCACGCCCAGCCGCTTCGCCGTTGCCCAAATCTCCGCGACCAGGGGCCTCGTGTCGCGCCACCAGAGGCAGTTCCGCTCCTGGGGAATCCGCAGGTCGGCGTCGCCGATCATGTCCAGCAACACGCCCCAGCGATAGCGGTATTTGGGCCGCTTTTGCGCCTGTTGCTTGGCGTACTCCCGGGCAAAATACTCCGAACCCAAAAACATTCGATCGCCGTTGCGGAAGATGTATTCCTCGCCGTCGAGCAGCACGAAATCGACGCCGTAGTTGATCTTCAGCGCGGAGATTTCGTGGGCCAACTCCATCAACAGCGCCACTCCGCTGGCGTTGTCGTTTGCGCCGACAAACGTGCCGCGCGGGTTGTGCCGATCCAGCATCGGAAAGGGTAGCGTGTCATAATGGGCACAGAGCAAGATGCGGTTTGTGCTCCGCGGATGCCAGCGGACGATGATGTTCGCCATCGGCACCCAGGCGCCGTTGCGGGGATCGCGGACCCGAAACCGTTGGAACTCGACTTGCCCGCCCAGCTTCTGGAAATGCTCGGCCAGCATCTTCTGTTGCTTCGCCATACCGGGCGAGCCGCTCGGGCGCGGGCCGATCGCGCAAAGCTGCTCGATATACCGATACGCCCGGACGCCGTTGAAGGGGATGTCTTGTAGCGTGAGCCGTGGGCCTGCCGCGGCGGCCTCGCCGTCGGGGCCACGGTCGCAAAACAACTTCCACCCGGCCACGGCCAACCCTCCGACCGCCACGACCGCCGCCAACAGAAATATTCGTCGAAATCCCATGCAATAATTGACCGTAACATTGGTGTGCTGGTCTTCAAGCGCTCAATCCCCCGACGCCCTCGCAATTGTACTGAGTTGCCGCTCTTTTCGGCAGCGGGGGAGCCGATTTTTTCGTCTTGCCCCGAAGCCCCGAAATCGGCTATCCTACCGCGCCGAGTCGATGGACGCGTCGTAGCGTCCTTCTGCCGCCGGAGGGAACCCCCCCGGCAAAATGGTTGATTTCCGAGTTTGCCGAATGGAGGCGAGCAAATGATCGACGTTCGAGAGATTACCGCCCTGCACAAAACGACCGTGGCCGCGTGGCACGAGCGGGCAATCGACAACCCTTGCGAGGGGTTTCTGCGGCTGGTTTGTTTTCAGCACCAACAAAACTTCCGGCTCTGGCACCAGGAGGACATCGCTCGAAGCCCGGACGTCGGCGACATGGAAGTGGCCGGCGTGAAGCGGGCGATCGACAAGTTGAACCAGCAACGGAACGACTTGATCGAGAGGTTGGACGATTTCTTGATCGCCGATTTGTCGGCCTCCGAAGTTCGGCCCGGGGACGACGCCCGACTGAACACCGAAACGCCCGGCAGCACGATCGACCGGCTTTCGATCCTCTCCTTGCGGCTCTATCACATGGAGGAGCAGGCGCGGCGCGGCGACGCATCGGAGAGCCACGCCGCCAAAGTTAAGGCCCGGCTACAGGTGCTCGGCGAGCAACACCGCGATCTCTCGAATTCGCTGGTCGAACTGCTCGACGATCTGTTCGCCGGCCGCAAGCGGCTGAAGGTTTATCGCCAGTTCAAGATGTACAACGACCCGACGATGAATCCGTATCTGTACGCCGCCAAGCGCCCGGCCGCGTAGGAAAAAAGGAATTAGGGATTAGGATCGGCGAATCAATAACTGTCATCCTGAGCGTAGCGAAGGATCTCTGTGCATTCAGGCCAGATCCTTCGCTACGCTCAGGATGACAGTCGATTCCGACAGTTATTGATTTGCCAGTCCTTAGCGGCATCTAATCCCCAATCCCTCCTTCACGGTAGCGGAACGTCCTTCAACTCGTAGTCGAAGCCGCGGGTAATGATCGAGCCGGGCGTCTTGTAGACGAAACTGTACCGGTCGATTGGCCCCTCCACGGTGAACAAAAAGGCCACGCCTACCTCGTTCTCGCCCTGAGCGGTGGTCTCGTAGCTGTTCGGGGCGACCGGCTTGCCGTCGGGACTTTCCAAAAACGCCGCGTTGTCGAATATCCAGGTGCGGTGCGATTCCAGCGCGTCGCCGGCGTCGTCGAACCGGACGCGGATGCGCGCTTCCCAAGTTTCGGCCACGGCTTTATGGTTGGTTTTGCGCACCTGTTCCAAGGTGACGGTCACGCCGGCGATCCGACGTTTAACGTTCTTCGCGGCGGACAGGTTGCGGAAACGGAATGTCTCGATCCGGCCGGGGAGCGTGGCAATCAGCTTGCCCTTGAGCGAGGCGATTTGCCGAATATCGTCCGACGGCGGGACAAACGCCAGGTTCAGCTTCACGGCCGACGCCGCGCCGCTGAGGGAGGTCTCCAGTTGGGCCTGAGGGTCGGCGACCGGCAGCGGACGGCCCCGTCGATCGACCGCCGTCACGTCGGCCATTCGCTGTAGGAGGATTATCGGCCGCAACCTCGGCTCCCAAGCGGCCTCGACCGTCACGATCAACGAGCGACCATTTTGTTCCAGCAGATCGCGTCGGGCGACGATGCCGGTGGCCTCGAAGCGGAACGGGCCGCTGTAACATGCTCGGCCGAAGCGCGCGGTTTGCTTCCCGCCCATCTTGGAAACCACACCGATCGCCCGCCGCTCGGCGAACGGATAGACGGTCAGCCCGGCCTGGTCCAACACCCGATCCAGCGCCGGCCAAAAGGGCGTTCGCTCGAAGTCGATTTTCAATTCCGTGTCGGTCGTCGGTTGACCGAACTTTCGGCGGTAATCGACGATCGCGTTGCCCGATTGTTGCTCGAATGCCGCGAGCACTGCGGACAGCGGCATGGATCGGGCGTCGAGCGTGATCGACGACGCATCGGCAGCCGCGTCGGACGCCAATTGCTGAAGTTTCTGCCGGACGCGGGCCAACCGCTGACGCACCTCGGCCGGTGTGCGGTCGGTCTCCTCGGGCAACAGATCGAGCACCGCCGGGCCGCGCTGGAGCAATGCCGCCTCGGCGGCGTCGCGGAGTTCCAGTTGCGGCGAGTCGAGTTGGCGAACCAGCCGACGGACCTCGGCCCGCAACTGTTCGGCGGCCGGTAGATCGGCCTGTACGCCCAGCAGTGAAACGATCAACAAAACGCCGTGGATCATCGACGCACCCTCCTTCCATGCCCATTGTACTATTTTTTCCCCCATAGAACAGCATTTTTTGCTTATGGAATTGCCAAATGTTGGGCCGGAAGCTGTACTGCCGCCCCCTGGTAAATGGTTGTCGCAAGCGGTATAAGATAGATGACGATTCCTGAAGTTTTTTATTGAGTGTCAGACACCCACGTTTAGCAGTCGCCGTCATGAATCAAGCAGTCCAGAGCGTGGCCCCGCGACAGGACGACCCGCCCTACCGACCGGGCGAGCCGGCGGCGTTGTTCATCCCTTGCTACATCGACCAGTTTTATCCGAACATCGCACGGGCCACGGCCCGGCTGCTGAAACGATACGGCGTGCCGGTCGTTTATCCGACTGCGCAGACCTGCTGCGGCCAGCCGGCCTTCAACTCGGGCTACTGGGAAGAAGCGCGGCGGGTGATCCACCATTTCTGCGACGTCTTCGAGCCGCACCGCTGGATCGTCTGCCCTTCGGGCTCCTGCTCGGCTATGTGCCGCGTCTTCTTCGAGCAGGCGGACCCCGATCCGCGCATCGTCGGCATCGGCCGAAGGGTGTTCGAGTTGACCGAGTTCCTGCACGACATCCTCGGGGTGACCGACACCGGTGCGACGTTCCCGCACAAAGCGACCCTGCACATCGGCTGCCACGGCCGGCGCGAGTTGGGTATGGCCGGGCCGCCGCAAAAATTGTTTGAAAGCGTCCAAGGCATGACGTATTGCCCCCTGCCGGACATGGAAGAGTGTTGCGGATTCGGCGGAACCTTCAGCGTGAAGATGCCGGGCACGTCCCTGGCAATGGGCGAGACGAAAGTGCAAAATATCGTCCGCAGCGGCGCGGACGTGGTCGTCAGCAACGACGTTAGTTGCCTGATGCACATCGGCGGAATACTACGCCGCAAACCGGAAACCAAACACATCCGCACCATGCACATCGCCGAAGTGCTGGTGGCAGGGTGGGAGGATATGGAATGACGAATGTCGAAATTCAAATGTCGAAGTTGTTTTATCGCGCTTTCGTCATTTGAATTTCGTCATTCGTCATTCATTCGACATTTGAATTTCGTCATTCGACATTACTGAGTGCCCATGCTCAACTTCACATATCACAATCCCGTCAAAATCGTTTTCGGCCGCGGTTCTATTGCCCAATTGCCGCGGCTGGTCCCCGCCGACGCCAAAATCTTGATGATCTACGGCGGCGGCTCGATCAAGCAAAACGGCGTCTACGACCAGGTTATCGCCGCGCTGAAACGCAATCCGCCGGCCGAGTTCGGCGGCATCGAGCCGAACCCCCAATACGAAACCTGCCTGAAAGCCGTCGAGCGGGTTCGGGCCGATGGGTTCGACTTCCTGCTGGGCGTCGGTGGCGGATCGTCGCTCGACGCCGCGAAGTTTATCGCCGCCGCTTCGGTCTACAAGGGCAAGAACCCTTGGGACATGATGACTAATTGGGCACGCGTGCCGGCCGACTCGCTGCCGGTCGGATGCGTGCTGACCCTGCCGGCGACCGGCTCGGAAATGAACGGCGGAGCGGTCGTCAGCCGCGAAGAGACCAATGAAAAGCTGTTCTTCACTTCGTCGCACAGCTTCCCCCGGTTCTCGATCCTCGATCCCGAGACAACCTATACGCTGCCCTCCCGGCAGACGGCCAACGGCGTGGTCGACGCCTTCATCCACACCACCGAGCAGTATCTGACCTTTCCGACCGACGCCCCGTTGCAAGACCGGCAGGCCGAGGCCATCCTGCTGACGCTCATCGAGGAAGGGCCGAAAGTACTGGCCGAGCCGCGGAACTACGACGTGCGGGCAAACCTGATGTGGTGCGCCACGCAGGCCCTGAACGGCCTGATCGGCAGCGGCGTGCCGCAAGATTGGGCCACTCACGCGATGGGGCACGAGCTTACGGCCCTGTACGGCATCGATCACGCCCAATCGCTGGCCGTCGTGCTGCCCGGCATGTTGTGCCACCAGCGCGAGCGCAAGCGGGCGAAACTGCTCCAATACGCCGAGCGCGTCTGGCAACTGTGCGACGGCGACGAGGACTCGCGGGTGGATCGGGCCATCAAGCGAACCGAGGAGTTTTTCCGCTCTCTCGGCGTCGGCACTCGGCTCTCCGACTACGACATCACCACCGAAGCCGTCGAGCTGGTCGCCTCGCGGCTGGAAAAACGGGGAGTGAAGCTGGGTGAACATGGCGATTTAAGAAAGAGGGGCCTCGTGGAAATACTGGCCTTGTGTGTACAATAGCGTACATACATGTCTCTACCAAATAGTTGCGAGTCCTTACCGGACAAAAAAATGATTCCGAAAATTATACACAGTCGCTCGCAACTGCTTTGTCACCTAAATGAATATGAAGAAGGTGCTCGTTCGCTCTTTGTTTCGGCCGACACCTATCCTGAAATATTTGACTTGCTTTGTTCAGACATCACCAAGAAGTCGCCTAAAGGGTGGAAGAAGTCTTCGGGCGGCAAGATGTGCTATCTATGGTTTCCTTCGGATGCACTGGACGACGACGACCTTGCGAATATCGACGACTGGAAGGAACATTTCAAACAGTATGTTTTGATTGGCCTAAACGATAATATTTCGGATTATTTCAAGGAAGAACTCGATTTTTGCATGGCGCTGGATTACAACCATGATCCTCAAGCTAAACGGCGCACATACTACGGTGAGGCCGCATACCAACTGAAGTACCAGCAATCATTGCCTCACTTGAGCGCATTGCGAGCGGCTCTGTTGGATACCATTAAATACCTGCCGTTGCCCGCCGAAACTCGTGCCACACTTGTCTTAACAAACGTGCCGTGCGATCCGGGCGCATGCAATGTTCCGCGCAAACTCGCATCGGATATTGCAAACACAGTGAGCCTAGATTACATCCAGGCCGACCTCCTCTGTGACAAGAAAGCCATGAAGGGGATCACTATAAAACAAAAGATACCCGAATGGCAAAGACTTTACGAATGCTCTGACTGTACCGTACTTCACGGTGACGTGAACGGCAAAACTGTTTTGATCATCGACGACCTGTACCAATCAGGGGCAACAATGTGGTGTTACGCGAAGTATCTTAAAAAATGTGGGGCGAAGCATGTTCTTGGTTTACCATGTGTAAAGACCTTGCGGGACACCGACAATCAATGATTGATTCTGCACTTCTTCAGTTCGTGGTCGCTCAAGGCGCGGGGGATGCAACAATCCGCCGCCTCGCTGATTTTGCAGCACGGGAAGGAATATCGCCGGGTTGCGTCGTGGGAATGCAACCATCGGAAATTGCATCAGCACTTGGAATATCCGACAAAGTGGCAATCAACATTCTTGCTTCACGTGAAACCTCTTGCAGACTTGCAGACGAATTGCGATCGCAAGACATCGATCTTGTCTGGCTGTTTGACCCTAGATATCCGAAAAAATTGCGGAGCAGCCTGGGCAAGGAAACGCCTCCAATCTTGTTTGCAAAGGGAAATCTGGAACTTTTCACACAACCGGCTGTAGGGTTCTGTGGGTCAAGAAAGGCGTCTAAAAAAGGGCTTTGGGTAACCGAACAATCCGCACGTATTCTTACCGAAGAACAAGTTTGCGTGATCAGCGGATACGCCAGCGGCGTCGACGAAACCGCCCACCGTTCCGCCATGTCTTCAGGCGGAACAACGATTATGGTTTTAGCGGATGGTATTCTGCGTTTTCACGCGAGAAGAGCTTTTAGGGATATGATGACACCCGGGAATTCCTTGGTTGTATCACAGTATCCACCGAATCTGGCCTGGATCGGCCGAAATGCCATGAAAAGAAACAAAACCATCGCTGGCTTATCCGATGCCGTGATTTTAGTCGAGTCGGGAGCAAGTGGCGGCACTTATGCGGCCGGTATGGAAACCCTTAAACAAAATTGTCCTCTATTTGTGGTCGATTTTGCACACCCAGGGCCTTCTGCCGAGGCAAATCCTTTCTTCATCGAAAGAGGGGGCATCCCAATTCGTGGCAACGGTAATCAACAACCAAACCTTGGCAAAGTGCTCGAGGTTATACGCAATCCGCTACAAAGACATTCCTGCTGCGCATCGCTGCTGTTTTAGAATAACGTTGCCCGGAGATATGCACTCCGCAAGATTGAAATAAGATGAATCTCATACTGATCGGCTATTTCCCGAAGATCGTTGTGCGGCGGCCGGAATGGCTTGATAACGCGCCTGTGGTCGAGGAAATCTACAGCGTCAGCAATTGCTTCTCGGAATCGCCGCCCGACTGGATCGACAAGTGGAAACACAATGAAATGTGGGCCTATGATACGCCCGAACTTGCCTGGTCAGTCGTTTCTGAGGAAGAACGGCATCGCTACACACTTTTTGCATACCGCATTCTCCCCCGATTGTTCGCTGAGGCAGGAGAGAGCGCATGGGAGATTCCAACGCTTGCGGTCAGTGCATTGCCCGAAGGATTCAGAAGCGTTGGTTTCGATGCCGTGAGCAGGAGTTGTGGCAGTAGTTTCGAGTGTTCACCATTGTCATGCAATCACATGGCGGTGAATTATCCCGTAAACAAGTATTGCCTCGTCGAGAACCTTGAAACGGCAATCGCGATGGCCCGAGACTTCACCGTGAAAGAATGTGAGCCAGGGCCTTATTGTGTCGTCGAAGTATTTAGAGCAGGAGCGTAACGAGCACACTCAGTGATTACTCTAGGAAAATGCTGGAGTGCAAGCACACAATCTACGGATTCTACGATAACAAAAAATGTCCACACAACCCATCCATCTCGACGGCGCGGAATTCCTCACGGAAAAGACCAAGGGGCTTGCCGAGCCGGCGGCCCCCGGGTCGCTGGGAATAAACGCCGAGCGGTCGAGCAAATCGAACCGCGCGGTCACCGACTCCGTTCCCTATTTTCAGGACTGGCGCGAAGCGGCCCATCAGGTCAAACGATATGCAATCGCCAATCTCGACAAGCTGCTGGTCGAGTTCGAGCGAAACATCTCCGCCCGCGGGGCGGTAGTGCTGTGGGCCAAAGACGCTGCCGAGGCCAACGGGCACGTCCTGCGCATCGCCCGAGAGCACAACGTCAAAAGCGTGGTCAAGGCAAAGTCTATGGTCACCGAGGAGATGGAACTGAACCGCGTGTTGGAGACCGAGGGCATACGCGCGGTCGAGACCGATCTGGGCGAATACATCGTCCAGTTGGCCGGTCAGCGCCCGGTCCACATCGTCACCCCGGCCATTCACATGTCGGCCGCCGACGTGGGACGGCTGTTCGCCGAAAAGCTCGGCGAGCCGATGACCGAGGAACACACCAAGCTGGCCGACATCGCCCGGCGGCACCTGCGTGAAGAATATCTGCAAGCCGACATGGGCGTCTCGGGCTGCAACTTCGCCGTCGCCCGAACCGGAACGGCCGTTGTGATCGAGAACGAGGGGAACATCGGTTTGAGTACCGCCACCCCGCCGGTCCACATCGCGGTGGTGGGCATCGAGAAGGTGCTGCCGCGATTGGAAGACCTACCGCTGTTTCTCAACCTGCTGCCACGCAGCGGCACCGGGCAGAAGCTGACCAGCTACACGCATCTGATCCACGGACCCGTGCCGGGCCGCAAGCTGTACGTCATAATTATGGACAACGGGCGTAGCAACGTGTTGCGCGACCCGGCCGCCCGCGCGGCGTTGTATTGCATCCGTTGCGGGGCATGCATCAACAATTGCCCGGTCTATCGCCACGTCGGCGGCTGGGCCTACGGCTGGGTCTATCCCGGGCCGATCGGCTCGATCCTCACCCCGCACCTGCTCGGCATGAAGCAGGCGGGCAAGCTGCCGTTCGCCTCGTCGTTGTGCGGGGCGTGCAGCGAGGTCTGCCCGGTGAAGATCGACATCCCGCACCAACTCGTCCACCTCCGCCATCGGGCCGTCAACGAGCCGTCGCCTATGCGATCGTGGACCGAACGGCTGACCTGGTCCGCCTGGGCGTGGATGATGGCCGGCCCGCTGCGATACCGGCTGGCGATGACCGCTGTGCGGATCGGAGTGCGTCTGTCGCGGTTCCTCCCCTGGCACCCGGGCAAGCTGGGCGCCTGGACCCGCGGCCGCGAGTTGCCCGAGGTCCCCGGCCCCGATTTCCGTCATTGGTGGAAACGAAACAAAAACAAGTACGAACCATGAACAGTCGCGACACGATTTTGCAGCGTTTGCGTGGTGAATTGTCAAAATCTCCGCCGGTCTCCGAGCCGGAGGCGGTCGAGGTCTGGCCGTGCGAGAATCCCACGCCGGCGGAAATGGCCGTGCGATTCGCCAAGGAACTGACCGAAGTCCACGGCGAGGTGATTCGCTGCGCCTCGATCGGGGACGCCCGGCGGCGACTGGCCGAACTGGCCACACAAGCCGAATGGACCGCGTTGGGCGCAATGGACCGGCCGATGGTCCGCAACGCGGCGGCCGATCTGCCGGCGGAGATGGTCCAGTGGGCCGCGTCCGATTGGCAGACGCGGCATATTGCCGGATTCTCGGCGAGCGTGATCGAGGCGGATTGCCTATTGGCCGACACCGGCTCTTGTCTGATCTCGTGTCCCACGGCCGAGGACCGGCTGCTTTGCTACTTGCCGCCGGCGTGCGTGGTGATTGCGCGGGTGGACCAGTTGGTCGAACATCTACCGACGGCGTGGCCGCCGATCGCCGCCCGGGCGGCCGATCCGACCCTCAGCGGCGAATTTCTGATCGTCACCGGCCCGAGCCGCACGGCCGACATCGAGAAGATTCTGATTCTCGGCGTCCACGGGCCGAAACGGCTGGTGGTGATTCTGGTGGGGTAGCAAAGATACACCCCCGCAATACACCCCAGACCACCCCATCCGAAGTACGCCGCGTTTTTCCCTTGGAATTTCGACGGGCTCGCGCCATAAGAGATAGTAGGGGATTCTCTTCTACGCTTCGGATTCTGTTCCGGCCCGAGGGGGTGTTCGGTGAGCGGCGCTGACGCACATCGCGACGACAAGATAGTGGAGTTGCTGACCGGCGCTCAGCAACAGCTTACCCGCTATATCCGTACCTTGGTTCCCAACCGTGCGGACGCCGAGGAAGTGCTCCAAGAGACCAACCTCTTTATCTGGCGCAACGCCGACCAGTATGAGTTGGGCACGAACTTCACGGCCTGGGTCTGCCGCATCGCTCACTATCAGGTGCTTTCCCATCGCAAACGACAAGTGCGCAGCCGGCTCCACTTCAGCGATGCGCTGGTCGAACAATTGGCCCCACACGCGGCCGAGAACGCGACCGAGCAAAACGACGAGGTCGAGGACTTCGAGTTGTGCGTGGCAAAACTCTCCGAGCAGGACCGGGCGCTGATCGACCTGCGTTACGAGCCGGGCGCAACGGTGCAAAGTGTCGCCGATGAAGTAGGCCGCTCGACCAAATCGGTCTATTACACCCTGGGACGAATCCGCACGTGGCTGCTGGAATGTATGCAACGAGCCCTTTCCGAAAGGAGGAGAGGGTGATGCAGTCCAATGCGAAATTCGCCGAACTGAACGACTTGCTCTTACGGCTCTGCGACGGCGAGATGAATCGGCCGGACTGGGACCGGCTGGAGGCGCTGCTGCTCGACGATCCGACGGCCCAGGATTACTATCGGCGGTTCGTCGTTCTGGACGTCGATCTGGCCTGGCGCGCCGGCGGCCGTTCCGCGGACTTGCAGTTCGAGCCGCAACAACTTGATCTCGAACCCCGAACCCCGAACCCCGAACCCCCATTCCCCACTCTATCCACTACCCACTATCCACTACCCACTAGCCACTTTTCCGTCGGAAGCTGGGCGTTCTCCTACATGGTCGCCACGGTGATCATGGGCGTGGCGATACTGGGGTTTTGGGCGTACAAAATCACCCATTACCAACATATCGCCGAGGCGCCGTCGCAGTCGGTTCCGTCGGAAGCCATGCCGGAGATGGTGTTCGTCGGCCGGATCACCGGCATGGTCGATGTGAAATGGTTGGACGATCCCCACTATCTGCCCCCGCCGGACTTCGCCCACGTCCCCTTGGGCCGCAAATACATCCTCGACTCCGGGCTGTTGCAGATCACCTACGACTCCGGCGCGAAGGTCATCCTCGAAGGCCCCTGCACCTACGAGGTCGAGTCCCGCACCGGCGGCTACCTCTCGCTGGGCAAGTTGACCGCGCGGGTGGAGAAGAAGGGTTCAGGATTCAGGGTTCAGGGTTCAGATCACTACCCACTATCCACTACCCAATATCCACTATTCTCCGTCCGTACTCCCACCACCGTCGTCACCGACCTGGGCACTGAGTTCGGCGTCGAAGTTGACACGGAGGGAACCACCCTTTCGCACGTCTTCCGCGGCACCGTAAAGGTACACGTGGTTGCCGACAACGGTCGGCAGCGGGACGTG
>CBDAFL010000118.1:0-3935 GCA_965195225.1 uncultured Thermoguttaceae bacterium
GAAGGTTTCAACAACAAAGCAAAACTGACGATGAGAAAAGCGTACGGCTTTCGGACAGCGAAAGCCATCGAAATCGCCCTATATCACCAACTTGGAGACCTCCCTGAGCCAGAATTTACCCACGAATTCTGGTGAGGAGGCAAAATTTAATCGGTGGTCTAGACAAATGGGTCCACCTCAATGTTACCACTATGCCAAGTGAAAAACAACGACGTCCTCAGGTGAAGTAATTTTCTTCTTCCTCCAGGCCAAACACCTCGCGCCTCAAGACTCGCTGGACTACCACACCCGAGCATATACTTTTGTTGCATGTCCATACACGGTCAATGTTCGAGCCGATAGACGACCACGCTTTCCGACTCCAGCGAAACCGCGATCTTTCCCGAGGCGACGTCTACCGGTTCGCCCGTCGTCACATTCATGGCACGGGTATACGGTTCGGGCAAGCAGACGTGTTCGGAAACCGTCTCTGCCGAATTGTCGTTGAAGACTATCAGCAACGCCGCCTCGCTGCCGCGGACCAGACGAGGACGTAGACGGTTGCCGCGGACCGGTGAACTGGCGTGCATCAACAAAAGATCACGCACCAAGGCAATTGCCCCGGGTATGTTCTTGTATAGGGCCAAGCCCAAGTAGGTGCCGAAGTAATAGGCGTGTCCTGCCCCATATTGATGGTGGGTCGCCAACACGATGTCGCCGTGCCTGCCGATCGGTCGTGCCCCGCGAAGCTCCAGCGGCACAAGAAACTCTTGGACGGGTACTTCGGCCGGGATGGGCCAATCGAATTGGATTGGCGGCCCCAAGTGAATCGGATCGATGGCCGCGAGGTCTTCCGGCCGCTTGATGCTGACCGTGCTGTCTGCCGAAGGAACCAAACCACTATTGGCAGCATCCGAACTGACCATTTCGCCTTCCACGACTCCAAACATCTCGGCCAGAGCGCCGGCCGGCAACTCCTCGCGCAACCAGCCCCGGTGGTCGTACATACCGGTTCGTGCCTCCGCGATCACAACCCCGCCGGCACGTGCGAACTGGGCAATGCGCTCGGCCGACCGGTCGTCCATCACCAGGGCCATTGGCACGATTAAAAATTTCTCCGGAAGGTCGTCGAGCTCTTCGGGAGTAACATAGCGAGCGGCAAGGTCCGACTTCCAGATCGCCCGATAGTAGCCGATGTGCGAGTTGCCGTACAGCGTGTCCTCCAATTCCATGGCAAACAGGATCGACGAGTTGTCGGGATCGTAGAGCACGGCCACTTGCGTGGCGACGGTTGCACTGAGTATGACGTCCTGCTGTTGTTTGAGCAGCGCAGCAACTTCTTTGACTGCCAGACTGCGTGGGGTGTGCTGCCCGTTGAGTCGCACTAGGCCATATCCAGCCGACTCGTGGCCCGTCCGCTCGGTCAGATAGCACCAGTGGACGGTTCCGCGGGAGCCCATCGCCACGGCCAGCCAGTTCCACAGATGCATGTCCTTCGCCCGCGGAAGACGGCTCTTGCGGAAGCCGCGGATGTTGGCTGCGCCGCCGCACATCTCGCTGATCCAGAACGGCTTGCCCCGGGCAGCCGACCGGGTCGCCTCCAGCACCTGCGCGCAGGTGGCCAGCTCCCAGGAAAAAGCCTGCGGCGCGAAGCTGGTTCCCCACATGTCGACGGGCTTGGCCATTTTCCAGTTGTGGATGCAGGCATTGGCCCTGGGCAACACGGGCGGAACAGCGCCCGAGTGGCTGATGACCGGACGTGTCGAATCCTCCTGTTTGATTACATCGACGCGCCATTGCATCTGTTCCTGCAACTGGTCGAACCAGAAGCGAAACCAATCCAGCCAGTCGGCGTAATGGCCCTGGAGAATGGGGGGACTAATTTGCTCGAAGCTCGTATAGGCGCGTGGCCAAGCGTCGTTGAGCGTTTGGATGTCTCCGTACCGCTCTGCCAGCCACGCGCGAAACGCCTGACGAGAAGCCTCGCAATAGCAATATAGCCGGTCGCCCATGTTTCCCCACATGTGGCAGCACCAGACGGGCTCCAAGTGGGGTTCGTTCCAACAGTCGTAGAACGCAACGCTACGATGCGGCTTGAACTGCCGCACGAATTCACGCATGTAACGATCGGCCGCCTGACCAATGGCCTTATGATGAAAGCACAACCCGGGATGGCCGCCGCTTGGCGTCGCCTCCTGCGCACCCAATTCAATGGCACGACCGTTCGCGCTGACGTAGCGGGCTTCAGGGTGTTCCGCCTCCAGCCAGTACGGGGCGGTCTCGATGTTCACTTGCAGCAACACACTCAAATCGAGTTCGTCGCAAATGTCGAGGATTTCGTGATCTTCATCGAAGACAAACTCGTCCGGTTTGCGATGGTGCCAATTCCACGGCACGAACAGCCTGATAATATCGAAACCGAGGTCATTCTTGATTTTCTCCAAATGGAATCGGTGCTTCTCACGCGGCGGATTCGGCGGTCTCCAATAGGCTGTACCGTAGTGAAATATTCTTTCCTTTTCCATCGTATCCTCGTCATTCTCTTTTAATTTGGGGGTTTCAGTTCCTATTCTCCACTTGCCATGCACGGCAGTACTCCGATATCCACTTCACTTTTTCGATGCCCGTTGCATCCACACCTTGGGGCAACTCGTCGGAAATGCCCAGCACGAGCCGCGGATAGAACAACTCTACCAACTTCTCGACGCAAATCGCCACGTCCTCCAGCGTGAAGGTGGGGGTGAACAGCACCGCAGGTATTCCATCCAGGAGTATCTTGTCTCCTACATGCTCTTTCATTTCCTCAATGCTTACATCGCCCTGAGGCAAGGGCGTCAGTGCCTCCAGCCCGTCAAAGGGAAGATGCCTCAGGTATTTTAGCAAGGGCTTGAAGTAGCCGTCGATATGGACGTGCGTATAGATACCCGCCGCTCTAAGCTGGCCGGCTCTCTTCTCATAGAACGGGATATGGTACTTCTCGAAGTGTCGTTCCGAAGTGAGTTGAGCGTGAATGTTCTCTCCGAAGTTGATGATTTTGACCTTGCCGCAGGCGACTATCTCTTCGTAAAGGCGATCGTAGGAAGCCTCGATCACGTTCATGACCTTCTCTACTCTCTCGGGCGCATCCATCAAGGCATAGATGAAGTCCTCGAACCGCATTAACTCTAAACACAAAGCCTGATAGGGACTAGGAGGAACCCAGAACTGAGGTTCTCCCCGATCGCCGACAAACTCAGTTCCCTTCTCGAAATCTTCCTTGCCAAACGAATACACGGTGTTTTCGAACAGCCATTCCAATTTTGCAAAATCATCGGGGTTCTTAACGGGGAACTGCACCACCCTCCAGACGCCGTCGACCGTCATCCTCGCTTTCGTGATTAGATCGCCATAGGGAGTGCTCACGGTGGTTGTCTTCTCTTCGGCCGTACACTCAATACTTGTCTTGACTTTGGTCGTGTAGGTCTTGTGGATCGGGTCCGGCATCGTGTTGTAACCGTAAACGTATCGCATGGACACATCGAGTTGATCGTAAAACTCCGGCAGGCTCATCTCCCTGTATTGCTCGGGGAGCAAGCCGAACTGTCGGTGCCAGACAAACCAAGGCTCCAGCCTGGGTTGGAACAAGACCTGGGGAATGCTTTTCCCTTCAAACACCCGCAAGTTCATTTCTTTCTTCGTCATAGTCCTCCCCCGCCTCTGATTTGCCTCTTGCTCACTGAAACCGGATCGCGTACAAATCGGCGTCTTTCATGACGAAGCGCAAGCGGACCGGCTTGCCCGCCAAGGCCCCAACGTCCGAACCACGCTTCCAGCTTACCGTCCGCTCGATCTGGTCGCCGATGATTTCCGGGCAATCTTCCAGCGTGAAGCCGGGGATCGGTCGTCCGTCGGCGTCTTGAATTTCCACCCGCACGCTCCCGGCGGCTGAGGTGGAATAGTTGATATCGAGCTGCTTG
>CBDAFL010000119.1:0-10906 GCA_965195225.1 uncultured Thermoguttaceae bacterium
ACGCGATCGAGCGGGACCGTCGGATGGGCGACCCAGTGCCTCGATCCCAGCAGGCCCTTCTCCTCCGCGTCCCAGTTGGCCAATAGAATCGACCTCTTTCGCGGGCTGGAGAAGAACGTCATCGCCTCGGCCAATTCCAGAACGGCGGCGGTCCCGCGGGCGTTGTCGTCCGCCCCGGGATGGATGTACCCGGCAGGACCAAGGCTGGCAAAATGTCCGTAGCCGAGGTGGTCGTAGTGTGCACAGACGAGGATCACCTGATCGCGCAGCTTGGGATCGCTCCCCTCGATGATCGCCAGCACGTTGCGGTAGTTAGGCGAGAAGGGCTGAAAATAGCCGTCATTCGTGCCCGCCCCGCGGATTTTGAGTCGGGCGTATTGCTCGGCGAGGTATTTTGCGGCGGCCCGTCCGCCTTGACTGCCGGCCTCGCGGCCTTCCATCGCCTCCTCGGCCAGCCGGCCCACGTGTCGCTCCCGGTCGTCCGTCTTGATCGACTCCAGGGCCGCCAAATATGAGGAGCTTCTTTCCGCCGCGCGGACCGAGATAATCCACACGCAGCAGAGCAGCGCGACCGTGGATGCCGTCAGGAGAGAACGTGGGAAGGATCGCATGCGCATGGGGATACCTCTGCCGCATTATACCACCCTCCGACTTTTGGGGCGAATAGAGGCGAATAGAATAGCCGGGGGCTAACAGCCCCCGGAGGGGACGCCGATGCACCACTATAGCCGTTTGACATACGCGGACGGCAACCCACGGCGGTGCGTAGCGCCATCCGTTGCATGCGTTATGCGGTCGGGCTCTCGCTTGGGCGTTGGTCCACCGGAATCCGCTTTGGCGGTCGCGACACAACCTTTCGTCCGCATTTCGCCGTTCGTTCGTGAAGGTCCTTGCAGATTGCCGTCAAGTCATAGTTGAACTTAGCGGCGTATTGTTCGCGGTGCTTTCGGATTTCTTCGACAATGGGATCATTCATTTGTCGGATACCTCAATCAGTTCCGGCGGTATGCATATCACCGGCGGCACGTAACCGGCCACGCGGCATAACATATCAATTGTACCACGTAGCGCGGTCAGTTTCAGTAACATGTTAGGCCACATGTTCCTGTTACCGTGATTCTACGATACGACTTGAAAGGATTTTCCAACCGGCTGAAACTCATTTGTCTGCTGGTGTTCAAGTCGGGTTACAATGTCTTCAAATCGCCTGATCGTCTCGGGTGTATACAATCTCTCTCCACAATGGGAGCACACACCAGCCTTGACAGTGAGAAATGCGGTGTTGATTCCTCCAGAGAGAACCTCTTTTACTTCCTTTTCAATAACTTGGCCGCCGCAGTGGGGACATTTTTCTACGTACTTCATCCCTTTCTCCTTTCTTTCCAATTGACCCACCGATTTGGATCGGGACGATACACCGTAATCAAAACAGCTATTTTGCTTCCGGAATCGTAAGCCCACACGCTGTGAACTGGATCACCCAGAGACATTGTACCATATACTAAGCAGCTTGGGTAAGGTGTATCGTCTGGATACTCTTCAATAATTTCACCTGTCTGGGTGGAATGGAAAATGTCGTCCAAAACCAACGAATCATTCTCGGCTTCCTTTCTGGCGTGAAGCGTAATGTTGACTCGGGTTGCGTGAATCGCTTCGATAATCTTGTCGAGCTTCATTTATTGATCCAAATAGCCTAACAACCGAGCTAACCCGCCGGGAACAGGCCGGGGACGCGGACCCCAGCCGGGAGCAGATGGGCGCGAGGAGAGGTAACCGATGACCGACGTTTCGATGTAGACGGATGGACGCATACCGCTTTTGATATCCCTTTCAATGTAGGACACCCAATGCGCGGGTACCACTGCTGGCTTGTCCAGCAGTGCCCTTCCTGGCAAAAAGAAAACGTTTGATCTATGACAATTCGTAGCCAACGTACGGAGGTTATTCGTGGATGGAAAACATTGCAGGACAAGCCAGCAGTGGCCCCCGGCACCCGGCTCCTTTCTATCCGACGATCACCAAAGCCACGTAGGGAACGAGGTTAAAGAACAAAAAAACGATTTTGAACAACCCGAAGAATGAGTAAACGACCACGTCAAAGGTCTCTCGATGAATGGGAAACCATTTACTCTGTGTACGGTACACCCAATCCGGAGCCAACATCAACATTGTGGTCCAGATGACCAACAAGGCTCCGTTCATGATTGTACACCACATGAAGAATCTGGTTAGTGTCTGAACATCCATAATGTTCCTCCTTTATCTTTCTGCATCGAACGTCCGCCTTCAGCATTTTGCGCGGTACGTGCAAATATGCTGCAAGGCTTTGTTAGGCAATTATCTGTCCCAATCTTCCACACCCTTCATCAAGAGAGCGCATATCTGTTCTGTAGAGATTGTCGTGCGCTGATCTGAAGGAGGTTCAATTGTCTTCATCTGATCGTTCTTCATCGAGCTCACGCCGACGTAGAAACGGTCTTCTACAAGTCTGAACTTCATCTGTTTATACGAAAGGTCGGCCACCCACCCCATAGGCGAAGGACCATGTCTCCCAAGTCTCCATCCTTGAGGAAGAAGGTCCATGATCTCCTGAACCTTTTTCGGTGCTCTCGCGAGGATTCTTCTATCCTTTGAGTTCATTGTGTGTGCTTAACAATAATTAGGTTGCCCCGCATAAGATACGGAATCTTGTTCTGTGCCCGTATGAGTTGCCGCCGGCTGGTCTGCCAGCAATCCTTCATTCCTCCCCAGGCTTCGTCTTTCCCCCAAGTGTCTTGGTGACGCTCAGCGTCAGCGCCGAGGCGAGAAAGAACACGCCTACCGTCACCCAAGACTTCCAGACAAACTCGTTGTCTTTGATATCTGTCCAGATCATGGCCAGGGCCAAGACCGTTCCCAGCACGATGCAGACGATGCAAATCGTAAAGCATATCCTGTTGAGTTTCTGAAGATCCATTAGAAACTGTCTCCTCAATTGCCTCACGGTCCATCGATCGGCTCGTGCATGCTGGAGTGGCGACACCCCACCCGCTGCGGGGTTAATGCTGCTCTTTGTAGCAGGGCAAAAACCGGTTGTCAAGAACCGGCCGCAGTGTGCCATTGCTCATCCGTGAGATCGCTGGGATAATTCGTCCTCGACTGCCGTTTGCCAAGACCATTTTCGTCCAACGTTGCATTCCAGTTTATGTCGCCTTATGTGTAGCAAGGTCGCATCCGACGTCCATCATTCTCCCTACGACGCTCTCCTGCTGGTTTCGTTCGGCGGGCCGGAGGGGCCGGAGGATGTTTTGCCTTTCCTGGAAAACGTTGTCCGTGGTAAGAACATTCCGCATCGGCGGCTTCTGGAAGTCGCCCGACACTATGAGTTGCTGGGCGGAGTAAGCCCGATCAATAGCCAAAACCGTGCCCTGCTGGCCGCGTTGGCCGACGAGTTGAACGCACACGGGCCGCCATTGCCGGTCTACTGGGGCAACCGCCACTGGCATCCCATGCTCGCGGATACTCTCCGCCAGATGACCGAGGACGGGGTACGGCATGCCCTGGCGTTTGTCACTTCAGCGTTTGGGTCATATCCCGGTTGCCGGCAATACGTCGAAGACATCGAGCGCGCGCGGCGGGAGGTTGGCCCCGGAGCGCCGCCGATCGACAAGTTGCGGCTTTTTTTCAATCATCCGGGCTTCATCGAGGCGACGGTCTCACGGGTTGCCGCCGCGTTGTCGGAGATTCCCGTCGAAAAACGTTCGGTCGCCCGGCTGCTGTTCACCGCCCACGGCATCCCGGTCGCAATGGCCGAACGCTCGCCCTATGTTCGTCAACTCCGCGAGTCTTGCCGGCTGGTGGCCGAGCGCCTGCCGCCCGCGGTTTCGCCCAGCCAAGGCACATTCGGCTGGGACTTGGTTTTCCAGAGCCGCAGTGGCCCGCCCTCGCAACCGTGGCTCGAACCGGACATTCGGGACCACATCCGCCGATTGCACGAAGCCGGCGGGCTGGAGCGTCTCGTGATCGCGCCGATCGGCTTCCTGGCGGAGAACATGGAGGTCGTCTACGACCTGGACGTCGAGGTCCGTCAACTCTGCGACGAACTGGGTATCGACATGGTCCGCGCGGCGACGGTGGGCAACCATCCACGTTTTGTCCGTCTGATCCGCGAGTTGATCGTCGAACGTCTCGATCCGACGGTCGAGCGGCTTGCCATTGGCGCCCTCGGTCCCTGGCCCGACGAGTGCCCGACGGATTGCTGCCATCGCATTTAGCCCCGGGTGAATACACCCGGGGCAAGCGGTTTTCCATGTAACCGCTCGCCGCCTCGGCGTGTATACATCTCCAGTACGGGTCGTTTACAATATCCTTTGGAAGCGAGGTGAGAGATGAGAGTCTACTTGGGATTGGCGATTGCGGTCGTTTTGGGGTTGGCCGGCACGCTGCGGGCCGAGCCGCTGAACCTCGAGCAAGTCGCCGCCGACGCAAAATGGGTGGCGCACGTGGACGCCGACGCCGCGAGGGCCTCCGCCGTGGCCGAAAAGGTCCGCGATCATTGGAAGCAGAAACACCCCAAGGCCGCAAAGCACCTGGAAATTGCCCGCGAGGTGTGGAACTTCAACCCCTGCACCGATCTGCACGGAATTACCCTCTACGGCACGAAAATCAAAAAGGACACCGGAGTGGTGATCGTCCATGCCAAGGTCGATCAAGAGTTGTTGTTGGATAAGGTCCGCAGCGCCCCTCAGCACCGGGAAGGCACTCACGGGCAGTATCAACTCCACACCTGGAAACACGCCAAGGGCACGAGGCACGTTCACGACATGACCGGCGTGTTTTATCGGCCGGACGTGATCCTTTTCGGCGGCTCCTTCGACGAAGTAATCGCCGCCTTGGACGTGCTCGACGGCACGAAGCCGAACCTCGCCGGCAAGGACTCGCCGCTGGCCACCGCGGTCCCGCCGGGCACCATGTTCCTGGCTCGGGTGGTCGGTTTGGCGGATGCCAAAGATTTGCCCTGCAAGTTTCCCTTGGTAAAACAGACTGAATCCCTGGCGCTGGCGGTTGGCGAGAAAGAGGGAGAGTCGTTCTTCACGGGCAGGATGACCGTCAAGAATGCAAAGTTAGCCGAGCAGATGAAGACCGTCGCCGAAGGCATCCGCGCAATGGCCGTGATGGTCCACGGCGACGACTCCAAGGCATTGGAAATCATCGACGCCCTGAAAGTCGAAATCGACGGAAAAGTGGTCGAAATCGAGTGTCGGGCGCCGGCCGAGAAGGTTTGGACCTTCCTGAAAAAGATGGACGAGCAGAAGAAGGCCCGCATGGACCTAATGTCCATGCAGCTTGGCGCCGCGTTGAGTCTGCCCGAGACGGACGACGAGGAGTAGTACGACCGGCGGAGATGAAGAAGTGTTGTTGGGGTGGCAGTTGAACTGCCACCCCAACCCGCCATTACAGCATTGAGAGAGCAGTATTACCGGCATGTTGCACGACCCCGCTTTGGCCACGACAAGCGACGAGGATCTCGCCTGCCGAGCGCAACGGGGCTGCGCGGATAGCTTCGATTGTTTATTGCGACGGTTTCAAGCCCCGGTGCTGCAATTTCTGCGGCATCGGGGCGCGGCCGTCGATGCCGAGGATTTGACCCAGGAGACTTTTTTGCGGGCCTACGAAAACCTGCACCGCTATCGGCCACGGTGGTCGTTTTCGGCCTGGCTGTTCACGATCGCCCGTCGCGCGAGTATCAACCACCATCGTCGCGCGCGGCCGGCGATCGAGCGGTCGGACGTGGAAGCGGTCCCGTCGCCGGAAGCGGAACCGCTGGACGCGATGGTTGCCGCGGAAGGCCGCCGGCGGCTGTGGGATATGGCCGCCGATGCCCTGTCGGAAGAACAAACTACCGCCTTGTGGCTGTACTACGTCGAGGACATGCCGGTCCGAGGCGTCGCATTGGTGTTGGGACGCTCCGTCGCGTCGGTGAAAGTGATGTTGTTTCGCGCACGCAAGAGGCTTTTGCCCCTGCTGGCGGAACTTGACGGCGAACGGCCGCCGGAAAAACTACCGAAGAAAAAAACGTTGTGGCAAATCGAGAAGGTGGGGACCGATCATGCCTAAGAACTCGAATAAATCGGATTTCACGCGACCCCAAGCCCACGGGTTCCAACCCGCGGATCCCAAAACCATCCGCGAACGGCTTCGGCGGGAAGCACTCGCCTCAAGGCCGGAGTTTTCCGAAGCGCTCCACCAACGAATCATCCGTTCCGTCGGGGAACGGTACGCGGAAGGGACCGCCGTGGGCGAAAGAAACACGGCCGCCGGTCGCCGATGGCGCGGTCTGACAGCCGTGTTGGCGGCGGCGTGCGTGCTGGCGGCCGTAGCGATCGGCTGGCGGTTCGGCGGAAACCCCATGCAACCAGACGACCAGCCGCTCTCTCAGGATAATCAGTTGGCGACGAGCAGTTTCGTCCTGAGCGGGAAGATCGAGGACTTGCCCCCGGTGAACGTTCTGACCGATCGCGCCGTGACGGGCCTCGATGGGGTGCTGGCCTCGACCGGCTTCATGCTCCCCTCGACCCAACTGGCCCACGATGCCCGGCTGGCCGCCGACTCGCTCCTGCAACGACTCCCGCTCGACATGGAATTGGCCGACGACCGCTGACCCGGTTTTATTCATTAGGGGTGTCATGGGTAAGCGCAGCTTACCCGTGATGCGACACTGCAACCCACGGGTAAGCTGCGCTTACCCATGACACCCAATTCAACGGGACTCTCCGCCTTGTTCTCGTACGGTCCTATGATAGAATTGCCGGCATGTCGAATGTCTGGTTCGCACTCGGTTTGACTGCGTTGGCGGGGCTGGCCACGGGTATCGGCAGCGCCATCGCATTCTTCGCCAAACGGACGAATTTCCGCTTCCTCTCCATTTCTACCGGCTTCTCCGCCGGCGTGATGCTTTACGTCTCGTTCGTGGAAATCTTTTTCAAGGGACAGGACGCGCTGGCCGAGGCTTATGGGGATTATTGGGGTAGCTGGATCAACGTCGCGTCGTTCTTCGGCGGAATCGGGCTGATCGGCCTGATCGACCTACTGATCCCCGCAGCAGAGAACCCGCACGAGTCGCACTCGGAAAAGGAGACGGCCCCGCTGCACGACCCTTCGGCCCCTTGGCCCGATTTTGACGCGGTTGCCGCCGGGCAGAAAACCGCCGATACCCACGTCCACGTCGGACATAACCACAAGCTGATGCGGATGGGCCTGTTCACGGCGCTGGCGATCGGCATCCACAATTTCCCCGAGGGGCTTGCCACGTTCATCGCGGCGCTGAAAGACCCCGAACTCGGCGTGGCCATCGCTATCGCCATCGCCTTGCACAACATCCCCGAGGGAATCAGCGTCTCGGTCCCAATCTTCTACGCCACCGGCAAACGCGGCAAGGCGTTCTGCTATTCGCTGCTCAGCGGTCTGGCCGAACCGGTGGGAGCGGGTATCGCCTATCTGGTCTTGCTGCTGGTGGTCGGAGACGGCGGCGCCCCCATACCCGCAAACATTATGGGCATCCTCTTCGGCGGCGTGGCCGGCATCATGGTCTACATCAGCCTGGACGAACTTCTGCCCACCAGCCGGGCCTACGGCAAGGGACACGACAGCATCCTCGGCCTCGTCGCGGGCATGCTCGTCATGGCCCTGAGTCTGCTGATGATGAAGTGACCACAACTAAGTATTGTTTCGTTTCCCATTGTAGGGTGGCACGTCCCTGAGCGTAGCGAAGGGCGTGGTTCGACCGTATACCACGCCCTTCGCTCCGCTCAGGGACGTGCCACCCAAATTCAACAGCATATTCTTTTACAGGCCCTAACAGCCGCTACAGCTTGCGGCAGATTGCCTCGGCCATCTCGCGGGTGCCGACGGCCGTGGGATCGTCGCGGTTGGGCTTCATGTCGTAGGTCACGTCCTTGCCCTCGGCGATCACCGCCGCGACGGCCTGCTCCAGCCGGTCGGCGGCCTCGGTTTCCTTCAGATAGCGGAGCATCAGCATACCCGAGAGGATCAACGCCGTGGGATTGACCTTGTTCATTCCCTTGTACTTCGGGGCGCTGCCGTGGGTGGCCTCAAAGACGGCGCCGTCGGGACCGATGTTGGCGCCGGGCGCCATACCCAATCCGCCGACCAGCCCCGCCGCCAGATCGCTGATGATGTCGCCGTAGAGGTTCGGCAGCACCAGCACGTCATACAGTTCTGGCTTCTGCACGAGTTGCATGCACATGTTGTCGACGATGCGGTCCTCGAACTCGATGTTGGGGAACTCTTCGGCGACCTTCCGCGCGGTGGCCAGATACAGGCCGTCGCTGTGCTTCATGATGTTCGCCTTGTGGACGGCCGTGACCTTCTTCCGTCCGTTGTCGCGGGCGTACTCAAAGGCGAAGCGGACGATCCGCTCCGTGCCCGAGACGCTGATCGGCTTGATCGACACGCCGGTCTCCTCGCGCCCAGATTTGATCTGCCGTTTCGGAGAGATTTTGTTCAGATAGTCGATCAACTCGCCGGTTTCCGGCTTTCCCGCCTCAAACTCTATACCCGCGTAAAGATCCTCGGTGTTTTCGCGGACGACCACCAGATCGACGGGCGCCTCGCCGAAGAATGTCCGCACGCCCTGGTAGTGTTTGCAGGGGCGAAGACAGGCATACAACCCGAGGGTCTGGCGGAGGTGGACGTTTATGCTGCGGAAGCCGGTTCCCACGGGCGTGGTGATCGGCGCCTTCAAGGTGCAGCGCGTGCGGCGGATGCTCTCCAACACGGCGTCGGGCAACGGTGTGCCGCAACGTTCCATCACGTCCAAGCCCGCCTCTTGAACGTCCCAATTGATCTTCACTCCGGTTGCGTCGACGCATTGCCGTGCGGCTGCAGCCAGGTCCGGTCCGACCCCGTCGCCGGTAATCAACGTCACTTCGTAAGCCATGATCCTGTTTACTCCGTGTGCTTGAGTTGACAATAAGCCGCAACCGATTGCCTGCCAACACGCGGCGCAATCAACAATTGCAGCTTAACGAATGCAGAATATCAGACCGGCTAATGTGGGTCAATGAGCAATCGGCGCGAGGCTTGCCAGCACCCGCCGGGTCGGCTATAATGCGTCCAAATCCGCGGGTCAATCTCTCGACGGGAAAGGACACGGGCATGACGCTGGAGCAGGAACTCATCGACATCTTCGCTTCCACTCCATCCCAGCGAAACCGGGAGATTCTCATCGGATATTACGGCTGGAAGGACGGCCGGCAACACACGCTTACGGAAGTCGGCACCCGATTCGGTATTACCAGGGAGCGGGTCCGCCAGATCTGTGCCAAGCTGACAAAAAGGCTCAAAACCGCTCCGGTTTCGGCCCCGATCATGGACCGTGTACTCAAGCTGATCTCCGAGATGCTGCCCGCTCCAGCCGCGCGCATCGAGGCGGAACTGGCCGGACAGGGGTTTACCGCCATCGGAATGTCGTTGGAAACCGTGGCCGCCGCCGCTCGTTTGCTGGACCAATCGGTCGAATTTGAGATCGTCGCCGTCCACCCCGACAACCGGCCAAAGACGGCCTCGGCCAAGCGGAAGGGACGTGCCACGCATAATGTCGCCGACGGGCGGCTGGCCGTCCGTCCCGGCCAAGAGAAAGCCGTCACCGCCGCCATCGATCTGGCGAAAAAAGAAGCCTATTTCCACGGGTTGACGACCGTCGAACGGATCGAGCGGGCGATTGCCAAACGCGGCGGCGACCGAACAAACACGGAACTGGTCCGGCAAACCGTCGCGCTGATGGAGGGGTTCCACTGGCTCGACCAGTCGGCCGGATGGTTCTGCCTATTGTCGATCCAACGCCACGGATTGCCCAAAACGATCGACAAAGTGCTGGCGGTTTCCGGCGAGGTGACGGGCGAACAACTCTACAAGGCGTTATCTCGCAATCGACGCCTGTGGAAAGAGCCGCCGCCGGAAAACGTACTCCTGGAGTTCTGCCGCCGGATGCCCGGCGTTCGGGTCGAGGGCGATCGGATCATCGCCGACCCGCCGCGCGACTGGAAAAAGTCGTTGACCGGCGTCGAGGCAAAGCTGGTCGCCGTCTTGAAGAAACACGGCCCGCTGATGGAACGGGGAGAGATGGAGGATCTCTGCGTCGGCGGCGGCATGAACCGATTCAGCTTCCACGCCTTCGTCTCCTGGTCGCCGGTGATCGCACAGTTCGGCCACAGCGTATACGGTTTGCTGGGTGCGGAGGTCTCGCCCGAGCAGGTCGAGAAGGTGCTTGCCCGGCGCCGCGCCGACCGCGCCAACCGCCGCGTACTGGACGGCCACGGACGGACCGCCGACGGAAAGGTATGGCTCCAATACCGGCTCTCGAAGGCGGCCAGCACCTACGCGGTAATCACCATTCCGGCGGCCTTGAAGAAGACGGTCCGCGGCCGCTTCAAGTTTCTCGACGCCGACGGCCGCGAGATCGGCACGCTGGCCACCAAGGACGGCCGCGCTTGGGGCCTGGGCGCTTTCCTCCGCAAAAACGGCGCGGGGATCGGCGACCGCATCAAACTCACCCTCGACCTGAAAAAACGCACCGCGGCGGTCACCTGGGAGGAACGCGGGGTGGAGTGAGAGGAAGGGGAAACTGAGAACGTGTTTTGAGATCACTCATTTAGCCCGCCGTGAATACACGGCGGGCAGCGGTGGATGGACGCACCAAACCGTGCCCCGGGTGTATTCACCTCGTTGTTCTACACAAGTGGCTAACAACTTTGTCCCGTAGGGACGTTTGACAATAGCCCAGCGATTTACAGGATTATGCAAATGCTATCACTGCTATCATATTGGTGTTGAAAAATAGGGACTTACGTCAACGGTTGTGATGATCATCATTCCAGGTTTTTATGAAAATTGCTAAACTGGCATG
>CBDAFL010000120.1:0-3615 GCA_965195225.1 uncultured Thermoguttaceae bacterium
TGCGAAAAAGTCTTGGGTATCGTCGCCACAACCCGATGTTGTTATTCAAGTTAAGGTCGATTTTCCGGCCTGAATTAACTGGAAAAAATTTCTGAAATCGCCAACTAATTCTTACGTCGATTCGCCGAGGATCGAAGATGCTCTCAAACCGCTTGAAACCAGGTCTATTCATTTCGCTTTCGTGGCCGCGCTTTAGACGTAAGCCCAGTTTAACCCCAGGTTGATCAACCTGGTATACCGGGTTAATCAACCTGGATGCGCCAGGTTAAATTGGCCCCTAAAAATCGATTAAGCGCGCAAAAGCCGCCCGAGAGGCGTTTTTGAAAAGTTAGCGCACAATTGTCTGGGTGGCACGTCCCTGATGTGTCAATATCGGTTAGTGTCCCCGAACCTGTTACCCGAATCCCCGATCAGGAGCCAGACTTGGCGCGTATGGGCCGTATGGGGTATTCTTTACTTGCCATCGCGACAAAACCAGTCGTTAGGGGGGGTGTGTAATCGGGTCACATCAGTTTTATGTGCGAGGAGGTGTGTGCTTGCCGGCGTTAATGCCGAAACTACAATAGAGTATGTAGGAAAGACCTGGAAACGAATTCCGCCGAAGGCCGTCTGATCGCGAGTGTGCAAATGCCGATGATTCTCCCTAAGTTTGAAAACACACACTGCCGCACGATGACGGTGTGCGGGTTGCTCGCAACGGAGGACAAGGAACTCCTGGCACGGCTTGCCAAGCCGGTTGACCTCTGTGCCAGGTACAGGGCGTCTGGGAGCACCCGTTACATTCACGTTGGTTTAGGTGGAAGACGTGGAAAGCACCTTCACGTTGACGTCGCAGTTCGAGAGAATTTTGGCAGTTCACCACCGAGCGCGAAGGACAAAATTGCTGAGGTTCGTGACGCTTTGGAGCGATTGGAGGATCAGAAAATCGACGCCGGGATTAGTGGCGTGTTTCATTTGCCTTTGGGTGACCTGCCGGACTTCATACAAGCTACCTTGCAGGTTGAAGCCCAAGTCGGAGAAATCTCCCTTAAGACAATTGGCGGCCGATTCGCGATTCGCGGAGCTCCTATCAATACGATCTTCTGGTGGATGTCCACTGATGCGAGCCATGTTTGTGTTGAACTGCGAGCACGGCGTAAGACACAAGTACAAGACTCTTACTTACATGATAGTCTTGACCTGTTGGAACAAGGGTATAAGGCTCTTCTGTTGAGGGACTAAAAGTGCGCCAACGATCACCTAGCTACGGCGAGTTTTGCCTCGAACCGGAAGTTTCTGGGCGTTCGTCGGTTTGGGAAATGAGCGAACACGAGTCTTCAGTCGAATTCCTTTGCGGAAGGCGCATCCCAACTTTGGATGCTCCAACCGTCTTTGCGGATATGGATGTGCCTGTTACCCCGCAGTGGGCTGATAACCTGCGGGAGGCCGCGGAGAAATTGGCGGGTTTGGTTGAAGCAAGGCGGAAGGAATTCGGTCGTATCGCAAGCCTAGAACACGATGTAACCGAGTTGAAAAGACAGGTCGGGCTATTAAGGGATTCCCAGTCCGTAGTTGTTCCAATAGCTGCGTTGGAACCTGAGCCGTTCAACTTGCTTCGCGACATCCCTGTCGTCGTGCAATCGACCGACGACGGTTTTTTGGCGACGTTTTTCGACGCCAACATCGGGATGACGGGTGACACACGGGAAGAAGCGGTGGCCAATCTCAAGGTGCTCCTTGTGGACGTCTTTGATGAACTCGATAGGGATGAGGGACAGCTTGGCCCGCAGCTTGTTCGGCAGTTGGCCGTCCTCCGGAGCTTCATGAAGCGGCGAGCGTAAAAAATGGCAACGATCATTACCAAGGACCTCGCCGAAAGCATTGCCCGAAAACTCCAGGCGGTCTGCAACACCAAGAAGAACCGGCCGCACGATCTCTATGTCGTGTATCACCAGGGGCATCGAATCGCCCAGTTCGGCATCCGTCGCTCATCGAGGAAAGACCAAGGACATGATCATCTCCCAGGCGCGATTTATGTCTCGCCCAACCAAGCAAGGCTGCTGGGACAATGCCCGATGAGCAGGGAAGAATGGGTGAAAAAGATGATCGAGAAGGGCGTGATTGCTCCGCCCCAATAGCTATCCCCGCCTAGCCCGGATTTTCGTAAGGGTGGGATTTCTTGAACCCCCGTGTGCGTCTGGCAATTCCGGAATACCCTGTCCACGGAATACCCTTTACGGAATACGAAATACGTCCCCGGAATACGTCGGCAGGGGTAACGGATAGGTTATGGACTTTCGACGAATTATTTTCGACTGTAATGTGAAATTAGGACACTACCCGTAGACGGCGGTATTTGCGATTACTTTGCGCAATTGGTAAACTGGAGTGCTTGAAAACATTGTGTATCGGGCGATGAATCATCAAACCGGAAAACGATGATGGCGGTAACGACGGCGGAAGAATTTTTCGCGGTCCTCCAAAAGAGCAAGCTGTTGACTCCGTCGCAGTTGGCCCAGGCCCGCAAGGCCGCGAAAGAGGGCGACAACCCGAAAACCATCGCCAAACGTCTTGTCCGGCGCGAGCTGATTACCCGCTGGCAGGCCGGTCAGTTGTTGGCCGGGCGAAGCTCGTTCTATCTGGGAAAATACCGCCTTATCGAGCTGTTGGGCCGCGGCGGGATGGGTACCGTCTTCCTCGGCCGGCACGTGACGATGAACCGGCTGGTGGCGCTGAAGATCATCTCGCGTCAGGTGGGCAAGGATCCCGCCTCGTTGGAGCGGTTTCTGGCCGAGGCCCGCGCGATCGCCGCCTTGGACCACCCCAACATCGTACAGGCCTACAGCGTGGACAATGAAGACGACCGCTACTACATGGTCATGGAGTACGTCGAAGGTCTCGATCTGCAACGAATGGTCGACGAGGACGGGCCGTTGGACTGCCGGCTGGCCGTGGATTATATCCGTCAGGCGGCCGAGGGCCTCGACCACGCCCATCAACGAAACATGATCCATTGCGACGTAAAACCCTCGAATCTGCTGGTCAACGTGCAAGGGGTGGTGAAAATACTCGACATGGGACTGGCTCGGCTGACGCACGACGAGCGCCCTGAAACAAGCGAATCGCAGGAGCAGGTGCTGGGATCGGTCGATTACCTCGCGCCCGAGCAGGCGGTCGGAAGCAGCGAGTTGGACCGCCGGGCGGACATCTATTCTCTCGGCTGCACGCTTTACTTCCTGCTGACGGGCCATCCGCCCTTTCCTAAAGGGACGCTGGCCGAGCGGATTCTCAAACACCAGACCCGGGTGCCGCCTCCGATGCGCGCCGACGTCCCCGCCGATCTGGCCACCATCTGCGCGAAGATGATGGCTAAGAAGCCCGACGATCGCTATCCGTCGGCCGCCGAGGTGGGGCGCATGCTGACCCAGTGGCGGCCGTCCACCCCGCCGTCCAGACGCACCGGCCCGTTGCTTCGAGCGCAACCGTTGCGGGACGCGGGCGACTCCGATTTCCTCGGGCTGGAGATCGACGAAAGTTTTCGGGGCGGGCTATCCGCTCGCTTGTTTGGAAAAAGTTGGACGAGGAGGATACTGGCGGCGCTCTTTGCCACTCCTTTGCGCGCCCTGGGGGTGGTCT
>CBDAFL010000121.1:0-4699 GCA_965195225.1 uncultured Thermoguttaceae bacterium
ATTTCAGAAATTTTTTCCAGTTAATTCAGGCCGGAAAATCGACCTTAACTTGAATAACAACATCGGGTTGTGGCGACGATGCCCCAAACTTTTTCGCAGTCTCCCCTCCTGCGAGGTATGCGCAGCGAGGTCATTCTACCAGCCGAAAACGCCTATAAAAAGGCTGTTTTCTGGCCGCCGGTATTTACGCACTTTTTTCGCTAGGGGCTATGGCGGGTGAAAAAAGCGCTTTTTTGGGGCCTGGGAGGGGCAAAACCGGCGTGAAACCCGTCTGTCGGGGGACGGTTTCCGAGGGTTTTTCGCAACGGACGCGGGAGCGGCCGGGCAGCCTGTTCCCATGCAGGGCATGGGAACAAGGTGTATCGCAACCCTACCGGGTCGGGGTTTCGTCCGACGGCTCGCGGGCGGTTTGCTCCGCCGCGGGAGCGTCGCCGTAGTAGAGGTTCGTTGCCTCGGAGATCAGTCGCGCGGACAGCGGCTTGCAATGAGTCTCCGCCCGGAATACGTGGTTGCCCGCCGTCTCGGCTCGGGCACGTATCTTCAGGACCACTTCCTCGCCCGGGGCCAACGACGTGATGGGCCGAAACACCACCCGGCCGGGACCGAGGCGATTGGCGGCGCCTTCGGCGGCGATCGGCTCGATGCCGCGTGAGAAGTATGCGAATACCTCGACGCCCCGCGCTTCTTTCGTACCCCGGTTGCGGACGCGCACCTCGTAGATCACCTCTTTGCCGACCGGCACCGGTCCGGTCGGGTCTTTCACGTTCATGGTCAGATCGGCGACGGCTTCGACCCGGACCACGGTTTCGGCCCGTGCGGTCAGATCGTCGTCGGCAACCGCGTTCAGCTTCATTCGGCTCAAACCGGCCGCCGCCAAACGGCACTTAATGGCAAAGTGCCGCTCCGCTTGTGCCCCAAGCGAATCCAATGTCCAGACCAGTTTGCCGCCGGAAGAGTCTACCCTGGCGCCTTCGATTCCCGAAAGGTACTTGGCGCCGGAGGGCAGTGCCAGCGAGAACTTGACGTTCCGCGCGGGGGCATTGCCCGGATTGAACACCGTGACGGCGTAGTTGGCCACCGTGCCGACGAACTGGACCTTTGGCCCGTCGAAGTCGATCTTTAATCCGGCTCGGCGCACCAACACCTTCTCGGCCAGCTCGGCGTGCAGATTTCCATCGGCGCGAACCTCGACCTGGACGGTCAGATTTCCGGCTTGCCGTGCGGTCAGTTCCACTTCCAAGGTCTTTTTCCCACCGGCCTTGAGCAGCCCGACCTTGTGCGTGGCTTGGACGTTTTCACCCGCCCCGACGGGCATCAGGGTTAGCACGACGTTTTCCGCGTCTCCGGTGCCGGTGTTGGCCAATCTGAGTTGGAACAGTTCCTTTTTCCCGTAAAAGACCTCGTGCGGTCCCTCGATTTGCATAACGAGCTTCGGTTCTTGAACCTCGATCGACGCCTGAGAGGCGGTCGGCTTGTAGTTCCAGTGGACCTCCAGATCGAAAGGACGGCTTTGCCGCGGGATGATTTTCAGGGTCAACCGCTCGCGTCCTTTGGCGTTGAGGCACCCGACTTTCCACGGGACGGTTCCGTCCTGCCGGTTGACATCGGTTGTCCCGGCGGCGCCCGCACTGGCCTCGGCGTCGGCCACTTCGGCCCACTCGGGTAGCGAAACGTACACCACCAATCCCTCCGCGGCCACGTTTCCAGTGTTGCTCACATGAACCTCGTATGTCGATTCCCTGCCGACGGAGATTGTCCGAGGCCCAAAGGTTTTGACGCTAAGGTTCGGCCCTTTGCGGGCAAAAAGCACGTCGCTTTGGTTGTGGGACAGGTTGCCAACCTGTCCTACATGAGCGTTTTTCGTATCGGGTAGGGGACCGGCGGGCAGTGACTTCGTGGAGCGCAATCCCGAGGTCGCACGCTGCGCGATCACCGGCCGGCCAGTCGCGCGGGGCGTCTCTGGCACGGTATTCACCGTCGCCTCGATCGGCGCCGACTCCGAGGTCCGCTCGGGCTGGAAGTTGGATTGCGGACGACGAGCCTGCTCTTCGTCGGAGCCAAACACCGACTGGCTAAAGCCCGCCAGCCGCTTGTGAAGCGGTTTCAACCCCGGCTTTCCCGAGTCGGAAAGGTCGGGCAGATCGCCGTAAATATCCGACTGCTCGCTGGTCGCCTTGCGCGGCGGGCGGGCCGGAATTTGCCGGGGGGGCGTTTCTCGTGTCTCCTCGTTGCCCAGCAACGATGTGCCGGCCAACGGGCGACGGACCGGTTTCGGCTTTCCGTCCTCGCCGCGTCGGTAGACCGGCGGCATGGTCTTCGGGGCGTACTCGGCTTTGGTTCCCGCCGGCTTTCCGTCCTCGGATGAGCGTCGACCAGTCACATCCAAAACACTTCCTGCCCGCGGCGTGCCAGCCTCGTCTCTCGGATCGGACAGGTCTTGCCAGCGGTCCGAACGGTGCTTTTCCGGTGCGGTCTTCTCGTGGTTTTTGGCCTTGCTTTTCCTCGACGGAAGGATTCCGTCGAAAATCGACTTGCCAAAATCATCCAACCGATCGAAGAACGATTTCTCTTCGCCGGCGCTGCATTGCACCGGTGCCGTGGTAATTATCCCAAGTGTCCCGAACACCACGAGAAAGGCGACGAATCTTTTTGTCCGCATGGCTATCCCCTGCCGAATTTTGAAAGGCAGCATCATCCCACAATACAATTCCATCAGGTGGTATCGGTTGGAACGATTTTCGCGGTTTAGCTAACTTTTCGGGATTGCACGAAAACTCAAGTGGCGCAGCTTTGGCAATCTGGCGACACTGCTACACATCCCGGGGGGGTGAGTTTAGACGTAGCGAGGTTTCGGGGGCCATCCTGGAATTGTTCATTTAGCCCGCCGTGAATACACGGCGGGCCGGGTTGAACATGGAAAACCGCTTTCCCCGGGTGTATTCACCCGGGGCTAAATACGATTGTCTCTATTTACGGATACGCTTTCAGAGCGGTTGGCCGTAAAAGCTGCTGAGAATCCGCAGCCGCTGAACCAGATAAGAAACGATCGCTCCGAGAATCAATAATCCGATGGCGAAGATCACATGGCGGTTGTACCCCGCGTCCATCACCTTGTGCAACTCGGGCCGACGGAAGTAGAAGTCGATCACCAACACGCCGTATGAAAGCAGTGAAAGCAGCGTCATAAACCAGACGAACCGCACCCGGAACCAGAGGGCCGAGCCGACGATAATCAAAGGATATCCGATCACCAACGAGCTGGCCGCGCCGTCGGCGATCAGCAGGACGGTCAGCAGGGCCAACGAGTCGAGCGTTCCCCAGACAAAACGGGCGGGGAACGACCAACGGCGGTTGTCGAGCAACTGTTGGCAGGCGATCGAGGCCGCGGCCCAAAGCCCCACGACCAGCGAGACCGGTCCGTGAAAATCGCGGTCTACCACGCCCGTGAAATAATTGAACGTTTCAATGCCGTAGAACAGCCCCAGCGCGCCGAGCCGCAAGGCCAAGGCCGGCTGACGCCGCGTCCAACCCCAGAACCGCCGGGCCAAAGTGGGCGGACGCGCTTCGAGAACCTCGCCGCGGGCAAAGCGGTCCAGGTCGTCGGCCAACGCCGCGGCCGACGTGTATCGCTTTCCCGGTTCCTTCGCCAGGCATTTCAGACAGATCAACTCCAAGCCGCGCGGAATACGGGGATTGAGCTTTCGCGGCATTGCCGGATCGCAACTGAGCACTTCCATCAATGTGTCCAATGCCGTCTCGGCCCGGAAGGGCGGCACACCGGTCAGCAATTCATAAAGAATCGCGCCCAGACTGTAAACGTCCGTTGCGGGGCCGACCTCTGCGCGGCGCCCCGAGGCCTGTTCCGGCGCCATGTAGCTTGGCGTGCCGGCAATAATGCCGGTGGCCGTCGTCTCCGAGTCGGGGGTAAACACCTTGGCCAAGCCGAAATCGGTCACAAACGGTTGCCCCTCGACGTCCAGCAAAATGTTCGAGGGTTTCAGGTCGCGGTGAAGCACTCCTTGCTGGTGCAGGTGTTCCACGGCCCGGGCAACCGTGGAGATCAGCCGGACGGCGAAGTGGGCTTCGACCGGTCCGTCGGCGATCGGTTTCTCCAAACTTTGCCCTTCGATATACTCCATTGCGAAGAAGTCTTGGCCGCCCACGCGACCGACGTCGTGGATATGTACGATGTTCGAGTGCCGCAGCCGTGCGGCGGCCTTCGCTTCTGCCTGGAAACGGCGTATAATCTCGGGCGAGGCGAGGTGTCCGGCCAGGATCATCTTCACGGCTACCGAGCGGTCCAACCCTCTTTGCTTGGCTTCGTAGACCACGCCCATGCCGCCACGGCCGACCTCGCGGATCAGCTCGTAAGGGCCGAAATCGCGCGGCAACTCCGCCGCGGTGTCGGCCGTATCCTCGTCCAGTGCCGGGCACTCACCCGCCGGTGGGGCCAATACCTCCAACGCCTCGAGGCAATCCAATGCCGAGGCCAATTCTGGATGCTCGCGCAACAGCACGCGGCGGTCCGGCTTCCCGCCGGCCTGGAGTTGGGCAAGATAAGCGTCCAACAGGGGCATTGTGGGATCGTTGTCGCGGGGTTCGGTCATGGTGGACTATTCTATATGAACAACCTCATTCAGCCAACTATGATTAGATAAACCGTGGTGGGGCTGCGCTTCGCTTGACCCACCCTACTTTC
>CBDAFL010000122.1:0-1459 GCA_965195225.1 uncultured Thermoguttaceae bacterium
TGCCTGCCATCTCAACAACCATAGCCGGACCGCTGAACGCAACACCATACCCAAGTTCTTTTGCAGCCCATCCCGCCGTCTTTAGCGGTTCCGGTATCCATTCCGCCTGCAAGCCAAGTCGTTTCTCTGTGCGCTGCATCATCGGTTCGACACCGGGCACAATGAACTGTTCTGGTGCCCCGAACCTCTGGAGAACTTGAGGGACGTGTGCTACCTGATCCTGTGTCTCAAACCTGCGTGCGACTGTCGCCACCCGTGAGGCTTTTTCATAGAGGTCTCTTGACACTCCGGATATGGCACCCGGAACGTCAAACTTTGCCTGCTGTCTTGCGGTCACTCTCGCAATCTGGCTCTCCATCTTCTCGCGAAGTGGGGCACCCGCATCAGAGATGCTGGTGAGTATCTGTTTCGGACCGCCCATCACAGCCTCCGCCACCGCCGCCCGTCGGTCTGCCGCCCGCTCAAAGTCGATGCCGAGTTTTGCTGCAATGGTCTCCCGTCGTTCTCCCGCCGCCTCGGGAGAATAACCGGCAAAGGGCTGTAGTTTCCCCGATGGAGTTACGCGAGCAGGGGGGGCGACGAACGTGCGCACCCTATCCACTGCACCCGCCACCGCCGCCCGCCGTTCTACCGCCCGCCGCGCTGACGGATAGATTGGTAGACGCGAGACTGTTCGGGAAAACGTGCGCTTTACGTGTTTGACGGGGCGATGAACATACCTGCCGATTGTGCCTGTAACACCGCGGGCGGCTCCGGATACATGCTGGCGAACTGCCTGTCGCCGTTTCGCCGCCCGCCCATAATCCGGTCGAACATAAGAGCTTATGCTGCTGATTACGGGAGTGATCCGCCCGCTTATCCCGGAGATCAGATCGCCAAACCATCCGTCTTCATCCGGATTGAATGGCTGGCAGTCCCACGGGTCGATCACGCCGTCACCGTCAGAATCGAATGATCCCGCAAATTTCAATCCCGCAACGGTCTGATTAGGAGAGGGATGATCGAGACGTGGTGGCATATCAAATGTCGGGAAGTCTGTTAAGGCTTTCGGGAGTAGTTCCATAGATCACACCTCGATTGGTTCATATTGGTCGTATCGCTGCCGTCGCACAGCCGTATACACGAACTGCGCAACACCAAGGATGGGCACAACATAGATCAGCAGATAGAACAGGGTGCAGACCATCGAGACAAGCGAGGTCGGGTCCCATTCGGCAGAAACATCATACATTCCGGCGGTAGCGAACGCAATAAGAACACGGTCAAGCATGAAGCCAAGCCCAACGTTCAGCACGAACGCAAGCAGGAATGAGACTATCATCACAAAGAACGAGTTGATAAGCGACATCCCGGAACTCATAAGAATCCCTCCGGTACGCCTAGTATGGCGTCCAGCCCATACGCCGGTGGTGCCACTGGCTTCTTTCCGGACGTTCTTTTTTTGGCTGCCGTCTTCTTC
>CBDAFL010000123.1:0-2215 GCA_965195225.1 uncultured Thermoguttaceae bacterium
TATGACAGCGCTACGTATTTCCGACTAGTTCTGACAGGAGTTTCGCCCGGCGGCGTCGGCTTTCGTAGGATATCCGATTTCGATGTTGGTGGTATTGATTGATGGTTGCCAGTAGTTGCACGAAAACGGGATCGCTTTCAAGCGACCGCTGCAAGATGTGGCCGAGCGCTCGGGCAACTTGCTCGAACGTGATCTCCGGTTTTTTTTTCCCGAAGCTGCGTGGTTTCGGCGGCCAGAATGTACATGCCGATCCGCGAACAAAGCCAATGACGTATGAGGCTCTGATAAGTCCGCACTTCGAACGCCCCGAAGCCGCATTGTTGCTTGGCTCGTTCGAACCATTTTTCCACATGCCATCGCCCGAAGGCAATTCGCAGCATTTCCTCGATGGGCGTGTTTTCCGATGCGTTGCAGATGAAGTATTTGATCTCGCCCGTTTCGGCGTTCTTCGCCACGATCAGCCAGTACTGCCGATCGGTCGGACACGATCGGCCTTGGTCGTCCTTGGCGACCAAATGAACCCGTGCCGTCTTGACTTCCCACACGCAGTCGCCACGCGTGGTGTCTTTGATATGGACTCGCTGCCACGATTGCTGCCGAAACACCGGACTGAAACGGCAGACATTGTCTACCTGCCGCGAGGCATGCGGCCCTTGGAAAGATCGACAGGCGGGGCGTTTCGTCCAGCAACGGAAATTCGAGCGAACCTCGCCGATCACTCTTTGCCCACTTCGATCCATGCGGTAGATGAACTCGGGGACCGAGGTGTATTCTTCATCGCAGGTAATCCAGGCAAAACGCATGCCGTCGGCCGCACACGCTTCGACCTGATCCGCGGCAATCTCCCATTTTTTGCGAAACAGGGCGTCCTCGGGAATATGGGCTTCGTCTCGCCGGTCCGGGTCGTCGATCCAGCTTTCCGGCAGATAAAGGTCCGAGGCGACACACGCGCTGAACGGGTTTTTCGGGTCGTTGTTCGTGTAGATCAAGTGTTGGCCCACCACACAATTGTCGATCTTACCCGACTCACCGCACCATTGTCGTTGGACGCCCGGCGTTTTCTTGCCCTGCTTGGCATGAGCCGAAGCGTCGATCACGCCGATCGCATTGTCGCTGCCGTATTCGTCCACGATCGTTCGCCGCAGCCGCGATTCGATTCGCACGTGGTCCCATGCGAACTGCGACAGAAACAACTGAAGCGTTCGCACGGCCGAGCCGATCCACAAGGCGATCGGCTCGATGCTTTTCCGCTCCAGTGCCGCCATCAGTCCCAACGAATAAGACACCAAATAGTCAAACACCGGCGCCTTTTTGAAGCAGTCCCGAAACTGCTCCAATCGACGCCGCGCACCGGGCTCCAACGCCCTGATTTCATCAGTCGTCATCGTAGACCTCCATGTCTTCTACGCCCTTATCGTCGAATGGACATGGAGGTCTTGAGCTAATATTGCGCTGTCATACTAAGCAGCGGCGACGACCGGCTACGTGGGAGCAGGAGAGACGTCGTGGTTGACGACTTCGCCGCCGAGACAGATCAGTCGGTCGCGCTCGATGCCGTAATGTCTGTATGGAATGATGGCCTTATGCCGGGGCGCTGTCTGGGTCCAACAAATCGTTCGTGAACATTTGTCAGCTGCATCTGGCCGGCATTCCGAGAGAGCGGAGCATCGTTGCGAAGCGTTGCCGTGACAAAGTGGCGGCGCCGTTGGCGTGCTCTCTTGGCAAGCGACGTGAAGACGTATGCTTCTCACGCGTGACTCCACACCGGCAGTGTATGGGGAACGAGTGGACTTGAGATTACGCAGCACGCTCGAGCATCGCGACTGGCAGGTGACGTCGCCTCTTGTGGAAGCTGACCGTCGTGTCGAACCGTTGTCCAGGTTTGCCTCCAATGAGCGCCCACGGTTTGGCACAAGACGATCCGCGTGGCCAGCGTGGGCGTGGTTCGATTCTCGGCTTGCGATTGGCAGGGAAACGCCTCTCGTAGACTTCATTCGGAGTCTTGCCGCCGAGCGTCACGTGCGGTCGATGCTCATTGTACCATTGAGCGATCACAGCCAATTCGGATCGGAAAGACGTCCGGCGAAGCGGGATCAGCGGTAGCTGGTGGAGTATCTGTTTCAATGTCAAGATAAATCGTTCTACCACGGCGACGCTGCCGTGCATGCCGACACCGTCAGGTCGATATGCCAAACGTGGTCAGGCCTTTTGGCGG
>CBDAFL010000124.1:0-50963 GCA_965195225.1 uncultured Thermoguttaceae bacterium
CGACGCTCTTCCGATCTAGACCCTGCCACTGCTGCTGACAGCGCCGCCGCCGGTGATATTCAGCGTACCACTGCCGATGGAGCCAACGACGAGGCAGTTGGTCCAGTTACTGTCCGTAAACGTCGAGCCAGCCCCATCCACCGTGACCATCCCAGTCGAGCCGGGATTGCTGCCAATGGAGACAAGGCTATTGCTGATGAAAACGCCGCCGTCGATGATATTCAGTGTGCCGCTGCCGTTGGAGCCAACGAAGAGTTCGTTACTGCTTGTCCACGTCGAGCCAGCCCCATCCACCGTGACCAAACCATCCGAGTGGGAAAAATAGCCGATGTGGCTCATGCCACTGCTGCTGACAGCGCCGCCGCCGGTGATGTTCAGCATTCCGTGGCCGCTGATCCCGACATCGAGCCTGCCGCTGGTCCACGTCGAACTTGCGCCGTCAACCGTAACCACGCCCGTCGAGCCGGAATTGTAGCCGATGAAGCCGTTTGCATTCTGTAACGTGCCGCCGCCGTTTATGCTGAGCGTCCCGCTGCCGTTGTATCCGACATAGAGGGAACTGCGGTTGATCCATGTCGATCCGGCCCCGTCGACCGTGACCTTGCCTGTCGAGCCGGATGCATAGCCTATGTGGCCTTCGTGATTGCTAACCTCGCCACCGTTGCTGATGTTCAGTATGCCGTCATCGGTCTTACCGATGTAGGCGTTCATGCTCGTGTTCCAAGTGGTTGGATTGGTGGGGGCAACATCGCCATACCACACAACCTTTGAATCAACGGCTGTGATTGTTAATATGCCATAATGACTGCCTTGGCTCCAGTCCATTGTCGAAGGAATGTCTTGATCCCAACGTGCAATGCTTTGGCTGTTTACCTTTGTGCTGAGAAGACCATACCTTGTATAGTCGTAAGTGCTCCCTGTCCCGGAAGTGTTAACGGATAAGGTGTATGCATAATCCGTGACTCCGTTGGAATTATCAATTACAAAGTCGTTAAGGGCAAGGTGGTTTTCGAGGCTTGAATAGGTTGTTCTCGAATCGTTCTCAAACCCCAGGTAAAATGTATAAATCTCGCCAATATGCGGCTCCGTAGTAAAGTTGACATCAACGTAGTGTCCGTCCAACTTTGAGAATAATACCATCTTATCAGGAGTAGGACTTATCGACGTATCTAATTCCAAATCATATCCTTCGTCATAACCGGGAGTCATATCGTGGTATCGTGCATCCACAACGCCTGAAAAACCTGTAATCGAATAATAATATGCGTCTGCCGATGAATTTGAAATTTGGACGATGTCGGCGTTTGCTTTGCTTGACATTCCTCCCAAGAATAATAAAGCTGTCGCAACTGCTGCTATTTGAAAAACTCTTTTTTCAACTTTTACTAATTTTCCGGAAAACAAGGTTGACGTCCACACTGCGGAGTGAATTCTGGTCAGCTTCGCAAACATAAAAATCTCCTTCCCTTTCCAAAGTGGATGAACCAATCTATACCCCCCAGCTTACGAAACCACATAAGGCTGGTCAATACCCAACTGGGGGAGAAACAAAAGGAATGGGGGAAGGGGAAGGAATAGGGGTCGAATAGGGGGCAGGTCTTGCAATCCAACATTCCGGCTTGTGAACCGGTGGGGTGGCTTGGAGATCAAATTCGGGTGGGCACCACTGCTGGCTTGTCCAACAGTGCCCCTTTCTACACGACGGGAACGCTTGATCGTTGACTTGTTAATCCGTTGCTCTCCTTGTTCGTTTTCGGCGACTTTCTTCCTAAGGAAAGGTGGGCGGCGCATCTGATTTTCCGGCCCAACGGGCCAACCGTTCCGCGAGGCGAACCCTTGGCCCGTTGGGCCGACGAGCCGTTCTCGCTCTCCCGCCCCCCAGGGCGTTGCCCTGGGCTGGGTGAACGGCCGCCCCTTTGGGGCAACTCGTATTCGCTTTCGCTGACCGCCGCGTTGCCGATCTGTTGGGTCATGGCCGAGTCGGTGTACCACCACGGTTTTTTCCGCTGTTGGTGGGGCCGGTGGTCTACTGGCTGCTGTTCTCCCGCCGCTCTTCTTAAAGCCGCGTTGCGTTGGTCACCCCTGTCTCTTTTTGTTGGGGTGGCACGTCCCTGAGCGAAGCGAAGGGCGTGGTCTCTGGGGCATCCACGCCCTTCGCTTCGCTCAGGGACGTGCCACCCTGTTCGCTATCGCGGCCTATGTTTCAGGAGCATCGGTCTACCCTTACCCTATACCCACCACCCAGCAAACCACTCCCATGTGCCTGCCCAGATCAGCGTTACTGCAAGGACTGCTTGTACTTACGTGCCTCGGCCTGGGATGCTCTGACAAAGGAAAGCAAGAGCAATCGGACTCGAAAGACGCCGGGCCGGTAGTCAGGGTGACTAAACCGACCGCGCGAAAAGTTACCGATTATGCGTATTTTACGGGACGTATCGAGGCACCCGAGTCGGTCAAGATTCAAGCCCGAGTGACGGGCTATCTCGATACCGTGGATTTCACCCCGGGCGCCGAAGTGAAGGTCGATCAGCGGCTGTTTCTGATCGATCCGCGTCCCTACAAAGCCGCCTTGGACAGGGAACTCGGTCGGGTCCGTTTGGCCGAAGCCCACTTGAAGCTGACAATTGCCGACTACGCCCGTGCGTTGGAAATCGCCAAGACCCCGGGCGCGATCAGCAAGCAGGACGTCGATAAGTATGCCGCCGCCAGGGACGAGGCCAGCGCGGCGGTCGCTGCAGCCAAGGCCAACTCGGAGGCCGCGCGGCTGAACGTCGAGTTCACGCGGATCATATCGCCGATCGACGGCGTCGTGGGGCGAAACCTGCTGACCATCGGAAACCTGGTCAAGCAGGACGAGACCCTGCTGACCACCGTCGTTTCGCAGAATCCGATGTACGCCTACTTCGACATCGACGAACACGCCTTGCTTCGCATCCAGCGGATGATCGAAAAGGGAGAAGTCGATCGGAAAGAGGAAAAGGAGGGGTTCCCGGTCGAGGTGGGGTTGGCCGACGAGGAAGACCGTTTTCCGCATAAGGGCAAGATCGACTTCATCAACAACCGCATCGATCCCAGCACCGGCACGCTCCAGGTCCGCGGCACGTTCGCCAATCCGTCGCTGGATTACAAAAACTATCGCCTGTTGACGCCCGGCATGTTCGTCCGCATCCGGCTGCCGATCGGCAGTCCGCACGATGCGATACTCGTTCCTCCGAAAGCAGTCGGCACCGACCAGGGAAAGAAATATCTGAAAATCGTTGACGACAAAGACATCGTCGAATATCGTCCGGTCACCTTGGGCGCACAACAGCCCGACGGGCTGCAAGTCGTGGTTCCCGTGAAGATGGTCCGCACGAAGGACGGTCTGCGGCAGGCGGACGAGAAAGAGTTATCCGGCGGGAAAACGATCGACAGCATAAAACTCGGCGAGCAGATCATTGTCGGCGGGCTCCAGTTTGTCCACTCGGGGATGCATGTGCGGCCGAAGCCAATTGAGTCGGAGAATAAGAACCAGAACCAGTAGGGCGCGTGAAACGCACCACAACAGGGAACATATGGTGCGTTGTACGCACCCTACATAGATTACGAGCAGCATGTTCGCCAAGTTTTTCATCGAACGTCCGATATTCGCCTGGGTCATCTCGCTGGTCATTTTGCTGGCCGGCGGAGTGACCGCGATGCTGCTGCCGGTTGCGCAGTACCCCGACATCACGCCGCCAACCGTTTCGGTCACTGCCAGTTACCCCGGGGCAAGCGCCAAAGTGGTGGCCGACAGCGTCGCCGCCCCGATCGAACAGCAGGTAAACGGCGTCGAGCGGATGCTCTACATGTCGTCGCAATGCACCAACGACGGGGCATACAACCTGACCGTCACTTTCGAGTTGGGCACCGACCTGAACATGGCCCAAGTGTTGGTGCAGAACCGCGTGGCGTTGGCGATGCCTCAGCTTCCCCGCGAGGTGCAGGTCCAAGGAGTAAACACCAAGAAGAAATCGCCCAGCATCCTGTTGTGCATCAATCTGATCTCGCCCGACGGACGCTACGACGACATCTACCTGTCGAACTACGCCACCATTCAGATCAAGGACGAAATCGCGCGGATCGACGGTGTGGGCGACGTGACCTATCTCGGCCAGCGCGACTACAGCATGAGGGTCTGGCTTGATCCGCAGAAAATGGCCACCCGCAATCTGGCCACGATCGACGTGCTTCAGGCGATCCAGAGCCAGAACGTGCAGGTGGCGGCCGGTCAGATCGGCCAGCCGCCGGTGCCGACCGGCCAGGTGTTTCAGTTCACCATGAACACGCTGGGCCGATTGGCCGACCCGGATCAGTTCGCCGACATCATCATCAAGACCGACCAGGGTAACGAAGAACAGGGGCGCATGTCGAGCCAGATTGTCCGGCTCCGCGACGTGGGCCGCGTCGAACTCGGCGCCCAGATGTACGACCAGACCTGCCGGCTCGACGGCCAACCGTCGGTCGGCCTGGCCGTATTCCAGTTGCCCGGCTCCAACGCACTGGACGTGGCCGAAATAATCAAGGCCAAGATGCGCGAGCTGAGCAAGTCGTTTCCCGCGGGTCTCGAATACCGCATCGTTTACGACACCACCCCGTTCATCCAGGAATCGGTCAACGAGGTGCTGAAAACGCTCCTCGACGCCGTGATACTGGTGGCGATCGTCGTGCTGTTGTTCCTCCAGGACTGGCGGGCGATGATCCTGCCGATGATCGACGTGCCGGTCTCGCTGGTCGGCACCTTCGCGGTGATGGCCGTGATGGGATTCAGCCTGAACAACCTCACCCTGTTCGGAATGGTGCTCGCCATCGGAATAGTCGTCGACGATGCGATAGTCGTATTGGAAAACGTCGAGCGGCAGATGTCGCTCGGCCTGAAGCCCAAGGAGGCCACGATCAAGGCGATGTCGGAAGTCACCGGGCCGATCATCGCCATTACGCTGGTGCTCAGCTCGGTCTTTCTGCCGAGCGTGTTCGTTCCCGGCGTTACGGGCCAGTTTTTCCGCCAATTCGCCCTGGTCATCTCGTCGGCGATGATCATCTCGGCCATCAACGCGATGACGCTCACCCCGTCTCGCGCGGTGGCGATTTTCGAGAAGCAGAAGCTCGACGAGCACGGCCACCCGATCCACGAGGCGTTGCCCTGGTGGATATTCGGCGTTGTCGGCGGGGTGCTGGCGGTCTGGGCGGCGAAGAAGTATTTCGCCGTCCAACTCGGCTTGCACGCCGAAGGCGGGGACGAACAACTGCCCTGGCCGATGTTCTTCGCCGTGACGACGCCCGGCGCGCTGCTCGGCGGAGCGATCGGTTGGTTTATCGTCTCGCCGGTCAACGCGGTTTTGTCGAAGTTCTTCAAGGCGTTCAACAAGCTGTTCGACATATTCACGGAGTTTTACGGCCGGACAATCGGGCGGTTGGTCCGTCTGTGCGTCATCGTCCTGCTGGTCTATGGCGGACTGCTGCTGCTGACCGGATGGACGATAAACAAAGCGCCCAAGGCGTTCATTCCCGAGCAGGACCAGGGCTATCTGCTGGTCAACGTCCAGTTACCCGACTCGGCTGCGGTCCAGCGGACGCAAAAAGTGATGGCCGAAGTTGACCGGATCGTGCTTGGCGACCCGTCCGACCCTAAGCGTTATCCCAACATCCCCGGCGTCGCCCATACGTTGTCGGTCGCCGGGCAGTCGTTTATGCTCAACGCCAACAGCTCGAACTTCGGTTCCAGCTTCGTTATCCTCGAACCGTTCGAGGATCGGCACAGCCACGAAGAGTACGACGCCGTGATCGCCGAGAAGCTGCGGAAACGGTTCGCCGCCGAGATCGACGGGGCGGAGATTCAGGTCTTCCGCGCCCCGCCGATCCAAGGGTTGGGCAACGGCGGCGGGTTCAAACTCCAGGTCGAGCAGCGAGGATACGTCGATCTCGACGAGCTTCAGAAATCGACCGACAAACTGGTCGCCGAGGCCAACGACGGTCCGAGACTGACCGGCGTGTTCACCATGTTCCGCGCCGACACGCCCCAGATTTACCTCGACATCAACCGCACAAAATGCAAATCGCTGGGCGTGGCCATGGACGACGTTTTCAACACCCTGCAAGTATATATGGGCGGATACTTCGTCAACCTCTTCAACAAGTTCGGACGCACCTGGCAGGTGAACGTCTTGGCCGAGGAAGATTACCGCACGCGGGTCTCGAAACTCTCGCAACTGAAAGTCCGAAACAAGCTCGGACAAATGGTGCCCCTGGCAACGCTCTTCGAGGCCAAAAGCATCGGCGGACCGGTGATGGTCATGCGATACAATATGTACGCCTCCGCGCCGGTGATCGGAAACCCAGCCGAGGGCACCAGCTCCGGCCAGGTGATCGACATCATGCAGAATCTGGCCGACAAGGAAGACGCTCCCTATGAATGGACTGAGATCATGTATCTGCAAATCCTGGCCGGCAACGTGGGCATATACATATTCGCCATCGGCACAGCACTGATCTTCCTGGTGCTGGCGGCGAAATACGAAAGCTGGAAACTGCCGATGGCCGTCATCCTGGTCGTGCCGATGTGCCTGCTTTGCGCGGCCACCGGCATGTTGGTAGCCTCGCTGCCGATCGACATCTTTGTGCAGATCGGGTTCCTGGTATTGGTCGGGCTGGCCGCCAAAAACGCGATCCTCATTGTCGAGTTCGCCGAACAACTGCGCAAGGAAGGCAAGCCGCTCGCCGAAGCCACGGTGGAATCTGCCCGGCTCCGCTTGCGGCCGATCGTGATGACCTCGTTCGCCTTCATCCTGGGCGTGGTGCCGTTGTTGGTCGGCACCGGTGCGGGGGCCGAAATGCGCCACTCGCTCGGCACCGCCGTCTTCAGCGGCATGATCGGCGTCACATTCTTCGGCGTCATACTGACGCCCGTTTTCTTCTACGTCATTATGCGAGCGAGACTGGGACGCAAACAATGTAGGCCGGGTCAAGACCCGGCATAATTATCGCCGGGTTACAACCCGGCCTACTACGATTGCCAGTTGATAGTGCGTCCGTATCATTTAAGAGGGTCGTTTACGACCCTTGTCCGCCGCAGGCGGTAATAGGCCCGGCGTTGACGCCGGGTGAGATGAGCACACACCACGGGCATCGGTTGTCAGCCCCGTTCACGGGGCTCCTTCCTCCCCGTCGCTGCAACATCGAGGACGCCCGTGAACGGGCGTGACAAAGAGGCACAACAAATGATTTCGGTGGTTCCGCCGACCCGGCGTAAACGCCGGGCCTAATACCGCTGGCGCGGAAACGCCCGTAAACGGGCGTGTTTTCCAACAACGAGTTGCCCGATATTTTTGCTCGATCCTCCGTAACAATACGTCGGCTTATCAACCGTTCATAGCCTGTCGGCCGAATGGCTGAACGAGACCTGTTAGCCCGTCCCAAACGGCACTGCTGGACAAGCCAGCAGTGGCACCCGGCAGAGCATGGGAACGAGTCATCACGGCACGACCGGCGGCAACCGTTCGATCGGCGCGGGGATCGGTTCGGCTACGGCCGACGACGACTCGTAGGCGCTCTGCCATCCGCCGCCCAGCGCGCGGTATGTCTGGACCAACCCCAACGTCGTGTCGCCTTGCGACTGAGCCAACAGTTCTTGCTGGTTGACGAGGTTCTGCTCGACGATGGCGACCCAGTTGAAGTCGATCAGTCCGCCTTTATACTGTGCGACGGCGATTTTCGCCGCCTTTTGCGAGGCGACGACGCTCGTATTTAGCCATTGCGAGCGCTGCCGGCCGCGTAGAAACCGCGCGATCCCGCTTTCGGCCTCGGCGTTGGCATGCAATACAAGGTTCTGATACGAAACGATCCGCTCGGCCAGCTTGGCGTCTTGCAGCCGAATGTAGTTCAGCAGCCGGCCGTAGTTCAGAATGTTCCATCGGAACGAGGGACCGATATTGCCCTGAAACGCGCGATTGCCGAACAGGTCGCCGAAGTTCCGGGACGAATAGTCGAGCGTGCCGGTGATGCCGATGTGCGGATAGAGTTCCGCGGTGGCGATGCCGACCCGCGCGCTCTGCGCCTGGATCTCGCGTTCGGCGCGGCGGACGTCGGGGCGACGCCGCAACAGATCGGCGGGGACGCCGACGACCACCTCCGCCGGCGTGGCGGGGATCGGCCCGGTGCCCAGCATCGCCCTCATATCGACCGGCGGCACTCCGAGCAACACGCAAAGCCGGTTCGACGCCTCGCGGAGCTGCAATTCCAGCCTCGGAACACGGGCCTCGTTTTGGGCCAGCGTACTGGTAGCCTGATCCACGTCCAACTCGCTCACCTGTCCGCCGCGGAACCGCGCGTCGGCGATGATGTACGTTTCCCGTTGAAGTTTTACGTTTTCCTGGATCAGCACGATGCGCTGCTGTAGTGTGCGGATTTCGACGTAGGTGGCCGCGATGTCGGCCAGGAGCGTAACCATTGCCTGATCGTAGTTGGCGACCGAGGCATCCAGATCGGCGTCGGCCGCTTCGATCGCACGGCGAAAGCGTCCCCAGAAATCGAGTTCCCAGGCCAGATTGAATCCGGCGTCCCACTGGTCGTAGAACCGCTCGGTGAGGAATTGGGTATTTGCCGCGGCGATGCTGGCGGCGTTTCGGGCTTGGGAACCGAAGGCATCCTGCTGTTGCGGAAAGAGGTTTCCGCCGGCGATGGCCCTGGCCGCGCGGGCTTGGAGCACACGGTAGCCCGCCTCGCGCAGTGTGAGGTTCTGCCGGACGGCCGTCTGAATGAGGGCGTCCAGCTTGGGGTCGTGGAAAATCGACCACCATCGGGCCAGATCGGCCGGTTCGCTGCTGACGTGGCTGTCAGCGGCGTCGATCCAGTCCTTTGCGGTGGCTGCCTGGGGGGGGCAGTAGTTCGGCCCGACCTTCAGGCCGTTACGGAAATACTCGCCGGGCGATACACACCCCCCGGTGGCAAACAAGACAACGAAAAATACAGCAAACACCTGACGCATTATTTTGCGACGCGCTCATGGGCCTATGTGTAACCCCGCTTATCGCTTTTATCGGCATCCGAAGAGCAAGTCGCACATCCGAAAAAAGCAACATAAGCGGGCCAAGAGAACGAGCGACAGGCGATGCAGAGCGTGGGAACCAGAAATCAACGAAAAATCGAGAAATGGACGAAATCCCGGACATCCTCGGGATTATTGAGAATACCGGCTGATAAATTTCCAGCCATTTGGTACACTGTGAAAATCGAGAGGTCAAATGGGGGGTGTTTCGTGATCCATGCCGCCGGCCATCGACGATTCCCGGGTACCATGCGCGGCACGCTGCTGGTGCTGGTGGTGCTCGTGCCGTTGCTGGCCGTGCAAACAGGCATATACACGGCTTGGTACTTCAGCCGTTGGGCGCAACAGGAACAGTCTAACCTGGAGCAGGCCCGGGCGTTGACGACGACCTTCAAGGCGTACGTCTTTGACGTGTGTCGCCAAGAGACGGCGATCGGCGCGGCGCTGTTTGGCCTCAAGCCCTACGATCCCCGTCAGGCCAACTCGTTTCTCATCGCCGCCACCCAGCAGTATCGCTCGGTCCACTTGATAAATTGGGTCTCCGCGGAGGGGAAGATTCTCGCGTCGAGTCAGGAAAAAGCGATCGGCGTGGATATTGCCGACAGGTCATATTTCCAGGAATTGCTCGCGGGCCGTTCCTGGACGATCAGCAACATCCTAGGGGACCGGGGCAGCGGCGAGTTGGCTTTTGTTATCGCCTGCCGCGTCGACGAACCCGACAGCTCGCTTCACGGCGTGGTCTGCGCCATTATCACGGCCGACAGCCTGAGGAACCGCATCGCTGGGCTTCATCACGGTAAAACCGACGACACGGTCTTTACTCTGTTCGACCGTCGAGGCGTGTTGGCCTACGAAACCAACTCAGAAACGACCGGCCATGAAAGCTGGCGCGATAAGGATCCGCTGCTGGCCGCCGCGCTCGAAACCAACTTGGCGAAGTCGGGGACGCTTAGGATGCCGACCGACGGCGAAGCATACATTTCGGCTCGCGCCCCCGTCCAGAACCTCGGCTGGGTGGCGGGCGCGAGCATGCCGGTAAGCACGGCCATGTCGGACGTCTACACGGGACTGTGGATCGCCGGCGGACTGAACTTGCTGGTGGCGATCGGATCGGTGCTCCTCGCGGCAAAGACCAGCGGCGGCCTGATCCGCCAACTGCGACGCTTGCAGACACAAGCCGTCGCCATAGGCAAAGGGGAACCGGGGCATTTTACCGAAGGGGCGGGAGTCCGGGAACTCGCCGATCTGGCGATCACTTTCAATCAGATGGGCGCCTCGCTCCAATACACCCGACGGGAGTTGGAAGCGGCCAACGCGACCCTCGATCGGCGCGTCCGCAAGCGGACGGCCGAACTTGCGACGACCGTTCGGTGTTTGGAAGACGAGGCCCACGAGCGGATGCTCGCCGAACAATCCTTGCAGGAAAGCGAACAACGCTACCGCTCGCTGACGATCGCCACCACGTCAATCGTGTGGACCACCGACGCCAACGGCGAGGTCGTCGCGGACCTTCCTTCGTGGCGGGCCTTCACCGGACAGAGCGAGCAGGAAGTGTTGGGGTGGGGATGGAGCGATTCGCTCCATCCCGACGACCGGCAGCAGGCCAAGGAAATCTGGCGGCGGTCGGTCGAAACACGCATCCTATACGACACCGAACACCGCATGAGACGGCACGACGGACAGTTTCGTACCTTCGCCGTACGCGGTGTGCCCGTGATGGACAATGATGGCAGTACCCGCGAATGGATCGGAACCTGCACCGATATCACCGAACAGAAACAAGTCGAGGAAGAACTGGCCAGGCACCGCGAGCATTTGGAGGAGATGGTAGCCCTACGGACGGCCGAATTGGAATCGGTCAACCGACAATTGGAAAAGGAGATCGCCGAGCGCAAAGGGGCCGAGGAAGGGCTTCGCCGGACGGCCGACCAGTTGGCCAGCTCCAACGAAGAGCTGGAACAGTTCGCCTACGTCGCCTCGCACGACCTTCAGGAGCCGCTGCGGGTAGTGGGTAGCTACGTGCAGTTGATCGAGCGGAGGTACAAAGACCAACTCGACGCCGACGCCGACCAGTTTATCCACTACATTGTCGAGGGCGTTACGCGGATGCAGCAGTTGATAGCCGATCTGCTGGACTTCTCCCGCGTGGGAACCCGCGGCAAGCCATTTCACAATATCGGCCTGGGTGCGGTATTGGATTGTGCGTTGTCGAACCTGGAGACCGTGATCGAGGAGAGCGGCGCGGTCGTCACGCACGACTCGCTGCCGGAGGTCCGCGGCGACGAAACCCAATTGGTCCAATTGTTCCAGAACCTGATCGGCAACGCCATCAAGTTCCGCGGCGATCGTCGCCCGGAGATCAATGTTTCAGCGCGACGCGAGGACAACCATTGGCTCTTCGCCGTGCGCGACAACGGCATCGGCATCGAGCGGCAATACTGGGACCGGCTCTTTGTGATCTTTCAACGGCTGCACACGCGGCATAAATACGAAGGGACCGGCATCGGGTTGGCCGTCTGCAAACGCATTGTCGAACGCCACAGCGGAAAAATCTGGATCGATTCCAAACCCGGTCAAGGAACCACGTTCTACTTCACGATTCGGTAATCCACGAGGAACGCCATGAGCATCATGTCGGCAAGGCCCATCGAGATTCTGTTGGTCGAGGACAGCGAACCGGACGTGCGCTTGACGAAGGAAGCGTTCCGCGACGCGAAAGTGCGGAACCGCATCTGGGCGGTCGAGGACGGAGTGGAGGCCTTGGATTTCCTCCACCGGCGCGGCGCTCACGCCGACGTGCCGCGCCCGGACCTGATCCTGCTGGACCTCAATTTACCCCGCAAGGACGGCCGCGAGGTTCTGCGGGAAATCAAGACCGACGGTTCGCTGAAACGCATCCCCGTGGTAATCCTGACCACTTCCAAGAACGAAGAGGACGTGCTGAAAACCTACAATCTGCACGCTAATTGCTACATTACCAAGCCGGTGGAATTCAATCGATTCATAGAAGTGGTCAAGTCCATCAAGGAATTTTGGTTCACGGTGGTTACCCTGTCGGAGGAATGACGGCCGCTAACGTGTTCCGCCGCAAGCCGCCGTGTGCCGACGGCCGCTAAACATTGATTTGACGCGCGGTAGGTTGAAAACGGCGTCATGTTCGCGTAAACTGGGGGACAACCGCGGCGTCGATCATAATTGCGCAAACCACAATTGGAAACGGAGAACAACTTATGTTTCGCAACCGCAAGTTTCTGCATGGGCTGGTGATTTTCACCGTGGCGGTGTCGTTGTTGGGCGTCGCTACGGCCGTCGGGCAAACGTCGCAGAAGGCGCCCGATTTCGTGCCCGGTTCGTGGTCCTTGGCGATCTTGCCCGACACGCAAGTTTACTCCGAGCAGTATCCCGGCCTGTTCACGATGCAAACGCACTGGATCGCCAAAAACAAGGACAAGTACAACATCCAATACGTGCTGCATCTGGGCGACATCACCAACAACAGCAGGAAGTTTGAATGGCAACGTTCGCAAGAAGCCATAAGCGAGCTGGACGGACGGGTGCCATACGTGCTGGTTCCCGGCAATCACGACTACCACGCGCTGGCCGACCGCCGCACGCGACTGAACGAATACTTCCCGATCTCGAAGTACAAAGCATGGCCGACCTTCGGCGGGGCGATGAACGACGACATGTGCAACAGCTATCACCTCTTCTCGGCCGGCGGGACGGACTGGATCGTGCTGGCCCTGGAATGGGCGCCACGCGACGAAGCCGTCGCGTGGGCCAACGAAGTGCTGGCCAAACATCCCGACCGGAAGGCGATCATCGTGACCCACGCCTATCTGTATCAGGACGGCACCCGCTACAACTTCGCCGAGAAGGAAAAGAAGCAGGCAGCTTCTCCACACGGCTATCCTTGCAACACCTCGGCCAACGACGGCGAAGAACTCTGGGAAAAACTGGTCCGTAAGAACAACGTCGCGCTGGTCGTCTGCGGCCACATCGGCAGCGGCCGAGGGTTCCTGACCAGCCTTAACGACAAGGAAAAGAAAACGCACCAAATGCTGGTCGATTACCAGTCGCGGGAACTCGGCGGCGAGGGATACCTGCGCATCCTCGAGTTTCTGCCCGACGGCAAGACGGTCCAGGCCAAGTCGTACTCGCCGCTTTACGACAATTACCTGTCGGACCCCGGCAGCCAGTTCCGCTTCGAGTTGGATAAGTGAGGCGTGGTTTGGAAAGAAGTAACCTTTCCCCCAATAACGTCGCGGAGCTATCCCTCGCCGGGCGGAATGCGGAGTTGCATTGTTCCTTCTTTCGATTCCTTCCAGATCATTTTCAGCCGATCGAGCAACATTACGCCCGCCATGTTTTGGCGATATTCGGAAGCCGGCATCCACTTCCTGTGCCGCGCCAGATCGGTATACACGCTGGCGGCCTGCTCGAAGGAATCGGGCGTAGTTCGGATGTACGACTTGAATGCCCTGACGGCCGAAATAGTCATCGTTGGAGCGCAAAAGAGCACCTGCGAGACAATGAAAGCCAAGCCCCCCGGGTTGGAAACGCCGAACATCGCGAGGCTGGCCGTCCCCCCGCTACCGATTCCCCCCGTGGCGCTTCGGGCATATTCCGATCGGCTGGAGTCATGAAGATCGACGCCGGCCCGATTGTACCGATACCCCTCGACAACCAGGAGAATGATCCCTCCCCAGGCCAAGTAACAACTGATTGTGTCGGAGTTTTCAACACCGACCAGTACTAAGAAAAAGCGGAACAGGAAGTAAAAAATCCAATACGAGAGCGGCCAGAGAATCACCGATCCCGCCACCATCGCTATCCCAAAGATGGTTTGCTGGACGTTGTTCTTCCAAACGAGTAGTTCGATGTCTTTGGCGTTCAATTCGCGTCGCCCTTTCTCGATGTGGTTGTGGACAGCCTCCTCGCATACGTAAATCGCGCCCTTAACATCTATTCGTCGCCGGGGACCGATGATTTGCCCCCAGGCGAGGGTTTTCCCCCGACTTTTTCGGCGGTGGGTGAAACATCCCCCGGTGAGAACCGCCTTCTATCCGCCACGGGACCGCTTGTCAATTGGTCGGCAACCGGGTAGCCTATCAAGTTTGGCAAAAAAGGGATTTCGATGGCAACCGAGCGGCCGGATCATCAGCGGATCGTGATTACCGGCGTGGGACTTACCGCGCCGAACGGGAACTCCCTGCCCGAGTTCCGCCGCGCGCTGCTGGAAGGCCGTAGCGGCGTGAGCGCCTTCGAGACTCGCTACTTTGGTCCTACCGTGGCGGGGGCATGCGACTTCGACGAACTCCGCTACCAGAAGCGGAGGGAGGTCCGACGCGGAACACGCGCCGGAGGCATCGGAATCTTCTGTGCCCGCGAGGCCGTGGCCGACTCCGGCCTGGATTGGGAAAACGTCGACCGCTCGACCGTCGGCATCTATGTCGGCGTGACCGAACACGGCAACGTCGAGACCGAGAACGAAATCCATCTCATCAAGGGCTTCGACTACGACACCCAATACTGGTCGCACCACCACAACCCCCGCACGGTGGCCAACAACCCGGCGGGCGAAATCTCGCTGAACCTCGGCGTCACCGGCCCGCATTACACGCTCGGTGCGGCCTGCGCCGCCGGAAACGCCGGCATCATCCAGGGCGTGCAGATGCTTCGGCTCGAGGAGTGCGACGTCGCGCTCTGCGGCGGAGTGTCGGAAAGCATACACTCCTTCGGCATCTTTGCCAGCTTCAACAGCCAAGGCGCCTTGGCCAAGCACGCATCGCCCGAGAGGGCCTCGCGGCCGTTCGACGCCGACCGCAACGGCATCGTGGTCGCCGAGGGCGGTTGTATGTTCGTTCTCGAACGGCTCGACGCGGCCCGTGCCCGAGGGGCAAAAATCCACGGCGAAATCGCCGGCTACGCGATGAACAGCGACGCGACCGATTTCGTCCTGCCCGACCCCGACCGGCAGGCCGAGTGTATTCATTTGGCGTTGCGTCGGGCGGGACTGAACCCCGAGGAAATCGACATCGTAAGCACGCACGCCACGAGCACCGTCTCCGGCGACGCCCAGGAGTGTCAGGCCCTGCGGAAGGTGTGGAGCGACAACGGCCATCACACACTGATGAACAACACGAAAAGTTTTATCGGCCACGCGATGGGCGCGGCCGGCGCGTTGGAACTGGCCGGCAACCTGCCCGCCTTCGACGACGGCGTCTGCCACGCCTCGATCAACCTCGACCGGCTCGACCAACAGTGCGCGTTGCCCGGCCTGGTGGCCAACCAGCCGCGGGAAGTGGGAACAATCAATACGATCCTGAACAATTCGTTCGGGATGTTGGGCATCAACTCGGTGGTGATTGTGAAGCGAGTTTAGCATAGTAGGGTGCGTCCGCGACGCACCGATATTCCGGTTTGTGGTGCGTCGCGGACGCATCTTACCTCTGACCCTCCCTGGAGCCTGCCGCCATGACGGCTGATGATATAAGAAAATCCATCCTCGAAATCCTCCACGACATCGCACCCGACGAAGACCTCGGCGGCTTGAAGGACGAAGTCCCGTTCCGCGATCAACTCCCCCTGGACAGCATGGACTTCCTCGACATCGTGATGGAACTCCGCAAGCGCTACCGCATCCAGATTCCCGAGGAGGAATACACCGAACTGGCCAGCATGGCGAGCACGGTAAAATATCTCGAGCCGAAGATGAAGGATATGTAGGGTATCCGTCATCCTGAGCGCAGCGAAGTATCTCGGATGAAGGTGCGTTGTGGGCGAGATCCTTCGCTGCGCTCAGGATGACTATTACTCAGGAGGACTATCGCCCCGTGAACGGTTGCACGAAGACCTTCTCTATTTACACGTCTTAATTGAATATCTCAAGTTCCTTATGTTGTGCGCTATGCTTAGGCGAGCAAAAAAATGGGGGCTACGAGTATTTTCAATCAGGGGGGGATAAAAAGGCGGGGGAGGAAGTGAGTGGGGTTAGGTTTACCGCTTGCGTTTTTCCGTTGCTAGTGTAAAATCACATTGTCTAAAAGGCCAAGGTCTACATCGTGACTGCGCCGAGCCTTCAATGATGGCCCGGCTCTTTTTTTGGTCAAAAAGGGTCGCGGGACAAAAAGGAACTTAGGGAGTCGGCAGGTGGTGCTGAGTTTGTGTGCCACTTTGCCAATCGTCCATCGCTTGCCGACTGAATAGCTGAACGAGTCCCACTAGCCCTTACCGAATGGCACTGCTGGACAATCCGGCAGCGGCACTTGTGCGTGGACTTCCGCCGGTGCGTTGCGCCGGCAAGACAACGCCACGAACCGGGAGATGGTTGCCGGTCTCATCATGGACGGGATCGATCGCAACAACGGCGTCATCTCCGAAAAGAATACGTTTACCGAGCGAGGGAAGAACTTGTCTACCGACGGTCCCTCGTTTCAGGAAAAGAAGGGATACATCATCAGAATTATGGAAATCAACCACTTCAACCATCGTGACCATCAACGTGCTTCGGTTACGACGGCAGTACTCCTTGCGGCCGGCACGGGAAGCCGGCTCCAGCCCTTGACCGATGACGCGCCCAAGTGCCTCACGGAGATCGACGGGATACCCATCCTGGAACGACAGATGCGCTGCCTCCGCCAATGGGGCTTCAAGCGGCTTGTTGTCGTCGTGGGCTACATGGAGCATCGTATCCGCGAGTTTCTCGACGCATGGACGGGCGACCTGAGGATCGAATACGTCGTCAATCCGAGATACCGCACGACCAACAATATCTATTCGCTGTGGCTGGCCAGGAAGAGAATCCGCGAGTCCTTCCTACTGCTTGAGTGCGATTTGGTCTTCAAGCCGTTCTTGCTGCGAGACATGCTTCTTCCCGACAAGATGGCTGTTGCCCACGTGCAACCTTGGATGATGGGCTCCACGGTGAGCCTCGATCCTTTCCAGCGAATCACGGACTTCCGCATTGGCCACGACGAGATTCCCAACGACTCCCGCTACAAAACCGTGAACATCTACAGTCTTTCGCTGCCGTCGTGGCGGCGGGTTGCCGAGCGGTTGGACCGGTACATCTCGGCGGGCAAAGTGAACGACTACTATGAGACCGTCTTCGCCGAAATGGTGGCCGACGGAAGCCTTTCTTTCGAGCCAGTCTTCTTCGACGACGGCCATTGGTACGAAGTGGACACGCTCGCGGACGTGTACGAAGCCGAACACTTGTTCTCTGACGGTTTCGGGCCGCCGACTTCTCAACTGGTTGAAAAGCATGGCTGAACTCGATTACGCGGGAGTCAACCAGTATTGGAGCAAGGCCCGGCCTTCGATCATGGGACCGTACATGATGGACGGCTTCGGTTTCCCTGCCGGCGCCGGTCGGTTTCGTTTCCGCGGCGAATCGAAGATCGTCTCGCGGTTGATCCGGAAGTTGGATCGCGGCGGAACCGTGTTGGACTTGGGTTGCGGCGTCGGCTACTGGGCCGAGTATTTCGCCCGGCATTTTGCCAAGGTCGTTGCCGTCGAGGCGAGCCTGCCGCTGTACGAAGCCACTCGGCAACGATGTACTCCCTATCCCAATGTAGCGGCCGTTCACGGCGACGTGCCGGCGTTCGAGCCGGAGGACCACTATCAACTGGTGTTCCTCGGCGGCATGTTGATGTATCTCAACGAGAGTGACGTGATTTCCCTGCTGCGGAAGCTCGTCCCCTTCCTTGACTCGGGAGGTATCATCCTCTGCCGCGAAACTACCGTGCGGAAAGGAACCGTCATTCGCCAGGGCGAGTATCAGGCGGTGTACCGATGCGTTTCCACGTACCGTCGCATCTTCCAGCAGTGCGGGCTTTCCGTGACGCACGTGGAAAACAACGTGCCCTATGTTCTGATGCAGATGGGCTGCGAGTTGGTCAAAAAATGGAAGGCGACCATTCCCCGCCGGTTGCAGTTCATCCCCGTAGTCGGCCGCCTGACCTACCGGACGCTGCGACTCGGCAATCCCTGGCTGCCCCGGGTTCCCGCCGTGCTGGGCCGTGCCTTTCCTGAATTGACAAACCACTTCTTTGTTCTTCAGGCCGGCACATGTTGAATTTACTGGGAAAGACAGCCTACAAGAATCTGGCGAACGTCGTGTCGATTCTCGGAATCCTCCCGGTCGCCATTCTTTTTTTGAAAGACGGCTACCAGTACCTGATCCCCTTGGTCGTCTACAACAACGTCATGGACGATTTGGACGGCATCCTGGCCAACAAACTGAATATCAGGAGCCGGTTCGGCGCCATTCTGGACAACATTTGCGATGCGATTGCACATACCGTGTTCGTGATGGTGGTCGGGATGCAGGTTTGGACGGACCAAGGCGGCGTGTGCGGTGGCGTCTGCGCCGTGCTGAGTCTCGTGGCGGCAACCTCACTCGTCCTGCGTGTTGTCTCCCGGCTCGATCCGGCCGCCGTCACGGGCATGGGTTCACCAACCAACGAGTTGGCACGCCATTTGTTTTTCATCCTTCTGTTGGCACGGATTTTCGACTTTGCCTCCGCGCCGCTGCTGATCGCGGTGTTCGTGTTGCACACCGTGTCGATGCTCGTGCCGTACCGGATGCCCTGGCTGATCCGAAGCATGGCGAAGTCGGCCACCGCCATCTGTCTGGTCAATGTGTTGCTGGTAGCGGTCTGGTTGGTTTCATACGCACCGCCGTTGATCGCGGCGGCCTTTGTATCCCCGATCGCGGCGGCCTTTCTTCTCGGCTATCTGCTTTCGTTCGCCTGGGGAGGGATCTGGTGGATCAAAAGGTGTTAGGAACCATTATTCTGCTCGGACAATCAGCCTCCCTCCCCAAAAAATGGTTCCTGACACCTTCCCCCCCTCATGCCACCCGCCGCTTGGCTCCAGACGCCGAATGTGGAGCGAAATTACCCGGCTATTCGGCCGGACTTGCCGGAGTCGCTGAAGTCGAGATAATATCATTGATACGTCATCGTCCAGAAACCATCCATATTTTGCCGTTGGTGGGGGTAATATAGGTGAATATAGGTGTCAGGAACCAATCCCTGCTCGGACAATTAGTCTCCCTTCCCAAAAAATGGTTCCTGACACCCCCCCGAAAAGTAGGCGGCGGATCGCGCTGGAGCAATTAGCATGGACAGCTTGGCTACGTTATACAAAGAGCTGGATTTTCAGGGCGGAGACTTGCTGCGCGCGACAGAAGTTCCACCACCTCGCTTGTCTCAGGAAAATTGGATCGAAAAGGGCGAATGGCTCGCCTCGGCGCAACGCGCCGGTGCGGATCGCGTCTTTTTCGTGGATAATAATCCGGTTATTGTTTTTGCTGAGTGCGGTCAGAAATCAGCGGAAAAGGTCAAGGCTTTCAACCGTGCTTGGTCGTTGGCCCGTCCCCGGATCTTGTTTCTCGCCTCACCTGGTGAAATCACAGTCTACGACCTAGCGCAGAAGCCGGTTGACGAAAAGGACGACAAGTCTTGGAAGAAGCTTCGCGATCTTGGAGTGTTGACGGACTTGAGCAAGGCAGCTTCCCAACTCCAGGCTTTTCATCGAGACAATATCGAATCGGGACGAGTATTTGGTGATCAGCGATTCGGCGATCTGAATGACCGCGCAGACAAAGCCCTGATTCGTGACCTGAAGACCGTCCGTCGGGCATTGATGCAAGATGGCCTTTCGGGTAAAAAGCTACGATATGCCCATTCCTTGATCGGTCGCTCCATTTTCATTCGCTATCTGGAAGATCGTGGAATATTGATCGAGGACGATTTTTTGTCGGTTGCCAGACAAACGCAAGGCTGGACCAACTTGCTGCAAAATCCCCCCACACGTCAAGGGCTTGATCTTACGGAAATCCCAACGTTCTTTCCGAAGGTGCTGCAAGACAAGGATTTTACCTACGCGCTTTTCAAAAAGCTCTCGAAAGACTTCAATGGCGACATGTTTCCCGATGTCGAGGCGGAATACGAGATAGTCGAACAGGGTCATCTCCACCGAATCCAAGGCATGCTTTACGGCGACACTCAAAACCAAAGACAATTGTTTTTCCATGCCTATAATTTCAACATCGTGCCGTTGGACTTGATTAGCTCCATCTACGAAGAGTTTTATCATTCTTCCGCGGAAGACGAAGAGGCAATTGCGGAAACGAAGAAGAAAACAAGCAGCAAGGCCCGTAACAACGGAGCATATTACACCCCGCCCGCATTAGTGGAGTTTGTACTGTCGCGGATCCTCACGCCACAAGCACTCCGCAAACACCCCCGGATCCTGGACCCGGCATGCGGTAGCGGTATCTTCCTAGTCGAAGCGTTTCGGCGCATGGTTCGTTACGAGCGACACAAGAAGCAAGATACGCTTACTTTCGACGAATTGAGAGACATACTCCGAGACCAAATCGCGGGAATCGAGGTCGAGGAAGAAGCGGCCCGTATCACGGCGTTCAGCCTTTATCTGGCAATGCTCCACTACCTTGACCCGCCCGCGATCCGAGAGCATATCCGGCAAGGCAACAAGCTCCCCTATCTATTGGCAACGGAAAAGAATACCTCGTCAAATTGTTTTCATAGCATCCTCCATGCCAACACCTTTAACACTGAATATATCGAGTCGCCGCCACATTGGCGGGAACGCTTCGGTGACGAGTGTGCCGATATTGTCGTCGGCAATCCGCCTTGGGGTGCGCCGGGTCGCAATGCCGATCCAGAAACCAAGGCGCGCCAGGAAACGCTGCTCACATGGTGTGAGAATAATGAGCGGCCTATCGGAGACAAGGAGGCATCGCAGGCTTTCCTCTGGCGTGCGCTCGATTTTCTTAAACCGGGTGGCAAGGCCGGAATGTTGGTTTCGGCGGGCGTACTGTTCAAGCATAGCACGACCACGCAAGACTTTCGCAGGCAATGGCTCAACGAAGTCAAATTGCGAGAAGTCTTCAACTTTGCCCTTGTCCGCAAGTATTTCTTTACCGGCGGTACTTCCCCATTTGTGTCCATGTTTTTTGAAAAGGGCCGACAGGAAGACACACCCGTCTATTACTGGTCAGCCAAGCAACTCGCCGAAATCAAAAAGACGCAGGCGGTTTTGCTCTCTCAACATGATCGTAACATTTTGCGCGATGTTGACTTGGGAAGTACAAATACGTGGAAAAGACATTGGCTGACAACACACTCTGGCTGTCAGTTTCTGCGGCAACTTACACAGCATGACACTCTTGCAGTGCTTGCGGATAGCGAAAACACTGGAAGAGGACTTGAACTTGAAATTGCTTCGCAAAAACCACATGATGCAACAAAACTGCAGTCCTATCGGTTTCTCAAAAAGGATTCGTTCTCTAAATACGATAGCCTGCGCTTCACCTCTCCCCCGAAGAAGGTACATAGAGACGGGTGCTTAGGTTTGTATTCAGGTTCCCGAGTTCTTTTTCAGCGGGGCATTCAAGAACGCGATTCAAAAAAGGGAGTTCTCGTTGCAAGGTACGCAGAAGAATCCTTCTGCTTTAGAAATGCTATACACGGCCTCAAACTTTCACAACCGGACGAACTGCGATACAAAACGCTGATCGGTATACTGTGGTCTTCCTTTGCTAGGTATTTTTTCTTCATGACGTCATCTAACTGGGGGCTTTGGCACCACGAAGTTCATTTGAGTGAGCTCCTCCAACTTCCCGTCGTTCTCGACGAATCCCACCCGGCAACGAAGCGCGTGGTTCGCATTGTTGACAACCTGCGGGGCTACCATCCTCAGACAGAGAATGTTCTTCATCCAGACGGCGTACCAGAGAAGACTATCCAGCTAAAACGCCGGCAGTGGGAACAACAACTCGACGAGGCCGTGTTTGACCTTTACGACTTGACCGAGGAACAACGCGACCTGATCCGCGATTGTTGCGAAGTGACGTTGCCGTTCTTCTACAAGCCGCTCGACAGCATCGGAGCCGACCTTGCCATCAGTGCTAACGGTGACTTGCAATGGATGGAGCAATACACCAGTATTTTCGCCCGACGCTGGAACGCTTATCTGCCGGACGACCAGGAAATGCGGGCCGACCTGCATGTCGGGGCGCACGACAATATGGTGGCCGTCGAGTTCTATCCGGCAGACAAGGGCGATTCTTGGGATTTGAAACCTAGAGACGATTGGCAGCACGTCCTTGACCAGCTTGCCGAAAAACTCCCCCAACCGATGGGAACCTCGCAGATCGTCCTCGATGGTTTGGTGTACGCCGTTTCCGAGGACGCCATTATCATCATCAAGCGGAATCTAAAACGCCTCTGGACGCGCTCGCTTGCTCGGGAGGATGCCGATTCGACGATCTGCAAAGCTATGGTCCAGTCCCGCGACGAGCAAGGAAGGGCCAAATAATGCCACGACGCACGATTCCCTTTGGCGAGTTATGGAACCGGCACGAGAGGCTGTATCGGCACATCTTCGTCCAAGCCCTGATTCGTTTGGCCGCCGAACCACGTATTTCGGGTAACGAAAACAGCGTATCCAAGCACCTCTTCACTATCGTGGTGACCGTGTGTCGAGAAATCGCCAACACGAAAAACCGAGAAATCCATCCACCGGCATCCGACGGCTTGAATCAGCCGGTTAATGTCGCTGAAGCGCAAGAGGACTTCACGCGGAAACGACCTGATTTCACCTGCAACTGTGTCAATCCGCGAGCCGAGTCCAACGAAGACTACCTGATCCCCTTTCACGTCGAATGCAAGCTGTTGGGTGAACCAACCAGTCGCACCTGGAAGCTCAACACAAACTACGTCATGCACGGTATCGCCCGGTTCGACCTGGCGTCGCACAGATACGGCAACCGTGCTTCGTCCGGAATAATGATCGGCTACATCATCAGCATGACTTCCGAACAGATACAGACGCAGGTCAATTCCTGTATTGAAAAGAAACTGCCGGGCGTCCCGCTCCTCGTGTTCGCATTATCAGACGTGCCATCGCAATCGCAGCACAGTTTCGCGCGTAGGCACGTCGTGCCGACACCATTTACTCTGATCCACCTTTGGGTGGATATCCGAAACAACTACCAGGGTAAACATTCGGCGGGTGGTGCTGCCGGCTTGTCCCAATAGTGTCCGGGATTTCATGGTATCGCAGAGATTTTGCGGGTGGTTGGCAAGAGTGAACCGGAAGAAACTCTGGCCTCAATTTTGCGCTGACTTTCCAGAAAATCATCCAAACCGGTTTTTGAGCGCTAAATCGGTTTTCTGGGGCCAATTTAACCCCGCGCACCCAGGTTAATTAACCCGGCATACCAGGTTGATCAACCTGGGGTTAAACCGCACTTACGTCTAAAGCGCAGTCGCAAAAGCAAAATGATTAGCCCGTGTTTCAAGTGGTTCGAGACCATCTTCGATCCTTGGCGAATCGACGCAAGAATTAAATGGCGAAATCGGAAATTTTTTCCAGTAAATTAAAACCGAAAAATCGACTGTAACCTGAATAACAACACGGGTTTGTGGCGACGATGCGGAAACATTTTGCAATTACCCTTCCTGCGGGGTATGCGCAACGAGGTCATTCTACCAGCCGAAAACGCCTTAAAAAAGGCTGTTTTCTGGCCGCCGGTATTTTCGCCTTTTTTCGCATGGGGCTATGGCGGGCGCAAAAAACGCTTTTCCGCCCGATAATCATGCGTAGGACGGATCTCCTAATCCGTCCTGCGACTCTTGCCGGAATCGCCGCCGCCGAGATAATATATCCGTGTTCGTTTCTGTTGCGGAAAATCCTGCGCAGGGTGGGTCAAGCGCAGCGCATCCCCACCAACAGCGGAAAAAGCATGGTGGGACTGTGCTACGCTTGTCCCACCCTACCTCCTGACCTCTGACCTCCGACCCTTATGTACGACACGATTATCATTGGCGCCGGGATGTCGGGGTTGGCGGCCGGAGTCCGTTTGGCCCACTTCGGACGAAAGGTCTGCATCCTCGAACGCCATAGCGCGATCGGAGGGCTGAACTCCTTCTACCGGCAACGCGGCCGGACCTACGACGTCGGGCTGCACGCCGTGACCAACTACGCCGCCAAGGGCACCCGAACCGGACCGATGGCCCGGCTGTTCCGCCAATTGCGCCTCACCTGGGACGAATGGGCGCTGGCGCCACAGCTCGGCTCGGTCATCATGTTCCCCGCCGCCAGCTTGCGGTTCTCCAACGATTTCTCGCTGCTGGAATCGGAGGTCCGCTGCCGTTTCCCCCGCCAGACGGACAACTTCCGCCGCTTGGTCGCTTCGCTGCACGACTACGACCAACTCGGCCAATCGGGCGCGGGCCGTTCCGCCCGGCAGGTGGTCTCCGAGATTATCGACGACCCGCTGCTGGTCGAGATGATCTTTTGCCCGGTGCTGTTCTACGGCGGCTCGCGGGAACACGACATCGACTTCGATCAGTTCAGCATCCTCTTCCGCTCGATTTTTCTGGAGGGGCTTGCCCGGCCGCTGGCCGGAATCCAACGCATCCTGACGATATTGACCCGTCGCTTCAAGGAGCAGGGGGGCGAACTGCGGCTGAAGGCGGGCGTGGCGCGGATCGTCGTCGAGCAGGACGCGGTGCAAAAGATCGTCCTGGAAGACGGCTCGGAGATGGAGGCCCGAAACGTACTCTCCTCGGCCGGCTGGGCCGAAACCATGCGGCTCTGCAACGACGGGCACGTTGAAGAGGCCACGGCGTCGAACCGGATTTCCGTGGTCGAGTCGATCTCGATTCTCGATTCGCAGCCCCGCGCCCTGGGCCACGAACAGACGATCATCTTCTACAACGACTCGGACAAGTTTCACTACGAGAAGCCGGACGATCTGGTCGATCTGCGCAGCGGCACGATCTGTTCGCCAAACAACTTCGCCTATCCCGAGCCGTTGGACGAGGGGATTTTGCGAATATCGGCTTTGGCCAACTACGAGCGTTGGGCCGCCCTGGACGCCGAGGCGTATCGCCGCGCGAAGCAGGATTGGGGAGGGCGGATGATTGAGTCGGCGGCCCGGTTTGTCCCCGATTTCAGCGGCTCGGTGATCGGCGGCGACATGTTCACGCCTTTGACGATCCACCGTTTCACCGGCCACACCGGCGGCTCCGTCTACGGCGCGGCCGATAAGAGGCACGACGGCACCTCGCATCTGAAGAACCTCTACATCTGCGGCAACGATCAAGGCCTGGTCGGCATCGTCGGCGCAATCATCAGCGGCATCAGCATCGCCAACCGGTATCTGCTGAAATAGGGGACGGGGGGCGGGTGAGCCGTTTAACCGCCGCGTCCACGCGGCGTTATGTGCGATGAGCCGCGCTTATCATTTGCGCTTGCCCATCCGCGACAGAAACGAAGTATTCCATTCATCGCGCGGACCAACGGATTGCGAATCCGCAGGTACGAGTGAGGTTGCAGGGGCTTGAACCCTGGACCTACGGATTAAAAGTCCGTTGCTCTACCAACTGAGCTACAACCTCTAAATCAATCCGAGCAATCCTAACATGAAACTCCCCGTGGGTAAACATGGTGGATACCACCCGCGGGCAATTCGGCACTTTTCCGGGGACGCCAGAGGGACAGTCCCCTGTGAACCGATGAAATGGGCCGCTCGCAACCCTACGTCTCATATCCGCCCGGATGACTCTCGAACCACTTCCAGGCGGTGGCTATTATGGCGTCCAGCTCGGTGTGGCTGGCAGACCAGCCAAGCTCTCGCTGGATTTTATCCGCGTCGGCAAACAGAACGGCCGGGTCGCCCGCCCGACGTGGGCCGTATTCGACCGGAATGTCACGGCCGGTCACCCGCCGAGCCGATTCGATAACCTCTTTCACCGAATAGCCCTTGCCGATGCCGAGGTTGTAACAACGAGTGTCGCCGGGCCGAAGCGCGTTCATAGCCACGATGTGGGCGGCGCAAAGATCCTCGACATGGATGTAGTCGCGGATGCAGGTGCCGTCCGGCGTGGGATAGTCTGTCCCGAAAACCGTGATCTTGTCGCGTCGGCCCAAGGCCGTTTGCATCAGGATGGGGATTAGGTGGGTTTCCGGGTCGTGGTCCTCGCCCAGGGCGCCGTCGTCGGCAGCGCCGGCGACGTTGAAGTATCGCAGGGCGACGAAGGCGAATTCGCGATCCGATGCGGCGTAGTCGCGCAATACCCGCTCGACGCACCACTTCGACCAGCCGTATGGATTGACCGGTTCGAGCCGGGCGGTCTCGACGATGGGCGTCGAGTCCGGTTCGCCGTAAACGGCCGCCGTCGAGCTGAACACCAATCGCTTCACGCCGGCGGTCTTCATGGCCTTCAGCAGGCTGATCGTTCCGGCGGTGTTGTTGTCGTAGTAGGCCAGCGGATCGGCGACCGACTCGCCCACGTAGGTCAGAGCGGCAAAGTGCATCACGCAGTCGATCTTCTCTTTGGCCAGGACATCGGCCAAGGCATGGGTCTCCGCCAGATCGATTTCGTGGAATACCGCCCGGCGATCGACGGCCTGTCCGTGTCCTCGGTAGAGGTTATCGACGGCCACGACGCGGTGTCCGGCCTCGATCAACTGTCTGACGGCGTGCGAGCCGATGTATCCGGCCCCGCCGGCAACCAGAACGTTCATGGATGATTCCAGTCTTCTATCCTGCTTCCCAGTCCTCAAGTTTCAGACCGGTTCACCTTGGTCCGGTCGTTGGAAGGTCGAATCAGAGATGCAGCCCGCCATGCTATCGACGAACTCCCGCCACTCCTCACGGCTAGGAGGCGACGGCGACATGGAAGCGTCGGTCGGTTCCACTAGAACCTTCACTTCCCGATTGGCCTCGCCAAGACCGAGAGGAAGGGAGATCAGCAGCACACCGTCGGCGCCAACCCGCGACTTAATCTCAATGGGACACATAACGTCACTTCCTCCAAACATGGAACAACACTATTATATTGTACTTTCCTGCTGCTTATCAAGCCAGACAAGCAAGAGCAAAAAGTGTAGCGTTTCCCTGGATGGGGGTGGTTGTGTTCTTGTCGAAAACGGCCGTGTCCAATATGCTTATCCCTGTAGTTGAATCTTTAACCTATACCCCCCCATCATTCCCATGAGCATCGTCGTTACTGGAGCATACGGGCAGTTGGGCGGCGAGTTGTGCCGGCAACTCGGCGACCGCGCGACGGGACTGGACATTGACTCGCTCGATCTGACCGACGCAAAGGCGGTGCTGGAGAGAATGCTCGCCCTGCGGCCAGAGGCGATCGTCAATTGCGCAGCCTACACGCAGGTGGACAAGGCCGAGGAGCAGCCGGAGAAATGCCGGGCGGTAAACGTCGCGGCCGTCGAGCATCTGGTCCGGGCGTGTGGCGAGTTGGATTGCCCGTTGGTGCAGATCAGCACCGACTACGTGTTCGGCACGGCGCCTGCGTCGCCTCGGCCGTGGCGCGAGGACGATCCGCCGTCGCCGCAAGGGATCTATGCGCGGACGAAGCTGGAGGGCGAGCAGGCCGCCGCCCGACACCTGAAGCACCTGATCGTCCGCACCTGTGGACTCTACGCCCGACGTTGTGACCAGCGGGCGTCGAACTTCGTCCGCACGATGCTCCGGCTCGGCGGCACTCGGTCGGAACTGCGCGTGGTCGACGATCAACGCTGTACGCCGACCTACGTTCCGCACCTTGCCCGAGCAGTGTCGTTCTTGCTTGGCCAAGCCGGAGCGACGGTTCCATGGGGAACGTACCACGTAACCAACGGCGGAGAGACAACCTGGCGTGAGCTCGCCGTCGAGATATTCCGGCTAGCCCAGATGCGAGTGACCGTCCGTCCGATCGGCACGGCCGAGTACGGCGCGCCCGCGCCGCGGCCATCGTATAGCGTACTCGACACGGAGGCCTACCATCGGTTGGGCGGTCCTCCGATACCCGATTGGAAAGCGGCGTTGGCGGAGTATTTTTGCGATTCCGCAAACGGCGAATAACAACTATCCGCTATCCACCATGTCCATTAAAAAACTCGCCCTGATTACCGGCAGCGGCAAACGTCGCGTGGGCAATTGCGTTGCCCAAACATTGGCCGCCCATGGTTATGACATCGCTTTGCACTACAACCGCTCGGCCGACGAGGCGCGGCAAACGACGCGGCAATTGGAAGAGCAAGGGGTCCGTGCCGAGGCGTTTCAGGCCGATGTGACGGAGGAGGCCGAGGTCGATCGGCTCTTTGACGCGGTGCTCGATTCTTTCGGCCGGCTCGACGTGCTCGTCACCGCCGCCGCGGTGTGGGAGCGGAAACGGTTGGAGGAAGTGACCGCGGACGACGTGCGTCGGCAGTTCTCCGTAAACACGCTCGGCACGTTCCTTTTCTGCCAGCGGGCGGGTTTGATTATGGCAAAGCAGCCTTCAGGAGGCTCGATCGTCACGATCGGCGACTGGGCCTCCGCCCGACCCTACGCCGACTATGCGGCCTATTTCGCCGGCAAGGGGGCGATTCCGACAATCACCCGCGTTTTCGCCGTGGAATTGGCCCGGCGCAACCCGGCGGTAAGGGTCAACTGCATCCTGCCGGGACCGGTGATGTTGCCCGAAAACCTTGCGGAACACGAAGTCAAAGGAGCAGTGGCCGGCACACTCCTGAAACGCCCCGGAAAGCCGGAAAACGTCGCACATGCCGTGCTTTTCCTTGCGGAAAACGACTACGTCACCGGAGTTTGTCTGCCGATCGATGGCGGCCGGACAATCGCGGGCGGGCCGGAATAGGCCGTTTTTTTCTGCTGCATTCTTGGCCAGCTTTGTACCGGATGATTTCAGCGGCCCTTACAAGGCAATCGACACGGTCCCAGGAGACTGTAACCGTTCACAGGGGACTGTCCCAATTTTCGCGGCGCGAGGGACATTGCTAGGTGAATTGACTTGACCGCCGTGAAAATGGGACTGTCCCCCTGTGTCACGGGAGGGGGACAAGGTCCATGTTTTCGGCCAACCGTTTGTCGGCAAAATGCGCTTTCTCGCCGAAAATGGACCAGTCCCCCCGAATCCCGTCCCCCGGTTACGCTCGCGCGACGACGGCCACCGCGACCATCGCCGCTCCGGCCTGCTTGAGCGTTTTGGCGGCTTCGCTACACGTCGCGCCGGTGGTCAACACGTCGTCGATCAACAAGATTCGAGCATCGCGGATGCCGTCGGGCCGACGGACCCGAAACGCCCCGCGCACGTTCCGAAAGCGACTTGCCGGACTTAGGCCGGCCTGGGGCAACGTGTTGAGTTGCCGAACCAACACGCCTCGCAACATTGAAACCCCAAGCGCTCTCGCCAGACAACCGGCAAGCGCCTCGGGGTTGTTTTTTCCGCGATGGAGCCGTCGGCTCCAATACATGGGGACGGGTACGACTACGTCGGCTCTAATCTCGGACAGACGATCGCGGCGCCTTTCCCACAGAAGTCGGCCCAGGGCCAGCGAAAGCGGGTCGTGCGACGGACGTTTCATGCGCAAGACGGCGTCGCGCAGGCCGGCATGGTAACCGCCTAAAGCGACAACCGTATCAAACCACAGTTTAGTTTTGCGGCAACCAGGGCAAGCGTCGAATGAATAATCTTCGTCCGGAACCAGCGCCCCACAACGCGGACAACCGTACCACTGCTCCGGCCCACAACGGGCCAAGCACTCCGCACAAAGGCACGGCCCCGAAAGGGTATTGGAAAGATCGGCATCGCAATGGACGCACCGCGGCGGAAACAGCAGCCCGAAGCCGGCCCGCCGAAGGCCGCGGATTCCATCCTGCAAACCGCGAACCAAACCAATCATGCGGCCAGTGTACCGTCTGGTGGGTATCCGTTCCAGCCTCCGGAGCATGATATTAGCTCGGTTTTATTCATAAAGGAAAGGAAGTAGTGTGGGTCAAGCGAAGCGCAGCCCCACCATGATTTTCCCGCTGTTGGTGGGGCTGCGCTTCGCTTGACCCACCCTACACAGGTTTTTCCGTAACAAAAACTAGTCGGCCAAAACGCCCCGCGACTGCGGTCGTGGGGCAATTCACCTTGACCGAACCGCCCAGATTGCCGTATCTTGCCGCCATGTACATCATGGACCGGTATCTGCTGCGACAGTTCTTCAAGACCTTCGCAATCTGTTTCTTGAGCCTGACCGGATTGTACATCGTTTTCGACGTATTCACGAACTTGGAGCAGTTCGTCCGCTGTGGCCGGAAAGTGGGCGGGGTGATTCCCTTCATCGCCAACTATTATTCCTACCAAACGATCCTGTTTTTCGACCGCACCAGCGGGCTGCTGGTGCTGGTTTCGGCCATGTTCACGGTTTCCTGGATCCAGCGGCACAACGAGATGACGGCGTTGATGTCCGCCGGTGTCTCGCGCATCCGCGTGTTGGCGCCGATCATCGTCGCGGTGGTCGTGGTCGGCCTTCTCACGGCGGCCAATCGCGAGTTGGTCATTCCACGGTATCGCGATGAATTGTCGCGCCATCCGCAAAACCCGCTGGGAGACCAGGCGCGTCCGCTCGAACCACGCTACGACGGCCAGACCGACGTGTTGCTGGGCGGCAAAAGCGCCTTCTCCGACCAAAAACGGATCGAGGAACCAAGTTTTCTCCTACCGCCAGCCTTGCGCCAGTACGGCAATCACCTGAGGGCCGAAAACGCGTATTACAAACGGCCCGAGGGAAATCGTCCCGGCGGATACCTGCTCGACGGCGTGTATGAACCGAAGAACCTCGACGGCCGGCCGTCGCTGTTGATGATGATGGGGAAGAAACCGGAGAAGAAACCGGTGTTGATCACTCCGCACGACGCTCCAGACTGGCTCGAACCGGACCAGTGTTTTCTCGTCAGCAACGTCGATTTCGACCTGCTGCTAGGCGGCGGCGACTACACGCAGTTGTCGTCGACGGCCGAGTTGATCCGCGGCCTGCGGAACCCGAGCCTGGGTTTCGGGGCCGACGTGCGGGTGGCGATCCATTCGCGGATAGTGCAACCACTAATGGACATCACGTTGCTGTTCCTCGGTCTGCCGTTGATCGTGAGTCGAGAAAGCCGCAACGTGTTCATCGCCATGGGCGTTTGCATGGCGGTGACCACCATGTTCTGGCTGGTGGCGATCGGGACGCAACACCTGGGGAACATACTGCTGATCGACCCCTCGTTGGCCGCTTGGGTTCCGCTGATGATCTTCGTGCCGGTGGCGGCGGGGCTGGCAGAGTCGATGTGGAAGTAACCCACCGCTGGCGGGTGGGGGGGTGCTGCTTCCGATAGGCATGGACCGGCTTTTCCGTTCAACATTCTCGTTACGATACTCCTCCGCTCATCACTCTCGTTACGACGCTCCCCCGTTCAACACCCTCGTTACGACGCTCCGCGTCGTAATGTCTTCACCGGACGCCGCGAGTTCATTTTCGGTGTAACCCATTACAGCAAAGCCAGTTCCACCTTGCGGACGTAGAGCGTCCCGACCAGTGCGTTCCACGCGGAACGTGCGGAAACGAGAAATGCGAAAAAAACGCAATGGTGGCACTTCCCTTGCTACCTGTATTTGTGGTATAGTACCCAATGAATGGGGTGTGTTGGAGATTGGACTTTCAGCTCCTTCCGAAGGTCCGAACCAGTCACTGCGTTTCGCTTAGCGGCGTATTGATGCGGCTTTTCGATTGCGGTTGATTTGCTCCCCTCATGTGTTTTGGTCGGGCCTCCGTCTGCGGAAGGGGTGGAGCGGATGGCAAGGGCCGGCCGGTTTGTGTTTCCGTTTTTTGTTTTTTTTGAGGAGGTGGCAGTTATGCCGCAGGGAACGATCAAAAAGTTGATCATGGACAAGGGTTTTGGATTCATCGAGGGCGAGCGTGGAGAATTGTTCTTCCACCATTCCGCCTTGGATGGCATCGCCATCGAAGAACTCCGCGAAGGTCAGCGGGTTGAATTCGATGAAGGTCGCGGTCCCAAGGGGCCCCGCGCCGAGAACGTCAAAGCGGCGGTCTGAATCCCGACCCATCCGCGAATTAGCGACGATCAGGCCCTCGGAGGAAATTACTCTCCGGGGGCCGTTTTCGTGCGCATTCTGAACTCACCCATAGCAGCCCGTTGAATAAGTCGGTTTTCGAGAGTTCGGCTGCCGATAAGAATTCCAAGGCGAAGCCGCGCCAAAGATGCTGACGCGGCAGAGTCCACGCAATCCGCCTAGCTTACCGGGAAGGATACCGACATGCCGGCCAGATTTATTGTTTTCGTTGGTTTCGTGCTGATTTCGTTTGGCGCCGCCACGCAGGTCTCGGCCAATTGGTTTTCGGCGTTTTTCAACGACATTGCCCGGGAAACGAAACGCCGGCAGTGCTGGCCCGCCCCGTTCGTTGCTCTCGATCGGGCGGATGTGCGGTCGCCTTTCTGCACGATGGTAAACAACGGCTGGCGGCGGCAAAACATGCTCGGCGAGTTCTATTTCAAGCAGGGAACGGGACAATTGACCGAGGCCGGAAAGAACAAAGTGCGGTGGATTCTCACCGTCTGTCCCGAGCAACATCGGTTGGTTTACATCAACATCGCGGACACCAAGGAAGAGACTCTCGCGCGACGTGCCGCAGTCGAGCAACTGGTCGCTCAGATCGCACCCGACAACCTGCCGCCGGTGATAACCACGTCGATCTCGAAAGGCGGCTGGTCGGCCGAACAGGCTGATCTGATCGGTCGGAAATACCTCTCGACCATACCAGATCCGAGATTACCACCCCCCAAAAACGGCGACGAAAGCAGCAATTGAACGCCCCCATCAGGGAATTGACCATAAAGCCGCGACCAACACAGCGTGGCTTTATGGGAGGGCTTCACGGCTACGCTTTCGCCCCATGTCCCCCAAACCATCGGCTGCACTCCCGCCAGACTCGCTAAACTCGTCAAATCTCCCCTGATCGGCAAATTCGATTGCAGGTTAAACGTGGTCTAGGTCGATCACTAAAACGATGTCGTCGGATGACAGTTCGGGCGGGTGGTGGAGGTTTTGGGTTATGAGTCAATCGACAAGAATTTCGCTACTGTCGCTTGCGCTCCTGGGATTGGGGGCGGCCGGCGCTTTCGGACCGATCGATTCGGTCGCCTTGGCCCAACAGACACCTCACGGCAACGACAAATCGTGGACCGACTCGATCTCGTCGGGGTTCAAGCGGGGGGCTAGCAAGTTGGGCCAACTAGGGAAACCCAAGCCCTCAGCCAACAGTTACTCCTCCAAGGACGACCCCATCTCGCTGAGCAACAAGTCCAAGCCGGGTCCAGAGCTTTTCGTGGCCGTCGCCCGTCTCTACGAGCAGTCGGGCGAAATGGCCGACGCCGCCAAACAATATCAGGCGGCGCTGAGGAACAAGCCCGACCATTTGCCGGCCTTGCTGGGTTACGCTCGATTGCAGGACCGGCTCGGCCGCGCCGACGAGGCCTTGCAACTCTACCGGCGCGCCATCAAAGCGAATCCCAAGGAGGCGGCGCCGGCCTACAACAACATGGGCCTTTGCCACGCGCGCCAGGGGCGGATCGGCGATGCGGTCGCCGCCATGACCGAGGCCGTGAAATTGGCGCCGAAAAATCCGCTCTATCGCAACAACGTCGCCTCTTTGCTGGTCGATCAAGGCCACTTCCGCGAGGCATTCGTCCACTTGCGGGCCGTGCATCGAGAGGCGGCGGCCTATTACAACATGGGCTATTTGCTGAACAAGAAAGGCCGGACCCAGGCGGCCAAGCAGCACTTCGCCCTGGCGTTGCGGGCCAATCCGTCGATGACCCAAGCGCGGCAATGGGTCCAATATCTGCAAAAGGAGACTTCGCTGGCTCGACGGCCCCAACGGCCGGCGGTCGAGGACAATCGGAGCATCAAAGAAACCAGAACTCCGCGGCACACCGTACCCGAGCGGGAACCGCCGCGCGCCGCGCGCGAAGCGCCGCCGATGCCGCCCGAGCGCCAGACACCCCGCCGCTTGCCGCCGACCGACACGCGCGGCTCGGAGTCTGAAGAGCCTTCCTTGCCGGGCATATACTATCGCCGCCCCACCGCTCCGGTGGCCCCATTGCCGCCGCCGAGCAGCAATCCCGCCATCCGACCGCTGCCGCGGGTGGATTAAAGGGCTATCCGTGCCACACGCCCGGCACGTGTCGCGCCGCTACCTGTTCGTGTTGTTTCTTTCCAAGATCGTCAGCGCCCGGAAGGGCGCCGACGAGAGGGGCATTTGCTTTTTCATCTCCCGATAGAACGCGGCAAGTTCGTCTTTCAGACCGGCCTTCGCGAGGGCGTCCAGATTACCCAACCGGCTCGGATTGACGTTTGCCACCACCTTCCAAATTCGCAGGGTATCGTCCTTTGCGCCGGCGCGGGCCGCGGCCACGGCGAGTTGCGAATACCACTGGGGTATCTCCCGCGCCGTCAGCCGCTTGGCGGCAAGAGGAAACAGTTCTTCCGCGAGCTTCCAGTCGCCGAGGTCCAGATAAGACTCGTACAACGTCAGCGCGGCCGTCCCTTTGGATTCCAAGTCTTCCGCATTCTCGACGGCGTATTCGAGCAGTGGAATGGAGCGGCCGGGAAAATCCATGCGGTTCATCACCCAACCGAGGTAGAATGACCGGCTGGGGTCTTTGTCCCTGGCGAGGGCCTCGGCGCGCGAGAAGTACTCGCCAAGATCGTCTGGTTTGGCGTTCTCCAGCATTTTCCACAGAAGCCGCTCGTCCACGTAGCCCCACTTTGCGCGACCGGCAAGAAAATTCCAAAGGACCTCGTCGTCGGGACGGACGCGGCTCCGAAAATCGAAGACGAGTCGGGAGGCCGCCCTCTCGGCCGACAGTGAGGTCGGCGCCTGCTCGATCTCTTTGTGGAGCAGCGCGACGGCCTCATCGGACCGATGGTTGCGCTTTAAAAAGTGCACGTAGTCCGCGAGCACCCTACTGCGGCGGTCCGAAATACCTTTCCCAATCGGCTTTGCAGCCGCCGGCTTGGGCGTAACGATCGCCAGCGCGGCCTTTAGCGCCTCTTCTTCTTTGGCGGGTTTGTTGCGGCCACAATAATAGCGCGCTCGCTGGAGCCAATATTCGGGGTCGTCTTTCGACTTCTCTTCCTTCGCCTTGATTCGTTTTTCAATGACCCGTTGCCCGCTTGCACACTGCACTCGTCCGGCGAGCAACATGTTGGGACTGAGATGGTGTTTCACGCAAATGTCGTTTGCCTCGACCATCCACTTCTGGGCCTCCGCGTTGCGGCCGCTTTCTAGCAGGCATTTGGCCAACCCCATGCGCACATTCACCTCGAAGATTGCCTTCATGGTCTGCCGAGGGAAAACCATCTGGTTCATCAACGCCAGTTGCCGCAGCTCCTCTTCGGTCAAAGGAACGTCGATCGCCCGCCGGTAGAACGCGGCAGCCGCGGCCCATTTTTCCAGGATTTGAAGCGCGTCGGCAATGCTCCGATCGTCGGTCGTCCGCTGGGGCTGGATTAACTCCGCCATCCACGACAGGTCCCATTGGGTTTTGTTTGCCTGGCCCGCGAAGACCAGCACGTCGAGAAAAGCGATTGCGCCCTGGACGTCGCGCGGATTCTTCTTGACTCGATCTGCGAGTTGCTTCACCAGTTCATCGCCGAGGCCATGTATGAGGTTGAAGCGCAGACGCTCCTTGATCCAGAAGTTTTTGATCCCGGGGGGTTTTGACGCCAGCCATTGGTCCACCCGTTCGACGGACCAGCCCGATTTCAGCAGATGGTTCGCCAGCGGCTCCACCAGCCAGCCGCCGGATAAATTGGCGGCGAACGTGTCGAGCACGCCTTGGGCCAGGTACCAGGCTGAGTATTCGTGGCTGACTGCAAGGTGGTAGATGCTTATGACCTGGTGGCTTTTTAGCTTTGGGCAGACCTCTTTCAGTTCGTCGAGGGCTTCGATGGCCTGTTGATTCATGCCCGCCCGCATGAGAACATTCAGCTTGAACATGGCGTCCCGGGCGGTGGCAGGTTTCGAGGTCGTCGCTTTGGCCAGGACGTCGACGAAGTTCGCCTTCTGATTGAACAGCAGGGTCGTTACATCGCGCTCCGTCTGCCACCAGTCGGGGGCATCGCCGTCGGCCCGGGCATCGACGGCCGGCGTTCCGCCCGATAAAGCCAACAGCGCGATCGCCAATCCGTGGAACAGAAGACCGATTCTCATAAGCACACCTCATCGCTCGTGGTTGTCAGGGAAAACAGCGGAGCGGCTTGCCCGCCCGGGTTGCGATCCGCGACAACGGGCCGCAAACGGTCCCGCTAAACGGTCCGCTCGGAATTTATCGTGTGCCAAATTGCTAGTCTCTTACCCCGATCTTAATCTCGTCCGAGTTGGCCTTCAGTTCCGGGGCGTACATTGCCCAGGCGCGGGTTGGCAGGGCGCTGAACTTGCCGGGAATCTCCGCCCGCATCCGGTACGATACGCTGTGCTTGCCGCGGGCCAACGCGCGGGCGAAGAAGACCACCCGGTTGTCACGGAACTCGACGTACGCACCCAGATCGTTGCCGTTGTAGCCGCTGCGGACTTCGACCGGCTCGAATCCGGCCGGCTTCATGTCCTCGAATACCAGATACTCGTAGTCGTTCTTGCTGTCTATCTCCAGCTCGACTTCCACTAGATCACCGCTCTTGAGTTCAGCAAGGTTTTTCAACTCCTGGCGTTCGTACTTCTCGACCTTCTGATCGACCGCCTGCCCGCGCGAGCCGGCCACGTGGATCGACTTGTCGGCCTTGACCAGCTTGTAATACTTGCGGTTGACCTTAATCTCCAGACCGGCCCGCTTGATGAAGTCCTCGAGCGTGAAGGTGGTCAGGTATCCGTTGTAGTAGAGCGGCCCGGCGCCCTTCTTTTTTAGTTCGATCGTGTGCCGGCCCGAGACGATCGCGTCGCCTTCGAGTACGAACTTGTTGTCGAACTGGAAGAGGTTCTTGGGCGTGATCTCGACCGCCTTTTGCAGCTTCCCGTCGTAGTAGACCTCGACGGTCATCTCGGGCCGGTTCTCGCCGCTGGCACGGAGAAAATCGGCCATCGCCTCGACGCACAACGCCGTGTCGCGGGTCGAGTTCCAATAGGTGGCGTGTTTGCGGTTGTTCAACAGATACTTGACCAGCCGCGGGGCCACCTCGCCTTTCGGATCGGTCCGGGCCAACAGCTTCAAGTAGTAGGCGTGGGCCTCGTACTCGCTGCCGTACCAGCACCACCAGTGCCCGCCGGGCAGACGGAGCCAGGCCGTCTGGTTCTCGTCGTCCTGTTCAACATACTGGCCGATGTTCCGCATAATCATGGAGAGCTTTTCCTTCTCGCCCTGTTTCTCCAGCGCTATGCCGTACATCGTCATGCCGTAGACGGCCAGATGGGTGCGGTCGCGGTAGAGGAATTCGATCATGTCGGCGTCCTTAACCCCCGCGTCGACCAGCACCATGTAAACGAAGGCGTCGATGTTGTCGGCGTGCGACTTGTGGGACAGGTTGCCAACCTGTCCAGTGTGGTTTTGGGACAGGTTACCAACCTGTCCTACGATGGCCGCGTTCTTAAGCAGTTGCACTTGCTTGTTCTGGTAGCGCCGGAGCCACTCGACGCCGCGGGCCAACATGCCGGGCACCAGCGCCACGTCGTTCCGCTCGGCGATTTGCAGACCGTGGACCACAAGGGCCGTGGTGTGCGGCGTGGAGCGCTCGCCCCAGCCGGAGAACCAACCCCAACCGCCGTCGGAACATTGCATCTCCGTCAACGCCTGTACGCCGTCCTTGACCATTTTGCGAACCTCGTCCTCATCGAAGACGGGGTTGTGGGACAGGTTGGCAACCTGTCCTACACGTTTCCACTGCTTTGCCCGCTCCTGGTCGTCGCCGATCTCCTGGGCGTTCAGGTTGGTCCGCTTCTTCTCAATCTCCTTTAGGTCGAGTTTCATGTCCAACAGAATCTTTTGCGTAATGACCGTCGGCAGGAAACGGTTCAGCGTCTGCTCGGTGCAGCCATACGGATAATCGACCAGGTACGGCAGGGCGTCGACCATCGCTCCGGCCAGCGTGGGCGAGTAGCGGACTTCGAGCCGCGACTGTTCCGGCCTCCGCTTGCTCGGCACGTTGATGGTGAAGCGTGCCGCCCTCACCCCCTGCCCCTCTCCCGCTTGCGGGAGAGGGGCGCTTGGGATCGCGCCGCTGTAGGCTTCCATCTTCAGCATCCCGTGGATGTAGCATGGGAACTTTTGCTCCATCGCATCAGACTCTTCGTCCGTCAGGGCCTTCATGCGGACCACGGCCTCACCCTCGTCGAGAACCTTCACTCGCCAATCGACTCGGGCTTCGCCGTTGGGTTCGATTTCGACGGAGGCCTCGTTCCCTTTGCGAACTCCTCGCGCCGTTGTGCCATCGGGGAAATGCCGGACTGGAACTTTGGCAATGGCCAAGGGGCCGTCCAGTTCGAGCACCACCTTCACACTCTTCTTACTCTTCAAATAGTTGTGAACGATGGCCGAGAGGACGACCTCATCCGTCTGCACGAAGAACCGTGGCGCTTGCAAGCGAATAATAAGATCCTTGCGGGTAACAACGTCGGTGAAGCCTTGGCCGACGCGGGTGCCCTGACCCATACCCCAAACCTTGATCCGCCAAGTGGTCAGATTCTCGGGCATATCGAGCGCGACCTCGGCCGTGCCGTCCTTGGCCGTGGTCAGCGCGCCGACCCACAGCGCGGTATCGGCGAACTTCGTCCGCACGATTGGCTGGACCATCGCCGCCTCGCCCCCTTCCCCGCCGGCTAAACCGCCGTCCTTCTTCATTTCCATTTCCGCCATGGGAGCGGGGGCCATTGGCGGCGGCGCTCCGGCCGTCATCGCCTTTGCCCTCCCCCTGAGCATCATACCGCCCATGCCGAAGCTACGCGACGTCCCCATTTGCCATCCGCCGAACTCACCGTCTTCATTCACCTCATCCGCCACCGTGCCGCCGAAGACGCCGAGGTTGCTCATCCCGACGGTCTTGGGTTTGATGAGGTTGCGGAACCAGCGGCTCAGACTCGACTCGGTCCGGGGGTGATGGTGGCGTCGCCATTTCCAGAAAAACGCCTTGATGTCCGGCACGTTCGATCCGCCGGAGATGTACTCGACCGACTTGTCGTATATCGCCACCACGGTGGAGCCAACGAACGGCTCGCCGGTCAAGTCGGTCAGCCGGATCTTCGCCTTGGCCTTCTCGCCCGGCTTGTACGCCTCCTTCGACGGAATGATCTCGACGTTCAGCACCCGCTTCTCGGGCGGAACGACGATCTCCTTCGCCTCGGTGTAGACCTTTCCGTCGGCGATGGTAACCGCTTCGACGAAGAAGTTGGGCATGTCCTTCCTGACCACACCGATCTCCTCGACCGTGCTCTTGCCGTCCAGGCGGATCACCTTCGGCGGCAGGTAAACGCCGTTCGTGGGTCGGGCGAACAGCAGCACCGTCCCGCCCGTGCGGTCGGTGTTGATCTGTAGCTTGATCTTATCGCCGGGCGCGTATTCCCGTTTGTCGGGGATCAGTTCAAGGTGGTTGAAACGGAACTGCGCACCGTCGAACCCCTCGCCGATGATCGTGAACAGATAGCCGCCCTCAATGGTGTGCTCCTTCGCGTCGGTTAGCTTGTATGAGAGGCGATACTGCCCGGCCTGGGAGGCGGTGATTTGCCGGTTGGCTTTGCCCTCGGCATTTGTGTCGAGCAGCCAGGTCTGGACCGGCGTTTCGACCGGCTTGCCGTCCTTGTAGCTGATCCGCAACAAGCGGAGTTCGCCCTTGCCCTCGACCGGTTTTCCATCGAGCGTTCGGGCGGAAAAGTGGGCGGCAATCGTATTGCCCACGCGGTAGTAGCCGCGATCGACCCAGGCGTAAACCGTAAACGGCTTTCGGGCGACCAGCACACGGCCCGTGCCAACGATCGTGCGGCGCGACTCGTTGACCACCTCGGCGGTGATCGTGTAGCTGTGGTCCTGGTCGGGGTGGATGGCTTGGGCCACAGCGGTGTCGATCTCGACCTTTACGGTTCCGTCCGGCCCGATCTCGACCTCCCGATCGGCAACCAACTCGGGCTCCTGATGGCTGCGCGGCCACCAGGGCGGCATCGGCCGCCGACAGCCCCACGACTTCCAACCGGGATACCAGTTGCAGTCGTAGGCGAACCACCAGTAGCCCGGCCCGTAGAACCAGTCCCACGGCCCGATCGGATACCAGCGCTCGTCGTGGCTGCTGCGTTCGACCGTGTACTTGACCTTGGCCTTCGTCACGGGCGAGCCGAAGTAGTATTTCGCATGAATCGTGGCGGTGATTTTTTCGCCGAGCATGACCGGCTCGGTCGGAGCGTCGACGGTCACCTCGAACTCCGGCTTCTTATATTCCTCGACGCGGAAACTGCCTCGGCCCAAAATCACTTGTAGGACAGCCGCCCTCGGCTGTCTTTGACGTTTCTGCACAGCCGAGGGCAGCCGTGCTACATGGTTCTTGACGATCAAGTCGTATTTCCCCAAAGTGGCGTCGGCGGGAATTGTATACTCGCCCTCGATGCCTCCGTAGGCGTCGGCCTTTATCGGCTTCTCCACAACCTTATCGCCCTTGGGGTTGTGAATTTCGACCGTGAAAGTCTGGCTGGCGAATTGGGAGGTGTCTGCCATGTCGTAGTTGGCATGTCGGACCCAGAACTTGTAATGCACCTTCTGGTCGGGCCGATAGACGGGCCGGTCGGTGATCGCGTAAGCCTTCACGGCGTTGTACTCGGCGTCGTGCCCGCGACCGTACCAGACGCCCGTAAAGCCGAGAAAGGCGAACCGCCCCTGCCGGGTCCGCGCCGTGACGAGCCACTGCATGTTGGTCGGTTGGTTGCCGGGGCCGAGAATCACCTGACCGTCGGCGTCGGTATATTCGGCGAATTGCTTGGTAACGACCACGGGGTGTGGCAGCTTGTTGTAGCGCTTCCACCGCCAGCCGAAGAACTCGACGTTGGCTTTCTCGATGGGTTTGCCCGAGACGGCGTCGGCGACAAAGTAGTAAGTTTTGCCGTCAAGCGGCTTTTTGACGATCGCCGTGTCGTCGACCCAAACGACGATGAAGCTGGTGTTGCCGCCGGCCATCTTAGCCTCGACCAGGTACGCGCCGGGGTCTTGCAGCGGAGTGGTCACGGTTACGCGCTTGTCGAAGTGGTCCGCCCGCGGCTCGATCGTCATCCGCCACTCGGCGACCTTCTCGCCCAGGTACTGGTTTTGGTTCTGCGCGATGAGCCGGTGGCCGATATTGCCGATGTTGACATGGTTCCAGTCGAGCTTGCGGGGATTGGATTTCAGAAACGTCTTGATGTCGCTCAACAGCTTTTTGACCTTGATTTCGTGGGCGGTCAGTTCGATCTGCTGCCCGTTGCGGAATCGGTACTCGATCGTGGCGCCGCGTCCGGCCGGCTCGGTTTGGATCGGCTCGAAGCGGCCCCAATTGCCCGCGATCTGGTCGAGCCGCCGTCGCCAGTTCTCGCGCCGGCGGGAGTTCTCGTTCGGAAAATCTTTCAGCAACCGCCGCCAGTAGTCGGCCGCCTTGGGATATTGCCGTCGGTTCTCGAAGACGCCGGCCAGCCGCTGCAGCGCCTCGACTTTTTTGTGGGACAGGTTGCCAGCCTGTCCTACGCTGTCGGCCACCTGCTGGAGAATCTTGATGTAGTTGAACTCGTCGGGCAACTCGAACCGCTTGATTCCGGTGGCCAGCCGGGCGATCGTCTCGTTCTCGCCCAGGGTGTGCAACGCATACGTGCCGCTCTCATCTTCCTGGGTGTCGTCGGTCTGCATCCGACCGAACCGCCACCCCCATTGGGCCATCGTCTGCACGCCGAACTGATTCTGGAGGAACTCGGCGAACCGCATCCGCATGGCATTCAGTTGCCGGGGGTTCATCTCGGCGGTCTGTTGCAGACACCATCGCCATCGCTGGCCGTCGTTTTCGGCCGAATCATAAGTTTTTGGCACGCTGTAGTAGACCGGACGGCCATCGGCGTCGACCGGCGCGCTGGATGTTTGGCGGCGGTATCCCCTGCCTTCCTCATAGTCGGGCAAGACGCTCAAGTCGGTCAGATATTGCAGCCGCCACGCCTCGCCGTAGCCGCGGTTGTTCAGCAGCATGTTGGCCAGCGCCGACAGGTAGTTGCCCACCTCGGCGTGGTTCTCGTCCTTCATGGCCAAGGGCATTGCCTGGACCATCAATTGCAAGGCTCGGACCCGGTCGCGCTCGGCGGCGTTGACGACCTTTCCGCCGCCCCGTTTGTTTCCTCGCCGAAACTCTCCGGCCACGATGAAGCCGTGGTGGGGGATATTCATGTATCGGGTCGCCGCGCCGTACAGCAGTCGCCAGTTGCCTTTGTGAATTTTGACGGCGTCTTCCAGCAGGGCGTCGATCTCATCGACGCGGTTGAGCCGCTGGAGGCATTGGGTCGCCTTGTCCAGGTCGCCGCCGACCTGCCGCGGAGCGTCATCCGGGTCGAGGACCAGCTTGCGGAACCCTTCGTAGGCGTCCTTGAAGTTTCCTTGCCGGAAATCATTGTGCATTTGGCGCCTTTGTTCCTGTTGGTCGGGGGCCGGAGCGGCCGACACGGAGAACGTCCCAACAGCGGCCGCCATCACCCCGGCCGCGACCGACAGCAAAAACCATGAAGTCGCTTTCATCGTCCAAGTCTCCCGTAAAAAGTGCCAAATCGGTATGGCGGCGGCTACGGACGGCCTTTGCCCCGGCACTGAGCACGGGGCATATTTATACGTTGCACGGAAAGTAATACAATATTCTTTTCGGATGGAAAAGAATGTTACACTTCAAGCCGCTCACCGTATGTCGGATGCCTGAAACGGCCGAAAAGTTCCCGCGCGTGGAATGATAAGGTGATTTGCCGCCCATGTCGCCCCCCTCCGATGGTACGTGGGGGCAAGGTCGCCTCCTGCAACTTTTTCAACGGGCTGTTAAGCGACCAATGCGTTTGCCACGGCTCCGCGCGGGGATTGCCCTTACTTTCGCTTCCGCCGGGCGTAGCAGAGCAGGCTGAGCAGGCCGGTGGCCAGCAGCGCCGTCGCGCCCGGCTCGGGAACCTGCCAGCCGGATGGGTCGATGCCCAACTCAACGGCCGCGGCAAACAACGCCACGTGGTCCGCGTCCGTAACTCGGCCGTCGAAGTTCACGTCGCCCAGCAACAGCGACGCGAGATCCCCCTTGTTCGCTTGGTTGTCGTAACCAAGGTTGGCCATCACCAGTTGGTAGTCCACTTGGCTCAACAGGCCGTCGGCGGTTGGGTCCATCCATTTGACGGCGCCGTTTTCATAGTCGCCCATGAAAATCATCCCATTGGGACCGAACTGCCGGAACTCGACGTCCCAGTCGGTCGGCCAGGCGGGAAAGAACTCCACCTGCTCGCCATCGACCTGGATCAACATCCGCTGCAAGGCGATCGAGGCCACGTTGGGATGACACTGGTCGGGAGTCCAGTCGTAGTTCGGTCCGTAGAACCCGGGGAACCGGAGGCTGGAGGCGCCAAAGCTTTGGGCAACCATGCTCTGGGCGGTGTCGGTCAGCCCGAGCATCGCTGCCTGGATGCTGTCCTGGCACCAACCGCCGTTGCCTTCCTCCGTGCGGTTGTCGAAGGTGTCGATCCCCATCTGAAGGTTGTCCTTGCCCACGCCGGAGATCAGGTAGGGAAAGACGCCGTACAACTCGGGGTTCTCCTTATTGCTCTTTTGGGGGGAGTACGTTTGGGCGGGGGAGTAGATCGTTTTTCCGCCGGCCGTTCGCGTGGGGATGGCGGGCAACTCCGACTTCATCCGCGCCCATTGATCGCGCTGCTGGGCGGTCGTCTCCGCCTCGGGTAGCCGCAGCAGCTTGTCGAGTACGTAGTGCAGCCCGGCCACCTCCGGCAAGGGGTTGATGACCGCCGTCCAGTATGTCTCCAGCGAGTGGGCCGGTTCAAAGCGGATCTTGCCGGCGGCGTCGCGCGGGTAGTGCGTGTCGTAGAACGTGACGATCTCCGTGGCCAGCGGCAGCAGCTTGGCTTGGACGAACTGCCGGTCGCCGGTGTAATCGTAGTACTGGAGCATCATCGCCGTCAACTCGATGCCCCCCTGCCAATAGTAGCGGATGTGCTGGTTCACCGTGATGCCGCTTTGCGGGTCGGAGTTGTTCCAGTCGTAGTTGCTGCTGGTGTAGGTTCCCCAGTGGGTCATGGTCTCGGGGAAGTACGCGCCCTGAGTGCCCTGCTGGCCGTGGTAGGTCTGCACCCGTTCCTTGGCCAGGTCCAGGTTTTGCAGATACATGTCGAACAGCGGCTGCATCTGCTGAAAATCGCCGTTTTGGAGCATCGACCAGTAAGGGAGCCGGGTGTTTTGGAACCAATACGGCCCGCCCCACTGGCGATAATCGGGGCTCCCTCCGTAGTCCACGGTGAAGATCGAGCCGTTGAACTTGATCGGCGATCCGCCCTGCCCGGAAAAGGCGTTCATCGTCCGCTGCAAGGCGTGGCCGCGAGAGACGACCTCGGCGTTGGGACCGTCGGTGACGCGAATGTAGCTTTGATCGGCGAAATTGTTCCACCACTGGTCGTTGGCCGTTTTACGCTGGTCATAAGGAACGCTCTCGGTCTGGACGATCCGCTGGTCGAGCCGGTCGATCCACTGCTGGGCCGTGTCGGTCTGGGCGGTCAAGGCGTGGACCGAAATCGTCTGGCGAGTGGCCGCCTGGCTGGTCCGCAGCGTGGTCGGGTCGATGTTTTGCAGGTTGCTCCCGGCGATCGCGGCGCCGAACGTGTTGTGCATCAGTGCGTCGGTCCCGACGGTGTTGGTCGGGTCCAGACCTTGCACCTGAAGGTTCTTCGCCCAGACAGACCGCTCGTTGCGGTGATACCAGAGGATGCGGTCGGTCTGGCCGCCGACGATGGTGTCCGGCTCGATGTAGACGGGGTCCGGGCTACCCATCTCGCCGTAGGCCATGTGCAACTCCCATCCGGTCAGTTGCCGGCGGCTGGTCCGCCAAGGTTCAAAGCTGACGTCGGCGTTGAAGGCGACGGCCCGCTGAACGTCGATTTGCACTACCGGGTTGCTCGGATCGATCCAGAGTTTCACAGCGGTGGCGTTGTTGCCCGCTCCGGCGTTAATCTGGATCGTCCCGTCCTGGAGCCGGAACTCCTGCTTAAAGGGTCCGTCGGCGGCGAACGTGCCCTCCGGCAGACTCACGCGGACTTTGCCCAGCTTGAGCAGGCTGCCGTTATCGTCCCAGGCGTCGGTCTTGCTCAGATAGAACACCAGGTCGCGGTTGTTCTCCGTCCAGACGTTCACTCCGATATCGCCATTGCCCAGCGGCATCGAGCCGTTCGAGTTGGTGCTGGGCGAGGTCCAGACGACGTTGTAGTCGTCCGCGCTGCCGGCCGCCGGCAATTGGTGCGGCACGGCACAGATGACGGTCGCCACGGCGACGAACAACCAGACACGGTATCTCATGGGGTATTTTCCTTCTCTGTTCCGGGTTGGGGTGAGCCGGTCTATTGTGGTTTGCGGATTTTCAACTCGAACGGTTGATTTGCGGTGTCTACTTCCAGCGGCGTTTTGGTCGTGTCGTTGTACTCGGGCGGTACGCCTTCCGGTGCCTGCTGGAGCACCGTGGTGGAAACGACGACCTTGTGCTTGCCCGCCGTCAAGCCGTCGCCCGAGCGGCGGGTCGTGGCGCAGGTGAAAGTACCGTCCAGCAGATCGACTTCCGCGGTTCCCGGACGAGGATGGGTCTTTGAATCGAGCGGCGGCGCTTGCGAATAGAAGGTCAGCCGCACGTAGTTGCCCTCAGCCGGGATCAGCGTACCGTCCTCGTATGTGATTCTGCCCGAGACTTTTACCAACTCGAACGGTTCCGGCGACCCGCAACCGGCAAGCAACGCCAATCCGAACGCGGCCGCCAGAGCAGTGAATAGTGGGTAGTGGGTAGTGGATAGTGGGTAGTGGGTAGTGGATAGTGGATAGTGGGTAGTGGGTAGTGGAGTCATGTTTACTTCCTCGTGCGTAATTCGTACCTTGCCATCCCTCACCCCTCGTCAAAAGGCGTTGGCCGGCACGATATCACTATCGGCCGACAGGTTCAGCCGGTCCCAGACGGATGTCCTTGCTGGAGACTGGCTGTAATCGCCGCTAGCGACGTCGATGTAGTCGCTGATCCATTGGACGCTGCCGTCGGCCAGGCACACGTGGACGCCGCCGGCATGCATACTGCACGCCCGCTGCTGGTTGTTATAGTGTTGGTAGCAACTCATGTTCTCCGACTCCAGCGCCGGGCAGGGGTAGCCGGATGCGCAGCCGACCGACTGCGCCAGCGCCCCGCACGTCACGACGTTGTCGCCGCCGGGGCCCGGCGAGTTCGGGCCGTTGCCGTCGCCCAACAGCGTACCGTGCCCCCAGAGGCTGTTGGAGCTGCCGGACATGGCCCAGACTCCGCGACAATCGAGTTCGCTGATTCCCGCACGGATCTCGCCCAGCATGATAGTGTGGCTGGCGCCGTCGGAGATTTGGGCCATCGTGACCGAAATATTGGCGCCCATCAGGCCGCGGAGCTTGTCGCTGGCCCAGCCGGGCGTACCGCCCCCGGCGCAGCAGTTCGTAATCTTTTGCTGGGGATCATAATAATGGCAATTATTTCTGCCGTTCATGCAGCCCAGGGCGGCGTTGGCGGCGTAGTTGCACCGCGCCCAGCCGTCGCCCATGTCCGACCTGCCGGCCGCCGAGCCGTTGAACGGGTCGGCGTTGTTCGGGTCGCAGGGACAGAGCAGCGCGGCCAACCGCTGGCTGCGAATGTGGGCGTTGGCCGCGCTGCTCATCATCGCGGTCGGGTTGATTTGGTCGTGCAGTCCCTGCTGTTCCAAAAATGGCAGGATGAGGCACACCCAGTTGGTCGGCCACAGGTATTGGTCGGAACCGTTCGGGAGATTGGCCAACTGCGAGGGTGCGAACTGCGCGCACGGCGGAAAGTATCCGTGGACCTCCTCGTAATTCAGCACCGCCAGGCCGATCTGTTTGAGGTTGTTCTGGCACTGCAACCGCCTTGCCGCCTCGCGGGCCGCCTGCACCGCCGGAAGCAACAGCGCGATCAGAATGCAGATGATCGTGATTACCACCAAAAGCTCGACAAGTGTAAAACCACGTGGAGATTTTGGATTTTGGATTTCGGATGGTGGATTTGGTTCCATGATATTACTCCAAGTGTACTGTTTAGCCGGCGTGCTTGCACGCCGCGGAAATAGCGAATCACACGTCAACTCTCCCCTGGATAGTTCTTATCCTTTCCTTGCTTCGAACATCTTCGAGAAGATGTCGTAGCATCGTACGTCGTCCGGTCTGCCGACCGAGAGAATCGGATGACTTTCCATGTAGACCGAAGTGATATCGTCCACGCCGAAGTCGACGAGGACGCGCGTTGCGCATCCGCCCGTCGGCGGACACGTCGGCGAACCGATGACCTTCCCGGTGTAGTAGCGAATGTCGCGTTCCGAATACATTTTAGACAAAATGACGGGTGTGTCCGGCGTCCATTGCACGTCCAACGCGGGCGTCTTGGGCAGATGATGGAAGAAGGGACGCACCTTGTACTGCTGAGCCGGCGCGTTCGGACCGTTCAATTTGGTGGCACACGTGCAGTGTGTGGCGAAATAGTGATTGCGAACCTCGTCGTACTCCGAATTGTGCTCAAAGCCGGGGCGGCCGAAAAGGTGACGGTTCAGCAGCATGGTCATGGTTGCGGTGATGTCGTCTTCGCAACCGCAACTGGCCGTAAGGTTGCCGTTGTTGATCGAGAAGCTCACGCACGGTTTACGATGCTGAAGCATTAGGCAATTAATCGTGATTCCGTCCGCGTCATAATCATCCAGAAGCGTGCCGACGGCCTTGTGGGCACGGAAGGCCTCGATGAAATACCGGTCCGCGACGTCCATGACTTCCATTGCCCCCGCTTTGAACCGCATCGCCGCGGCTTTCATCGCTTCGTCCGGCTCGATCGAATCGAACAAGCGGTTGTATTCTTCGGCGGGGATGGAGGTAACTTCCGTTCCCAAAGCGCCGTACTTCGCTCGCTTGATTTCACCGTAGTTCCCGACTCGCAGCACTCGACTTTGGGCGAGCATCTTCTTGGCGTGGACGGCACGAAGCGACCGGTCGATTTCTTCCCAGTTCTCAATGGAGTGGATGAAGTGGAGCCCCTTTGCGTTGGCCAATTCGGCCGGCGGCTTGTGGTGACTCGCACCGGTCGGAAGATAGACGATCGCCGGAGCGTTGATGCTTTGCGATATCTTGTATGCTTTCTTGGCGGAGGCGGATGAAAGGCAGAAGATCAGCATCGCGTCGGGGGCCGTGGGACCGGTTTCCGCAATATAGCGGGCGACTTCCGCCTCGGTGGTAAGAACCTTGGGAGCGACATCGATCTTGATGCCGATCCGCCTGCCCATCTCGCGGACTTTTTCGGTGAACTTCTTCTGCTGCTCCGCGTGACGGTACTGGTTGCCCGGGTAGGGATGCCAGCGATGTTCTTGCCAGGATGCCTCGGCCTTCCCTTGGTCGCAGACCTCGGGCAAAGGATACAGGAACACCACTTTCACCACGGCCGGCATCCGGTCGCGCTTGGGCGCGTCCGTGTCTGCCGCTTCGGCGCCTTCGATCGCGCGGCTCAGCGAAACAGGCAGGAGCGAGACTGCAAGGGAGCCGCCCGCGATGAATTTGCGACGACTCAAACCCTGGGAACACGATTCACACATTGGAACACTTCCGTCTGGTGATGGCTTTGTCAACCTAGTGCATCGACTGGCTTGGCTTGACACGTTGCTGGGTCGGCGGTTGTACTGCCAACCCGGGGCGACACTACAACTGTCGCCCCAACGGAACCGTCATTTTAGCCCAGTCCGGGCAATAGGTCATGCTTCAGCAACCTACGCGGCTAAACACTCGTGGGACGGCGGATATTGGATGGTGGACGAGCCCCTCCGGACACGTCCACCACCCGCCATCCACCATCCACTTGCCCCCTCTCCCAAAGGGAGAGGGGAGTTTTTCTTGTTTACCGGCCACTGACCACCGGCCACTGGCCACTAAACCCTACTTCCTCTTCCTCCATGCGCAGCAGAGCAGCCCGATCAGGCCGGTGGCCAACAAAACCAGAGTGCCTGGTTCCGGCACGAGGGTATAGCCAACGCCATAGTAAAGTAACCGTCCTACTGGCGAAGGAGGAGCATTCTCCCCGTTCTCATCGTACAGCCAGGCGCGCATCGTGAGTTGCGTACCGCTCTGTTGGCCGACTAAGGCGATACATCCCTCGAAGACGTCAGGCACATCTTCGTACATCTCCCCATTGTTCCAATTATAGAACGTGGAGGTTTCCGAGCCGGTCATTCGAGCCCATGCGCCAGTGCCGTTTATTTCCGCTTGGGTTCCCGCACTCCTTCCCCCGTACACCAGAAAGACGTTGTAAGTGCCGTCGGGCACGGTGATCGTGGTGACAAGCTCCTCAACGTTTGGGTTTAATGCCGTTTCAACACAAGTAGCGTACAAGGCCTGAGAGGGCTTGCAGCCCCAGGTGGCGCGAATCCGGTATTGATCGTTGGTATATGCACCGTCAACAGCACCGTACCAATCGGTCCCACCGTCGGCCTCCACCGTATTGGAGAAGTCCACATCGACTACGTCAACGTTCTCCCAGCTCGTACTGCTAATGATGTAGGCGTCTGCCTGGGTAGCGCTAAGTCCGAGACCGACGACAACCATCATCACGGCCGCCACTTGAATAAAATGTATCGCTCTCATCGGAAAAACTCCTGTAGTACAAAAAACGTGTTGCCTCTCTCCGGGCGCTCGGAAACACTCCGAGGACATAAACCCCGAGAACGGCTTTGGGTGGCACTGGCGTCTCGCCAGTGCCCGCCCGAACACGGGCAAGATGCCCGTGCCACCCATCGGGCGGCATTGCCGGCCGCGTTCACGCGGGAACGCGGCCTCGACTCGGTTGCTCCCGGCGGCCGTCGGCCGCCGGCTATCACTTTAGCCCGTTACATCACCTCCCTTCCACTCGTTCCTCGGTTGGCGAGCCGAACAGGTCGATCTCGCGGTACATCGACTCGGGGTCTTTGGAATCAGTGTCGTGGAAAACGAACCGCAACTTGGCCACGCCGCGGGCAATCAGGGCGTCCTCCGCCCGGCAGGCCAACGTCGCCTGCAATTCCGGCCAGCCGTGCGCGACGCGGTTTACCGTGGCGTCTTTGTCGCACCGCAAGGGAATAAAGATGTCTGGGTCGTCGACCGACGAATACGCCACGTCGTACTTTTGCGAGGAGCGATCTTGAGGGGCCCTGCCGCCGCTGCCGGTCAACGAAACGATCGAACGAATATCGTAGCCGCGCGGGTGCAGGCCGGTGTTGAGCGTTACCGTCACCACCACGCCGTCGAAGGGGTTGAAGGTGGTCGAAGTGTTTCCCTCCCATTTGTCGCCGTACACGTCGCCGTCGTTGAGTTGCAGAATGTTGCTGTCGTACAACGTCTTGCCGGAGGTGAGTTCGATCTTGGCGAGCGTGGGCTGCCCGGCACCCATCAGGTCGTCCTTGGCGGCAGTGAACTCCCCGGCCAGGGCGAGTTGATGTTTGCAAAAGACCGGTGCCGGCAGCGCACGGACAAACCCCCGCGAATCGGCGTGCCCGGTGACGACAATCTTGGCGCTCGGCGAAGACGCGTCCTCGTCCCAAAACACCCGGGCGGCTTGCCCCTCGACGAGCTTGCGCGGTTGGCCGACGGACTTTCCATCGCGTAGCGCCACGACTTCCACGATGCCCTGAAACACCTGGAACTCGGACAGCCCGTCCTCTCGGACTTCGACGCCGAACTCGGTGCCCAGGTCGGTGACCACGGCGGTGGGAGTGCGGACGGAAAATAGTGGATAGTGGGTAGTGGATAGTGGGTAGAACGAAGATGAAACGCCCCGCGACTGCG